>NZ_JAKKSE010000001.1:0-651275 GCF_025653595.1 Shewanella sp. SM95
GGCCTCCATAGCAATAAGGCTACCTTCGGGGAATTGTCTAATTTTATCGAGCAGCTTGTTTCTGTTAACCTTTTTGTTACTCATGACAGAGTTATCCATAAGACAAACACAAACTTGAAAAACATTTTTGGCTAAATCGATACCAATAACTTTAATATCCATGATGGAAACCTCCAGAACTATTTGTCAGCTTTAAGCTTGGCATAATACTGCAAGCTTAGGTGCTGAGGCGTCCATCACATCACTACAGTACCACCGTAATCATTGGTAAACCAATAGGCTAGGCGAAAGCCCTTAAATTCCATACCCGTAATCACTTCGAAATAACCTATATCACTCTCGCCTGAGTAGTTATAACGGTTAAGGGTGATGTCGTAGGTCAGCTCTTCGTTGATCTCACCACCATAGGCGACATAGAAATCGTATTCGATCGCTGGGCCGTTATAACCTGGCTCATCAAAGTCCACGTTACTTGCCCAAGCCCCGACAGAGAAACCCGAATCAAAGCTCCAATCGATACCACCTTGCAGGGCAGGATCGCCAGCGGTTTGTGATACGCCGCGAAAACGATAGTCGTTAGTAAGACTAATTTCCCCAGTCACTTCGGCGGCGACCATGCCGGAGAATAGGGTCGTGGTTAGCGCGAGTCCGACAAGCTGTACCAGCCGTTTTTTTTTCAGATTATTATGCACGGTATTTCTCCCATTTTCTTTGTTGACTCGGACGTGTTACTGGCGACCATGGTTATTCAATCGCGCCAGTGCATCCGTTGGTTTGCCAAACAACAGCCTAGGAAAACCCGTTGCTGTGACCTCATGGCGAGTTATTGCTAAGATAACTTAGCTTTTTTGAGGCTAACATCAGCCTCGTTGATCTCACTTTTGTTCGTAAATGACGTAAACCTTGCGGCAGGGCTCTACGACTTCCCAAGTGCCTTGAAAACCCGCGGGTATGATAAACCTATCACCCACAGTGAACGTCTGCGATTGACCTTGAAGATCGGTGATAACACTCATCCCTTCGAGGATTTCGCAGTACTCGTATTCAGTGTAGTTTATTTTCCAAGCGCCTGATTCACTTTGCCAAATTCCACTGTGAAATTGATCACAAGGGCTAGAATAATGATTCTCTAGCCCTTGAGTTGGATTACCAGCTAACAACTTTTCCGTCGGTAACTGGTAGGTTTCGACGGGTGTTTGCGCCGCAGCAAAGCGAATAATGGCGTTGATACTCACAGTCATTTGCGATTTCCTTGTTGAGCTGACATTCGGCTATTTCATCGTTGGCATCACAAACTCAGCTTGAGTCTGTTTACCTACGGGCCAGCGGGCAGTAATTGCCTTACGTTTGGTATAAAAACGCACGCCATCGGGACCATGCATATGCAGCGGCCCAAACAGTGAACGCTTCCAACCGCCAAAACTGTGGAACGCCATCGGCACCGGGATCGGCACGTTCACTCCAACCATACCGACTTGTACGTGGTGGCAGAAATGCCGCGCCGCTTCACCACTTTGGGTGAAAATCGTCGTGCCATTACCAAATTCGTGTCGGTTAATCAGCTCAAGCGCCGTTGGGTAATCTTTCACGCGCACAATCGCCAGCACTGGGCCAAAGATTTCTTCGCGGTAGATGCTCATTTCAGGCGTGACATGGTCGAATAGACAGGCGCCGAGGAAATAACCCTGTTGATGATCTTCCACCCTCAGTTTACGGCCATCGACCAGCAGCACTGCACCTTCTTGCACACCGGCTTCAACATATTGGGTGACCTTGGCAAGGTGTTGTTTTGAGATCAGCGGACCCATTTCCATCTCTGGTGTTAGGCCGTTGCCAACTTTTAAGGTTTGGATTTGCGGTAGCAGTTTTTCCACTAACGCGTCGCCCACATCGCCTACCGCGAGTACAACTGAAATTGCCATACAACGCTCACCAGCACTGCCGTAAGCGGCACCCATTAAGGCGCTAACGGCTTGATCTAAATCTGCATCTGGCATGAGTAACATATGGTTTTTCGCGCCGCCTAAGGCTTGCACGCGTTTGCCATGTTTAGAGGCTGTGCTGTAGATGTATTCGGCAATCGGAGTTGAGCCTACAAAGCTCACCGCTTGCACATCTTTATGGGTGAGTAAGGTATCGACGGCTTCTTTGTCGCCGTTAATCACGTTAAACACGCCATCGGGAAGCCCCGCTTCTTTAAGCAGCTCGGCAATCCGCATCACCGAGCTTGGGTCTTTTTCCGAGGGTTTCATAATAAAGGTGTTACCGCAGGCAATCGCGATTGGGAACATCCACATGGGAACCATCACGGGGAAGTTAAAGGGCGCTATGCCTGCGACAACACCTAAAGCTTGATTAACTGACCAAGAATCGACGCCGCCACCCACTTGCTGGGTGTGTTCACCTTTAAGCAAGTGCGGAATACCACAGGCAAATTCGACCACTTCGAGACCTCGGATCAACTCGCCCTTAGCATCGTCGATCACTTTTCCGTGCTCGCGGGTGATAAGCTGCGCCATTTCATCTAGGTTCTGCTCAACTAAGGCTTTGAATTTAAACAGCACTCGAGCACGGTTGAGCGGCGTGACTTGCGACCAGGTTTCAAAGGCGGTTTTAGCGATCGCGATGGCTTCGCCGACTTCGGTTTCGCTTGCTAGTGAGACTTGGCCACGTCGTTCACCCGTGGCAGGTTCAAAAATATCTTGGGTTCTGGTACTGGCAGGGGTGTGCTGACCATTAACAAAATGAGTGATCTTGAGCATAGTTAACCTTTGAAGTTCCCCGCCGCAGTGGGGTGTTAAATGTGAGAGTAGAACGAACCGCTGGTGCTATTATCCAACGGCGTTAATGGCATCGCTTAGGCTATTAACCATTTGGTCAATTTCGCGTTTATCGACAATCAGTGGTGGTGACATGGCAATAATGTCACCCGTGGCGCGCACTAAAGTGCCGTGGCGGAAGCAGTGTTCAAACACACCGTAACCCCGTTTACCCGCGCCTTGAGCGTTAGGGGAGAATTGAATCCCCGCCACTAAGCCTGTGTTGCGGATATCAATCACATTCGGCAACCCTTTGAGGCTGTGTACTGCATCTTCAAAGTAGCGTTCAAGCTCAAAACTGTGCTCGAATAATTGCTCATGCTCATAAATTGATAGTGTGGCAAGCGCCGCGGCCGCAGCCACTGGATGACCTGAATAGGTGTAGCCGTGGAAAAACTCAATCAGTTCATTAGGGCCTTGCATGCAAGTGTCGTGAATAAAATCTTGCACAAACACTGCGCCCATAGGGATGGCGCCGTTATTGATGGCTTTAGCCGTGGTGATTATATCTGGGATAACGCCCCAACGCTGACTCGCAAAAGCGGCGCCAACGCGGCCAAAAGCAGTAATAACTTCGTCAAAAATCAGTAGGATGCCGTGCTTTTTAGTGATTTTACGCAGACGTTTTAAGTAACCTTGTGGCGGTAATATTACCCCAGCAGAACCCGACATAGGTTCAACGATTACGGCGGCAATATTCTCGGCGCCATGCAGGGTCACTAGTTGTTCTAATACTTCGGCTTTTTCAGCGCCAAAGTGCGAGAGTCCGCGGGTAAATGCCGCATTTTGGATATCTAAGGTATGAGGTAAGTGATCGACGCCTTGCAATAATTGGCCACTAAATGCTTTGCGGTTATTGCTTAATCCACCGACAGATATACCGCCAAAACCTACACCGTGGTAACCCATTTCTCGGCCGATAAAGCGGGTGCGTGAGGCTTGACCGTTGGCTCTGTGATAGCAAAGTGCCATCTTAAGTGCAGTATCGACGGACTCAGAACCTGAGTTAGTAAAGAAGACCTTGTTCAATCCCTCAGGACTGAGCTCGACTAAGCGCTCGGCAAGTTCAAAGGCAATCGGATGACCCATTTGGAAGGAGGGCGCGTAGTCCATCTCTTTAATTTGTTTGCTGACCGCTTCGCTGATTTCCTTGCGACCATGGCCTGCGTTACAACACCATAAACCTGCGGTAGCATCTAACACTTTATTACCATCAATATCCGTGTAATACATGCCTTCGGCCTTGGCGAGTAACCGCGGACTGGCTTTGAATTGGCGGTTAGCGGTAAAAGGCATCCAGAAATGTTCAAGTGAGGGTACGCTTGAGGAATTGAGCGGCAAATCGGCCATAGTGTCTACCTTGTCCTGTATTTTCAGGTCTTGTTTTAGGGTGGCTAATATTTGCTATGCTATGTTAGAAATAATGAACATGGAAGAGCAGTGTGCAGTTATTTGTGGCAAAAAAGCTATTTTTGTAAAAAATATTGAATTTTATTGCTTAAACAGCGTAACCTGAAGCTCGGATTATGACTGTGGTGATGTTTAGCATTTGCGCTAAAGTCGTCACGGGCCACTATTTTCTTGTCGATGAACGATAAACCACACCTATACGAATTATTAAGAGGTCATCATGAGCACACCGAAGAAACGCAGCGAATGGGAAAGTCTGGCTGCCAGCCTGTCTATTAATGGTAAGGCGTTTATCAATGGCGAATACCAAGATGCCGTTTCGGGTAACACCTTTGATTGTATTAGTCCTATCGATGGCCGCTTGTTGGTAAAAGTGGCGAGTTGCGATCTTGCAGATGCCAATCTTGCGGTTGCTAATGGCCGCAGCGTATTTGAGTCTGGTGTTTGGTCGCAGCAGTCTCCGGTAAAGCGCAAACAAGTGATGATACGTTTTGCCGAGTTACTGGAGGAAAATGCCAATGAACTCGCGCTGTTAGAAACCCTCGACATGGGTAAACCGATTCGTTTCTCCAAGGCTGTGGATGTAGTGGGGGCTGCCCGTGCGATTCGCTGGTCTGGTGAAGCGATTGATAAAATTTACGATGAACTTGCGCCAACGGCTCACAATGAAATTGGCATGATCACCCGTGAGCCTGTGGGGGTTGTGGCCGCGATTGTTCCGTGGAACTTCCCAATGCTGATGGCGTGTTGGAAGCTCGGGCCCGCGCTGGCCACGGGTAATAGTGTGGTGTTAAAACCCTCTGAAAAGTCACCCTTAACGGCTATCCGTATGGCGCAATTGGCTATTGAAGCTGGGATCCCACAAGGCGTACTCAACGTGTTGCCAGGATTTGGTCATACCGTGGGTAAAGCCTTAGCGTTGCATATGGATGTGGATACGCTGGTTTTCACAGGTTCCACCAAAATTGCCAAGCAATTAATGATTTACGCTGGTGAGTCGAACATGAAACGCGTGTGGCTAGAGGCGGGAGGCAAGAGCCCTAATATCGTCTTTAATGACGCGCCAGATCTCAAAGCCGCTGCTGTTGCTGCTGCCGAAGCCATTGCTTTTAACCAAGGTGAAGTTTGCACCGCAGGTTCGCGTTTGCTGGTAGAATCCGGGGTGAAAGATGAGCTTATCACGCTTATTGCTGAGGAGTTAGCCTCATGGCATCCGGGGCATCCACTCGATCCCGCCACTGTGAGCGGCGCCGTTGTCGATAAACAACAGTTAGATACAGTACTCAGTTACATCAAAGCGGGTAAAGACGAAGGTGCAACCTTAGTCCACGGTGGCTGCCAAGTTATGGCCGACACGGGCGGTGTATATGTGCAGCCAACGGTATTTTCTAACGTAAACAATCAGATGAAAATTGCCAGCGAAGAAATCTTTGGCCCTGTGTTATCTGTTATTGAATTTAATGGCATGGAAGAAGCGATATCAATAGCCAACGATACCATCTACGGTTTAGCCGCTGGCGTGTGGACGTCGGATATTAGCAAGGCCCATAAAACCGCTAAAGCCCTTCGCTCTGGCATGGTGTGGATCAACCATTACGATGGCGGTGACATGACTGCACCATTCGGTGGCTATAAACAGTCAGGTAATGGCCGAGATAAATCTCTGCACTCCTTCGACAAATACACAGAACTGAAAGCGACTTGGATCGTGCTATAAGCGAACTGTTTTTATAACCGCTCTTTTTTATCTATATAAGAGAAGGAGCCACTTTCGCTCAATCCTAAAACCTCTTTTCATATTACATGGAAAGAGGTTTTTATTTTTAGGGCGGTTTTGCCCAAAGCAAGACAATTGTATCGTCAGTTGTGCTGCATTTATTGTCATTATTTCCCCAGTGACTCGCCGTCTTTAGATTTAAAAAGAAGAATCCCTATAGGCTCGATGGCGGCATCTACAGTATACGGAAGTGTATATGCCGCGTTCACAGGGATATGAAAAAGCGGCCATGTCGCTAACGGTCACTGTTACAACAATGCCAATCCTCACTGACCCTTTCGCTGTTTGTTTCGCTAAAAAGCTATTGCCCCAAAGTGTGTTTCGTATTTTGAATGCTTTAATCAAAATCAAAGTCGTGGGGCTTCACCCCACACCCGACCAAGGAGGACTGCTCGTCCTATCCTCCTTGGATGCTCCAAGACGCCCCCAACGGAGTTGAAAGCCCCTTGTGCTCATTGCCAAATTTGCTATCGCTTCCGAAGAATGCGTCCCTGCACCTGCGAAAGCTAGTCGGTCATCCATGACCGAACTCACGCAATTTGTCTATTCGCCCTGCGGCAACTCCGAGGGGAGGTGTATTCCTTGGAGTTTTGAGTCGTTAGATAGCGATTCATCAGCAAAAAATAAGCGCGAAGAATGAGAAAGCTAAAACGATATCAAGTGATTACCCATCAAACTGTATAAAAACCGCTACCGCAAAAAAGCAAATTCCTATAGCATCATTTATACCCATTTACATGGATGTGGCAGCAGCCATATTTAAGATTGAGTCAACAAGCTATTTATGCCCTGCAAACAGCGCAGCGCATAAATACTAAGACGTTAGCTGAATTGGAGGCTTCATTGGAATTACCGAATATTGAAGCAGAGTTGAAGAAACTTGACGGTCGAGGTTCGGATGAAGAATATAAGGCCGTAAAGGAATTAAGTAAGCTTGGCGAAAAATTCCCTGAATTATTGCTTCGAAAATATCGTATTTCAAAAAAATGGGGTGAAAGAGCATCCTGCGTTTACCACTCAATTAAATATGCCAAAACAAGCAACGATTCATTTCAACTCGGTATTATAGCAACTCAAGACAGGTCAAAAAATGTAAGGTACAGGGCATGTATGTTATTAGCAGTAGCACAAAAAGAAGAGGCTATTACTGAACTTGAAACACTACTCAAAGATATAGATTCAACAGATGATGCAGCGGCTGCAATAGATGCCATAAAAAACAAAAACCATCACTATTTTGTAGATAGAGATCACTCAGGTATGGTCAAACTTAATGTATAAGCAAACCACAGCTAACAAGGCTATAACTGCTAAGATAACTGCTAAGTAACTGCTAAGACACCCAATCTAAAATGGCATAACAGTTAACCTCCGGCTATGCTTTTGTTAAGCATTAGACAAGGAGGTTTTATGCCGCGCCCTCGCAGAACTCAAATTAGCCTTGAAGACACTCCCTATTACCATTGTTGTAGCCGTGTTGTTCGGCGCGCCTTTTTATGTGGCGATGATACCTACTCGGGGAAAAACTATGACCATCGTCGTGGTTGGGTAGAATCATTACTGTTTGAACTTGAAACGGTTTTTGCGATTGATGTGGCAGCCTTTGCTGTGATGTCAAATCACTTGCATGTAGTGTTGCGGGTAGATATCGACAGTGCAAATCGTTGGAGTGACCGCGAAGTGCTTGAACATTGGCATAAGCTATTTAAAGGCGATGAACTCACACAAAAATTCACCAATGGTGAGTTAGTTGAACCCCATCAAGTGCTCAGACTCAAGCATGCCATTGCAGTTTACCGCAGCCGATTATGTGATATTTCATGGTTTATGCGCTGTCTTAACGAACCGATAGCAAGGCAAGCAAATCAAGAAGATAGCTGTACAGGTCGATTTTGGGAAGGTCGATTTAAGTCACAAGCTCTACTTGATGAAGCCGCAGTGTTAGCCTGTATGGCTTATGTTGATTTAAACCCCATTCGAGCCAAGATGGCCGATACGCCAGAACAATCCGACCATACCAGCATCCAGCTGCGGATTCGGGCCGCATTAAAAGGTGAACAACCTAAAAATTTACAGCCTTTCATTGGCAATGAGTGTGATAACCAACCCAATGGCATTGCCTTTTCATTAACGGATTACCTTCAATTGGTGGAGGATACTGGGCGAATCATTCGCAATGATAAATGTGGCGCCATCAGTGAAATTAGCGCCAAGTTGCTGACAAGATTAAATATCCCCCATGACAACTGGCTCAAACTGACCACGGAGTTTGGTAAGTTATTTCATGGCCCTGTGGGTACGTTGCAAGAACTCACCGATTACTGCGAACACTTAGAAAAGCGACGACGGCATTTTGCGACAAGTTGTCAGCACTTTCACATTAACTGACAGCAATCTTGTGTAATCAATTAAATCGATGCTCCTTAGTAAATTGGGTGGGTTAGTACGGCTTAAACTTGTCATTTTTTAATGAGTTAGCTTGATTTTATTTCCCATCAGTAATCCAGCCACATTTTATCACTCTTATTAATACAACTTTAGTCAATGCGGCTTGAAGGCAAACCGAAAGCACATTATGTTATTGTTTTAAGTTGGGTGGCCGGATTTATTGTTGGTCAATGCGGCTTGAAGGCAAATCGAAAGCACATTATGTTATTGTTTTAACTTGGGTGGCTGGATTTATTGATTTTAACTTGGGTGGCCGGATTTATTTGCCGGATTTATTTGTTTTAACTTGGGTGGCCGGATTTATTGTTCTAGGACAAGTATGAAGAACTTTATTAGCAAAGATCTAGATATTGAAGAGTTCAAAAAAAGATTCGATAACACCAGAGAAAGTTTTATAAACTCTCTAAAAACAGCAAGTAAAGGTTATCGAAATGTAAGGTTTTTCGCTTGTGATGAAAGTGGAGTCCCTATTAAATGGGTATGGGATGATGAAACGTTCACACATAACTGGGAAGAGGGCACTCTTGAAGACGCTATTCAGTTTGCCCGTCACATGATAAATAGTGGAATGTATTTTGCGTTTATGGGTTGTTTGTCTGGTTCCAGTGATCTTGATATTTGGCTGACCACTTTTGAAAACCCCATAAAGAAACCTACATGGCCAAGTGGTAAAGAACCCAAATTTGAGATTATCCATGAAGTGTTAACTCGTTAGGGCTTTGTTTACCGATCTAAATTAGGATACAAAGCCTCGTTATGACTGCATATTTTATCTCAACGTAAGAGCATTCACCTGTAAATACGTGATTTTAACGTGCAACTGCTGTAGCCTCGTGGAAATTTATTGTTTCTTGTTTTGATCTTTTAGGATGCAAGCTTAGAGCTTTGCCATCTAAGGTTGTTGGTTATTTTCCCCGAGACTTTTGCTGAGCCTTTCGCTCGTCAGCAAAGCGTTCACTCATTAGAGAGGGTGTCATGTGAATGCACTTCAAAACCCAATTAGGCAGTTCAATGTCGTCAAACTATTTGTACTGGCATTGCTAAGCTTTTTGGCCGGCTGTTCTTCAATGCAGACGGATGAGAATGGAAACTGGGTGGGATTCACGGAAGCTGGTCAGGCTTCATTTTATGGGGATAAACATCAGAATAAGCAGACGGCCAGCGGTGAACTTTACAAACATAAATTAAAGACAGCAGCGCATAAAAAGTTACCCTTTGGCTCGAGTGTTAAGGTCACCAATGTCGATAATGGCAAAAGTGTGATTGTGAAAATCAATGATAGAGGGCCTTTCGTGCGTGGCCGCATTATTGATCTGTCTAAATCGGCGTTCAGTAGTATAGGCAATACTTCTTCTGGCTTGATTGACGTGAAAATAGAAGTCATTAAATAGCGGCTATTTTGAAAACAGTTGTCTCGAAACGGACTTTTGCGAAAGGGCTATCTCGAACACGGCCATATCGACAGGATCGTTTTGAAAGCGGCATCATTAAAAATGAGCAGTTTGAAAGCACTCTCTTCAAAACACGGCTTCGCCGCAATCTAATGATTGAATGCACTAATAATTGAGCGCATAAAACCGAGTAGGCGCTTTTAAATAAAATCCCAAAGCAGACAATTTGTTAAGCTGATATTTGGGCTTTACGGCATTTGGTGAGAGACTATCGGCAGATTTGGATAACAGTAAAAGGACCAGCTATGGAATACCCACTTGTTAGTACGCAGTGGCTCGAAGCACACCTCACCGATCCCCATTTAGTCTTACTCGATGCCAGTATGGAAACCGTTATTGGTAAAGAACCCTTAGTTTACGATGAGCCTATTTGCATTCCGCGCTCACGTCGATTCGACTTGGAAAATGTGTTTTGCGATAAGACTTCAACCCAAATTCATGCCTTGCCGACGTTTGAGCAGTTCATCCAAGAGATAGCTCAACTTGGGATTGAGGTCGACAGTGTTATTGTTATCTATGATAACCAAGGCATTTATTCATCTCCACGGGCGTGGTGGACCTTTAAAGTCATGGGCTTTAATCGAGTCTATGTGCTTGATGGTGGCTTGCCTCAATGGATTGAAGAAGACCGCATTACCTCATCGCGTTATCAAGCCGAAGGCGTCGATTATGGCCCGACGGATATCGATACTTTGGCGGATGTGTTGCAATACCACCCCGAGCTTGTGATGGATGCTGAGGCAGTGTTATCACGAATTGAAGATGCCGGAACGGCGATTGTCGATGCCCGTGGTGCGCCACGCTTTTTAGGTCAAGTGAGTGAGCCGCGCCCCGGTGTGCGCTCTGGGCATATTCCTTGCTCAGTTAATTTACCCTTCGCTCAAGTGCTCGATGGTAATAAAATCAAAACGGTTAGTGAGCTACAGTCTATTTATCAAGGGCTAGCAGCGGATAAATCCGCACGGATATTCAGCTGTGGTTCTGGGATTACGGCGTGTATTTTGATCTTAGCTTCGGTCGCCGCTGGGCATAAAAATCCCATCCTCTATGACGGTTCATGGGCGGATTGGGGCAGCCGTAACGATCTGCCGATAGAGTGTTAATTGAGTATCACCATTGAAATTAGTGCTGTAGATTAATTAAGTTAGCGTGGTTTTTGTTGAACATCATGTGACTTCTACGTCGTTTGGCGAAATGCCAAGGAGAAACCTTTGATAGCGAGATTGATCGATAAGTTGGTATTTGGATTTATTTTAGTGATTGCCTTACAGTTACCACAACTGGCTGATCATTATCAGCAATTTTTATCAGGCCTTTATGAATCGACTCGATGGCAGGTAGAAGGTTACGAGGCAACGGCTAAGGAATATCATTACGCCGATGTTGATGCCATGATTGCCCGCCACCAGCAAAATGAGGAGCCAAGTGTGCGTGCCGACGCTGAGCAAAAGGTACAGACACTGGCGCTTTATAAAGCGTTAACACAGGGCGTGGCGATTTTTAATTCGGGCAATTTGTTTGAGAAAACTGCCTATATGTTTAACCCTGTTCGCTTTGATTATCTTGAGAAAACCATCAGCAACTTTAAGCCAGGGATACCTTTAACTTCTAGTGGTATTGGCTTTGGTGTGTTGGTGGCTTTAGTCGTGCATTATCTTGGATCTATCCCTTTTATCCTGTGGGCAAGGCGTAACAAGCGACTTAAAACAAGTCCTTAAATCTGTGATACAGCATGCCTGCAGCGAGCATAGGTGAGCGGAATGTTGGGCCGCCGGGGAAAGTGATGTGTTTGATTTTAGCAAACACATCGAAATGTCCCGCCTGTTGGCAAATGGCCTCGGCAAGCAGTTTTGCCGCCATGTGAGTGGCATTCACACCATGTCCCGCATAGGCTTGGGCGTAAAAAATATTATTGGCATCAGGAAGGCGACCAATTTGTGGCATACGGTTAGCACCGATACCTATCATGCCGCCCCATTCATAATCGATACGTACCCCTTTTAATTGCGGGAAAACTTTCTCAAGATTCGGTCTCAGTGCCGCTTCAATATCTTTCGGATCTTTACCCGAATAGGTACAAAGGCCGCCAAACAGCAAACGACGATCTGCCGATAAGTGAAAGTAATCTAGGGCAATTCGCATATCCGCGAAGGCCATGTTTTGCGGGATAATACTCGCGCATTGGGCCTCAGTTAAGGGCTCTGTCGCCAATAAATAACTGCCTGCAGGTAATACTTTTCCCCCTACAAAGCTATTAAGTTTGTGGCCGATATAGGCATTGCCCGCCAGTACTAAGTATTGGCATGTGACTTCGCCCTTAGCGGTAATGACCTTAGGTTTGGCGCCTTGAATGATTTTTTCAGCAGCGCTGTACTCAAACAACCTAGCGCCGAGATTACGGGCGACGCGAGCTTCACCCAGAGCAAGATTCAGCGGGTGTAAATGGCCGCTACCCATATCAACCAGCGCACCTTGATAAAAATCTGAGCCTATGACTTCACCTAATTGTGGCTTAGTTAACAGCTTGATTTCTTGCTGATAACCCATGGCTTTGAGTGCGCTAAATTCTTCTTCAAGCTCATCCATGTGACGAGGTTTAACCGCTAAGTCGCAGTAACCCATTTGCAGATCGCAGTCGATACTGTGTTCTTGTATGCGATTTCGCACTATCTCGACGGCTTCAAAGCCCATCTGTTGAATTGCTTGAACACCTTCAGTGCCGATTTCACTTTGAAATTGTGCAGGGTCATGGCCTATGCCGCGAATGAGTTCGCCGCCATTACGCCCCGATGCGCCCCAGCCAATTCGCCTCGCTTCTAACAGCACAACACTCATACCGCGCTGCGCGAGTTCTATGGCGGTATTGATACCGCTAAAGCCGCCGCCCACGATACAGACATCGGCATTGATATTGCCTTCGAGTTGTGGATGAGCGTAAATTTCTTTAGCAGTATCAACATAATAAGAGTGTGGATACTGTTCACTGTGCACTGGAGGTTTGCTTGCCATTATGGCTCCCAAAAATTGTTTTTATTGTAAATTGGACTTGTCTCAGTATACTCATCACACTTTTAACATGACGCAAAAAAGTGTTCGTTTTATTTAACACGCTTTTTATGTAGAATACAATGAAAGCAGTAAAACACGCGCTTTTTGGGCGAAAATGCGTTCTGGATGGTGTTTATCCTGAACAACCTGTTCGTCATCTATCGGGATTGACCCGAGCCTTTAGGGGGATGTGAAATTTGGATATTGGAGCCAGCCTCAAAACTGTTCGAAAAATGAAAGGCTTATCTCAACGAGAATTAGCCAAACGTGCTGGTGTGACTAACAGTACGATTTCAATGATCGAGAAAAACAGTGTTAGCCCGTCAGTCAGCTCTTTAAAAAAAGTGCTGTCGGGTATCCCGATGTCTTTAGTGGACTTTTTCTCCATTGAAGCCTCAACTGATAGTGAGCAAAAGGTCGTCTATCGATCCAATGAATTACTGAATATTGGTACTGGGCCACTTGAATTTAAACTGATTGGCCGTGATTACCCGAACCGCGCAATGTCAGTGATGAATGAGATTTACCCACCCGGTTCAGATACGGGTGAAGAGATGCTAAAGCACGAAGGTGAAGAGGCCGCTATGGTGATAGAAGGTAAATTCGAACTCACTGTTGGGGATGAAGTGTATATTTTGGAAGCGGGTGACAGTTATTATTTTAACAGTGAATTGCCCCATAGATTCCGCAATCCCTTCGATGAACCTTGTCGCCTAGTGAGTGCGACTACGCCTGCAAACTTCTAATTAAGTCATTAACTTACCCTATTATTCAACATATTAGGCCACTTATTCGCTAAAAGTGAGTGGCGTAATACTGTTATTCAACATTCCTGCGGATTTATACCAATCACATTAAATATCTAATCAGTTCAGAGCCTCACAGGCATTTCAATCCAAGGCGCATTGACGCAGAAATGGTCATTCCCTTTTAAGTCAATGCAACACGGGAGTGGTATGCCTGTGAGGCTCCCGAAGGGCGGCTGATGTTCACTACATGGCAACGCGCTTTATACTACGTTCAAGGCTTTCGACAGAGCACCACTATGCCTTCAAGCCTTCGCCTTGTCTAAAGCGCGTTGAACTCCCGCTGAATGAACAGATATTTAATACGATTGGTATTACCTACTTTTTATCCCTGTCATATTGGTTATGTATCCTCTTCTTTGTGTAAATAATATTGGTTCAAATTTGGTTCGAATACGGTTTAATTTACTCGGTAAAAAGTGAGCTTTATGCTGGTGTAATCGCTGGTTTATATACATGAATTAGCGAGAAATGGGGTAAATATATATTTAACTACATGTTATTTATGCTTATTAAGGATAAGTGGATTAAATAACCTTTAACAAGTGTTTAACCTCTTGCCTAGTGCTAAATTTCGGTGTACTGTGTGAAAAAATGAACATTTAAAGGCAAAGTGTTCGTTATGCTAGTAAAATCAATTCTAAAGGTGTGATATGTCAGTCGATTTACCCCTCATAGGTGTTATTGCATGCAATCAACAATTGGGATCACACCCCTTTAATATTGTTGGTGAAAAATACCTTTTAGGCGTAGTTAATGGCGCTAAAGGCTGGCCGTTAGTGATCCCATCTTTAGGTGGCGATTTACCGATAGACGCTATTTTAGAGCGTCTTGATGGTATTTTGTTTACTGGCTCTCCTTCTAATGTAGAACCCCATCTTTATGCAGGCCAGCCGAGTGAGCTTGGTACACACCATGATCCTAAACGTGACGCGACAACCTTGCCGCTGATCCACGCTGCTATTGCTGCTGGGGTACCTGTATTAGGTATTTGTCGCGGTTTTCAAGAAATGAATGTGGCTTTTGGTGGCAGTTTGCATCAGAAGCTCCATGAGGTGGGTGGCTTTATTGAACATCGAGAAGATAAAACCGCATCCTTAGATGTGCAGTATGGGGCTTCTCACAGTATTACTGTTGAGCCCGGGGGGCTTATTTACGAGGCCTGGGGCCGTAACTCTGCAGAGATTAACTCTGTACATACTCAAGGCGTGGAGCGCCTGGGTGTTGGGTTGCGGCCAGAAGCTTATGCTCCAGATGGGTTAGTGGAGGCTTTCTCCGTAATTGGTACTAAAGAATTTGCCCTCGGTGTGCAATGGCATCCAGAGTGGAAGGTGAGCGAGAATCCGTTTTACCTCTCCATTTTCAATGCCTTCGGTGATGCATGCCGACGTAGGGCTACAACTCGAGTGAAATAATAATGAATAAGCTAATCGCTTTTTTAAAAGAACGAAAAATCACAGAAGTCGAATGTGTTATCAGTGACATGACTGGCATCGCCCGCGGCAAGATTGCTCCAGTCGATAAGTTTCTCGATGAAAAAGGCATGCGTTTGCCCGAAAGTGTGTTGTTGCAAACTGTGACGGGTGATTTTGTCGACGAAGAGATTTACTACAGTTTGCTCGATGCAGCCGACATCGATTTTGTTTGTGTACCCGATGAAAATGCCGTCTTTATGTTGCCTTGGACCATCGAAGCCACGGCACAGGTTATCCACGATTGCTACGACAGAATGGGTAATCCTATTGAGCTTTCACCACGTAACGTATTGAAAAAAGTGTTGTCTCTCTATGACGAACAGGGCTGGGAACCTGTTATCGCTCCCGAAATGGAGTTCTATTTGACTCGTCGTAGTGACGACCACGATTTACCCTTAAAGCCTCCAATTGGTCGTTCAGGTCGCCCCGAAGCGGGTCGCCAGTCATTCTCTATTGATGCTGCCAACGAATACGATCCTATGTTTGAAGACATGTACGATTGGTGTGAGCTTCAAGGTTTAGATATCGATACTTTAATCCATGAAGATGGTCCCGCACAGATGGAGATTAACTTCAGCCATGGCAATGCATTATCTTTAGCTGATCAAGTGTTTATCTTTAAACGCACTTTACGGGAAGCCGCGCTGAAGCACGATGTGTGTGCCACTTTTATGGCAAAACCCGTGACGGATGAACCTGGCAGTGCGATGCATATTCATCAAAGCGTGATCAATAAAGAGACGGGCAAGAATATTTTCACCAATGAAGATGGTACTAAGAGCAAGCTATTCTTGGGATATATTGCAGGCCTACAAAAATTCATTCCTGAGTTGCTGCCACTGATGGCGCCAAATGCGAACTCGTTTCGTCGTTTCCTCCCCGGCACTTCGGCACCTGTAAACTTAGAATGGGGCGATGAAAACCGTACCTGTGGTTTACGCATTCCAGAATCTTCACCACAAAACCGTCGCATTGAAAACCGCATTCCCGGCGCCGATGCTAACTGTTATTTGGCGATTGCCGCGAGCTTGTTGTGTGGCTATATCGGCATGGTTGAGTCGCTAAAACCTTCGACGCCTGTGCAAGGTAAAGCCAATGAAAGTCGTAGCAATAATACCCATTGTTTACCACTGACATTAGAGGAAGCATTAGCGGCGATGGAAGAAAGTGATGCCTGTAAGCAATATTTAGGCGAATCCTTCACCACTGGATTTGTGGCGGTAAAACAGGCTGAACTTGAAAACTTCCGCCGTGTTGTCAGCTCATGGGAACGTGAATTCCTATTACTCACTGTGTAATGTTTTGGATTGATTGCACTGACCGTGTTGCCGCGTTAACCCAAGGAATAAGGGGTTAACGTTGGCCATAATGATACTGATGTGTGCACTGTTTTAGTGAGGTTGCACTTAACTGGTGCAACTCGCTTGTTAAATAATATGATGGTTTTTAATGGCTTGTCCGTTAAAGTGATTATTCAATTCCATTGCTTGTCTGCAAGGGAAGTAAAATAGGCTTAACAATTTTAGGTTGTTCGCTTGCTAGCGTTACTAACTAATTGTTAGTCATATTTAAAATGTGTTTATCTAAGTGTTTTTTTGCGATTGCTTAGGGACTTGAGGCATTTGCCTTAATGTTGCAAAATGTACAAGCAGTGTCATATCTAGTCTATTTTTTTGAGTGTTAATGCAATACCGATGCCTCGAAAATTTGGCACGAAACCTGATACTTAACAAATTGCAGCAAGATATAAAGTAGGCATGGTTATCATGCCGTAGAGACTGCCGATGCGGTTTTTAAGGTGTAGCATTGGTCGAAAATAACAACAATATCCGGGCAGCCCGGTGACACAATGTCAGAATTTGCTTAAGCAGTTCTGCTACCCGAGAAAGGAGAAAGCATGAAGCTATTTAATAAGATGACCACATTAGCGCTGGTGACTGCGAGCGTATTTGCGAGCGCAGTGGCCCAAGCGGAAGAAGTGGTTCGCGTGTATAACTGGTCAGATTATATCGCGGAAGATACCTTAGAAAACTTCAAGAAAGAAACGAGCATTAGGGTAATTTACGATGTATTTGATAGTAACGAAGTGCTTGAGGCTAAATTATTGTCTGGTCGTAGTGGCTACGATATCGTTGTACCTTCTAACCACTTTCTCGCTAAGCAAATCAAAGCGGGTGCTTTCAAACCTTTAGACCGCGCTAAGCTACCTAACTTTAAAAATTTAAATCCAGCCTTGATGAAGTTGCTTGAAAAAGCCGATCCGGCTAACCAATATGCCGTGCCTTATTTATGGGGAACCAATGGCATTGGTTACAACATAGATAAAGTGAAAGCCGCTGTGGGGGAAGATGCGCCATTTAACTCAATGGAACTGATCTTCAATCCTAAATACGCTGAAAAAATTTCTAAGTGTGGCTTTGCTATGTTGGACTCTGCCGACGATATGGTGCCACAGGCGATGATTTATTTAGGCTTAGATCCTAACAGCACTAAGGCTGAAGATTATGAAAAAGCGGGTGAGTTACTGGAAAAAATTCGTCCTTATGTGACGTATTTCCATTCTTCACGTTATATTTCTGACTTAGCAAACGGTGACATCTGTGTTGCTTACGGTTTCTCCGGTGACGTATTCCAAGCGAAAGCCCGTGCTGAAGAAGCAAAAAATGGCAATAAGATTGGCTACTCCATTCCAAAAGAAGGTGCCAATCTGTGGTTCGATATGTTAGCTATCCCTGCTGATTCAACGAACGTCGATAATGCACTCACGCTGATTAACTATTTTCTGCGTCCAGAAGTCATAGCGCCTATCTCTAACTATGTGGCCTATGCTAACCCGAACGATCCCGCTCAACCTCTGGTTGATGAGGCTATCCGTACCGATCCTGCGATCTATCCACCACAAGAAGTGTTAGACAAACTTTATATCGGTGAAATTCGTCCTTTGAAAATTCAGCGCGTATTAACCCGTGTTTGGACCAAAGTGAAGTCAGGACAATAGTCGATAGGGGGCAAGCCTAGCTTGCCCCCAGCTTGGCAAACTTCTATGTCCAATCCTATGCATAGTTAATCCACGTATAGGATTTGACACAGTTTGTTGAACCACTTTTCATTCATTAATCGTGTTGAACCTAGAGTTTGAGCGTATCTACGCCTCATTTTCGGGTGGAGAAGTACTATGGCAATCACCTCGAGCGTCACCAATAAACCGACAACAAAGACGCAAGAAAAAGTACTGCTCAAGATTGAGCGGGTAAGCAAATTATTCGATGACGTGCGGGCTGTCGACGATGTGTCATTAACTATCAATAAAGGCGAAATTTTTGCCTTACTTGGCGGCTCGGGCTCGGGTAAGTCAACACTACTGCGCATGTTGGCGGGTTTTGAAAAGCCCACCTCTGGCCGTATTTTCCTTGATGGGGAAGATATCACCGATTTACCGCCATACGAACGTCCCATCAATATGATGTTTCAATCCTATGCTTTGTTTCCCCACATGACAGTGGCACAAAACATTGCATTTGGTTTGAAGCAAGACAAGCTGCCTAAAGCCGAAATTGAACAGCGTGTGCAAGATATGCTGAAACTCGTGCATATGGAGCAATACGGTAAGCGTAAACCGCATCAGTTATCCGGTGGTCAGCGCCAGCGTGTTGCACTGGCCCGTTCATTGGCGAAACGGCCTAAATTATTACTGCTCGATGAGCCTATGGGCGCATTGGACAAAAAACTGCGTACCCAAATGCAGCTAGAAGTGGTTGAAATCCTTGAGCGTGTCGGCGTGACCTGCGTGATGGTGACCCACGATCAGGAAGAAGCCATGACAATGGCTGGTCGAATTTCGATCATGAGTGATGGCTGGATTGCTCAAACTGGCTCGCCAATGGATATTTACGAAAGCCCGAACAGCCGCATGATTGCCGAGTTTATCGGTACTGTGAATTTGTTTGGTGGTGCGATTGAAGTGGATGAAGTCGACCATCTGATCATCAAGTCCAATGATTTGGCCCAACCTTTCTATGTCGGTTATGGCGTCACGACTAACGTTGAAGATAAGAATGTTTGGCTAGCAGTGCGTCCCGAAAAGACCATAATTAGCCGTGAACAGCCTGAAGGTCAGTACAACTGGGCGAAAGGAATCGTGCATGATATCGCTTATTTAGGCGGTATTTCAGTCTATTACATTCGTTTAGAGAATGGTCAAATCGTACAGTGCAGTATGACTAACCGTGAACGCCGCGCTGATCATGCCACATGGGATGACGAAGTGTTCATTAGTTGGGAGGACACCAGTGGCGTGGTGTTGAGATCATGAAGAAACCCATTAAATTAAAGTGGCTTAAGGGCCGCTTCTGGACCATAGGTATTCCCTACGCTTGGCTGCTGCTGTTTTTTGCCTTACCGTTTGCGATTGTCCTTAAACTGAGTTTTTCGACGGCGGCGATTGCTATCCCGCCCTATGAAGCAACATTCCAATATGCTGACGATGTATTAAATATCTTCCTGCATTTGGGTAACTATTTGATGTTGCTCGATGATTCGCTATATTACATGGCTTATCTCAGCTCATTGAAAATGGCGTTAATTTCGACCTTGGGCTGCTTGATTATTGGCTACCCAATGGCCTATGCCATTGCCCGTGCCCCTGCGCGGTTGCAAACCGTGCTGCTGCTGTTAGTTATGTTGCCTTCTTGGACCTCATTTTTAATCCGTGTTTACGCTTGGATGGGGATCTTAAGTAACACAGGGATCATCAACAATTCACTGATGTGGTTGGGGATTATTTCTGAGCCGTTACAGATCCTCAATACCAATATTGCCGTGTATATCGGCATTATCTATGCGTATTTACCCTTTATGATTCTGCCCTTGTACGCCACCTTAGTGAAACTTGATATGAGTTTGATTGAAGCTGCGTCTGACTTGGGTTCAAGCCGTTTGAATACCTTCTGGAAAATCACCTTCCCGCTGTCAAAAAGTGGTGTGATTGCTGGTTCTATGTTGGTGTTTATTCCTGCCGTGGGTGAGTTTGTGATCCCTGAGCTACTCGGTGGTCCCGATTCCTTGATGATAGGTCGAGTGTTATGGCAAGAGTTTTTCAATAACCGCGACTGGCCTGTGGCTTCGTCACTGGCGATTGTGATGTTGGGCTTATTGATTATTCCGATCACTTTATTCCATCGCTATCAGGCGCGTAGTTTGGAGAAAGACCTATGAAAAAATTAAGCTTTTCTTCAGTAATGCTCTGGTTTGGCTTGTTTTTCTTGTATGCACCTATGTTAGTGCTGGTGATTTATTCCTTTAACGACTCTAAATTAGTGACGGTATGGGGCGGATTTTCACCTAAATGGTATGGCGAGTTATTTCAAGACCAACAGATTTTAGATGCAGTATGGACCAGCCTGCGGATAGCGTTTTATAGCTCAACTATGGCGGTTATTATCGGTACTATGGCAGCCTTTGTGATGACACGCTTTAAGCGTTCATGGGCAAAACTGACCCTGTCGAACATGATTACTGCACCGCTGGTAATGCCTGAAGTGATTACTGGTCTGTCTTTGCTTTTACTGTTTGTGCACATGGCAGATTTGTTGGGCTGGCCCAGAGAGCGTGGCATGATGAC
The DNA here is from genome assembly GCF_025653595.1 of Shewanella sp. SM95. Lineage (NCBI taxonomy): Bacteria > Pseudomonadati > Pseudomonadota > Gammaproteobacteria > Alteromonadales > Shewanellaceae > Shewanella > Shewanella sp. SM95. The sequence continues at coordinate 20,855 of NZ_JAKKSE010000001.1, forward strand.
AGTGTGGATTGCACACTCAACATTTTGTGCTGCCTATGTGGCTGTGGTGGTGTCTTCAAGATTGCGCGAGCTTGATATGTCAATCGAAGAGGCGGCAATGGACTTAGGGGCAACACCGCTCAAGACTTTCTTCTTGATCACTGTGCCTATGATTTCGCCGGCGCTGGTGGCGGGTTGGTTGTTGTCATTCAGTTTGTCCTTAGACGATTTAGTGATCGCAAGTTTTGCCTCAGGCCCTGGTGCAACGACCTTGCCTATGGTGGTGTTCTCTTCGGTACGTTTAGGAGTTTCTCCTAAGATCAATGCCTTAGCGACGCTGATCATACTGTGTGTTTCACTCATCGCTTTCCTTTCTTGGTATATGGCAAGACGGGCAGAGAAACGCGACCGTACACCAATGAACTAGTTAGTTTAATTTTGGGATGGCTTTGGTATTGCCAAAGCCATCCTTGATATTTGTCACCGCTCCCATCACCCGCTTTGCTTTGCAGGCTAGTCCTGTTACTCAAGATCACCAGAATTGAATCACTGAGCTAAAAATAATCGCGTGTTTGATATATCAAACAAAATGTAAATTATTGCGCTTTTCTGGCTAGTGTTTCGTTTTATGAAGGTGTAGGATGTGATGGCTGTTTAAAATAATGAACATTAGAATTCAAGGGAACAACATGTCTGCCATAGCTCACGCTGGATCATATTATGCGGCATCGGCCAACGATAAGGTTGAACGTCCGCGTCTACAGGAATCGATTGAAGCCGATGTTTGTGTGATTGGCGCAGGTTATACAGGCCTTTCTGCCGCGCTGCATTTATTAGAATCGGGCATGAGTGTGGTGGTGTTAGAAGCCGCTCGCATTGGCTGGGGCGCCTCGGGCCGTAATGGCGGACAAATCGTTAATAGTTATAGCCGTGACATTGATACTATTGAAAAAACAGTTGGTAAAGAACAAGGTAAACTCTTTGGCCAAATGGCCTTTGAGGGCGGGCAAATCATCCGCGATCGTATTGCTAAGTATAATATTCAATGCGATCTAAAAGATGGCGGCGTGTTTGCCGCGATGAACGAAAAACAAATGGGCCATCTACGCCATCAAAAACAACTGTGGGAAAGCCACGGCCATGTTAATCAGCTCGAACTTCTCGATGCTAAAGGTATTCGCGGTGTGGTAAATACTGAGCGTTATGTCGGTGGTCTACTCGATAAAAGTGGTGGCCATATTCACCCGCTTAATTTAGCCCTAGGCGAAGCGCGCGCGGTTGAATCCCTCGGCGGTAAAATTTTTGAAGACTCAGCGGTGTTGAGTGTCGATGAGGGCGATAGCCCGGTTGTGCATACGGCGCAGGGCAGTGTAAAAACCAAGTTTGTGGTCGTGGCGGGTAATGCCTATTTAGGTAAGTTAATGCCAGAGCTGCAGGCAAAATCTATGCCCTGCGGCACGCAAGTGATTACCACAGAGCCTTTGAGTGCCGATCTGGCGGCGAGCTTATTACCACAGGATTACTGCGTCGAAGATTGTAACTATCTGCTCGATTATTTCCGTCTGTCTGGCGACAAGCGGATGATTTACGGCGGTGGCGTAGTGTATGGTGCCCGCGATCCGGCGGACATTAAATCGATCATTATTCCGAACATGCTCAAAACCTTCCCACAATTAAAGGATGTGAAGATCGATTATGCGTGGACAGGCAACTTTCTACTGACGCTATCGCGCCTGCCACAGGTCGGTCGTATCGGTAAGAACATCTATTATTCACAGGGTTGCAGTGGCCACGGTGTCACTTATACCCATCTGGCGGGCAAGTTACTGGCCGAGATGCTCAACGGCCAAGCCACGCGCTTCGATGCCTTTGCTGCATTGCCACATTATCCTTTCCCCGGCGGTCACGCACTTCGCGTCCCTTTTAGTGCTATCGGAGCTTGGTATTACACGTTAAGAGACAAACTAGGTCTTTAACATCATCACTTTTAAGAAGCTAAGTAGCTTCATAATACGAGGAAATCCTTGTGCAATTAAATGATCCGAGTTTGCTACGTCAACAGTCTTTTATTAATGGTCAATGGTGTGATGCCGTTTCTGGTGACACGCTAAAGGTGGTTAATCCCGCAACGAATGCCGTGATTGGCTACGTTCCTAATATGGGACAAGTTGAAACTGAAATGGCGATTAAGGCGGCAGAAGCGGCTTTACCTGCATGGCGAGCGCTCACAGCCAAAGAGCGCGGCGCTAAGTTAAGGCGTTGGTTTGAATTACTCAATGAAAACAGTGATGACTTAGCATTGCTCATGACGACTGAGCAGGGTAAACCGCTGGCAGAAGCGAAAGGTGAAGTAACCTATGCCGCTTCGTTTATCGAGTGGTTTGCCGAAGAAGCGAAACGTATTTATGGCGATACCATTCCTGGGCATCAAGGGGATAAGCGCTTGATAGTAATTAAGCAGCCTGTCGGTGTAACCGCCGCGATTACGCCGTGGAACTTTCCTGCGGCTATGATCACCCGCAAAGCCGCTCCAGCGTTAGCTGCGGGTTGCACTATGGTGGTAAAACCTGCGCACCAAACACCCTTTACCGCATTAGCGATGGCTGAACTTGCTAAGCGTGCCGGTATTCCTGCGGGCGTATTTAGTGTGTTAACGGGTGATGCGGTGCAGATTGGTAATGAAATGTGCAGCAACCCGATAGTGCGTAAGCTGTCTTTCACTGGCTCAACCAATATCGGTATTAAATTAATGGCGCAATGTGCGCCTACCTTAAAAAAACTGTCGCTAGAGCTTGGCGGCAATGCACCATTTATCGTATTTAACGATGCCAATATCGATGCCGCAGTCGAAGGCGCCATGATAGCTAAATATCGTAATGCCGGCCAAACCTGCGTCTGCGCTAACCGCATTTATGTGCAAGACGGTGTATACGACGAGTTTGCCTTAAAACTTAGCACTGCTGTTGGCAAGCTTAAGGTCGGAGAGGGCATCAACGAGGGCATCACTACGGGTCCGTTGATCAATGCTGCCGCGGTCGAGAAAGTACAAAGTCACCTTATCGATGCTATCGCTAAAGGCGCCTCTGTGATCGCGGGCGGCAAAGTTCATGATCTTGGCGGTAATTTCTTCGAGCCAACCGTGCTCACCAATGTCGATAAAAGCATGCTTGTTGCCCGCGAAGAAACCTTTGGTCCACTCGCGCCGCTGTTTAAATTCAGCGATGTCGACGATGTGATTAAACAAGCTAATGATACTGAATTTGGCCTCGCCGCCTATTTCTATGGTCGCGATATTTCATTGGTGTGGAAAGTCGCCGAAGCCTTGGAATATGGCATGGTTGGGGTCAACACTGGCTTGATTTCGACGGAAGTCGCACCTTTTGGCGGGATGAAATCTTCAGGGCTTGGCCGCGAAGGCTCTAAGTTCGGTATCGAAGAATATCTAGAAATCAAATACATCTGCATGTCCGTTTAATACGGCCCGATTTGGCGAGTGAGGAAGACTAAATGACAACAACCAATGATTCATTGATGGCACGTCGCCAAGCCGCAGTTGCGGGTGGTGTCGGGCAAATTCACCCTATTTTTACCGCCCGCGCCGAAAATGCGACTGTGTGGGATGTTGAAGGTCGCGAGTTTATCGATTTTGCGGGCGGCATTGCCGTGCTCAATACGGGTCACCTTCATCCTAAAGTGAAGGCGGCGGTTGCGGCTCAGCTGGATAATTTTTCCCATACCTGTTTTATGGTGCTCGGCTACGAGAGCTATATCCAAGTATGTGAAAAGCTCAATCAACTGGTTCCTGGGGATTTTGCCAAGAAGACGGCACTATTCACTAGTGGTTCAGAAGCGGTTGAAAACGCAGTTAAAGTGGCGCGTGCCTATACCAAACGTGCTGGTGTGATTGCGTTTACCTCGGGCTACCATGGTCGCACTATTGCGGCTTTGGCATTGACCGGAAAAGTCGCGCCTTACAGTAAAGGTATGGGGCTGATGTCGGCGAATGTGTTCCGCGCTGAGTTCCCGTGCGAAATGCATGGCGTGTCCGATGACGATGCTATGGCCTCGATTGAACGTATCTTTAAAAATGATGCCGAGCCGAGTGATATCGCCGCCATTATTTTAGAGCCAGTGCAGGGCGAGGGCGGTTTCTACGCCGCATCGCCCGCCTTTATGCAACGTTTACGCGCACTATGCGACCGTGAAGGCATTATGCTGATCGCCGATGAAGTGCAAACAGGCGCGGGCCGTACTGGCACTTTCTTCGCTATGGAGCAAATGGGTGTTGCTGCAGATATCACGACCTTTGCTAAATCTATTGCAGGTGGTTTTCCACTATCGGGTATTACCGGCCGCGCCCAAGTCATGGATGCAGTGGGTCCCGGTGGTCTTGGCGGTACTTATGGTGGCAATCCGTTAGCGTGCGCCGCTGCGCTTGCTGTCATTGAAGTGTTTGAAGAAGAAAAGTTGCTAGAAAGGGCTAATGCCATTGGTGAGCGCATTAAGTCTGCCCTGAATGTAATGCAGGTCGAACATGCGCAAATCGCCGATGTGCGTGGTTTAGGCGCTATGATCGCCATCGAATTGATGGAAGAAGGTAAACCTGCGCCGCACTATTGCGCGCAAGTGTTGAGCGATGCCCGTGACCGTGGATTGATTTTATTATCCTGCGGTACCTACGGTAATGTGCTGCGCATTTTGGTGCCATTAACGGCGCCGGATGCACAAATTGATGCAGGCCTTGGTATTCTTAGCGCCAGCTTTAATGCCGTACTGAAAAGCTAATATCGCTTTGATATAAAAATGGTTTTAGATGACAGTTTTGCATAATAAAAATCCCGCTTCGGCGGGATTTTTATTGGGGCGATTGTTTTGGAGTTGGCTGTTTTTACTGCCAGTGACTTTCAGCACTCATCAGTTAAATGAATCACTACTTTTTAATCTCCATTAGGATCTGTAATGCCTTTTTGCGTTTATCAAGATCATACAAGTCGTTGGTAAAGATAAACTCATTCACGCCGAGTTCTTTTACTATCATTTCCAAACGATGCTTAATCGTCGCTGGGCCGCCAATGACAGATAAACCTAAGAAATTATCGACATAGGTTTCTTCTTGCGCACTCCATAAGCCATCCATAGTATCAACCGGTGGCTTTAGCCATAACTCGTGACCACGGATAAGTGCCAGCACGCGCTGTTTCGAGGTTGTGCCCAGAAATTGCGCCTCTTCATCAGTGTTGGCGGCAACTAACGGCAAGCCGAGCATCACATAGGGTTTATCAAGCACTTGAGAAGGTTTAAAGTCGCGGCGATAGATTTCAATCGCATCGTAGAGAAAACGTGGTGCAAAGTGGCCCGCAAACACATAGGGCAAACCGCGCTGCGCCGCTAACTGTGCGCTAAAGAGACTCGAGCCCAATAACCAAATCGGCACATTAGTGCCTTCTCCAGGAATCGCTCGCACCGCATGGCGACCATTGTAAGGGCCAAGTAGAGTTTGTAATTCACTGACTTCTTCGGGGAATTGTTCGGCGCGACTGGTATCACGGTTCAGTGCTCGACTGGTAATTTGATCGCTGCCGGGCGCGCGGCCCAGTCCTAAATCGATTCGACCAGGATATAAGCTTTCAAGGGTACCGAACTGTTCGGCGACCACTAAAGGCGCATGGTTTGGCAGCATAATCCCACCCGCGCCGACGCGAATATGCTGCGTATTGCCAGCAATATAACCAATTAATACCGAGGTCGCCGCGCTGGCGATACCGGGCATATTGTGGTGTTCGGCAAACCAAAAACGATTAAAGCCGAGTCTGTCGGCTTCGTTGGCATACTGCAAACTGTTGTGTAGCGTTTCGCCTACGGTTGAGCCTTGGCGCATGGGCGCGAGTTCCAATAGCGAGAAGGGAATATCGGCCAATATTGATGTCTGCTGTGACATAGTGTCTCCAAGTGACTGCCGTTTTTGCTAGCAACAACAAGAGGCGCTAACTGTGTTAGGCGTATTGTTTGTTGCATTGCTAGGCTCATTGCTAAGAAAAAGCGTTAACGGCTCAGTCTTGATGAATAAAAGGTATTCAGTGTTATTGATATGGGGTTAACGATACGGCTTATCAAGCTTTAATGGATAACACTTTCCCCTTCATTATTTCAATGTGAGTCTGCACTTGAGCATCGCCATGCAACTGAGTGTGTACTCGCTTTGTAACAAATTGAGGGGCTGAAGTCATCCGCGTGTGAGGGCCGATAATGTGGAACTGAAGTTCTTATTCTCAGCAACTCAGCGCTAAGCCAGTCACAGTAGGATTGCATGACTTTCGCTAAAGCTCATTTGGTTATGAGTAGCAATATAAGGGTATAAACGATGTTGAATGAAGTGATAAAAAACTGCCGATAGCAGGGCTATCGGCAGTTAATGTTATGCAATAGAAAAATCGCTATTGTCAGTCGAGCATTACTGCTCGGCTTTCACATCCCGTAGCGATGCTGCAGCACTTTCATTAATATCATGATCAGCCGCATTGTTATGTGAATGGTGAGTCTCAGTCAGGCGACGCATCAGAGGTAATACCGCAAGTGCGATAAAGGTACAGACCACAGCGGCTATACCTAGTTTATTAAACAGACTTGTGTATACGGGTAAGGTTTGCAGTGGGTCGACTAAATCCTTGGGTACACTGGCGAAGTTAGCAACCACACCGCCTAAATACTGGGAAATACCTGATGCGACGAAATAGGCACCCATCATAAAGCCGCCCATGCGTGCAGGTACGTAACGAGCAATCATGGCAAGTCCAAGACCACTCACCAGCAATTCCCCTAAAGAGTAAGAGGCATAGCCCCAGATCATGATCCATGAAGAGGTTTTACCATTGACGGCAAATTGGCCCGCAAAGCCATAGATAAAGAAGCCAATCGCCACAACGGCAAAACCGAGAGCAAATTTCGCCGCGATAGAAAAGTCTTTATCATTGCGTCCAGCCCACGAATAGCTCCATGCGAGTACTGGACTTAATACCATAATCCATAATGGATTTAATGCTTGGAACTGGGCAGGTGACCAAGTCCACAAGTGGGTACCAAAAACTTGAAAATCCCAATCCACGTTACGCAGGGCAAACAGCGCGAGTGACGTTGACATTTGTTGATAGAAAATAAAGAAGAACACAGTTTGCACGGTAAGGATCAGTGCTGCAATCAGTCCCGCTCTTTCACTGGTTTCGCTGGTGCGGATTAAGTGGAAGAAGATTGCCAATACGGCTACGCCTGCTGCATAAACGAAGACGCGCGCAACAGCTTCGTATTCAAGAATAATGGCTGAAGCGACAACTGACAATGCGGATAGACCCAATACAATCGCGAGGTTTTTCTTGTTCACAGGGCGAGTATCTGGCTCAGAACCGTAATGGACTAGACTCTTACGCATGAGTGCATAGTTACCTAACCCCACCAATATACCGACACAGCACACGGCAAAGGCCGCGTGCCAGCCAAATTCGTTGCCATACTGGGCGTTAACGTAATCTTTAATCCAAGGCGTGAGCAACATAGAGAAGGTCGATCCCACGTTTACCGCCATGTAATAGATGGTAAAAGCACTGTCGATTTTAGAGTCGTCACCTTCGTAAATTTTACGGACTAAGTTACCCGCATTCGGCTTGAATAGGCCGTTACCGACCACAATCACGCCGAGCGCTGAAAACATAAACCACGTATTTTCAGTGGGTACGGCCATTAGCGCATAACCCAGAGAGAGGATCCCCGCACCGAGCAGCATAGTGCGTTTGGTGCCGAGGATTTTATCCCCAACCCAGCCACCAATTGCCGGTGATACATAAATAAGTGCCGCACAGGCACTCCATACTAAGTTTGCACGTGAGTCATCAAAGCCAAGGCGCTGCACCATAAAGTACACAATCAGCGCTTGCATGCCGTAATAACCAAAGCGTTCCCATAATTCGATAAGAGACACAGTCATAAATGAATGTGTTTTACTTACCGGAGCAGTCCCAATAGTCATATCGCTTGCTTCCAACATTGTTGTTTTAATATTTGAGCTCAAAAGTATAAGGCGATAACCAATTCAAACCAATGGCAGACATAGGCAAAAACAGACTTTGTTACAAATGACCTTATCAATTTTAAGGTGGATTTAAGCGGGGACAGTTCTATCCAAGTTTTTCTGCTGCGGATAAATCAAGGAACATTCGCAGTACTATCGGATAAGCAGATAATGGCATGTGCAGGTATGCGCTATGGTGTATTTAAATACATTGAGGTTGATTGCTGTTTGTCCAGCAGGCATAGTGCGCTTGGAAATTCTAATGTAGATAACTTTAAAACGAAAAGTTCTACTTAGCAGCGTCTCTACAGTTGCAGATATGCATCAGGTTGTTAATGCACCGCTTTGCGTTAAATATATTTAAACGGAGTATATGAATGTTACGAATTGGTATCGATCTTGGTGGCACAAAAATCGAGGTAGTCGCATTAGATAGCGATGGTAACGAAGTCTTTCGTAAACGCATCCCGACACCGAGAGAATATGTTGCGACAGTCAATGCTTTGGTTGCATTGGTAACTGAAGTTGAAGACAGCCTGCAGCAAACCGCCACTATTGGAATTGGTATTCCTGGGGTTGTTTCTCCTTTTACTGGCCTAGTAAAAAATGCTAATTCAACTTGGATCAATGGTCATCCACTCGATGTAGATCTGGGGACTCGATTAAATCGTAAAGTAAAAATTGCTAATGATGCGAACTGTTTTGCCGTATCAGAAGCGGTAGATGGCGCTGCCGCAGGAAAGTCCGTTGTATTTGGTGCCATTATTGGAACGGGATGTGGTGCTGGTATCGCCATCAAAGGCCAAGTACATGATGGTGGCAATGGTATTGGTGGTGAGTGGGGCCATAATCCTTTACCGTGGATGAAAGCCGATGAATTTAATACCACGACGTGTTTTTGTGGTAATAGAGACTGTATCGAAACGTTTATATCTGGAACAGGCTTTGTTCGCGACTTTCGCGCTGCAGGCGGTGTTGCTGACAGCGGTATTGAAATTGCCCAAATGATGCAAGCGGGAGATCCGCTGGCAACTCAAGCATTTAACCGCTTTATTGATCGTTTAGCCCGTTCATTGGCCCATGTGATCAATATGATGGATCCTGATGTTATCGTCCTTGGCGGCGGTGTGTCTAACATTGATGCTATTTATACCGAATTACCAAAAATTTTGCCGCTCTATGTGGTTGGCCGAGAGTGCCACACACCTGTTGTTAAAAATTATTATGGTGCTTCATCGGGGGTGCGTGGCGCCGCTTGGTTGTGGGGACGCTAATCCTAGACTCAATCAAGAATAGTGTTTGATATTAAAGGCTGAATTCATTTATTTGAATTTGGCCTTTTTTTTATTTAGTCATTCAAAAGTTTTACATTCCATTGACAACTCTTTATCTTAAGTACTGGTAATTCTTACCCTAAGTGCTATTTTTAATGCTGTATAGAAAGTATAAAAATAAAGTAGATCAAAATAATTACGCTATTGTCGTTCTCTTGGGAGTTTACTAGATGAAGCATTTGTCCATCAGTACTAAGTTGTTGTGGATTACATCAGCATTATTTTTATCGATAGTGGCTATTTTATCTATCAGTTTATGGTGGACACTGTCGGCTCAAAACGCGCAATTATCGGATCAAGTTCAAAATACCCTACAAACTGAAACGCGGGATAAACTCGAAGCCCGCGCCGGTGAATATGGTGAAATGGTCGCTGGATTTATTAACGAAGCCTATCGTATTCCTTACTCTTTTGCCGGTATGGTGGAGAGTACAGCAGAAGAACTTCCCTTAAAGCGTGATCGTTTAGAACTCACTGTGGCGGCTGTGCTTAAGAAAAATGCGCAAGTTTCCTCCATGTATGCCCAGTTTGAACCTAATGGTTATGATGGGCTCGATACTGAGTTTCTGAATATTAATTCCAGCCACAGTGTCACGACATCGGGTGTGCTAGAGGTTTACTATACCCGTGATGACAATGGCACTGTTGCACATCAACAGGTTGAAGATTCAGCAGAAAAATACCTTACTAGCCTAAATGAATTTGGGATCCGTGATGCAGAATGGTATTTATGCGGTAAAGAAACCCTAAAGCCCTGTCTAATGGAGCCGTATTTATACGAAATCACTCCCGGTAACAAAGCATTAATGACCTCGCTAACTGTGCCTGTGCTTAAGCGTAAACAGTTTATCGGTGTGGTCGGTGTTGATTTAAACTTACCAGTCTTTCAAACTCTTATCGATAAGTTATCTAAGAGCCTCTACGATGGGCAAGCGAAAGTAACTTTATTGAGTACCCGAGGTTTAGTGGTTGCAGCAAGTCATTACAGCAAAAAGGCTCGTCCTTTAGCTGAGTCAATAAATCCAGCTATAGCCTCACAAATCATCTCGTTACACAAGAACTCGGGTTACATGGTTAACGATGATGAAATTATTGTTGCCTACCCAATTAAGATCCCTTTAGCGAATGCCGAGTGGTCCTTAGTGATCCAAGTGCCGACTGCGCAGGCGTACAAGAGTTCGATTGTGTTAAATAATGACATGGATGAAATGGCAACTTCCTTGGGAAGTTTGTTGCTCATGGTCGGTGTTGTCGTGTCGATTGCTGCTGTGATTACGATTAGCCTAGTGATCCGTAGCATTATTTCACCCTTAAAGATGATCCAAGGCCGTGTAGAACACTTGGCAAGCGCTGATGGCGATTTAACGCAATCGATAGAAGTGGACTCCCATGCAGAGTTGATTGCGTTAGCAAAAGGTTTCAACTCCTTTATTTATAAACTGAAAAACTTGATTGCCGAACTTAAAACCCTCGCGAGTCGTTCTCAGGAAGAAAGCCAAGCTTCAGCGAAAATTGCCCAGCTCACGCGTGATAGTGTCAATCGTCAATATGGTGAAATTGAGAGTGTGGTAACGGCCGTAAACCAAATGAGTGCCACCGCACTTGAGGTTGCTAAGGCGTCTGAGCAAACCGCTGCAGAAACAGAAGCTATGTCACGCAACATTCGTCACAGTGAAGAAAGTCTGACTAAGGCGATGGGCTTTGTGGCGACTATGTCTAAAGAGTCAATGGAAGCTAAGCTGGCCGTGAGTAAAGTCGCAGACAGCAGTATGAATATTAGTCGTATTCTTGAGGTGATCAGCTCCATTGCCGCACAAACAAACCTGCTGGCATTAAATGCGGCGATTGAGGCGGCGAGAGCGGGTGAACAAGGACGGGGTTTTGCCGTGGTGGCTGACGAAGTCCGTGCGCTGGCATCTAAGACTCAAAGCTCGACGAATGATATTAGTACTCTTATCGATGCACTGCAAAAAGAAGTTCAAAGTGCTTCTGGCATCATAGATAAAGGCGCTGAACGGGCACAAATGGCCGTATCTCAAACTGAGCAAGCGCTGAACTCATTGAACTCTATGGTGAGTCAGATTGAAGAAATTTCGGGCCAAGTGACCCATATCGCGGCAGCGGCAGAAGAGCAGAGCGCGGTGACTGAAGAGGTTAATCGCAATATTACAGGCATTTCTGATTCGGCTTCTGAACTTGCACGTCTTGCGGGTGAAGCACAGCAAAGCAGTGTAGTTTTAGCAAACTTAGTGAAGCAGCAACATGAGCAGTTAGGCAAGTTAAAAACCTAGCACCAGAGGTTTGTTGAATTAGTTCATTGATTTTAAATAGGCTCTTTGATTGTGTTGCTGCTTAACACTTATCAAAGAGCCTATTTTTATGGATATTTAAATAGCATCGAATAGGCTAAAAATTTAAAACAGTTCAGCGAGGGGAATGTGTAAATACATGGATATTGTGTGATAACTAGCGGAGATCAGTTTTTAGATACAAAAAAGCCCATTGGATCAATGGGCTTTTTCGTTGAATCGGGTGGTGGCCCCTCACGGACTTGAACCGTGGACCTAACGATTATGAGTCGTGTGCTCTAACCAACTGAGCTAAGGGGCCGACTTAAGGTAATCGTCATTACCTGAAGCGGGAGGAAGTATACTAAGCTTACTTACGCTTGTCACCCGTGTTTTGGCTGGAAATTCACGCAACTGATTCAATTGGTTATCTGTTAATCAACTTAAATGCAATCGTCGCCTGAATTTAAGGCTTCGATGCTGTGCTTGTGCATAAATTGAGGTGATAAAGACAATAAAAAGCCCTGCATGGGCAGGGCTTTAATCCATCTTAGATGACTTTAGGCTTGTAACAGCCTATTCATCTAGGAACGATTTTAAGATTTCTGAGCGTGAAGGGTGACGCAGTTTGCGCAGTGCCTTAGCTTCAATTTGACGAATACGTTCACGGGTCACGTCGAACTGTTTACCCACTTCTTCAAGAGTGTGGTCAGTGTTCATATCGATACCAAAACGCATACGCAGCACTTTCGCTTCACGGGCGGTTAAACCTGCTAACACTTCGTGGGTGGCGTTTTTCAAGCTTTCGCTGGTCGCTGAATCCAGTGGTAATTCGAGGGTAGTATCCTCGATAAAATCACCTAAATGCGAATCTTCATCGTCACCGATTGGGGTTTCCATGGAGATAGGTTCTTTAGCTATTTTCAGTACCTTACGGATCTTATCTTCCGGCATCATCATACGCTCAGCCAGTTCTTCAGGTGAAGGCTCGCGGCCCATTTCCTGTAGCATTTGGCGAGAGATACGGTTCAGCTTGTTGATCGTTTCGATCATGTGTACTGGAATTCGAATCGTACGCGCTTGGTCGGCGATAGAACGGGTAATCGCCTGACGGATCCACCAAGTTGCATAGGTCGAAAATTTGTAACCACGACGGTATTCGAATTTATCTACAGCTTTCATTAAGCCAATGTTACCTTCTTGGATTAAGTCCAAGAATTGCAGACCACGGTTGGTGTATTTCTTCGCGATAGAAATTACCAGACGTAAGTTCGCTTCAACCATTTCTTTCTTCGCACGGCGTGCTTTGGCTTCACCGATTGACATACGACGGTTGATGTCTTTTATGGCAGAAATCGCTAAGCCGGTTTCTTCTTCAACTGCTGCAAGCTTGGTACGACAACGAATGACGTCATCTTCAACCATTCTTAGGCCTTCGGCATAAGGTTTCGTTGAGGCTTTCTCAGTGTTGAACCAATCAAGGTTGGTTTCGTTGCCAGTGAAGAATTTGACGAAGTTTTTCTTCGGCATTTTGGCTTGTTCAACGCACAGTTTTAATACTAAACGTTCTTGAACACGCACGCGGTCCATCATAGTGCGCATGCTTTTGACTAAACGGTCAAACTGCTTAGGCACTAAGCGGAATTCTTTGAAAATTTCGCCGATTTCGAAGAGGGCTTTTACCGATTCAGGGTGTTCACGGCCCTTAGCTTCGATAATTTTCAGTGCGCTTTCGTAAGCGGCTCTGAGTTGACCGAATCTTTCACGAGCTTCTTCAGGATCAGGCCCTTTGTTGCCTTCTTCTTCATCTTCGCTGTCATCGTCATCCTCTTCGTCATCTTCATCGTCCAGCTCTTCTTCAGATAATTCTGAGCCGATGTGAGTGGCGGTCGGGGCGACATCATCTTCGTCCGGGTTTACAAATCCAGAGATAATATCAGATAAGCGCAGTTCGTCAGCTTCAAATTGGTCGAATTGCTCAAGGATCATAGCGATCGCTTGTGGGTATTCGGCGACTGAACTTTGAACTGTGTTGATGCCTTCTTCGATGCGTTTGGCGATAACAATTTCGCCTTCGCGGGTCAGAAGCTCAACGGTACCCATTTCACGCATGTACATGCGTACGGGATCGGTTGTGCGGCCAAGTTCGCTTTCTACTGTTGCCAGTGCTGCGGCGGCTTCTTCTGCTGCATCTTCGTCTGTGTTGTCTTCCGACATCATCATGTCATCGGCATCGGGGGCTTCTTCGAACACCCGGATACCCATGTCATTTATCATCTGGATAATATCTTCGATCTGGTCAGAATCGACCATGTCTGCAGGTAAGTGATCGTTCACTTCTGCATAGGTTAAGTAACCTTGCTCTTTACCTTTGGCAAGCAACAGCTTAAGTTGCGACTGCGGAGTATGATCCATAGATATCATCCAAGTTGGGAAACTGTTACAACGACGGACACTTAGCATAAGCCAAGTGCCGCGCAAATCGTCAATTATAGCCGTGTGCACATATCTGTGCTAGTCACTGGGGTAGCGAATGAGGACATTTTTGCCTCAGTTTAACCCTTTCATGACTGAGATCAGCTTCGAGAGCTGCATCTTCTCTTCTTTTGTATGAGTCTGCTTTAGACTCAATTCCTGATATCGTTGTTCAATATATTGATTGTTCAACCAAACCAGGGTTTGTTTAAACTTTTCGAGCAAGTTTTCATCCGCCACTTGATGGTCCCATTGGGCCAATTTATGGAGAGTGCCGCTGTAGGGGTGCTCTCGGAATTGTTCAAGTAGTTGTGCGCTGTTTAACGTTTGCTCTCGAGTCATCTCCAATAACAGTGGCAGCAATTCTATGCCTGGCATCTGCAAGTGGGCGAGTGCGGGTTGTGGGGGTAAACCCATACCCAGTTTAGGATGTTGTACTAACAGTGCGATGGCGAGTCGCAATGGTGTACCGCGTCCTTTTAATCCTTTACTTGCCATTGGTTTAGCTTGTTTCACGCTAAAGCCTAGCTTCTTTTTCATATCTTCTGAGCTGTTCATTCCTAACTTGTGAGCTAAGTTCTCAAGCAGTAAATTTTGCAGCACAGTGTCTTGAATTTTTTCAATTAAGATAAAAGCTTGTTTCGCTAAGTTGCCTTTATCTGTACCGTATTTTGTCGCTAACGTGTCAAATAGAAACTCGGGTAGTGCAATGGCAGAGTCCATTAAGGTTTCAAATGCATCTTTACCAATTTTACGAACCATAGAATCAGGATCTTCGGCCTGAGGCAGGAACATAAATCGCACTTGATCGCCCGGCTTTAATAATGGCAATGCCGTTTCTAAGGCGCGCCATGCCGCTTCAGTACCTGCTCTGTCGCCGTCGTAACAGCAAATCACTTCTTTAGCGCTGCGCAGCAAAAGCTGAAATTGCTCTGCTGTGGTCGAGGTGCCTAATGATGCGACAGCATAGTCGACGCCAAATTGCGCCAATGCCACCACATCCATATAGCCTTCAACGATCAGTACTTTGTCTGGATCGCGATAGCGCTGCTTTAGTTCATAGAGACCATAAAGCTCATTGCCCTTATGAAATATGGGCGTTTCTGGAGAATTCAAGTATTTGGGTGTGCCATCACCTAAAACTCTGCCACCAAAACCAATGACTCGTCCGCGCCTGTCGCGGATAGGAAACATGAGGCGGTCACGAAATCTGTCGTAACGTTTCCCACTGTCGTTGCTAATTAACATACCCGCAGTCAGTAACTTATCCTGCGCATCTTGATTCTGACGATAGCGGCCCAATAAGCCATCCCAACCGTCTGGCGCAAAGCCAATACCAAAATGTTCTACTACATCATCGGATAAACCGCGATAGGCAAGATAATCGATAACTTTTTGTTTATCTTGGTGTTGTCTAAGTTGGTTTTGAAAGTAAAGGCTCGCTTCTTCCATGAGTTGATATAAGTCACGACTTAAACCGTCATCATGTCGCTTGCCTGTGCCTTGTTCTCTGGGAACCTCTAATCCAAGCTGGCCCGCCAAATCTTCAATGGCATCAATAAAATCGAGTCGGTCATACTCCATCACAAAATCGATGGCGTTGCCGTGAGCACCGCAGCCAAAGCAATGATAGAACTGTTTATCACGGCTGACGGTAAACGAAGGTGATTTTTCGCTATGAAAAGGACAACAGGCCGAGTAGTTCTTACCCGCCTTTTTCAAGGGCACTTTACGATCGATAAGTTCGACTATGTCAGTGCGAGCGATTAGCTCATTGATAAAATCACGAGGTATTGCCATTGAGTGCTTAAAATCCCGCCTTGCGCGAATTTAAACAAACAAGCCGCGCATAGGCACGGCTTGTTCATACAGTGAAACGCTAATTATTGCAATTTAGCACGGATCATAGCGCCGATAGCGCCCATGTCTGCACGTCCTTGCACTTTAGATTTCAATGCTCCCATTACTTTGCCCATATCCGCCATGGCGGATGCACCTACTTCTAAAATAGTTGCATCGATGAGCGCCGCGATTTCCGCCTCTGTAAGAGGGGTAGGCAGGAAAGCTTCAATAACTTGAATCTCTGCTGCTTCCACGTCGGCCAACTCGTTACGACCCGCTGCTTCAAATTGAGCAATCGAGTCACGACGTTGTTTCACCATTTTGGTTAAGACCGCTATAACCTGTTCATCAGTCAGAGATTCGCGGGTATCCACTTCAATCTGCTTGATGGCGGCTAATGCCATACGAATAGTGCTCAAGCGCGCCTTCTCTTTGGCGATCATGGCCTGTTTCATATGGTCTTTTAGCTGATCAATTAGGCTCATATGAGATTAATATAAACGTACGCGACGTGCGTTTTCGCGAGAAAGCTTCTTAGCTAAACGTTTAACTGCAGCTGCTTTTGCGCGCTTACGTGCAGTAGTTGGCTTCTCGTAGAATTCACGAGCACGCACGTCGGCTAAAATACCAGCTTTTTCACAAGAGCGCTTGAAACGACGCAGAGCTACGTCGAATGGTTCGTTTTCACGTACTTTAATAATTGGCATACGCCATCACCCCTTAGGTGTAGGTTGTTCTGGTTCAATTGCTCGAACCAAGTCTATTTAAAATGGTGCGGAATTTTATACCGAGACACCTAGGCTTGTAAAGCCCTAAAACTGAGCTCAGTCCTATAGTGGACTCAATATGGCCTGCGCGACTGGAGTAATCGAGCGCTTGCAGGTAGAATTGGCGTCCTTTAGTTAGCAATTGATGAGACACCATGCGGGTTTTAGGTATTGAAACATCCTGTGACGAGACAGGTATCGCCGTCTATGACGATGAACTGGGCTTATTATCTCATACTTTATACAGTCAGGTTAAGCTGCATGCTGACTATGGTGGTGTGGTGCCTGAGTTGGCGTCACGTGACCATGTGCGCAAAATTGTGCCGCTTATTCGTCAAGCGCTGAAAGATGCAAATACTGAAATTGCCGAGCTTGATGGGATTGCCTATACCAAGGGCCCAGGTTTGATTGGCGCCTTACTCGTCGGCGCCTGTGTGGGGCGGTCACTGGCGTTTGCTTGGGACATGCCTGCAATCGGTGTTCACCATATGGAAGGGCACCTTCTCGCGCCTATGCTTGAAGATGACGCGCCCGAGTTCCCATTTGTGGCCTTATTGGTCTCTGGTGGCCATTCTATGTTGGTTAAAGTCGATGGAATTGGCCGCTATGAAGTATTAGGCGAGTCTGTTGATGATGCTGCGGGTGAAGCGTTTGATAAAACAGCTAAGTTAATGGGGCTGGATTATCCCGGCGGTCCGCGTTTAGCAAAGCTTGCTGCTAAAGGTTTACCTGCAGGGTATAAGTTTCCGCGGCCTATGACCGATAGACCTGGACTCGATTTTAGCTTTTCGGGTCTAAAAACTTTTACCGCTAATACCATTGCTGCCGAACCTGACGATGAACAGACTCGTGCCAATATTGCTCGTGCTTTTGAAGAAGCTGTGGTTGATACGCTAGCGATTAAATGTCGCCGTGCACTGAAGCAAACAGGCTATAACCGCTTAGTGATCGCCGGTGGCGTGAGTGCGAATACGCGCTTAAGAGAAACCTTGGCTGAAATGATGAGCTCGCTTGGTGGACAAGTATTTTATCCCCGTGGTGAGTTTTGTACCGATAACGGCGCCATGATTGCCTTTGCAGGATTGCAGCGTTTAAAGGCGGGGCAGCACGAAGATTTGGCGGTAAAAGGTCAGCCAAGATGGCCGTTAGATACCTTGCCACCTGTGGCATAAAACGCCTTTGATGTTGATAGGTTATGTTGAGACAAAAAAACTGCGCTTATAGCGCAGTTTTTTATTGGGATAATGTTGTCACATTAAGATTTTTTAGGCGTTTTTTTACGTGAAACTTTGGACTCTTCACCTTTAAGTAACCGTTGGATATTGTCTTTATGACGAATAATGATAAGCGTCGATAGCATGGCAACGGGAATGGTAAATCTGTCGTCTAACAACCAAGTATAAAGTGGTGCAAGTAAGGCCGTCAGAATGGCTGCAAGGGACGAGTAGCGGCTAATTAAGAGTAGAACAATCCAAGATGCCATTAAGCAAATGGCTAAATCATCGCCAATGGGAGCCATAGCACCAAAAGCTGTTGCGACACCTTTTCCCCCCTTAAATCCAAAAAATACGGGATAAATATGCCCAAGGCAGGCGGCGATAGCGATAAGTCCGAGTGAGACTGCATCTATGCCCATCAGATAGGCTAAATAAGATGGCAGGGCGCCTTTGAGCATGTCGAAAAACAACACCATGGCAGCCGAACTCGCGCCGCCAATTCGCAGTACATTGGTAGCTCCCGGATTACCTGAACCCTGTAATCTTGGATCGGGTAAACCCCTCATTCTACAAACCAGCACAGCACTCGAGATTGAACCTGCCAAATAGGCGGCCAAAATCATCAAAAGTGTCAGTGTTAATGGACTCACATTGGTTTCCTTACGCGTCTTAAGGTATTATCGCGCAACAATTTAAAAAGCTGACTCAGTTGTCAATCCCGCTATAGGTTTGTGGAATAACTCGCCCATTTGAGGTTGAGATATTTTCTGAATGAGCAAATCCTTTTAGGGCGTTATCCTACTGTGGATTGGCTCGAGTAGAAAGCAAATTAGTTATCTGTCAGAAGATTGCGGATTATACAGCTAGGATCGCTTTTAGCTTATCAGACCTCATAGTAGTAAGTTAGTTGGAGAAAGCATGGATAAAGTACTTATACGGCAATTACGCGTCGATACTGTGATTGGTGTCTATGAGTGGGAAAAGACAATCCATCAAAGCCTGTTGCTAGATTTAGATATGGCGTGGGATAACAAACCTGCCGCCGCGACAGACGATTATCAATATGCGCTTTGCTATGAGACAGTTTCCAATCGATTAACAGAACTTATTACTGAGCATCCAATCGAGTTAATCGAAACGGTTGCCGAGCGCGTAGCGGATTGTTTACTTCAAGAATTTAACGTGACTTGGGTGAAAGTTGTCGTGATGAAGCCGGGGGCAGTAGCCACTGCCGCGTCTGTTGGCGTTGAGATAGAGCGTTCACGTTAGATAAGAGTTTGATCAACTCGACTGTTGATTAAGAAATCATGTTTATCTTCAGATAAATTGGACATTGCATGGCACGTATTTATATCAGTCTAGGTAGTAATATCGAGCCTGAACAACATCTGCAAGCGGGATTAATATCGCTGCGAGCGTGTTTTGGGCCACTGCGTCTCTCATCTATGTATGAAAGTGAAGCGGTAGGTTTTAGTGGCACTAACTTTTTGAATATGGTTGCTAGTGCTGAAACTGACCTTAATATTGCTGCGGTAGTTGCGCAGTTTAAGCAAATCGAGCAGAATCACGGCCGGCTTGTCGGGGCGAAGAAATTTAGCCCAAGAACTTTAGATTTAGACCTGCTGCTTTATGACCATGTGGTATGTGAAACGCCCGTTACGCTCCCCCGTGCAGAGATAGTTAATAATGCCTTTGTGTTATGGCCATTAGCCGAGTTAGCGCCGGAATTGATTCATCCTGTGGTTGATAAAAGCTATGCCAGTTTGTGGCAAGAGTATGATAAAGAGTCACAGCGACTTTGGCCTGTGATGTTTGAATGGCCCCAAGGGCTGACGTTTTAATTTATTGATAGGATTGTCATGGATACGTTTCAGGTCATTATTTTAGCGCTTATTCAAGGGCTAACTGAGTTTTTGCCTATTTCTAGTTCTGCCCACTTAATTCTGCCTGCTCAGCTTTTAGGCTGGGAAGATCAAGGTTTGTCATTCGACGTGGCGGTGAATACGGGGTCGTTATTTGCTGTGGTGATTTATTTTAGACACGAGTTATGGACTATGTTTAATGCTTGGATTGCAAGCATTTTTAAAGGTCAGCAATCCGAAGACAGCAAGCTGGCATGGTGGATTATTCTGGCGACGTTACCCGCTGTATTTTTTGGTTTTATGGCTAAGGATTTTATTGCAACTCACCTACGTAATACAGAGGTTATCGCGGTCACGACAGTCGTTTTTGGTTTATTGCTGTGGTGGGCTGATAAGATGTCGCGCCGCGATTTAACAATCTATCAGACTGGATGGCGCAAAGCCTTGTTAATTGGTTTCGCCCAGGCGCTTGCTTTAATCCCTGGAACTTCACGTTCTGGTGCCACTATGACCGCGGCGCTAATGCTAGGTTTGAGTCGAGATGCTGCGGCTCGCTTTTCATTCTTAATGTCAGTGCCTGTGAGCTTAGGCGCGGCAATTTTAGTGGGTAAAGATTTGGCGGAAAGCGCGCTGCCAATTGATTATCAAGCATTGATCTTAGGCACTTTGATTTCCTTTGTTGCAGCTTATGCATGTATTCATTATTTCTTGAAAATCATCAGCCGCATGGGAATGACCCCGTTTGTTATTTACCGTTTGGCACTGGGTGCTGTGCTGTGTGGATTTATTTTTTTGTAGTCATTCCAGCTTAGTCATCATAGTGAAATTATGAATAATAGAATCGGGTCAAGTACCCGATTTTTGTTTTTGGAGCTTCCTCATTTTTCTGAAGCTTAACTTATTTTTGGAGCTTTATATGGGTCTCGAATATCAGTGTCCAACCTGCGGACTTGCGTTAAAACAACACAAAGCCTCCCAAGGTTTTTATTGTGCAAATAAGCATCATTTTGATCGAAATGAGCAAGGTTATTGGGTTTTTACTAAACCACAACGCCAAAAGCCGACAGGGGATTCGCGCGAGCAAGTTAGGGCTAAGCGTTTTCTTCTCGAATCAGGCATCTTTTCGCCTTTAATCGATAAATTGGCTGAGATAATCACCGGCTCTATCAAGCCTGACGCTTGTTTATTGGATTATGAATGCGCTGAGGGCTTCTATTTGCGTGCTTTAGCTTCCAAGTTGGCAGAGGTCGAAAATCCGCGAAACGTCCAGTACGTAGGTATAGCGGACGCAGAAAATGCTATTTTTGCTGCAGCAAAAGCGCAGACTCCTGGGATCTTGTGTTTAAGCTCTTCTAAAAAATTACCCTTCGCCGATAATTGTGTGGATTTTATTACTGTTATTGATAGGCCGTTAAAGGGAAAAGAGTCTGTCAGGGTATTGAAAGACGATGGGACCATGTTACTGGTTATGCCTGGGCCACGACATCTATGGCAACTCAGAGAATATATTTATTCCGACTTGGCTGAAAAACCTTTCCAAGTGAATTTACCTTCAGCATTATTGGTAAAAGAAACTCAGTCACTGCGCTTCACCTTATCTGTTACCGGTGAGCAGGCATTAACGTTATTGGATATGGCACCCTATGCGTGGCGTGCAACTGACAAGATGAAACACGATATTCAAGCTAATCATTTTGAGTTGCTAGAAATTGACTATGTATTAGTCTTAGCACATAAACGCGTGAGTGAATCGCTATAGGTTAAAACTTGCAGTCGATGCGGTTAATTTTAAGACAATTCATAGGCTTAGTTAGATGTTTTTTTGATGTTTTAAAAGGCTATATTACTCAAGTCTATGATTCTGTTTGACGTTTTTATGTTGTTTTTATGTTGTTTTTATGTTGGATAGGCTGAAGGTGTTATTATTTTTAACTTTAGGCCTATTTGTTCAGTGACAAATACAACCTTCTTATTGCCTTTGTTTCCCATATAGCCTCGATTTTTTATCTATAGCTGTGCTTTAAATTAATAGCTTTCATTTCCCATAAATACATTTTTTATGATAAATGAGGCTGATTGTTAGGGATGCTTAAAAACGCAAACGAGAAGTTTAGATTAATAATGCGACTTTATTTAAAAGAGGGATAGCACTCGTTTATACAGAAGTATGCCAAGGCTAACTTGCGAATCGCCTTTAACATGCCTTTGGAAGTTTAAAATCAATTTAGCGATTTTGTATTGCCGCACTTGCTATTCTTTGCATGGCAATCTTGAATTGCAGGCATAAAAAAAGGCTTAGATTGATGTGCTTATCGCTTTCATCTTTCTTAAGCCTTTTGTCTTAACTTACTAAATAGTAAGCTAAATTACCTTTCATTACTTCTTGTAACGAGAAGCAACGTTGTCTAAACGGTCGTTTGCGCGTTTAGCTTCTGCTTGTGCGTCCATAGATGCTGCTTTTGCATCTTTAACGTCTGCAGACAGTTTGCTTTGCTCTGATTTCAGAGAACCAACATCAGCTGACAATTGATCAACTTTGTTGCCCAGAGTTGCAACGCTTTCTTCCAGAGCAGTAGTGTTCGCGCAACCACCTAGTAGGGCAGTCATTGCTAAACCAGCAATCATCAGTACTTTTTTGTTCATTGTAAAAAATCCCTTAAAATAGGTTGGATTTGAATGTTTCGTTACTTTGTAAGCGAAACTGCCTAATTATGACATAGCTATTTTAATTTGCTACGAATATTAATGTGTTTAACCACTATAGGCATATAAATTTTTTTTAAAAGCTTTTTTTCTATGTGATATCGACATTTCTAATCGTAAAAAGGGGCATTATTCACCATGCAGTGATGCACGACTTACAAATCCTTTACAAATTACTGGTTATCCGTTGGCAGTTTTGTTTGCATTTTTTGTTTAAACTGACAGACGGCTTCAACTCGATGTAAATTTAAGGCTTGTTTTATCTCTGCACCTTGGAAACCAGTGGCAATGATGGCGGCAATATCGACATTATTGGCGACAGTGAAGCACTGAGTTAAATACTCTCCCTGAGGATATGGGATGTTTTCAAATCCTGTGCGGCCGCGCATATCTGCGGTGCAAGCTAATATAAGTTGCGTTAAGCGCTCTGGTTTACGCCAAAAGTCAGCTTTATCGAATATTTTAACGATAGTTTCGGCTCTGAGCTCGAATGCCTGATGGACGTTCTGATGTTGGTCGCTGACGAGCAACGCCAGATCGCGTGCCTCATTCGGTACTCGTAAACGTGTACAGAGGGCTTTTATGAGTGGCAAGCCTTTTTGGCCGTGGCCGTGATGCTTTGGTAAATGCTCTTTTGGGCTCAGTGCTTTGCCCAAATCATGTACTAGGGCGGCAAACCGAACGCTTTTATCTCCAGTGAGCTGTGCGGCTTGAGCGAGCACCATTAAGGTATGCACGCCAGTATCTATTTCAGGATGCCATTTTTCAGGTTGAGGTATGCCAAATAAGGCGTGAATTTCAGGGAACAGGACTTCGAGTGCGCCACATTGGTGCAGTACCTCAAAAAAGACTTCTGGGTGAGGTCCGCCTAAACTTTTATCAACTTCTTGCCAAACTCGCTCCGCCGTTAAAGCGCTAAGCTCATCGCTTGTGCTAATTTGACGCATCAGTGCCAGGGTTTCTGCGGCAATTTGAAATCCTAAGGCATGAAACCTTGCGGCAAAGCGGGCGACGCGTAACACTCGCAGTGGATCTTCAACGAAAGCATCCGACACATGGCGTAACAGGCGCGCGTTAATATCCTCAATACCATTAAAAGGATCATATAAGTTGCCCTTTTCATCTTGGGCGATCGCATTAATGGTTAGATCTCGGCGCAACAAATCTTGCTCTAAAGTCACATCAGGGCTGGCGTGGCAGCTAAAACCACCATAACCCAGACCAATTTTTCGTTCGGTTCGGGCTAAAGCATATTCTTGTTGATTTTTGGGGTGTAGAAATACGGGGAAATCTTTACCGACTTGGCGGTATCCCAGTTGCAACATTTGTTCTGGAGTCGCACCAACGACGAGGTAATCTTTGTCCTTGATAGGGAGATTGAGCAGGCTGTCACGCACAGCACCGCCGACGAGATATATTTTCACAGGCAAGATTCGGCTAATGTGTCATAAACATAGCTTATCATGCCCATTAAGGTGATAGATAAAGTCGTCGCGAGATATTTGCGCACTTATGTGTCACATTGATGTTGCGGATATTTTGACAATAACATTGGGACGCTTTAACGTGGGGCGTTATTTTTAAATTAGGATGATTGGTGGTATGTACAAGGCCTTTTACGGACTCAGCGATAACCCTTTTTCGATTGCACCCAATCCCCATTATTTGTTTTTGAGTGATAGGCACAGAGAGGCGTTGGCCCATTTAACCTACGGGTTAGGGGAAACGGGCGGCTTTGTGTTGCTAACAGGGGAAGTTGGCACGGGTAAAACGACAGTATCTCGATGTTTACTTGGGCAATTGCCCGATAATACCGACACCGCATTTATCCTTAATCCGTCGCTAACAGAGCTCGAGTTACTCGCCACGCTTTGCGATGAACTTAAGATTTCCTACGGCGACAATCCCACACTCAAGCAGTTGACCGACCACTTGAGTCGTTTTTTATTGGACAATCACAGCAAAGGTCGTAATACCGTGCTCATCATTGATGAAGCGCAGCATTTACGCCCTGAAGTGCTGGAGCAACTGCGCCTTTTGACCAATCTTGAGACGGACACTAAGAAGTTACTGCAGGTCATTTTAATCGGTCAGCCAGAATTACAGCTGTTATTGAAGCGCCAAGAGCTGCGCCAGTTAGCCCAGCGGATCACCGCTCGTTACCATTTACTACCATTAAATGAAGATGAAATCGCGCTTTATGTATTGCATCGCTTGCAAGTCGCGGGACGATTTGAACCTTTGTTTACCCGCAAAGCCGTTAAGGTGTTGCAAAAGTACAGTGGCGGCATCCCTCGATTAATTAACCTCTTATGTGAACGCTCGCTGATGGCGGGCTATGCGCAATCGCGGGTGCCCATCGATCATCATATGGTGAGACAAGCTGCGGCTGAAGTATTAGGTGAAGAGGAGCCGACTCAGAATAGGTATCTTTGGCCGACAGCGACCGCTGCGACGTTATTTGTAGCTTTTGGTGTTTCCTATTGGCTATTTACCGACAAGCCTGTCAATGCCGTGTCAGCGTCTAGTATGGTCCTTGAGTCTGCGTCAGCAAATGTTGCTGCATCAAACACTCAAGCTTTGAGCGCGACCGAAGGAATGAGCAAGTTAGTACAACCCGTTGATCAGCAAAGCAGTAAGGGGTCAATTCCAGATCCCAATCAGCGCTTACTTAATGATGCGATTAATCAGAGTCGCAATATTGATACTGCTTTTGCAGGTTTGTTTAGCGTGTGGGGCAAAGTACCGTATAAAGGTTTAACCGCCTGCCAATCTGCGGTTGAGCAAGGATTGTCTTGTTATCAGCAGCAGGGTAACTGGATGTCACTGACTCGGCTTAATTATCCGGCTGTCGTGTATTTGGTTGATGACAAGCAACAAGATTTTTATGGTGCAGTGCTTGCGGTAGAGGGGGAACAATTACTGATGCAACTGGGTGAGCAACAACTTTGGGTTGATAGAGCTTGGTTTAATCAACATTTCAGTGGCACCTTCGAAATATTATGGCAAGCACCTAATTTGCCTATGATGGATATCAGTCAAAAATCGAGTCCTGGTCAATTACAGTGGTTAGAGAATGCGTTAGCCCATGTGAATGGTCGTAGCCCCCGTCGGGTTAATCAATTTGATGTGCAATTGGAAAATGATCTTAAAACCTTCCAAAGTCAGCATGGATTAAAAGCCGATGGTATTGCAGGGAATCAAACATTAGTGAGATTAAATTTGTATTTAAGTCAGCAAGGCCCACGGTTAACTGATGATGGGGCGCGCAGCTGATGTCCATTTTACTCGATGCCGTAACCCGCAATAAACAACAGCAACAATCACCGTTACCTGATGCTGTGATGACGCCAAGGGCGAATTATCCACAGCCACGTAAATCGGGTGTGCCGATAGGAAAACTGTCTATATTAGTCGTTGCAGTTGCCGCTGGAATTGGTGTGGCTTGGGGATTAAGCGTTTGGGATAAAACTCGACCTCCCCAAAGTGATACTGTGGCAGTGGCTAACATACTGCCATCAACTTCATCATTGCCAGCTTCGACTGGGATTAAAAATGAGCTTCAGTCTACGGTAGGAGCTGCCTCTGAGCTCCAAGTTGAGCCCAGTGCTGCTTCAGGTGTTCGGCTTGCTGGGAAAGTGGCGCTTCCTCGGACGCAGACTTTACCCGAGCTAACGGTATCGCCGCAATTTCAGGCTGAGACTGTAGTATCAAATGCGCCTCAAATGAATGCTAGCGCGAATATAACGACCAATTCTGTTGGCATGCCAGCTCAAAGTGATAGCAATTCGGGTTTTAGTGATTCAAGCTACGCAGATTATATGTCGACGTCAGCCCAAGTCGATGCGGCAAGTCAGGAAGCGGTTGTGCCAGCAGAGACGCAAGCACAGCAGCCTATGATGTTAGGTGCTAATGCCAATGAGTCGGGTCTAGCGAGTCTTGAAGCCCTGCGTCAACAAGTCAGTGCCGCGGCGGAAGATGTCGGTTTAGAGACCAATAAAAGTCGCGATGAAGATAAGTTAGTGGCTTCCTTTCAAAATGCATTAAAGGATGTGGAATATGTTAATGCTGCAGAGACGAATGTCACTGAAGCTAAATTAGATCCTATTCCTAAAACTGCTGCGGATGAAATTCCGAAATACGGCCAATTACCTGCAGGTCTGCAATTACAAGTGCCTGAATTTAATATCGTTGCTCATGTTTATTCCAGCGACCCCGCTCAGAGATGGCTGAATGTAGACGGTGCCGAGTTACAAGAAGGGGATATGATTGCTGGTAAGCTGAAAATCATCTCTATTCGTCCAAGGGACATAGTATTAGATATTCAAGGAACCCAGTTTAAGGTGCCCGCAATCTAATCAGGTATTACGATAAGTCATGCTAGCGGTTATTTGTGGTAACAATGAATAAGTAGTTGATAAAAAAGGCGCACTAGGCGCCTTTTTTGATCTTAGTGAATCTCAACTTAATCAAACAGTCTGTTGGCTAAGAATAGGGTCAGTGCGTAACCGACGCTGTAGCAGAGGAAAAGTGCAGGAACATATTTCAAGTAACTCACAAAAGTCAGTTCTTTCACTTTACTCATGGCTACAATACCTGATGCTGAACCGATAATCAGCAGTGAACCACCGACTCCGACGCTGTAAGTCAAGCCAAGCCATTCAGGAGTACTCAGCACTGGATTGGCTTTTAACAATGCCGCCGTTAGCGGTACGTTATCAATTAAGGCTGAGCCCATACCCGTGACGAAGTTAGAGATGTTTGGATTAAACTGAGTATAAGCTTCAGTCAACATGTCTAAGGTGCCAATTTCTTTAAGCATACCAACGAGCAGTAAAATACCTAAGAAGAACAACAGGGTGTCGTATTCAACTTGGCGAATATACTCTAGGATCTTGATTTCTTCTTTATCACTGCGCGTGGTATGGCCAATCAGGAACATAATTGATAGACCCGTTAAGAAGGTTAACACTGGCGGGATACCAAACAATATGTTGAGTAGCATGGTCATTAAAATGGTGCAGAAGAAGACGAGGGCAATCAATACATCAACGGTTTGATAAGTATGTTTGATTGGCGTCGTGCTCACAACACCTTCGGCTTTGAGTGAGAACAGGGTTGCCAGTAAAATCACGCTCACGGCCGATGGGATAAATAACATCAGCAGTTCAGACATATGCACATGTCCAGCTAAGAAGATCATCAGTGTCGTCACATCGCCAGTGATCAGGGCTACACCGCCTGAGTTCACCGCGAATATAATCAACACTGCCATTCTACGGCGCATTTGCTTGTCGAGTTTAAAGGTGGTTAATAAACCTAAAGACACTAAAGTCGCGGTGACGTTATCACAAAATGCTGAGAGCACGAGTGCAAATAGGGCGACTTGGATCATTAACATACGCACTGATACTTTCTGCGGAAACAGCTTTTGCACCATGATTTGGATCATACCCTTAGCATTCAAATATGCTACGAAGGTCATGGTCGACATCAGAAAGAGCCAAAGTGTGGCAATCTCGAGCAAATTTTCATTGAGCTGATGGGCAACGATTTTCTCATTAGCCGGTTCCCCTGCAGCCATAAACAGCGCTACCCAAGAGATACAACCAAAGAATAAGGTGGTTTTTGCTTTATTAAGGTGGGTCACTTCTTCGAAAATAATACTGAGCAATGCGAGCACGGCCAGTAAGATGAGAAAGGTATTTAACATAACTGCAATTCCAACTGCTGTTTTGATGTCGTAGGGCGACTTGAGTCAACCTAAAGATTGGGCATATCAAGGCTAAATTAAGCTAGCCGTGTTAGCGCGTGCGGATCAGAACATAATGGGCTAGAGAACGCAACTGTTAGCTGTAACTCAATTTAATGCTTCTTTGTGATGTCTATCTCATGCTTTTGGGTTGCGAATTAGTTTTATATATTGGTTATTGTGATTATTTTAGCGTTATTAACTGTATTGTTTGATTTGATTACCGCGTTAAAAGTGAGATCTACGATTAAAGTCTAAGCAGTTAGTTTGCATATTCTTTAATTAATTTTTATTCAGGTCGATATTCCTGAATTGTCATGCCTATGTAGGCAGGCATTTTTAATGCTTGCCTTTTGAATGAGTGCCATTCGGAAGTAGAGTGCTCTTAGCACTCAGTCCTGCAGAATTCTGCGTCTTGAGCTTGTTTGGGTATCAATACTGGATATTGTGTTTTTGAAGTAGAGGAAAATGACATTTGTTATCTGGAGTCTTTTGCTTTTAGGCTCACTCGTTTAGTTAACGTATTGTGGTAAGCAACTTATTGCGCTGGGCGTGATGGGTTGGCCTTAGCACGTTATTGAGCATATCCATTTGACCTTACAATTCATGGTGGCTGGGATAATATTTAAATCGGCTTTAGGTTCTAAAAAGTCTGATCGTTATTAAAGTGACACAAAGCTAATTAAATCGGATAAAAGCAAAGGGACGCATTGGCGTCCCTTTGTTATGTTTAAACGGCTTAAATACTAAAGCTTAGGCTTAGCTTGCCGCTTTCATGCTAGCCAATACGCGATCTGCCGCTTCTAAGGTTAAGCGCATCTCTTCTTCGCCATGGGCCATTGACAGGAAGCCAGCTTCATAGGCACTTGGCGCTAAGTAAACACCTTCATCTAGCATGCCGTGGTAGAAAATACGGAACTGTTCGATATTGCATTGGGTCACTTGATCGAAACGAGTGATCTCGGGTTGTTCCGTGAAGAAGAAACCGAACATGCCACCAACATAGTTGATCGCCATTGGAATACCGTGCTTATCCGCAGCAGCTTTAAAGCCTTCTGCAATACGTTTGGTTTTCGCGCTCAGTGCTTCGTATAGACCTTCTTCACACAGGGCTTCCATTTGTGCCAGACCCGCTGACATCGCAATGGGGTTACCCGATAACGTACCCGCTTGGTAAACCGGACCCGTAGGGGCGATAAATTGCATCACATCTTTACGGCCACCGAAAGCCCCCACTGGCATACCGCCACCAATCACTTTACCGAGTGTGGTTAAGTCTGGTGTGACGCCGTAGTAACCTTGAGCGCCACTTAGTGATACGCGAAAACCTGTCATCACTTCATCGATAATCAACAGCGCGCCAAACTCATCACACATATCACGCAGGCCTTGAAGGAAACCTGGGACAGGTGGAATACAGTTCATGTTGCCAGCAACGGGCTCGATGATGATGCAAGAAATCTCAGTTGGATACTGCTCGAACAGGGTTCTAACTGAATCTAAATCGTTATACACAGCGGTTAAGGTATGCTTGGCAAAATCTTCAGGAATACCGGGTGAGCTAGGTTGACCTAACGTTAACGCGCCAGAACCGGCTTTCACTAACAGGCAATCTGCGTGGCCGTGGTAACAACCTTCAAATTTTAAGATCTTGTCACGACTGGTAAAACCGCGCGCTAAACGAATGGCGCTCATAGTGGCTTCAGTACCTGAGCTCACCATACGAACTTGCTCGATAGAAGGCACCATAGAGATGACTTTTTCGGCCATTTGCACTTCAAGCTCAGTTGGCGCACCAAAAGATAAGCCATTTTCCACCGCCGCTAATACTGCAGCACGGATTTTAGGGTGGTTGTGGCCGAGGATCATCGGGCCCCAAGAACCGACATAGTCGATATAAGCTTTGCCATCGGCATCGTAAATATAAGCGCCGTTAGCTTTTTCAATAAACAGGGGCGAACCGCCTACACCATTAAATGCACGAACCGGAGAGTTAACGCCGCCGGGGATGGTTTTTTTAGCCTGTTCAAATAGCGCTTCGGAACGGGTCATGTTTAGTCCTTAAAGTCTGTAGCCAATTAGCGATCGGCTTTACGTGAATACCAATTAACCGGACACTCATATTTTTCGAGTTGATTATCAACGCCGAGTGTCAATGCAAACAAAGCCATGCGAATTAACAGCCCATTATCCGCCTGTCTGAAGATAGCAAGATTGGGATGGCTATTTAAATCATTATCTAACTCATTGGCTTGCGCACGTGAATCCCTTGGAAGCGGATGCATAATGACAGTGTTAGATTTGCAATGCTGAGTGTAAATACTGCGATTTAAGCGGAACTTGCCGCGATACTTATTTGCTTCTTCCTGTGAAGGGAAGCGTTCTTCTTGAATGCGAGTGAGATACAAAATATCTGCTTGATCTAAATGGCCTTCAAGCTGGTCGGTTATTTTGATGCTATGGCCAGCATTTTCAATGTCGGAGATCACATAATCAGGCATCGCTAATTCAGCAGGTGAAATCAGTGTGAAACTGATGTTCTTATACATGCAGAGTAAGCGTGATAGTGAATGCACTGTGCGGCCAAATTTTAAGTCGCCGACCATTGCTATGTGCATGCCATCGATACCGCGGCCGGCACATTTGAGTTCTTTTTGGATAGTGTATAAATCGAGTAGAGCTTGGGTTGGATGTTCGTTCGAACCATCGCCACCGTTGATCACTGGGACGCGGCTGCCTTCGGCAAACTCTTTCACTGAATAAGAGTCTGGATGGCGCATTGCAATCACATCGGAATAAGTGGATAACACGCGCGCCGTATCGTACAGGGATTCACCCTTAGATAAAGACGATGACGCCATACCTGTGGTTTCACGCACATGGCCGCCAAGTAAGTTAAAGGCACAGCCAAAACTTACGCGGGTACGGGTACTGGGTTCGAAAAACAGGTTACCTAAAATGGCGCCATCGAGCACATTATTGCGCTTCTCTCGAAGTGCATAGGGCATCATGCGGCTAGCGACATTAAAAATAGTTTGGATTGAGTCAAGATCTAACTGGTTTACGGAGAGGATATGGGATCCTTCGAACTGATTCATCAGCCTGTTTTCCAATTTGCTAGGGGGCATTTTAAGCTGCGGTATCGCGCTTATCTGCCCTGATGTTATGTAGGGTGGCTGAGGCGCGATTGTAGCAGAAGCACTGGGGCAACGAAATAGCCACATTGCCACTGTGTTAGATTTTTGCGATGAAGCCCAAAGCTTTTAATCTGCCGCATTAGGTTTGGTATCAATATAAGATTCTGCATCACTATCAGATTTTAAATTGATATCAGGTTTTAAATCGATGTCATTAATTGGCACTAGGCTTGTCCTAAGCGAATTTCCTGTTGCAGGTTCGACCAACTGATCACTCCGACCACGTTATCGGGCGTATCTTGATAGATAAACACCTCACCGCTGCGCTTGGATGACAAGAGTAAATAGGCTTCATTGAGCGTAGTGCTGTCGCTTAAGCCTTGCATGGGATGGCGCGATAGCGTGGTACTGTCATCGTAGGATTGCATTTCAAGGCTGAGCATTTCGATAACGCTATCGGCATTGCGAACCAGCACTGGTCGACCTTCGGCCCGTTTAAGCACTTCGAGTAACAATTCATCGTTGTTATTGACGATAACAAAGCGTTTATCCATCAAGGCTCGCACGCCTTTTTTCTGCAGCGCTAAATTTACTGGCGCAACTTTATAGCCTAGCCCCATGATTTCTAATTGTTTAAAGAAAATAGAGTTAGTCTTAAAACCTTGATAGGCAATTAAAAATGCGGGAATAGTCACAAACATCGCCGGCAGGATAATACTGGCATCATTGGTCATTTCTAGCAGGGCGACTAACGCCGCCAGCGGCGCGCTTAAGCACACGCCCATCATGGCCGTCATGCCGATCACAGTGTAAAGCCCTACATAAGGGGCGATGGACGGGAATAAGATAGCGCTGATCAGCGCCAAAATCGCCCCGAGCAGCGCGCCGATACCATAAAGTGGACCAATCAAACCACCGGGAATACCTAAGCCAATCGCCGCAATAGTGGCGATGGTTTTGGCAAATAACAGGGCGATTAACAGCAACAGGCTTGGATGTTGGCTAATGGCTTCGCTAATGGCGAGATCGCCCGTGCCAAGGGCTTGCGGCAACACGAGACCGATTAGGGTGGTGACACTACCCGCCAATAATAGTCGGTAAATCAGTGGCCAGTTTTGCCCCGTCGCGGTGACTTTTAAGAGTGAGTAATTAAACAGCGCCGCAGCGCAGCCTAATACCACGCCGCCAATGGCGAGAATAGGGTAATGGTCTAAGGGAATGTGGATCACTTGAATACGGTCAAATTCGTGCACATTACCAAACACCAGTTGGCTTGAAACTGCGCCACAAATTGCGGAGAGCATAATCGGGAAAAAGTAATGGATTTTATATTCACGTACTATCACTTCGAGTACAAAAATCACCGCCGCCAAGGGCGCGTTAAAAGTGGCGGCAATCCCTGCTGCAATGCCACTGGCACACATGATGCGTACGCTATTATCGGGAAGATTGAATTTTTCAGCGAGAAAACTGGCGCTGACAGCACCCAGATGAATGGCAGGACCTTCACGGCCGACTGAGAAATTTGTGCCTAGGGCAAAGAGTGCTTGAAAAAATTGCCCAGCGGCGGATTGTAGGGGGATTTTACCATAATGCAGTTTAACTCTATGTAACACATAGGCTATTCCCATACGTTTGTAGCGTTTGGAGCCCAACTTCGCCACTATCCAAATTAATATTGCGCCTAAAAGGGGTAACAGGACTCGCCAGTCGGCGACGTTCCCCGTAAAATCCAGCGCCTGTATTTGGGTGTAATGATTAGCCCAAACGAGCAAGAGTCGAAACAGTAAGATCACACAGGATGCAAAAATAGCAAATAACAGTGCCAGTATGCACAGCTGTGCACTGATGCGGGCTTGAGATAAATGGTCACGTAGCTCATTGGTTAAATACTTTTTGGCTGTGAC
The DNA here is from genome assembly GCF_025653595.1 of Shewanella sp. SM95. Classification (NCBI taxonomy): domain Bacteria; kingdom Pseudomonadati; phylum Pseudomonadota; class Gammaproteobacteria; order Alteromonadales; family Shewanellaceae; genus Shewanella; species Shewanella sp. SM95. Next base: position 54,177 of record NZ_JAKKSE010000001.1, read on the forward strand.
TATGGCATGTTGGATAGCGACTTTATTTATCGTTAATTGCACTACATTGGCCTGAGTTGTATTGTATCGAACTCGTTCTTGAGTTGATTGTATTTTATATAAGGGGCTGTTACCTAATGCCAAATTATCATCGTTGGCTAGATCGGCTGCAAGTGATGGATCTCAAGTATCGTCCATCTTCAGTATATTTATCGCTTTTAGTGTTAGTTTCTATTCTTTTTGGGGCTTGGATAAGTTTTCTGCTATTAAGCAGCGATGAGCCTGTTGTTAAGCATATCAGCAGCAAGACTCAACGCTTGACCGCTGAGTTAGAGGCACAGACCCAACTACTTGCAACCCGAAATTTAGAGCTGTCCGTCGAGCGAGAGGCTAATACCCAAATGCAAGAAATGTTTGGCCAGCAAATGAAAAAGCAAAAAGAATTGGAACATGAGCTGGCATTTTACCGCAGCATTATGACACCGGATGATAATGCTGAAGGTGTCGCTATTCACGGACTTGAAATGACGCCGGGCGCTTTGGCCGATGAATATCATCTCAAGTTGGTGTTGACTCAGTTGCAAAAGCGTAAGCAAGCTATTCAAGGTCGAACTGAATTGACGCTCATTGGTGTGCAAGATGGCAAATCTGTTAGCTTGAGTGTGAACAAACTCACGGGTTCTAAGTTGGAATTTGATTTTCGCTATTTTCAAGTCATAGATACCAAGGTCACTGTTCCTGCTGGCTTTAATTTACAACAAGTGAAAGTCAAAGTGCTGGTGCCTTCGAGCCGCTGGACTAAGAATTCGCAGACCGAACATGTCTATAGTGCCCCTGAGTTATTACAGGGTGAAAAAGAACCACGGGTAATACTTGAACAAAACAGTCAGGTAAAGGATAATTTGCCCCAGAAAACTGATGTAAGAGGTAGTAATGACTGATCAAGCTGATACAGCAATGCCAATCCAATTTACCGATGCGGCAGCCGCTAAGGTGAAAGGTTTGCTGGAAGAAGAGCAAAATCCTGCACTTAAGCTACGAGTCTATGTGACTGGTGGTGGTTGTTCTGGATTTCAGTACGGCTTTACCTTTGATGAAAAGGTCAATGACGGCGATTTTACGATAGAAAAACAAGGCGTTCTCTTGGTTGTCGATCCTATGAGCCTACAATATTTAGTCGGTGGTGAAGTGGATTACACTTCAGGACTGGAAGGTTCTCGCTTCTTCGTGAAAAACCCTAACGCAACCACGACCTGTGGCTGTGGTGCCAGTTTCTCTGTGTAAAAAAGTTTTTCTGTTTAATGATGACTAACTTTGCATCTTTTTAGGCGTGGAGTGAGATCAAAAAAGCCGTCACAATGACGGCTTTTTGTTGGGCTAAATTTATTTTCTACAAGAGCTTAGCTCATGATATTCAGGTTAAGCTTAGGCTTAAACCATGCCTTTACCTTTTTATCAAAGGCTATCCAAACTTGCAGTAATGACAAGACGATCAAAGCGATAAAAATCACATAGTCAGGCAGTTTTCCCTGCCATTCACCTAGATACACTGTCGTTGGACCTACCACTAAGTTGCCCGGATCGTACATGATCACTGGCAGCATGCTAATCAATCCAAGCTGCACGACTGTGTAGCCGCGTAGCATGATAAGCCCTGCTTTTTGCCGACCGATAATGGCAATCACCATCAGGAGGGTTAGCAGACAAAATAACACCCCTTGTTTAGCGATTAAGCCACTCACTGACGCAACAACATACACTAGCAATAGTGCAATGAGTCGTTTCGGAAAGTGCTGACTAAGGGCTGTACTTGCCTCTGGTGTCGGTATCGCCGATTTTTGCTCGCTCATAGGCATTCTCGTTTAGCGATAGCGATTAGTGGCTTTGCTTAGGCGCTAATCTTTGATCTAACTCATAAGGCGGGATTACCACACCTAAATCATCTAATACTGGGAATACGGCGACAAAGAGGTCGTCATCTTCCATGCCTGGCACCCATCTTTCGTGAAATTCGTCGAGTGGAATCGCTAACGTTTGGCAATCACTCCATTCATCCACAGCCCAAGAATCAGCGGCTTCTTCGGTTGGCCACATTGGGATGCAATCTTCTTCTTCAGTGGTTAACATCACGCAACCGTCTTGATCTTGTAATGTCCAAAGTATTTTGTGTTCTTTAACTTGTTCAACGAGGTAATCGTAACGGGCTTCTGGCGTCATTGCTGCTGTCTCAGCGAGGTTTTTAACAGTCTTGCTCATGAAAAATATCTCTTTTGCTTGGATAGGGCGAAGCCTGTTGTGTCTCTAATGTAAAAACCTAGGGCACAGCAAAATTCGCCAGTTGGCTAAATGGTAACATTAGAGCGGGATTAGAAAAAGAACAACAGCGCCAAGAGAGCGCTGTTGTGTTAGATCTTCGGCTTTTATTCTGCCGCGCGGAAGTAGCGATAGATAAAGCCCGCCAAAATGGCGCCGACAATCGGTGCTACCCAGAACAACCAGAGCTGTGATACCGCCCAGTCACCGACAAACAGTGCAGGGCCTGTGCTACGCGCTGGGTTCACCGAAGTATTGGACACAGGAATACTAATAAGGTGAATTAAGGTTAAACCTAACCCTATGGCAATTGGGGCAAATCCCTTAGGAGCTCGCTCATCGGTGGCACCTAAAATAATAATCAAGAAGAACAGTGTCATAACGATTTCACAAATCATCACCGACAGCATGCTATAGCCACCCGGTGAGTGCTCACCAAAACCGTTAGAGGCAAATCCGCCCGCGAGTGAAAATCCCTCTTGTCCTGAAGCGATGAGATACAAGATGCCAGCGCCAACAATTCCACCCGCGACTTGGGCTACGATATAGGGCAATAATTCTGCTGCCGGAAAACGTCCCCCAGCCCAAAGGCCGAATGACACTGCAGGGTTGAGATGACAACCTGAAATATGGCCAATCGCAAAGGCCATGGTTAATACGGTTAATCCAAAAGCTAAAGCGACGCCGAGTAAGCCTATGCCTACTTCTGGAAATGCGGCGGCGAGTACAGCACTACCACACCCTCCAAGGACTAACCACAAGGTGCCGAGAAATTCTGCCGCCATTTTTTGTGACATGTTCATTGTTTGATTTCCTATTTAGTCGATTTATGTTTGTGTGGCTTTTGACGCCATTACATAAACCCTTGTTTATCTCGCTGGTTAAGTTTAGCTAGATAAATAACCATTCCCTTAATTGAAGTTTTGCACGCCCAGATTGTTCATGCCAAAGCTGGCCATCACAATCAGAGTGTTGTGTTTTTACTGCTTAGTTAACAATCACTTTAGTTCGTTTACATGGCACAACTGTGATCAAGCATAGATGGCTTTTTATATTGTGCATTTTTGATAATGCTTTATAGGGACAATTTGCTCCGTTTTTAGGGGAGGCTTCAAGCTTATCCTCTTACTCGCTTGGGGTTTCGTTGTGAAAAGGCGTTTATTTTTGAGTTAGGCACTATCAGTTTCTAAGCATTTCATAATCGATTTATTGTCTATTTATTCTTTAATTATTTGAAAATAAAAGAATAGATATTTAATAGATATAAAACGGGGAAATAAACGAGGGTCATTTCGTTGCTGCTCTTCACTAAGCAAAGTAAAAGAACAAGGTTGCTTAAATGTTAATCATGTGTTTGCGGTGTTGCTAACCCATGGTTAATCCAAAAACCTAGGAGATGAAAATCGCAGGCTAAGGCATTGGGCTAATTTAAGTAACCGCTCTACATAACAACAAAAATGGTTTGCGATGTCTAAAAGTGAAGGTGGGAAGGATGAAGAAGAAACTATTGACCTTAGCAATACAAGTATCGATGTTTGGTATTGTTCCTTCGGTAGCTTGGGCTGCCGATCCTATAGAAGTGAATACAGTTAACGAAAATGCAGCTCGAGTTGAGGTTGAAGGCGCGGATAAGAACGACGGTATAGAAAAAGTCACCGTAACGGGTTCGCGTATTAAGCGAGATAGTTTTTCCTTAAGTACGCCTTTACAGGGCCTTGACGCAAAGGATATTGCAGATAGTGGTATCGGCTCATTGGCGGATATTTTAGTTGATCAAATTCCGGCATTGGCTGAAGGGGTTAGCAGCACCAATAGCCAATCGAGTGTGCAAAATACCGGCTTATCAACCATTGATCTACGGAACTTAGGCACAGATCGTACCTTAACGCTTATTGATGGTCGTCGTGTTGTTTCTAACAGTTACAGTGGCAACTATGTCAGTTTAAGCACTATTCCTGCGGCCATGGTCGATAAGGTCGAAATCATCACCGGTGGTGCGTCAGCTGTGTATGGTTCGGATGCGATTGCAGGTGTGGTCAATATTATCACCCAGCAAAACAAGACTGGGTTTGAGATTAATGCCCGTGGTGGTGAAACGACTGAAGGTGGTGGCCGTGAAACCACAGTAGATGTGGGTTATGGAGCTGATTTCAATAGTGATAAGGGTTATATTTACGCAAGTGCCACCTATGACAAACAGCATGGATTATTCGCCACTGACAGGGAACGAGCCCTGTATGAGTCGAGCTTTGCTTACGATGAAAAGCAAATGTGTAACACCATGAATACCGTTGATGGCTATCAATGTATGCGGGATATTACGCGGGACGATTGGCGTGAGCGCAGCAATGACATCGTCGGCGGCCGCTTTAAGTCGAATGCTTGGTGGTACGATGGTACAGAACTTAAAACTGACTTTAAAGAAGAGCGTGATGGTTATAACGGCTATACCACTGGTCTGCTAAAGGTACCAGAGGATACTTTAGCCGCAGCGGTCAAAATGAACTATGACCTTAGTGAAGATGTGCGCGCCAATGTACAAGTACAATTCAGCCGTAATACCGCGTTTCGCCGTACCGACGCAGAAGGTCAAGACTATAACGATGCTGAGCTGTATATCGATCCAATCACTGGGTTACCAGGGATGATTGATGCGGGTAGTATTTTAGCCAATAACCCTTATATACCAGCTGAAATTGCAGCGACAGGAGGGGGTAAGAGTATTACCTGGGATCGTCGTTTCGAAGAAGTTGGGCCTGTTGAAAGTGATAACGAGCGTACCACGCTTCGTACTTGGGTGGGTTTACAGGGGGATTTGTTTGAAACTTGGACTTGGGATGCGTCAGTAGGTTACGGCCAGTTCGAGCAGCGTCAACGCCGTAGCAATGAGATCAGCATTCGTCGTTTAAGAAATGCTTTGAATGCTGTATATGCCGCTGATGGTGTCACTATTCAATGTGCCAGTGAAGCAGCCAGAGCTGAAGGCTGTGTGCCCGTCAATATTTTTGGTGAAGGCTCTATCAGCAAGGAAGGGGCTGACTATATTCGCGCTAATCCCTATATCAATACCGATATAACTCAATTCAATGCGTTAGGGTATATTTCTGGCGAGTTGTTTGAGCTACCCGCAGGTGGTGTGCAATCGGCATTCGGGATGGAGTATCGCCGTGATACTCAAGCTGTCGATACCGATAAGGCGATGCGTGGCGATGCGATTACCTTTAACGATGTTCCTCCCTTTGAAGGTAATGTCACAGTATGGGAAGCCTTTGGTGAGGCGAATCTGCCACTGTTAAGGGATATGGATTTCGCCAATAAGCTTGATGTGGATGTGTCCTTGCGTCTTGCGGATTACAGTCAGAAAAACATTGATTTAATGTCGAGCTACCGTACAGGCATACTGTGGGAACCCATTGCAAACTATGCTTTACGTGCCAACTACTCTCGTTCACAACGTGCGCCGAATATCACTGAGCTTATCTCTCCACCCCGTGGTGATTACGACAGTATTCGCGATATTTGTAATGGTGTAACGGCAACCTCAACAGGCGCTGGACATGATAGTTGTCGTCTCGATCCTGGGATTGCTGCTGCCATTGCGAGTACTGGCACCTTTAAGGCGGAAACGGGCTCTAAGTATTCTCCTAACGCAGGTAATGAAAACCTGACCGAAGAAACGGCGGATACCTACACCTTAGGCTTTACCATGGCGCCAGCCTTCCTTGAAGGCTTTAATCTGGCGGTTGATTACTACGATATCAAAGTCGCTGATGCTATTGGTTCATTAAGTAACGAGGATATTCTGGCTGAGTGTTATAACTCGAGTAATCCCTATGGAGCCGATAATGAGTACTGTCAGGCTATCACGCGCGATACCGAGGGCCAAATCACCCAGATTATTCAGCAGGAACTGAACCTGAATGACATAGTTACTCGTGGTATCGACTTCGCAATGGCCTACGAGTGGGAACTGGCTGATTACGGTGAACTGAGCTTAAACACTAACTGGACCCATGTGTTGGAATACAGCTCAAGTTACTACGGTGCTGATGGTATAGTGGAAGAGGATTATGTTGGTGAGCTTGCCAGTGGGATTTTTGAAGACAGAGGCACGCTTTCATTAACTTGGAGTAACGATGATTGGCGTGTGCGTTGGAGCGCGAAGTATAAGAGCGCTATGGTCGATAGTCACGACAGAGTCGAAGAATGGAACACCCTGCAAGCACTGAACCAAACTAAACTCGATGCCGGTGATGTAAGCGCTGTGGCGAATCCTGAAACACCAGCCTTCCTGTTCTATGGCTCGTATATCACTCATGATTTGTCAGTGTCTTACACCATGGACGTGAGTCAGGCTGAATTACGTTTATATGGCGGTTTACGCAATATTTTCGACAATCAAGGTCCTTGGGTAGCTGATGGTGGCGACTTAATTGAAACCGGTAATGGTAACTACAGCAGTGCCTACGGCGGTGGTGTAGGGCGTTATGCCTACCTAGGTGCAGAGCTTAAGTTCTAAAGGTCAGTTAACTTAAGTTGGTTAAACCGCATGTGGCTCCCTGCATGCGGTTTTTTTATTGGCAATTAAATGGCTTAAGCAAGAAAGGAACAGTTGTTGGCTATGGTTCCATCAGATAGTTAAGCGGTTTTAACGGGGAGTTTACGCAAAAGTTTTAGCTAAGCGAGTTCGGCTGGTCAGTTAAGTTGGGGCTGGGGGCAAAATGGTGTAGGTTCAACAATACACTTTAAGCTAATGTTTTTACAGGCTTGATGGTATGAACTGATATTACCCTTAGCGGCGAGTATGTATGCCGCCAGGGTATCGTTGGGAGCTATCTTGACAATATGTTAAGCGTTAATGCGAACTTATCGATTCATTACAGCATTGAATGACAAGTTACTTGGAGGGTAAATTCGCCTTTAAGAACTGGCTTTGTTCAAACAGTAGATGTTCTAGGGATTCCTTAGCCGTATAACTGTGCCCTTCAAATGCTAAGATAACTAATCTCGCTTTCCCTCCCAATCCTTGAATCGCATCAAACAGACGCTCAGATTGCAGCGGGAAAGTGCCCGAGTTTTGATCCATTTCGCCATGAATAAGCAGCAAAGGCGATTTGATCTTATCCGCATAATTAAATGGCGACATTTGTTGGTAAATATCATTGGCTTGCCAGTAGGTGCGTTCTTCATTTTGAAAACCAAATGGCGTTAGGCTGCGATTATAAGCGATACCTGCATAGAATAAATCCGTATGCGCCAGTAAGTTGGCGACCATAAAGGCACCATAGGAATGCCCGCCAACGGCAATTTGCTTGCGATCAGCAATACCTAAATCGACTAAGGTATCGATAGCGGCTTGTGCGTTGGCCGTCAATTGCTCCCGAAAGGTGTCATTAGGCTCTTTATCCCCTTGGGCAATGATAGGCATTGAGACTTTATCAAACACCGCAAAGCCTTCAGCGACCAAAGGTATTGGGCCCCTTGGGCTGATGGTGGGATATTTATTGGCGCTAAAGCTAATTTGGCCGGCAACCTCGGGATCGTTAAATTCCCGCGGGTAAGCCCACATCAATACGGGTAAGGTTCCTTGTTCCTTGGTGTAATTGGCGGGTAGGTACAGCGTCCCTGAAAGAGGTACACCATCTGCTCTTTTGAAGGTTATAAGCTGTTTTTGCATGCCCAGATAAGAACTCAGTCCATCGGGTTGCTCGTAAAGTACGCTTTCTTTGGTGCCATTGAGTAGGACAAGGCTAGGGGGGGGCTGTTGGGCTTTCACGATTGATGATGAGTTGTAATGGGTCAAGATTTAACACATAACGCACTGATTCTAATCTGTTGGATGCGGATTGCCATAGTAGTGATGACTCAGTTGTTATGAGTGAAGTGCGCTTTAAAAAAGGCTTGTCGCCCTGTGGGGTGGCACCTTGACCATAGTGAATTAGTCCTGTGGTTTTAGCCCCTTGTTGCAAACTAACGACTTGTCCTTTTCCTGGATAATAGTGTTTTGCAAAGAGTCCTAGGTCTTGGTACTTATCGCGCAGATTACGCTCGTTTAAGGTATGCAGTGAGCTTTCCCCAAGACGGGTGTTTAGACTGCTGAGTCTGATCTGTTGAGCTTTACTATTACGCTCAGTGATTAAGGTTAAGTGGTTTTCAGCCCAGTCAATATCTGTAATCCTCCACTGGGTTTGTGCAACGCGAGTGGCTTGTTGAGTAAAGGGGGCGTCGAGTAGCCAAAGGCTATCACGCAGTGGCGCATCTCGCTGGCTATCTCCCTGATCTAGGGCTTTGGTAAACGCTAAGGTTGCCGCTTGACCTTGTACCCAATGCAACATACGCGGACCAGGCAGGACTGAATCTTTTCCCTGTGGTCGAGATTCCCCTCCTTGGCTCTGGTGTAACAGGGTAATCAGTTGGCCATTAAGGTTATAAATCTCTGTTAAAGTTGGAAAATCATCATACTTTACCTGAGTTGAGAAGGGCGTTGTGATTTGGCGGCTCAAAATATACTGGCCATCGGGAGACACCGAGAAATCTTCAATAATCCCCGGCGCCCCGATTTTCGTGAGTTTGCCTTCTAAATCTACTAGCGCAAGTTGACTGGTAGTCAGGCTGCTAAATAACTGCTTATCTGCCGAGGTTTTCAGTAAGTTTTGATAGGTGCGCTGCGGACTATTTTTGCCTGATGTTTCCTTGGTTTTCGGGCTGATGGAAACGTGGGGCTGACTTGCGCTTATGTCTTGCGCTATTACAAAGCGAGCAAGCAGAGTTTTATTATTAGCCCATTGATAATCAAGACTAATAGTGCCGTTTAAACGCTCATTTGACAGCTGTTGATGACGATCTTTAGCGATATTATAAACACATAAATAGCCGCCCTCGGGCGTTAAACTTACGTAAGAGAGATTACGGCTATCGGGAGAAAACCTAAGTTCAGTAATATCATATCCACCTGGCAAGGTGATGACTCGGTGCCCGTTGTCTTTGATATTGATAAGCGTGAGCTGATGATAACGCTGGGTAATGCGGCTCGGTAAAAATTGCTCTGCTGCGATACGTAGCCCCGCCAGTTTGTGCTCTGGCATAGCAAGGGTAGCAATGCTAGGGGCCGAAATGGGACTGAGTAATGCCAGCCATTGATGATCGTTTGAGAGTCGTGTCGTGAGGCTGGTACTGTGGTTAATGGTTTGCTGCAATGCAGAGGAAGGCTTTTGGTAGTCTTGTGCTAAGGTCTGTGGGGTAAAAATTGGACATAACATCATTCCGATGCAAATCAAGGCTAAACGAAGCATGTTTGGGTCCCTAACAAAGTGCATAACTCCCGCACAGATAATTTGTAACAGGAGTAAGACGTTGACGCATAAGTTTTTATTGGTCATGCAGTTGTAAGCAATCTGTTGCTTTGTCGCAACCCGCCTCGACTCGATTCTATATTGTTTAAATCTCTATTTTAGATTTTATACGAGCTAATATTTTGAATTTTATATAGTTAGTTTAATTCATTCGTTTGCTAACTGGGCTAAGTCTTAGGTAGTATCTAACCAAATGATGTACTCATTACCCTAACCATAAAAAGATCAATAACTCAGGTGTGAGAAAATATGAAGGATAAGAGTAAGTTGAGTTTTTGTTTGGGGCGTTGTCGTATTGATCCTTCTGATAACTCAATTTCATTTCAAACGTCGGGCGATGAACTTCACCAAAACGAATTCGCTAAAGTCTCGCTTCAACCCAAGTTTATTGAAGTTCTTAGCTATCTTGCCCTTCGTTATCCTGATGTGGTTACCCGCGATGAGCTGATTGATAAAGTATGGGAGGGCAACGTCTACGTGGGAACTAAGGCGCTCACCAACGCGATTTGGCATTTACGGCAGCAATTATCCCCCTTCGCTCAGGAAAGCGGCGTGATTGAAACCGTGCGTAAAACCGGATATCGATTGTTATTGCCGCCTATTTACGACACCTTTGATGACGGTGAAGAGCAACGACAAACTACCGAGGCTAAATTGCTGCATACGACTCAGCGTATGCGCTTGATGGCGATGCTAATGGGAGCCGTTATTTTAGTCTCAGGCGTATTTATTAGTGTACATTTGTACCAAGATAAACAGAGGATGACGGATACTCAACTTACCGTGCTCACCCGAGACCCTGGGTCTGAACGTTACCCCCGACTATCTCACGATAGACGTTGGCTAATATATGGAGCGAGTCGACCTGGAGCCACCTCTAGCCTTTATCTTAAAGATTTTAAACGTGAAGATATTCTCGCTCGCCAGTTAACGCCTTCAACGTCCTCTGAGCTGCGCGCAGTTTGGAGCCTAGATGATACGGCATTATTTTTTGCATCCCGCAGTCATGCCACAGGAAAGTGCACCATCACTCAGCTGATTTTAGCGACCAATGAGATGTTGGCTTTAGCACCCTGTAGTTCGGATATGACAGCGATAGATATTTCACCCGACGGTCAATATCTTACTTATATCTCTGCCCATGAGTTAGATAAGATTGGCGGAATTTATCGTTTATCTCTTAAATCAAACGAAGCTACAGCAGAACGATTATCCTGCGATACCCCCTGTAACTATGAAGATCGGGATTTAGCGTACAGCCCCGATGGACGCTGGCTGGCGATAGCAAGGCGCTTTAGTAATATCTCGGAAGATATTTTTATTAGGGACTTAGCTAGTGCCCATGAAAAACGCCTCACACAAGGGTTAGAAGATATTCGTGGTTTAAGCTGGACACTCGACAGTCAGGCGTTAGTCTTCGCGACAGAAGATTCTGGCAGCCGCAATGGCTTTACCATTGATATTGACACTGCGCGTATTCGCCCACTTGATGTGGAAGGAATGAGTTATCCCAGTAGCGTGTCTGAAGAGGGAGAGCTGGTTTATCACCAATATCGTCGCCAATTCCAGATGGCCTATTTTTCCCTCGGCGATACTGTACCGGGGAGCTTGTTTCCGCTGCTGTATTCCAGCATCAGCCACCGTAATCCAGATTATTCTCCCGAGGCGAAACGGATAGTGTTTGTTTCTAGTGAGACGGGTTATAACGAGATTTGGACCTCAGATATCAATGGCCAAAAACTAGAACAACTTACTCAACTTAAGTCACGAGTCGCTTATCCACGCTGGTCACCCGATGGTTCTAAAATCGCATTTATTGCTCCAGATGATCGAAATGAAGGCAATCGAATTTTTATTTTAGATTTAGCCAATAAAAACATTACCGCGTTAGCCTCGAGTTATCACAACCATGGTCGTCCAAGCTGGAATTGGCAGGGGACTGCTGTGTTCGCCTCAACCTCTGATGGCATTACGGAGTTTTACTTAGACAATCGTGCACCTAGGGTGATTAGTTCATTGAGTATGGGGGTGGGGTTTGCAAAATCGGCCACCGAATTGGTCTTTAGCCGTGATGGTGAGAATGGACTGTGGCAGATTAATTTAGCGCATCCCGAGCACGTTGAGCAGTTAATATCAACTAAAGCGTTTCGCGCGGGTAATAACTGGGTGCTTACGGCAAGCGGGGTTTATTTTAAATCGAGTAATGGTAACGAGCAGTTATTGAATTATTGGGAGGCGAACAGTAAACAGGTGACACCACTCCTGAGGGTACCACGTTCGAGCTTAAGCGGTTTTGGCTCCATGACGTATATTCCGGAGGCAAACCGCTTAGTGATGACGCTCGATGGATTCCCACAGCGTGATATCATCTTACTTAAACACAAGTTACTTAAATAACGTGCGTTTTGTGGATTACTTAGCGCTAAATCGTCCGCCGAGTACGGCTTCGCGGGAGGCGCCTGTTACTGCAGGGAGATTAGCGGGTAAACCTAAGTGATTGCGCATGGCGAGCCAGGCAAAGGCGATGCCTTCTGCCCACTTAGGATCGACGCCAAGGGCCGAGGTAGTATCCAGCTTATAACCTGGTAATAAGGCTGCAAGACGCTGCATCAGTTGACCATTAAATGCACCGCCGCCACAGACGAATAATTCTCCTTCATTGGATAGTTTAATAATGTCTTGGGCTATGCTGTGGCAGGTTAAATCCAATAAAGTTGATTGAATATCTTCTTCATCTAAATGATTAAAGGGCGATAATTGCTGCTCTAACCAAGCTTGGTTAAACAGTTCGCGACCGGTGCTTTTAGGGTAAGCAAGGGAGAAATACGGATGCGAAAGCAGCTGAGTTAATAAGCTTTGATCAGTTTTTCCGGATGCAGCCCATTCGCCATTTTTATCGAAGGCTTCACTTTTAACCTGTTGCATCCAGGCATCAATTAAGGTGTTGCCAGGCCCTGTATCAAAGCCTAAGACTTCTTCGCTATTGCCCGGCAGATAGGTGATATTGGCAATACCACCAATATTGAGGATGACACGTTTTTTACCGACTTGGGCAAAGGTTTGCTGGTGGAATGCGGGTACTAAGGGCGCGCCTTGGCCACCAAGGGCAATATCTTTGCGACGAAAATCGGCAATGACATCTATGCCTGTTTCGGTCGCAATAGTATTAGGATCGCCAATTTGTAAGGTAAAACCCACTTCGAGGTTTGGCATATGGCGCACAGTTTGACCATGGCTACCAATGGCGATGATATCTTCTTTCGCAATAGCACATTTAGCCATCAGATTATTGACTGCTAAGGCAAACAGCTGACCCACATTACGATCTAAACGGCCGAGGCGGTTAATTTCATCTGAGCTGGGTAAGCACAGGCGCTGTAGACCTTTGAGTAAATGGCTCGGAATAGCTTCGGTATGGCTGGCGATAAGCTGCGGCTGCGCGCCTGAAAAGTCGACCAATACTGCATCGACACCGTCCATGCTGGTGCCTGACATAAGTCCAATATAATAAGCGTTTTTCATTGGGAGGAATCCATCCGTCGTTATTGCATTGCCAATTGCGTTTGCTTGTTTTGCGAAAGTGTAGTCATCAATTGCTTGCTAAGTGCATCGAATTGATTTTTTTCTTTTCTCGCAATTGATTCGGATTTCGGTAGCGTAATCGTTCTCGGGTTGCGGTGTACGCCATTGACGATAAATTCGTAATGTAAATGAGCCCCTGTGACACGGCCTGTTTTACCTAAAGTACCAATAATTTGTCCTTGCTTAACGTTGGCGCCTTTGCTGACATTACGTTTTGTGAGGTGTAGATATTTGGTGGTATAGGTATCGTTATGTTTGATAAACACATAGTTACCGTTGAATTGATTATAACCAGACTCAATAACGCGTCCACTACCCGCAGCTTTAATGGGCGTGCCAATGGCTGCGACATAGTCTACACCGCGATGGGCTTTGACTTGGCCTGTCACTGGGTGCAAACGTCTTGGATTAAAGTTGGAGCTGACATACTTAAAATCGACCGGTGAGCGCAGGAAGGCTTTACGCATGCTAGTGCCATTTTCGGAATAATAGTTACCGTCGGTATAGCGAATGGCAGTATAGCGCTCATCTTGGTTAACAAATTCTGCAGCTAAGATATTGCCATTACGCAAAAATTCACCATCGGCATATTCTTGCTCGTAAATAATGGCGAAGCTGTCGCCTTCGCGTAAGTCTAAGGCAAAGTCGATATCCCAGCCGAATACGGTCGATAATTGTAATATCTGGTTGGCAGACATGCCTGCATCCACTGCGGCATTCCAGAAATTGCTCTTAATTTTGGCACTGGTGAAATGGTTGCGAATTTCCACATCCTTTTCGGAGATTTTTTCGTTGTATTGCTCTTGGCTTTTAGTGATGACTAGCGTGGAAATAGCATCGACCCGATAACGTACTTCAGTCAAATTACCGTTTGCATCCTTTGAAATCACAATTTCTTCGCCCGGCATTATCTTAAGTAAGTTTTGCTTGGCTAAAGGCAACTGGGTGATTTCATAAACGTCTTTGCTGGTTAAGCCAGCGCGGTCAAATACCGCGGCTAAAGTATCACCATTTTTGACGTTAAAATGTTCGACATCTCTGTGGAGAGCGCTTTCGTGGGATCCTGCGGCTTGATTATTAGCTCCAGCTGCAGCGAGCGCATCGGGTGAGGATAACGGTTCAGCCGTTGTCGGAGCATTATCTGTTTGACCTTCTAGTAACTCAGGGCGTTCAGGCGAGCGAAAAGCTAAGGGCACATCATAACGGGTGTTGATTTGAGCTTGGTCATCAATGCTAGTGGTTTGTCTTGAAGCTTGCGCTTCTTCAGAAGGTAGAAGCATGGTTATCATTGTGATAACTGAAAGAATGCTAAGGAGAATTTGATGCTTTTTAGGCAACAATTTAAATAACGTTATAACCTTTCCCATTGACGCCGATACCAATAACCAGAGACTTAAATAATCCCGTTAGTGTACACACTTTCAATTGTGGTGGCTAACAAGTAACATAAGTCTCTTCATTTTATGATCATGGCCTTAGGAGTCCCTGCCGAGATGGCTGATTTAGACCAAGTATTAGCAGAAATTAGACGTGGTACCGATGAGATTTTACTCGAAGCGGATCTGCTGGAAAAACTCAAAGAAGGACGTCCACTCCGTATCAAGTTAGGCGCTGACCCTACCGCTCCGGATATCCATCTTGGACACACAGTAATCTTGAATAAATTAAGATTATTCCAAGAGTTAGGTCATGAAGTCATTTTTTTGATTGGTGACTTTACTGGTATGGTGGGGGACCCAAGTGGTAAAAATAGCACACGTCCGCCGCTCACCCGTGAACAAGTTTTAGCAAACGCAGAAACCTATAAAGAACAGGTTTACAAGATCCTCGATCCTGCTAAGACTCGTATCGAATTCAACTCAAGCTGGTTAGAGCCATTGGGCGCCGCTGGTATGATCCGTCTCGCGTCTAAGCAAACTGTGGCTCGTATGATGGAGCGCGATGACTTTAAGAAGCGTTATGCCTCGGGTCAGTCGATTGCGATTCATGAGTTTATGTATCCTTTACTTCAGGGCTATGACTCAGTTGCGCTACAGGCCGATGTTGAGCTGGGTGGTACAGATCAAAAGTTCAACCTGTTAATGGGCCGTGAACTGCAAAAAGCTGAAGGCCAAAAGCCACAAGCTGTGATCATGATGCCGCTGCTCGAAGGTTTAGACGGCGTGAAGAAAATGTCTAAATCGGCGCATAACTATATTGGCGTGAGCGAACCTGCCAATGAAATGTTTGGCAAGCTGATGTCAATTTCGGACGACTTGATGTGGCGTTACTTTGAACTACTGTCATTCCGCCCACTGGCTGAAATTGAACAGTTTAAGCAAGATGTGGCGAATGGGTCTAACCCACGTGACACTAAAATCGCCTTAGCTAAGGAAATTATCACACGTTTCCACGATGCAGCTTCTGCCGAAAGTGCGCATCAAGCCTTTGTCGATCGTTCTAAGGGCATGATCCCCGATGATATCGAAGAAATTGAGTTAGCTGCGGGTGAAGGTATTGCGATTGCCAATCTGTTGAAAGACGCTGACTTAGTGTCGTCGACTTCAGAGGCGATGCGGATGATCAAGCAAGGCGCGGTGAAGATGGACGGCGAAAAGCTAGAAGATAGCCGTATGACTTTGTTCACGGGTACTGTTGCTGTATTCCAAGTCGGTAAACGTAAGTTTGCCAAAGTGACTTTGGTATAGTGACGTTGGTTTAGTTAGGTTTACGCTACAGTAAGTTTAAACGAACAAAAAGAGCGCCTTAGGGCGCTCTTTGTTTTTGAATCTTTTGACAATACAAGATTAAGGCGCTGTGCTGGCCTCATGCTCGGCGATATTACATCTGTCGGTGCCAAAGTGTTGCCCACCACTGCATTTCCATGCCAATTGGGCCGAACTTACCTGCCAAAGTTTAGCGTTTTGTTTCAGTGAGATAATCAACAGCATCTGTGGATGCTGCTTGGAAAGCTCGCTCACTTGATAGGTTAAAATGCCGTCTTTATTGGTTTGAGTTCGCACTAAGGTAAATTTGTTGCCTGCATATTGGCTGCTGATTTTATTGGGATCTTCCGACCAAGGCTGATGTTGTGCCTGAGCGGTACGTAGTTGTTGATTAAAATGGCTTACTGGCTGAACGGCGTAGGAAACGATAATGGGCTGTAAGGCCTGTGCTTTGGGGGCCAGTATTAAGCCATTAAGGGCGAGTAGGGCAATCAATCCAAAAAACTTCATACAAACCTCATTGAAACGAAATGGCTCAGTCAATTTTTCAAAGGTAAAATACGCAGTGGTATTGACTCATTGTTAGTTTCGACTCGTTTTTAGGGATCAAGTTTCAAAGACGGGTAAATTTTGTGACTACTGCATCGCTAATTGGTCTGACATGGTCTGGTAATCGATTAGGTCGACATGTTCCGTTACTCTGCGATTGAGCATGTCGATCTTAAGGCTTGTCACACCAGGTATCGCAACATCGATGATTTTCCCCGGTTTGCCAAATTGTTCACCTGGACCCTTGAAATGATAGTTACCTATCATCACTACTAAAGAGCCTGCGTTATACATGTGTTCTATGTTGAAGTTGTACTCGAGCACGCCCTCGTGGGCACGCTCAAGGAAGTCGATAATGAAGCGGCCGCCAGTGTATTTACGGTTGGCGGTTTTGTCGAAGAAGACGCTTTCGCGGTTATAGAATTTTCGCAGTGTCTTATAGTCGTGTTCAGTTAGCGCATTCATATATTTTACGGCTAACTGCTGTTCTTGTGGCATTTCACCTGAGTTGGCTTGCGCCGCTGCAGGATTGAGGGCTGGAACAAAAATGAGGCACAAAATAAAACACAATATTCGCAAACTATTCCCTCTTGGTCTTGAGATCAAAGGCCGGTAATGAAAGATGCCACTTGATGGCACTTAAGCGGATTAACAGGGCACTGGCCATCGCCAGAAACAGCGCCATTTTTTCGCCCATACCGTAGGCTAAGCTCACGGTATAGCCGATACCACCTATGATCGAAGCTGTGGCATAGACTTCTGTGCGTAAGACCATAGGAACTTGTCTACACAGTAAGTCTCGAATAATGCCTCCTCCCACGCCTGTGATCAAGCCCATTACGACGGCAATCATCCCACTCAAGCCCATATTGAGGGCCTTTTCAGCACCTATCACGGTAAAGAGGGCCAATCCAAAGGCATCTGCGACGGGTAAAATATACTCGGGTACCTTACGAGGGCGACGGACTAATAGCAAACAGACGAGCACGGTCGCGAGGATCACTATGATGTAATTCGGGTCGCGGATCCAGAACACTGGCGTTGCACCAATTAAGGCATCACGAATACTGCCTCCACCGACAGCGGTAACCGAGGCGAGCACTATTACGCCAAAGGGGTCCATTCTATGGCGTCCAGCGGCAAGTGCGCCGGATAATGCAAATACAGCGGTACCCCATAAATCAAAAAAGTAGATCCACTGGCTCATTTACTCATCTCTTTGATATGGATATTTAATGCGTCAACAGAGATGCGGATTTCAATCACAGATAAAATCAGTGAATAGAGCAAGAGCAGTAGGCTAGCGCCAAAAATCACTGAGCCGGTTTTATTAAAGCCGATATAGATAAAAATCATACACAGTACGCATAGGGCAAAGCTTGACACACCTGCTTCCTGCATTCGACGAATGATGGTAATACGCTGGCTCAGGTTCTTAATTTGATCTTTATGTACGGGTTTTTCACCATTGCTTAAATTTCGGATTAATGCGGCTAAGGCAAAAAAACGATTGGTATAAGCTAATAGTAACAATGAGATAGCAGGAAATAACAACGCAGGTGTTGTTAATGAAACATGCATGTTTTCGAGCAAGATGGTCAGCCTTTAACTTCACGTTGAGATAATGCGGCATCATATCACAGGCTTTGTAACCAACGTAAACTTGCCCATAACAAGGGCAGTATAATGATAAAGCTAAACCAGATAGCACAGGCACGTGAGGTCAGCTTAATTGCAGGCGTGATGTCATCACTGGTTGGCTGCGGACCGTAGCACAATTTATCCACATTGATACGCACGCCAGCAAACTTCTGTGGTCCACCGAGCTCGATTCTCAAAATACTGGCCACGAGATTCACACTGAGAACATAACCTCGAATAGCGTGATGATTTTTAGGGGCTCTAAAAAGTTTTGCAAACGCCTTAGGCCCGCCTTGAATGGCGAGCGACAGGCTCCACAACCAAGCCGGAATCGCCAGCAAGATAATCGATACACCATTCACAGTACTGCAGAAATGTTGATACTTTGGTTTAATGGGCGGCCAGCTCAATTCGAGTTGTTTGAGCATTCGCACAGCTAGCACTAGCGGTGCTCCAGCAATAGCGAAAAAGAAAATGGTCGATGCTGTGCCGTAAATAGGCGCTGTGGCGAGTTTTTCTATGGTGGCTTTGGCTAGGCCGATTTCCGACAAACTATCGGTATCGCGCACTACCCAAGGCTGTAAAAGCTTTTTTGCGCTGGCATTGTCTCCACGTTTTAAGGCTTTAGCGATTTCATCGGCGACTTGGCTAAACCCTGCATCGGTTAAGCATAGATAAAGCACCAAAAATTCGAAAAACCATGGAAAGGCGGCCAGTTCGAGCAAAAAGGTGATAATGGCCCAAAACGGAAACAGTAACAGCATCATAGCTAAAAAGCCTGCTGTGGCTTGTTGGCTTGGAGAGCGTTCTGGGCGATTTACCTTGGCGGCGAGTTGCTTAGCTAAATGGCCAAACCAAATAAGCGGCTGCATTTCCCGTGGTAATGGCGCTAACCGCGCCAATAACAAAGCAAAAAAAAGTACCAAAAAGCCTTCAAACAAAGCGCCATCTATCTCGACAAGTTGTTGATAAAAAGAGGTGTGCATTCGGTACTTTCCACTTAAGTGATTATTTTATTGCGCTAGGATTCAGTTGCTCAAGCAGCAACATCACCATCAGAGCCGAGTGATAACCCGCTTTGACAATATAAGAGTCGAAATCCACTGGCGAGTCATTGTTGGCGTTATCCGATAAAGAGCGGATCACCACAAATGGCACTCCAAACTGATGACAAACTTGAGCGATTGCCGCGCCTTCCATCTCACAGGCAGCCATAGTCGGGAAGTTTTTGAGCATGGCTTGGGTGCGAACAGGATCGCAAATAAAGCTGTCGCCAGTACAAATCAAACCTTCAATTGCTTTGACTTCACCTAGTTGAGCAATCGCTTTGTTGGCAGCTTCAACTAAATGTGCGGCAGGAATAAACGCAGCTGGTTGCTGCGCCATTTGGCCAATTTCATAACCAAAGGCGGTGACATCCACATCATGGTGACGTACTTCAGAAGAAATCACGATATCGCCAATGGCCAGCGAATCCACAAAACCACCGGCAGAACCTGTGTTGATCACCGCATCCGGCGCATATTTTTCGATGAGTAGCGTGGTCGCAATACTTGCGGCGACTTTACCTATGCCTGAGCGAGTCACGACTACGTCTTTACCCGCGAGAGTACCAGAAATAAATTCAATACCAGCAATGGTTTGCGATATCGGATTTGTCATGGCGGCGATCAGGTGAGCGACTTCTGGCTCCATTGCGCCAATAATTCCAATTTTCATGAGAGACCTTTTTGATTCAACACTTAAGAGTGGGACATAGGAATGCTGGCTAATATACCACACAGTTTTATGCAGTCGTTATGGCGAGATTGGGATTGCTTGATAATCGCGGGGTAAAACGCGGGAGGGTTAACGGAAAAGTGCGCTCCTAAGATGCGCGCTTTATCTATCTATTTTATCCATCAACCGATTGCGATAAGCCACTAGCCAATGGCTGAACTCGTTTGCACGAGTCCAGCCATTGGAGTGCTTGTTAAAATGACAACGATAAAATGTTTTTTACCGATAAAACAAACACGTGGCGCTGAATCTATAGCGCTTAGTCTAAGTAGTTAAGAATACCTTGGGCGGCATCGCGACCTTCGGCAATGGCTGTCACGACTAAGTCAGAACCGCGCACCATATCACCACCGGCAAACACTTTCGGGTTGGTGGTTTGGAATGGGTTTTCGTCTAACTTGCTCGCTTTGACTCGGCCCCATTGATCGAGCTCGATACCGTGTTCGGCAAACCAAGGTGCTGGGCTAGGTTGGAAACCAAAGGCGATAATAATCGCATCGGCTTCGAGCAACTGTTCGCTACCGGCAATCGCTTCGGCGCGTTGACGACCACTTGCATCGGCCTTGCCCATGGCTGTTTCAACGCATTCAATGCCGATCACTTTGCCATCTTGGGTTTTAATCGCCACAGGTTGACGGTTAAACAGGAAGTTAACGCCTTCCTCCCGCGCATTTTGCACTTCACGACGTGAGCCTGGCATGTTGGCCTCGTCCCGGCGGTAAGCACAGACTACGCTGCTGGCACCTTGTCTGACGGCTGTGCGCACACAATCCATCGCAGTATCACCACCGCCTAATACCACCACACGTTTACCTTCAAGGTTCAGGTAGGGCGTTTCAGTATTCTGGGTGCCCATTAAATGATGGGTGTTACCAATCAAATAGGGCAGGGCTTGGTATACGCCTTGGGCATCTTCACCCTCAAGGCCTGCTTTCATCGCGGTATATGTGCCCATACCGAGGAAGACTGCATCGTATTCTTCGAGCAGTTTAGTAAATGGGATGTCCTTACCTACAGTGACACCGAGTTTGAACTCAATGCCCATGCCTTCTAATACACTGCGACGGGTCGCCATAACGGCTTTGTCGAGTTTAAAAGACGGAATACCGTAGGTGAGTAGACCACCAATTTGTGGATATTTATCAAAGACCACAGCTTTAACACCGTTGCGAGACAGAATATCCGCGCAGCCTAAACCCGCAGGACCCGCACCGACAATCGCCACTCGTTCAGGGCGAGGCGTGACCTTGCTCATATCGGGGCGCCAGCCTTGGGCGATCGCTGTGTCGGTAATGTATTTTTCGACATTACCGATAGTGACAGCGCCAAAGTCGTCGTTCAGAGTACAAGCACCTTCACAGAGTCTGTCCTGTGGACAAACACGGCCGCAGATTTCGGGCAGAGTGTTGGTCTCATGCACTAAATCTGCCGCTTCCATAATGCGACCTTGTTCCGCTAGCTTGAGCCAGTTAGGAATATAATTGTGTAGCGGGCATTTCCACTCACAATAAGGATTGCCGCAATCTAAACAGCGGTCCGCTTGCTCAGCCACTTGAGGCTGAGCAAAAGGCTGATAAATCTCAATAAACTGAGTCGCACGTTTAGCTGCAGGGTGTTTAGCGGGGTCTTTACGACCCACTTCAATAAATTGAAAATCGTTACTCATGCGCCATTACCCCGCTTTTACAACTAATTCTGGGCTCGATTTCTCTAATTTGAGCAGATCGGCCACGGCAATATTTTTAGGTTTTACTAATACGAAGCAATCTAACCAGTTACCAAAATCACTTAAGATCATCTTGGCATGTTCACTGCCCGTCTCGGCCACGTGGGCTTCAATCAGACCTTTTAAATGTTGTTGATGGATCGGTGATTCAAGTTTTTGAGTATCGACAAGCTCAGTATTCACACGGCGATTGAAGCGGCCGAATTGATCGAACACATAGGCAAAACCGCCTGTCATCCCAGCGCCGAAGTTCACCCCTGTTTTACCAAGGACAACCACAATGCCGCTGGTCATGTATTCGCAGCCGTTATCGCCAAGCCCTTCGACCACAGCAATCGCCCCAGAGTTACGGACTGCAAAACGCTCGCCCGCTTGACCTGCGGCGAAGAACTTGCCGCCCGTCGCGCCGTAAAGACACGTGTTACCGACAATGGCGCTGCGCTCACTTTGGAACGGGCTACCAATTGGCGGGTAGATGACGATTTGGCCGCCAGACATGCCTTTACCCACATAGTCGTTGGCATCGCCGCAGAGTTTTAACTCAAGGCCTGGGCTGTTCCACACGCCAAAACTTTGGCCGGCACTGCCGTTAAAGCTCAGTTTGACCGGCGCTTTGGTGCCTTTGACGCCGAGTGTGCTCGCGATATAGCCTGACAACGTCGCGCCAACGGAACGGTCTGTGTTGTTGATGCTGTAAGCGGCATCGAAACTCTCGCCCTTATCGACGGCACCTTGGCATTCGTTTAATAAATGCTGGTTAAGCAGCCCTAAATCCGCCGGTGGATTGGTTTCTTGCCAAGTGCGTGACGAGGTTGCTGGCACTTTGGGTTGATACAAAATCGGTGACAGATCTAAGCCTTGTTGCTTCGCTGTTTGGCCTTCGAGGGCATATAACCATTCACTGCGACCGACGAGGTCTTCAAACTTGCTCACCCCTAAGGTCGCCATCCATTCACGAACTTCCTGTGCAACAAACTCAAAGTAAGTCATCACTCGCTCTGGCAGACCATGGTAATGGTTGTCGCGCAGGTTTTTATCTTGCGTTGCTACGCCAGTCGCACAGTTGTTCAAGTGGCAAATACGCAGGTATTTACAACCTAGGGCGATCATAGGCACAGTACCAAAACCAAAGCTTTCGGCGCCCAATAACGCGGCTTTAATCACATCGGTACCGGTTTTTAAGCCGCCATCGACTTGCAGGCGAATTTTATGGCGTAGACCATTTTCTACTAGCGATTGATGCACCTCGGCTAACCCTAGCTCCCATGGACTGCCCGCATATTTCACTGAGGTAATTGGGCTAGCACCTGTGCCGCCGTCATACCCTGAAATCGTGATCATGTCCGCATAGGCTTTGGCCACGCCGGTGGCGATCGTGCCCACACCGGGTTCTGACACAAGTTTCACTGAAATCAGCGCTTTAGTATTGATTTGCTTCAAGTCGAAAATCAGCTGGGCTAAATCTTCGATAGAGTAAATATCGTGGTGCGGCGGCGGTGAAATCAAGGTCACACCTGGGCGTGCATGACGCAGTCCGGCGATTTCAACGCTGACTTTATGGCCGGGTAACTGACCACCTTCACCGGGTTTTGCCCCTTGGGCGACTTTAATTTGCAACACATCGGCATTAACTAAATAATGCGCCGTGACGCCAAAGCGTGCCGAGGCAATCTGTTTAATTGCAGAGTTTCGTTCAGTATTAAAGCGGCGTGCATCCTCACCACCTTCACCTGAGTTCGAGCGGCCGCCTAAGCGGTTCATTGCAATAGCCAGCGCTTCATGGGCTTCGGGGCTCAAAGCTCCGATACTCATGGCGGCGCTGTCAAAACGTGAATATAGATTTGATGCCGCTTCTACATCGGCGACATTAATCGATGTTTGCGCGCCCTTAATACCGATTAAGTCACGCAGTGTGGCCACGGGACGATTGTCGACGAGTTCGGCGAATTTTTTATAGCTCGCAAAATCTTTGTCAATCAATGACGCTTGCAAGGTGTTGACCACATCAGGGTTGAAGCAGTGATACTCGCCGCCCTCAACGTATTTCAGCAGGCCACCTTGCGGTAATGGCACATGGGCACGGTAGGCAGCTTTGTGCAAAATAGCCTGGTCTTGGGCGATTTCTGCAAAGCCTGCACCCTCGATGCGGCTAATTACGCCTTTAAAACATAGTTCGATCACTTCGCTGGCAATGCCTATGGCTTCAAATTGTTGGCTGCAACGATAAGAGCCGACAGTGCTGATGCCCATTTTGGACATGATCTTACGCAAGCCTTTTTCGATGCCGTAGCGGAAGTTCAACATCAATGCCGTGGTATCGGTTAAGTCATGGCGTTTCGCCAGTTCGGAAATTGACTCATACACTAAATACGGATAAATCGCCGTGGCACCAAAGCCAAGCAATACGGCAAAGTGATGCGGATCTCGCGCCGATGCGGTTTCAACTATGATGTTGGTGTCGCAGCGCAGGCTCTTATTCACTAGCATTTGCTGCACAGAACCGACCGCCATGGCCGCGGGGATCACTTGCGCAGTTTTACCTATGGCTCTATCCGAAAGGATCAACAAAGTCGTGCCGCTGCGGGCTAAACGCTCGGCTTCGGCAGTGATACGGCGAATGGCGCTTTCTAAGCCTTCCTGTGGTTCGTAATTTAAATCGACAATATTGGCGCGATAGTAAGTGCTATCTAATCCCAGTAACTGGTTAAAATCACTGAATAATAAAATAGGTGAATTGAACATCACCCGGTAAGCATGCCCAGTCGTTTCATTGAAGAGGTTCTGTTCACGGCCAATACAAGTGGTCAATGACATGACGTGCTTTTCACGTAATGGATCTATGGGGGGATTCGTTACTTGAGCAAATTTCTGCCTAAAATAGTCATACAGGGAACGTGACTTTTTCGACAATACCGCCATAGGTGTGTCGTCGCCCATAGAACCTGTAGCTTCTTCACCTTGCTTCGCCAATACCCAAATGACTTGTTCTAATTCCTCACGGGTATAGCCAAATTGTTTTTGGTATTGCAACAATAGTTCAGGGCTTAACTCGCTGGCACCGTGCTGCTCAGAGGCTAAATCTTCCGCTGGCGTTAAAGTACGGCTGTTTTTCGCCATCCACTCTTTGTAAGGGTGGCGGCGTTTAAGATCGTTATCAATTTCAAAAGATTGGTACAGGCGGCCGTTCAAGGTATCTAATACCAGCAATTCACCCGGCCCAACACGGCCTTTTTCAATCACTTCATCGGCGGCGTAATCCCAAATTCCGACTTCGGAAGCTAAGGTCAAAATACGATCTTTTGTGATCACATAACGCGATGGACGCAGACCATTACGGTCAACAGCGCAGGCGGCATGGCGACCGTTGGTCATCACAATACCTGCCGGACCATCCCAAGGCTCCATGTGCATAGAGTTAAAGTCGTAGAAGGCTTTTAATTCGTCATCCATTTCCGGATTACTTTGCCAAGCAGGCGGGATCAATAGACGCATGGCACGGTATAAGTCCATGCCACCAGATAACAGCATTTCCAGCATGTTATCTAAAGATGAAGAGTCTGAGCCTGTTTCATTCACAAAGGGAGCGGCCTGCTGCAAATCTGGCAGTAGCGGTGAATTAAACTTATAGGCACGGGCGCGGGCCCATTGACGGTTACCCGTAATCGTATTGATTTCGCCGTTATGGGCTAAATATCTAAACGGCTGAGCTAATGGCCATTTAGGAGAAGTATTCGTTGAGAAACGTTGATGGAATAGGCAGATAGAGCTTTTTAAGCGAATGTCCGCGAGATCGGGATAAAACGCGGGCAAGTCCACAGGCATCATCAGACCTTTATAGACGATAACTTGGCCTGACAAACTCGCGACATAGAAGTCTTTGTCGTCGGTGATCTGCTGCTCTAGGCGGCGACGCGCCATATAAAGGCGACGTTCCAAGTCTTTTTCACGCCAGCCAATGGGGGCGTTGATCAGCACTTGATAGATTTGTGGCAGGCTAGCCTTGCCAATTTCACCTAACACATCGGGATTGACAGGCACCTTGCGCCAGCCTGCAATACTTAAGGTTTCACGCTCGAGTTCGCGCTCAAGAATAAACTTGGCTTGGTCAGCCAGTTCATCATCTTGACTTAAAAACAGCATACCTACGGCAAATTTTCTGCTCAAATGCCAATCATTTTCCGCGGCAATCGCTTCAAAAAATTGCACGGGTAATTGCATTAATAAACCGCAGCCGTCGCCAGTGCGACCGTCGGAGGCAATGCCCCCGCGGTGCTTCATGCGATCTAGACCATGGATTGCCGTGCGCACTATGCGGTGGCTGGCTTCGCCATCCATCTGTGCTATCAACCCAAAACCACAATTGTCCCGCTCAAAACTGGGATGATATAAGCTCATACAAAAACCTCCCTAGACCTCAACTGATTACTACTCGGGGAGAAAATGTAAAGACTTTCTATAGATATGCACCCGAACCACCCAAATTAGCCTGAGATTCAATAAAGGTCAAACCAAAAATTTGCATAAAACATGGGTATTAATTCATGTTTCATACACAAACCACAATTGGCTTACGTTAACGTTAACAGTAAAATGTGCTGTATAACATTATGAATAAAAAGAATTTTAAAAACTATCAAACTCAAAATTTACCAAGGTGTAACATGCTGGTGGGATTGTTTTTGATTTAGAAATAGTGATTTTTATTGCAAACACAGTAAATAGATAAAAAATTAAAATTGTTGAATTGTTATTCATTTTGGTGTGAGCAAGATCTCAGCGGTAAGCTGGCTAATTTGAGGATGCGCACATTTATGATAATAACGGTATGAGTCAGGCGGGAATTTGATGTAGCGCTAAGAAAACTCTCGCTACCTTGTTTACACTAAGCTTTTTCTTCTATTTGTTCACGTATTTTCTTTTCTATTTGTGATTTTATCTTGGTTATTCTCAATGAAGCGATATGAAATTTGGTGGGTGCTCTGATGGGGCTTGATGCATATGTGAACACCTTTGGTGCCGTTTGCAAGGCGCGATATGGCACCCGACTGCGAAAACTCACTATAGATGCTAAGTTTACTTGCCCTAACCGTGACGGCACTTTGGGGCGTGGAGGTTGCACTTTCTGTAATGTGGCGTCATTTAGCCATCAAACCGCCGATGTATTGAGTATTACTGAGCAACTTGAACAGGGTAAGAGCCGCTATCGTGAGGCGAAGCCTCAGGCACAAGCCGATAAATTTATTGCTTATTTTCAAGCTTACACTAGCACTTACGATGAATATCAAGTGTTAATGGCTAAGTACGATGAAGCGGTTAAAGATGGCGAGATAGTCGGTTTATGTGTAGGAACTCGCCCCGATTGTGTACCGAATAATGTACTGGATTTACTGGCGCGCTATCAGGAAAATGGTGTCGATGTGTGGTTAGAGCTCGGGTTGCAAACAGCCAAAGATGAAACACTGCGTAGAATTAACCGTGGCCATGATTTCGCCTGTTATTGTGACACTGTGTCTAGGGCGAGAGCTCGCGGTCTTAAGGTGTGCACTCATCTTATTCTTGGCTTACCCGATGAAACCCATAACGATTATATGGCGACTTTAGCTGCTGTATTGCAGCAGGGTGTTGACGGTTTGAAGCTACATCCTTTGCATATCGTCGAAGGTAGCACTATGGCTAAGTCGTGGCGAAGTGGGCGCTTACCTTTATTGAGTCTTGAGGATTATGCCCACAGTGTCGGAGAGATGATCCGCCATACCCCCCTAGAAGTTATTTTTCACCGTGTCACCGCTTATGCGAAAAAACCTATGCTATTAGCACCCGATTGGTGTGCCTATCGTTGGGATGGATTGGTGGCGATTGTGGATAATTTGCAGCTTTATGGTGGACAAGGGCACGCATTAGCGCAACGATAGAGGCAAGTTAGTGGGATAAATTTACTCCCTAAATGTTATGTCGTCGCTATTATGTCGTAAGCGTTTATTTACGACTATTAGTTTGTTTTTTGTTAATTTTAATCTGAATTAGACCATGAATATCGCTATAAGTTGCACTGACAATTTTAGTGGGTATCATGTGATAAATTCGTTTTAAGCATTGAACCACTTAAGGGAGGCCTTATGGCCACAGTTGAATTAGAAGCAATCCTAGATCTCAATACTCTCGAACAGTACTGCAGCGCCATTGGTGCCGGTACCTTACTCAAGAGTGTGGTGTTATTTGAGCAGCTAATGCCTGAATATGTTGGAAATCTAGTGAAGGCTAACGACGCAGCAGACAAAGATACCTTATGTTCAGAAGCACATAAATTTAAAGGTGCTGCAGGTTCTGTGGGGTTAAAACGTATTCAGCAAATCGCCCAATTATTACAGCATGGCGAAGAAGCAAGATGGGATGCTGAACATGGCTCTTGGGTTGCTGACATCGTTGAACACGCGAGTGCAGATTTACAACAGTTAAAGTTATTCCTCCAAGCCAAAGCATAAAATATTACTTGCTAAGGTAAGTTAAGGCGCAGCAATAATGTCTATTGTTGCGCTTAATTGAGTGAATCTTGCATTGGTTTTACGATTAAGTTTATTGTTTTCGACATTTTCTTGTTAGCGCTTTTCCCATCTTATTTTGTTACTCCCACTTAAGTTTTACGGCGAACCGATTGAATATCGATTCGGGTCACAATCCTGATATCTTATGCCGCGTTATTGCTCATCACTTATGCTAAAGTAGATTTAATTTCTTAATTCATAACCTTCATGGCAATCGAGAAAATGAAAAGTTTACCTAGCTTAAAAAACTTATTCTATTTGGTGAATCTCCATCAAGAGCAGAATTTTAACCGCGCCGCTAAGGTGTGTTTCGTCAGTCAATCAACGCTCTCAAGTGGGATCCAAAACCTAGAAGAGCAGTTAGGGCATCAGTTGATTGAGCGAGACCATAAGTCATTTATGTTTACCGCCATTGGTGAAGAAGTGGTGCAGCGCGCCCGTAAAATTCTCACTGATGTGGATGATTTGGTGGAATTAGTGAAAAATCAAGGTGAGCCGATGACGGGGGATATTCGCTTAGGCTGTATTCCAACCATAGCGCCTTTTCTATTGAGTCGTGTGATCCGCCAGTGTCAGCAATCTTATCCGGCGATGAGTTTATTATTGAAGGAAGATACCACTGAGCGTTTGCTAGATGCTTTGGGTAAAGGAGAGCTGGACTTATTGATCCTAGCGCTACCCGTTGATACAAGCGGTTACCACAGCATGAAAGTGGGCATAGATCCTTTCAAAATGGTGGCCCACAAAGATTTAGCGGGTGGCATACATCAACCTATTGATTATCAAACTCTGCCGGACGAGAGTATTTTTCTTCTGCAAAGTGAGCATTGCATCACAGGCCATGCTATTACTGCATGTCAGCTAGGTGATAGTGCGAAAGTCAATCCGTTTGCCGCCACCAGTTTGCATACTTTAGTGCAGATGGTGAACAGTAAACTGGGCACCACGTTTCTTCCGCAAATGGCCATTGACGCGGGTATTTTGAATGACACAGATTTAGTGGTGATGACGCCACCGGGTGAGGCACCTTACCGTGATATCGGCCTTGTCTGGCGTCAAACCACCAGTCGGATCTTAACTTTCCGCACTTTAGGGTTAATGATCCAAAAATTATTAGCTAAGGACGAGGAATAAACTGACTGTAACTGCAAAGCATTAATTCAAGCTAAAGCTTAAAGTCGATTACAAATCAAAGCGGGGAAACGCCAAACACTTCAATTGAGTGTTGTTTCCCTTTGAGTTTGACTGGGCCTAGATTTGATAGGTGATACTGCGTATTGGGGTTATCTAAACGTCCCGCGAGTGCGCCCGAAATCAACATGCGCTGTCCTAGTGGATTACATTGATCTTGCAGTCTTGCTAAGGTATTGAGCACGTCACTAAAGAAACTAATTTCTTGTTTCTGTACACCAACAACTGCAGCGACGACTTGGCCACAATGGGCCGCCGCTTTAAATTTCGGCACAAAGCCATAATGCTCTTCAAAGTAGCGGCGTTGCCAGTTCAGTTGTTGGCTAAATTCAAAATAGATATTCATGCAGCGGTCGTGAACTATCCCTTCTTCTAATGGCCAGTGAAGCAGCACTGCATCTCCCATATAGCGGTAGATTTCAGCTTCGTTATTGGACACAGTATCTGAAAGTAAACTAAAGCTGTCTTGGATCAATCGACTAAAGCGGTAATCGCCAAGTGATTCGGCATGTGTGGTTGAGGCGACCATGTCTAAATAGAGGAATAAGCGCTGTTCATATCTTGGCTTATGGTATTTACCAAGGCCTATGTTGAGTAAAATACGCGGCCCGACTAATAATGCCATTTGTTCGACAAAAGCTAAGCTGACTCGTACGACGACCAGATATACGATCAATGCTTGGAATGAAGGACTATAGAGAATGTGCGCCGTCAGCATTTGTCTGAGGGTCGACATGTGATTTTCGATGGCCCACATATTTAAAAACTGAGTCATGTAAGCTAACGTCGTAGCACCCAGTAATAAAAACAAGCCCTTAAAGATGACTGAAAACACATAGGGGAGGCGATTGATTGCACTGAAATCGGCAATGACGTTCGACATCCAATGTAAGCTGCCGAAAATAATCCCCATGTAGATAGCAAGTGTTGCGAGATCAGCCGAACTTACCGCCCATTGGGGCAGCTCTGGTGATTGGGCATATCGAAAAAACACGAATGCAGCCATGGCAATCGCCCAAGCTAAAATCGCAAAAAGGAGTTTTTTCGCTTGTCTACGTGCTCTCACTGCTTGATTGGTATCCGAATACGGCTGTGATTTCAGGATGCCGTAGTTTATAGAAAAGAGTCACCTTAGTGCCAGTGAAATTTGTGATCTGGATCAATCCAAGTCCATATCGTTACTAAAAATTAACCAAATACCTTATTAAGTATCATAGCGGTGAAACTGGTCTTTAAATAAAAGCCCCTAGGGTTGGTCATTTTGAGGCTACCATCTTCGGCAATGCTTTGTGTTAACGCCTTACTATTCGCGGCCTTAGGTCGCAATTGCAGCACTTCGCCGTGGCGCGCTGTAAGCCTCTCTACTTTTCCGAGAGCGATAAGCTCCATGATCTCTTCCCAATCCTGTTGCAGTAATTGCAACTCGTGCGGATCTGGTTCCCACAATATTGGTGTACCTATACGGCGCTCACCCACAGGAATATGCCTCTCTCCTTCAACAGGTACCCAAAGTACTCGCTGTAACTTATGGCAGACTAAGCTGTTTTGCCAGGTTAATCCTTGGATATTTGATAGCGGCGCCACGCAGACATAAGTGGTCTCCAGCGGTCGCCCTTGTGTATCAATGGGGATAGTTTTTAGCTCGACTCCTAAATGTAGAAAATCTTGCTCAGGTTTAGAACCCGCCGTTGCGCCTAATTCCATTTCGATTAGTTGACCGACCCAACCTTTATCGCGTTTAAGATCCTTGGGGACACGAATGCTTCTTTGGCTGGCTATCTGCGCCAAACTCACGCCCGCCATCATGTTGGCACGTTCGAGTAGTTCAGATAGATTTTCGGGGGGGATAATTCGATTCATGGCTGGATTTTACTTAAAAATAACCGCTTAGCAATGGTGGTTAAAAAACGAGCTCTATAGGGTGGGTTAACTTGTACCGAATGTTTTTATTCTAAGTGACTGATTTTCAATTTTATATCCGTGTTAACCCCCGTTTTGCAAAAAAGTGTTCAAAGTTACTCTCTGCTTTCCCTTGCGTTCCCCACATACTTATCCACAGATATTATGGATAACTCAGTAAAGTGAGCCTCTTAACCTAATAAAAACCCTAAGTCAATGCGAATAAAGTGCATTTATTCTAGCTTTTGTGGACAGTTGTGGACACTATTTGTGTATAAAGTTGAGTAATATCGCGAGAATGATAGAAATACTTCTTACTGGTCAAATAATGAGCTTTATTGGTTTTTTAGTCTAAAATAAATCATGATTAATTTGCAAGTTTATGAATTTGTTTGCTATTAAGTTTTAACGCTAAATTTTAAAAACGATGGTAAATAGATGTTTTTTGAACGTTATAACAAGTTCACCTGAGTTTCAAACAGAGATATCCACAGAAAATGTGGATATCCCCGGATTCCATCCCCTAGCATTGTTGATAAATGTCTTTTAAGTCAGATGTTATCCAAAGCTTAGGATAAAATAGAGGTTTGCTGAGAGACTAGCTTTATGAAACAATCAGTTTATTAAAATTTAATGTGATTTGGAGTCCATGTGATTGATAGCGACGGCTTTCGCGCAAATGTGGGCATTATAATTTGTAACAGATATGGCCAAGTCATGTGGGCTAGACGTTTCGGTCAACACTCATGGCAATTTCCTCAAGGTGGCGTCGATGATGGCGAGACAGCAGAAGAGGCTATGTACCGTGAGTTGTATGAAGAAGTGGGCCTAAGACCTGAACACGTGCATATATTAACCTCGACCCGTTCTTGGTTGCGCTATCGTTTGCCAAAGCGTTTAGTCAGGCAAGACAGTAAACCTGTGTGTATCGGGCAAAAACAAAAGTGGTTTCTGTTACAACTGAAAAGCCAAGATAGTGCGATTAATTTGAGTTCTTCTGGGCATCCTGAATTTGACGATTGGCGTTGGGTAAGTTATTGGTATCCTGTGCGGCAAGTTGTGTCATTTAAGCGTGATGTTTATCGTAAGGTGATGAAAGAGTTTGCGGTAACGGCATTGTCATTCCAAACCCTAGAAATACCTAGGAAGCGGGGAAGACAAAAAACAACGGGCTGATTTTCAAAAGAGGATTGAAAACAGTGTTAAATACGCTTAGGGATATTACTCAGGCTGTGGCATCTGCCCACAGTTTGGAAACCGCATTAGAAATCTTAGTTTCATCGACTAAAGCGGCGATGGAAACCCAATGTTGCTCCATCTATATCCTAGAAGAGCAAGAACTCGTGTTATCTGCAACCGATGGTCTTGAAAAAAGCGCCGTTGGTCGAGTACGTATGCCGCTGACTGAAGGTTTAGTTGGACTCGCTGCCCAGCGAGAAGAGGCCGTTAATTTAGCAGATGCTCGGCTTCATCCAAGGTTTAAGCTTTTTCCTGAAGTCGCCGAAGAAGAATACCGCGCTTTTTTAGCTGTACCTATTATCTACCAGAAGGCTGTGGTAGGGGTGATAGTGGTACAGCAGGCGAGTGCTCGCCAATTCAGTGAGGGTGAAGAAGCCTTCCTGATGACCCTCGCCGCCCAATTAGCGATGGCGGTGCGTGGCTTAAAACAAAAAGCACAAGTCAGCTCCCATCATCAACAAATTCTGTTTCAAGGTACTTCAGCGTCAAACGGTATCGCCATTGCGTATGCCTTCGTACTTGGTGGGGAAATCCCCCTTGAACAGCCTGAGGTGCGTTCTGACGATATTGCCTATGAATCGAGTCGCTTAACCACGGCTATGGTGCGTTGTAAAGAAGCGATAGGTGCCTTATCTCAACGGTTTGATCGTGAGCAAGATGACGAAGTTGTCTCCATTTTCAATGCATTACAGTTACTGCTTGATGATGCTAGTTTAGGCGGCGAATATACCCGTGAAGTGCAATTAGGCTGGGCTGCTGAGTCGGCGGTGAGTCGAGTGTCTCTACGTTATATTCAACAGTTTTTAGCAATGGAAGACCCTTACCTTAAGGAGCGGGCTAGCGATATTCGCGACTTAGGTCAAAAAGTATTGCGCCAACTTATTGAGCCAGAACGTCTAGAGCTTGAGCCCGATAAACCTGTAATCCTCATTACCCGTGAAGCCGATGCGACTATGTTGGCTGAGTTCCCAAGGCAAAAGCTTGCGGGTATTGTCACTGAGCTTGGTGGCGTAAACTCCCATGCCGCCATTTTAGCCCGTGCCTTAGGTGTGCCTGCTATTACAGGTGTAGAGCAACTGTTATCTGCCAATATTGACCAAAAACTTTTAGTCGTCAACGCAAGCCGTGGTCAGTTATTGGTGTCGCCATCACCTGCGATTGTCGGTGAGTATCGTAGCCTGATTTCGGCACAAAAAGCCTTGCAACGCCAGTATGCCCAAGAATTAGCGCTGCCTTCTGTAACCTTAGATGGTTCACGTATTCGCTTGTATCTCAATGCGGGATTACTCAGTGGTGTGGCCTCTGAAATTGCAGAGGGCGCCGACGGTATTGGGCTTTATCGCACTGAAATTCCTTTTATGTTGCAACAGCGCTTCCCGAGTGAATCTGAGCAAGTCAAAGTCTATCAACAGGTCTTATCGGCAGCGTCCGGTCGACCTGTGGTGATGCGTACTTTAGATGTGGGAGGCGATAAACCTTTACCGTATTTCCCGATTAAAGAAGACAATCCTTTCCTTGGATGGCGCGGTATTCGCTTGTCTCTGGATCATCCTGAGCTGTTTTTGGTGCAGTTACGGGCCATGCTACAGGCTGGGGGAGACGGTAAACAGTTAAGTATTTTGCTGCCTATGGTCAGCAACTTAGATGAAATCGATCAATCCTTAGAATATTTGCAACAAGCCTATGTTGAATTAAAAAACGATGTTAACAGCGACATAGTGATGCCACGAATAGGCATTATGCTCGAAGTGCCTGCCATGTTATATCAGTTGGATGATGTGGCAAAACGAGTGGATTTTGTCTCTGTTGGTAGTAATGATTTAACCCAATATTTGCTGGCTGTTGACCGTAATAACCCGCGGGTGAGCTCGTTATTTGACAGTTATCATCCTGGAATATTGCGGGCTTTGCATCAGGCGCACCTAGATTGTCGATACCATAAACTCGATATTAGTATCTGTGGAGAGCTCGCGGGCGAACCTATGGGGGCCATTTTGCTGGTGGCTATGGGATACGATCAGTTGAGTATGAATCAGGGCAGTTTAGCGCGGATCAATTATCTATTGCGACGTGTTGCGCGGGCCGATTTAGATCAATTACTTGCTAAAGCGCTGAGCCTATCAAACGGCTTCCAAGTGCGTGAGCTGGTTAAAGAATATTTGACCCAGCAGGGTCTCGCAACAATTCTTAATTAACTAATGCTGTGTTTTGCTTTAAGCTAAGGCCCTCAATTTATCACGCTGTAGGTACTCGTGTGGATAGTTTGTTGTTGGTGTTCTTTATTTGCTTGGCTTTAGGCGCATTTGTCGGCTTTATGGCTGGATTATTAGGTATCGGTGGCGGCTTGATTGTAGTGCCGGCACTGCTTTATATTTTGCCATCGGTCGGTATTAGCTCTACTCAGCTCCCCCATATTGCAATTGCCACTTCGCTAGCAGCCATTATTCTCACCTCTATTTCGTCGGCACGTGCCCACCATAAGCGTGGCAATGTGCCTTGGAATTTATTCAAATCAATGTTACCGGGCCTGATTATAGGCGCGCTGGCTTCAGGTTTTATTGCTGAGCGTATTCCCGCTGATAAGTTACAACAAGGTTTTGCCATCTTTGTGATTTTAATGACAATTCAAATGGCTTATCCCGTTAAGACCGAATCAAATCGTCAATTACCTAATTCAGTAGTGCTTTTTGTCGTATCGGCTTTTGTTGCAGTTTTGGCAGGTTTGACCGGGATAGGTGGCGGTATATTGATAGTGCCATTTTTGACTTTTTATGGTTTACAGATGCGTCAAGCCGTGGGCTTTTCTGCTGCGATGGGTTTCTTAATCTCTCTTTCTGGCAGTTTCGGCTATATTATTGCAGGAATGAATGCCCCTGAGTTGCCCTATGGTACCTTAGGCTATATCTATTTACCTGCATTGTTTGGTTTAGTGATCACTTCTGTCTTGATGGCGCCTGTGGGGGTAAAAGCGGCGAGCACTTGGCCAACATCGGTACTTAAAAAGATATTTGCACTGTTACTTCTATGTGTCGGCCTTAAGTTAATTCTGACCTAGTTTTTATGTTTATCTCAGTTTGAGGCAGCTAATGGATGTGTTATGGCGCTGAGTTTCCCCAATATCGATCCCGTGATCGTTTCATTTGGACCGTTTAATCTTTTTGGACAAACCTTTGAACCGGCACTGCGTTGGTATGGTTTTACCTATTTAGTCGGATTTGTTGCGGCCATGTGGTTGTTGAACCGCAAAGCCGACCGTTCAAAGGGGATATGGACGCGGGAGCAAGTTTCAGATTTACTCTTTTATGGTTTTCTTGGGGTGATTTTAGGTGGCCGTATCGGTTACGTGCTTTTTTATCATTTCGATTATTTCCTCGCCAGTCCCCTCTATTTATTTAAAATCTCTGAAGGTGGCATGTCCTTCCACGGCGGTTTGCTGGGCGTGATTACGGCGATGCTCTATATCGCGTGGAAACAAAAACGTACTTTTTTTGCTGTCGCCGATATGGTGGCACCTGTTGTGCCTATTGGTTTAGGCGCTGGTCGTATTGGTAACTTTATCAACGGCGAGCTTTGGGGACGAACCACTGATCTGCCTTGGGCTATGGTGTTTCCAACTGGTGGGCCTGACCCACGTCATCCATCCCAGTTGTATCAGTTCGCCCTTGAAGGCGTAGCATTATTCCTATTACTTTACTGGTTTAGCAAACGTACCAATAAAGTCGGTGCCGTCTCTGGTATGTTCTTAGTCGGTTACGGTATGTTCCGTATTATGGTTGAAACTGTGAGGCAACCCGACACACAGTTGGGACTCTACTGGGGATTTATGACTATGGGGCAGATACTCTCTGTGCCTATGGTGTTAATCGGTTTGTACTTGATTTTTCGTAAGCAAGGTAAGCAGCAATGAAACAGTATTTAGACTTAATGAAGCATATATTAGCCGAAGGCGTGGATAAATCGGATCGCACAGGTACTGGGACTCGCTCGGTATTTGGCTATCAAATGCGCTTCGATTTGAGCAAAGGTTTTCCTTTGGTGAGCACCAAAAAATGCCATATGCGCTCTATCATTCATGAATTGCTGTGGTTTCTGAAGGGTGAAACTAACGTTGCCTATTTACGCGAAAACAAGGTCAGTATTTGGGATGAATGGGCCGATGATAATGGCGATTTGGGCCCAGTTTATGGTGCCCAGTGGCGCAGTTGGCCAACCCAGAGTGGTGATGCTATCGACCAGATTTCGCAAGTTATCGCCCAGATAAAATCTCAAC
Organism: Shewanella sp. SM95; assembly: GCF_025653595.1. Classification (NCBI taxonomy): domain Bacteria; kingdom Pseudomonadati; phylum Pseudomonadota; class Gammaproteobacteria; order Alteromonadales; family Shewanellaceae; genus Shewanella; species Shewanella sp. SM95. The sequence continues at coordinate 90,944 of NZ_JAKKSE010000001.1, forward strand.
CAGATTCTCGCCGTCTTATCGTTTCTGCTTGGAACGTGGGCGAACTGGATAAAATGGCTTTGGCACCGTGCCACGCGTTTTTTCAGTTCTATGTAGCCGATGGCAAATTATCTTGTCAGCTGTATCAGCGTAGTTGTGATGTGTTTCTTGGTTTGCCATTTAATATTGCCAGTTATGCTTTGTTAACTATGATGGTCGCCCAGCAATGTGACTTGGCCTTAGGTGATTTTGTGTGGACGGGTGGCGATACCCATTTATATTCTAATCATATGGAACAGACGGCACTGCAGTTAAGTCGTGATCCAAAACCGTTGCCGACCATGACTATTGTACGCAGACCTGAGTCGATTTTTGACTATCAATTCGATGATTTTGAATTAACAAACTACGCTCCACACCCTCATATCAAAGCCCCTGTTGCTGTGTGATGCATGTTTTTTAGCCTAACACTTCGGGATAACCGAGGTGTTAGGGAGAAACTTACGATTATATTTGTTATTACAATTCGTCTACACTCAATTCATTATGATTTTTAGGAGTGCAAGATGGAAAAAGCAATTAGAAATTTTCTGAGCCAAGAGTCGGCTGGCGGTATCCTACTATTGGTTGCTGTTGCCTTAGCCATGCTGATGGCCAATTCCCCCTTATCTGGACTTTATCAAGGCTTTTTAGGCACTGACGTTCAAGTCAAAATTGGCGAGCTCAATATACACAAGCCACTCATCCTGTGGATAAACGATGGCTTGATGGCCATATTCTTTTTGCTGATTGGTTTAGAAGTGAAACGTGAGTTACTTGAAGGCGCCTTATCGAGTGTCGCTCAAGCTTCCCTGCCTACCTTTGCAGCCATTGGCGGCATGTTAGTCCCTGCTGGTGTGTACTTACTGTTTAACTACGGTGATCCTGTCACACAAGCGGGCTGGGCGATTCCTGCCGCGACCGATATTGCCTTTGCCTTAGGTATTATGGCGCTGCTCGGAAGCCGCGTTCCTGTTTCACTGAAAGTCTTCTTACTTGCTTTAGCTATCATCGATGACTTAGGCGTCATAGTGATTATCGCGCTGTTTTACAGTACTGACTTATCAACCATCAGTTTAGTGATTGCCAGTTTAGCGATTGCGGGCCTGGTCGGGTTAAACCGCAAAGGGGTTACTTCACTTTTACCCTATGGCATCTTAGGGTTAATTCTTTGGGTTGCCGTTCTTAAGTCTGGAGTGCATGCGACTCTGGCTGGCGTCATCATTGCTTTTTGTATTCCATTGCGGGCAAAGGATGGCAGTTCACCCTCAGAAGGCTTAGAGCATAGTTTGCATCCTTGGAGTACTTTCCTCATTTTGCCAGTGTTTGCTTTTGCCAATGCGGGCGTTTATGTCGGCAATATGAATTTGGAGACGTTAATTTCTCCTGTTCCTGTTGGTATTGCATTGGGCCTGATGTTAGGTAAGCCAATCGGTGTAATGTTATTTAGCTTTATTGCGGTGAAACTAAAATTAGCTCAATTGCCCGATGGCGTAGGTTGGAAGCAAATTGCCCCCGTCGCGGCCATGTGCGGTATTGGTTTTACTATGTCTATGTTTATTGCGTCGTTAGCCTTTGAACATGCAGACCCTATGTACGGTGACTTAGCACGCCTAGGGACCTTAATCGGTTCGATTATGGCAGCGTTAGTCGGGTATTTCTGGTTATCAAAAGTGTTACCTAATAAAGGAGTATAACTATGATAAAGTTGAAATTAATGGGAATAGCAACGCTCTTATGTTTATCAACAACCGCGACGGCATCGCAAATATCGGCCTGTAATCAAGATGCAAACTCGCAGACTTGCCAAAGCTATCTTGAAGGAATAGTGGATGGCGCTTTGATGTTTAAATCTGATTCCTTAGGGGCGAGATTAGAAACTAATGGTTATGAATCGAGGGCACTTAAGTATCGCGGTGGTAAACGTTTCCAAGAAGCGAATCGAACCTATTGCGCCGAACGTATTCCTGAACGTAACGTTTTAGTTTCAGGAGTCACTGAAGCGGTAAGTCTGGGGAATGCTGCCGATTTGGAGCAGTTACAAGGCATAGTTACTAACTTACTCGACTGCCAGCGTTTAAAGTAACTTGACTGGGAATCATCAGGTTTTTAATCATCTGATTTTAAACTATCGAGTTTAAAATAACACAGTCCCCCCCTCAGCGCCTTGGCGTTTGAGGGAGCATTAACAGCGGGTTAGCATGCTGCACTTGAATTATAACCACTTGTATTATTTTTGGATGATTAAGAAAAAGGGCTCAGTCGCGAAGGCGGCCGAAGCCCTCTGTTTAACGCCGCAAACGATAACTGGGCAAATTCGTGCCTTAGAAGATAGGTTAAACGGCAGTCTGTTCAAGCGAGTCGGGCGGACATTGGAGGCGACAGAATTAGGTGAATTGGTTTTTCGCTACGCCGATAAGATGTTTAGCCTTAGCTATGAAATGCTCGATTTACTTAACTATCAAAAAGCGGATGCCATGTTATTCGAGGTGGGTATTGCCGATGCCTTATCTAAAGCTTTAGTCAGCCGAGTGTTATTATCCGTAGTGCCTAATGACAATTCTATGCACTTAGCCTGCTATGAGGCGACTCACGAGAGCCTAATGGCGCGTTTACGTGAGCATAAACTGGATATGATCCTTTCGGATTGTGCAGGTGAGTCACTGAAATACCCTGAAATTTTATCTAAAAAATTAGGCGAGTGTGGCGTGAGTTTTTTCTCCGCTGAGACTTATAGCGCTGATTTTCCTGCCTGTTTAGAACAAGGCCAGCTATTAATCCCCGGCCGTAGAACTTCACTCGGACAACAGCTATATCGCTGGTTTGACGAGCAAAATCTTAAAGTCAGTATTTTGGGCGAGTTCGATGATGCGGCCATGATGAAAGCCTTTGGTTACCTTAAACGAGGTATTTTTGTCACTCCGTCGATTTATCGCCAAGAAGTGATTTCCCATGGTATGAATTTGCTCGGTGAAACCACCGATGTGAAAGAGGAATACCATGTGATGTTTGCCGAACGTATGATCCAACATCCTGCGGTAAAGCGATTATTGGATACAGATTTTAGCGATCTCTTTGAGGGGCTCGATACGCAAGTACAACAATGCTAATTTTGTGAGCCAATATGAAGGGTTAATCGACACTTTAGTCAGTGAACTGATAGACTAATGCCAAATCTGTGTTGGGAGAAATACCTTGGAATTAATGAACATCGCAAGGGTTCGCTGGGCATGTCGCCGTGGGATGCTGGAATTAGACGTCTTGCTTCAACCTTTTGTTGAAAACTTCTATCAAGAAATGTCCGATGAAGATAAAACCGTGTTTATCCGTTTGTTGGAATGTGAAGATCCAGAATTGTTTGCTTGGTTTATGGGCCATGAAGTGTGCCCTGACACTGAACTGGCTCGTATGATAGTGAAAGTCCGTGGAAGACCGGCACCATAGTTTCAGCGTAAAAGCCTCTTTCGACCAACGACTCTCGTTGGTCGTTTTTATTGGTGTCTGTTCTAGCTCATTTCTGCTTTGGCCCCAAAGCGAGATTATCGCCTTATCTCTGCTTAAATATTTGTTTATCGTACTTGTCAGTATTTTCTTGCTGTTGCAGTTGTGGCGACTGCAGCATTGGCGTTTAGATTTTGTGCTGAGTGATAAAGGCGAGGGACGTTTGTCAACGGGGGAGCACTTTCAGGTACTAAAACGCACTTGGGTCACGCCCTTTGTTTGCTTGATTTATATCGAAGTGGATACTCAGCTGCGGCTCTTGCTGGTTTGGGCTGATATGTTAAATGATACTGACTATCGACATTTATGTCGGCTGTTGCTGCGGGCTAAAATGCAAAAGACTAAACCTCATTCTGAGATTTAGTCTGTTTATGATGAAGTCACCTATGCGTATGCGGTTACTTTTCTGGTAGTAAAATTGTTGGGCGAGGCGCGTCTAATTTCTCTGGATGATCGATATTAAAATGCAGCCCACGGCTTTCTTTACGCTCCATGGCACAGCGAATAATTAATTCGGCCACTTGCACTAAGTTACGTAATTCGAGCAAGTTATTGCTAACCCTGAAGTTACTGTAATATTCCTGAATTTCTTGCTGTAACATCAGGCAGCGGCGCAGTGCTCGCTCCAGACGTTTATCAGAGCGTACAATTCCAACGTAGTCCCACATGAATAACCGCAGTTCGTGCCAGTTATGGGCGATGACCACTTCCTCATCCGAGTTCGACACTTTACTTTCATCCCATGCGGGTATTTGTCCCGGGATTTGAATTTTATGCAGTTGGCTTTCTATGTCCTGTGACGCCGCACGGGCAAACACTAAACATTCGAGTAACGAGTTACTCGCCAGACGATTGGCGCCATGTAAGCCCGTATAGGCGACTTCACCAATAGCATAGAGACCATTGAGATCCGTTTGACCGTGCATATCTGTCATTACTCCACCGCAGGTATAGTGAGCAGCAGGCACGACAGGGATTGCATCCTTAGTGATATCAATTCCCAGATCTAAGCAACGGCTATAGATGGTCGGAAAATGCTTCATCACAAAGTCAGCATCTTTATGGCTGATATCTAGATAGACGCAATCGGCACCCAGACGTTTCATCTCATAATCGATGGCGCGGGCAACGATGTCACGGGGAGCGAGCTCAGCGCGTTCATCAAAGTCCGGCATAAAGCGGCTGCCATCAGGACGACGCAGATAAGCACCTTCACCACGCAGGGCTTCGGTGAGTAAGAAGTTGCGCGCATCTGCGTGGTACAAACACGTCGGATGGAATTGGTTGAACTCCATATTCGCCACGCGGCAACCTGCACGCCATGCCATGGCAATACCATCACCACTAGCGACATCGGGGTTTGAGGTATATTGATAAACCTTAGAGCTACCGCCTGTTGCTAACGCAACAAACTTGGCCTTAACGGTTTCGACGTGCTCTTCATTGCGATTCCACACATAAGCGCCTAACACACGGTTACCTGGGCGATTTAATTTACGGGTGGTGATGAGGTCGATGGCGTTATAGCGTTCTAAAACTTGAATATTGGGGTGGGCGAGTGCGCGCTCTTGCAGTGTGGTTTGCACTTCCTTGCCTGTGGCATCGGCAGCGTGCAGAATACGTCTGTGGCTATGGCCGCCTTCACGGGTTAAATGGTAAGGTGCATCTTTTGCGTTGCCGTCTGTGGTTTCTTCTTTATCGAAGGCAACGCCACATTCGATAAGCCATTGCATCGCACTCTTAGCATTTTCAGCGGTAAAAGTGACGACGTCTTTGTCGCATAAACCCGCACCTGCGATTAAGGTGTCTGCAACATGGGATTCGATAGTGTCACTTTCGTCGAAGACGGAGGCGATACCGCCTTGGGCGTAGTAAGTCGACCCTTCCGAGAGTGGGCCTTTTGAAAGCAGAATTACTTTTGCTTTTTCAGCAAGATGCAAAGCTAGTGTCAGACCTGCGGCACCGCTACCTATGACTAATATGTCAGATTGGTGTTCAACTACTTGTTTCATCGGGTATCATGATGTGACTGAAGAGTGCCATCTATGGTAAACCAACTCACCGATTATGGGTACTTTCCTTTTTACCTTACTTTTTTTGTATAATTTTTAGAACTTTTTCAAAGCCCGCGAGTCTACATAAGTGAATATGATTCGAGCGACTGAGAAATCAGCATTTTAGATTTAGGAGAAGTCGGCTCGGATGAGTGGACAATTAAGTGATCAACAATTAGTTGAGCGCGTACAACAAGGTGATAAAAACGCTTTTAACCTGTTAGTGCTTAAATATCAAAGTAAAGTCATTAGCTTGATATCCCGTTATGTACGGAACCAAGCGGACGTTGCTGATGTGGCACAGGAAGCGTTTATCAAAGCTTACAGAGCTTTGCCAAACTTTCGCGGTGAAAGTGCATTTTATACTTGGTTGTACCGCATCGCAGTAAACACTGCGAAGAATTATCTCGTATCACAGGGGCGTAGAACGCCTGCGAATGATGTTGATGCAGAAGATGCCGAATATTACGAAGGCAGTGACGCGCTGAAGGAGTTTGCCTCCCCAGAACGGCTAATGTTATCGGATGAAATCAAAAAAGTGATTTTCGATACATTAGAGACCTTGCCTGAAGAATTACGAATGGCCATCTCATTGCGTGAACTCGATGGTATGAGTTACGAAGATATTGCCATAGTCATGGATTGTCCTGTCGGGACCGTAAGATCACGTATCTTCCGAGCACGAGAAGCAATCGATAAAAAGCTCCAGCCTTTGCTGGAAGCCTAAATTCTTATTTTAAGAAACCCTTATATTTAGACAGGTGAAAAATGGATAAATTAGGTCAAGAATGGGTATCTGCCGCAGTCGATGGAGAGACTGATGAACAGACCATGGCAGAGTTATCTGCTGATACACATTCACATGATAAATGGCATAACTATCATATGATAGGCGATGCCATGCGTGGCGAATTGCCGCAGACTATTGTGTTAGATCTCTCTGCTAGCATTGCTGCCGCCATTGAACTTGAGCCAGCGATAGTTGCGCCTAAGCATCATGCGTCTAAAGTTACTGCACCTGTAACGCCACAAATTGCCGCCAATTCGGAGCAAAGCCGCGTCGTACCTTTATTTAAGCAATTTGGTCAATATGCCATTGCTGCGACGGTTGCTATGTTTGCGATTGTGGGTGTGCAGAATTACAATCAGAGCGCCGATGATGCCGCGTCACCATCGCCCGTATTGATTACCAGACCGCTTATTGGTAGCGCATCACCTGTGAGCCTACAAACCGGTCCTGTACAACAGAATCAAGGCTATACCAATGATCAGGTGAATGAGCAACGTCGCCGAATTAATACTTATATCCAAGATCATATGTTGCAACAACGATTGAATACTGGTGCGGTTGTAGAGGACAATACCGAGGTCGTACCCGTTCCGGTCAATCAATAACGAGGAGTTAGCTTGCGTCTAATCCTGTTGGCTTTATTAGCCTTGGTCTTTCCTGCAACCGCGCAGGAAGACATACCTGCCAAAGCTTGGCTCGAGAAAATGAGTCAGGCTTTACGAGAGAAAGAGTTTAAAGCATCGATTATTCAACTTCAGGCCGATCATATTCGGCCTTTGGTTTACCTGCATGGTAAGGTGAATAATCAAGAAGTTGCCTTTCTAGAATACCTTAACGGTCCACCTAAAAATGCAGTGCGTGTCGGTAATCGTGTCACCTTTATTGAGCACGATGAGCCTGCGTATAGTATCGTTTCTAATCATATTCAAGGTGTCTGGCCCGCTGCTTTCTCTGCCAATATGGCGGACTTAGAAGTGGGTTATCAGTTTGTACTCGGTGGCCGTACCCGTATCGCTGGGCGTCCAGGGCAGATGATCCGCCTGTTGCCCAATGATGAATTCCGTTATGGCTTTCAAATTTGGCTTGATATGGAAACCTATCTGCCGCTGAGATACGACATGCTGACTCAAGATAAGCAATTACTTGAGCAGATCATGGTGATTGAACTCATTGAATTCAGCGAGCCGCCAGCCATTTTGCAAGAGGCTTATAAGCAAGAGTGGCCGGCAGTTATCGATCAAGCCGAGCGCCAAGACGGTCAAAACTGGCAATTTGCTTGGTTACCCGCAGGTTTTACTGTGGTAGTGCGCGACCACCATAGATTAATTGGCAGTCACGAAGCGGTGGAGTACATAGCACTGACCGATGGACTAGCAAATATTTCTGTTTATGTGGCGCGTGCGGGCACGAGTCCATTGCCTGAAGAATTAATTACCCGTAATGGCTTGTCGTTAGTCTCAGAAAAAGTCGGTAATGCCGAAGTGGTTGCTGTGGGTAAAGTGCCGACAGAAACCCTAACGCGCATTGCTAAAAGTCTGACGCTAGAATAGGACGCCGATTATGATGGAAGAAATTGCCAGAGTCGTCTCCAGTGATAGTCAAGGCTGGTTGACGGTTGAAGTGGAACTTAAGAGTACTTGCAAGAGCTGCAGTAACAGTGAGTCTTGCGGGACCTCTGCTGTCGCTCAGGCTTTTTCCTCGAAAACCCAGCAATTTTCTATTCAGAGTGACCGCCGCTGTGAGGCTGGTGAATTACTCAAATTAGGCCTTCCCGAGAGCGTGATCCTCAAAGCCGCGGCATTAATCTATTTAATGCCGCTGTTTGGCCTGTTTGTCGGCGCAGCGTTAGGACAATTTTTAGGCCAGTTGCTTGAGTTTAATCCTAACCTAGGTGCCATGGGCTTTGCGGCCGTTGGTGCCTTGATTGCGTGGTCTTTTGGTAAGCAACAGGCCAAACGTTTAGAAGTTGATGCTCAGCCTGTGATTTTGGCCTATTTAGGTAGGAGCATCAATTTAAACGAATTAGCTCAATAATTTCAATGTGTTATTTTTTATCAAATAACAGCTAACTGCGGTTTGGGACGTTGTTTTATCGGCCTGTCTTAAGTAGGAGTGAATGTGATTGGTATTGAAACCGCAATCAGGTACAATTTCGCTCCTTTGAACCGTATCCATTTTCAGTATTAGTCATTGCAGCATAATGAAACAAATTAGAAACTTCTCAATTATTGCCCATATCGACCATGGTAAATCGACGCTATCAGATCGTCTTATTCAGGTTTGTGGCGGTTTAACCGACCGTGAAATGGATTCTCAAGTTTTAGATTCTATGGATCTAGAACGTGAGCGTGGTATTACGATTAAGGCACAAAGTGTCACTTTGGATTATAAAGCCAAAGATGGCCTTGTCTATCAACTCAACTTTATTGATACCCCAGGTCACGTTGACTTCTCCTACGAGGTCTCGCGCTCATTAGCTGCCTGTGAAGGTGCTTTGCTGGTGGTTGATGCGGGTCAGGGCGTTGAAGCTCAGACACTGGCAAACTGTTATACCGCGCTGGATATGAATCTAGATGTGGTACCCATTTTAAACAAGATTGACTTACCACAAGCCGATCCAGAACGTGTTGCTGCCGAGATTGAAGATATCGTTGGTATCGATGCGATGGATGCTGTGCGTTGTTCGGCTAAAACCGGTGTCGGTGTCGACGAGGTTTTAGAAGTCATTGTTGCCAAAATTCCACCGCCAGAAGGCGATCCTGACGCACCATTGCAAGCCTTGATTATCGATTCTTGGTTTGATAACTACCTAGGCGTAGTGTCTTTAGTGCGAATTAAACACGGTAGCCTGAAAAAAGGTGACAAGTTTAAGGTAATGTCTACAGGGCAAAACCACACTGCGGATCGCGTGGGTATTTTCACTCCAAAACAAACTGACAAAACCGAACTTAAAACCGGTGAAGTCGGCTTTGTGATTGCGGGTCTGAAGGAAATTCACGGCGCGCCCGTGGGCGATACGTTAACTTTAGCCAAAAATGGTGCTGAAAAGCCGTTACCTGGTTTTAAGAAAGTGAAGCCACAGGTATACGCTGGCGTATTCCCAATTTCGACCGACGAATATGAAAACTTCCGTGATGCGTTGAACAAACTCAGCCTGAACGATGCGTCATTATTCTTTGAACCTGAAAGTTCATCGGCACTCGGTTTTGGTTTCCGCATTGGCTATTTAGGCCTGCTCCACATGGAAATCGTACAAGAGCGTTTAGAGCGTGAATACAACCTAGAGTTGATCACCACTGCGCCAACCGTAGTGTACGAAGTCGTGATGACTAGCGGTGAAACGATTTACGTTGATAACCCGTCTGATCTGCCTGCGATTAACAACATTGAAGAAATGCGTGAGCCGATTGTTGAGGCCAACATTTTAGTGCCAAAAGAATACTTAGGTAACGTGATTACCCTGTGTATTGAAAAACGTGGCACCCAAGTGAACATGGTTTACCACGGTAACCAAGTGGCTGTAACTTACCATCTGCCAATGGCGGAAGTGGTCATGGACTTTTTCGACCGTTTGAAATCAACTAGCCGTGGCTATGCATCCCTCGAATATAACTTTATTCGTTTCGATCCTGCAGACATGGTGCGTTTAGATATTCTCATCAACGGCGACCGAGTCGACGCCTTGGCTATGGTTATCCATAGATCAAACATTCGTCACCGTGGTTTAGCCTTAGTGGATAAGATGAAAGAACTTATTCCACGTCAGATGTTTGATATTGCGATTCAAGCGGCGGTGGGCAGTCAAATTATTGCCCGTTCAACCGTAAAAGCCCTGCGTAAAGACGTAACGGCTAAGTGTTATGGCGGCGACGTTTCTCGTAAGAAAAAACTCTTAAATAAACAAAAAGAGGGTAAGAAACGGATGAAGCAAGTGGGTAACGTTGAGGTGCCACAAGAAGCATTCTTAGCGGTACTTAAGCTAAACGAGTAATCGTTAGCATAATAAGTGACAATTTAGTTGACTATTGCGCCGCTGTTTGCGGCGCTTTAGTTAGGTTATCGCATTGGTTTATCACTTTGGTTTACCAAGGTCGAATACGGTAAGTTAACTAAAGTATGATATTCGCTGAGTTAGGCACCTTTAATTATTTTTAAGGCAGGAGTTCAATAAGCAATGGCAGCGTATTTTTCCATTATTCTAGTGCTAATCACCCTGATCTCAGGACTTATTTGGTTAGTCGATGTGCTCGTTTTCGCCCCAAAGCGTCGTGAGAGTTTAGCGTTAGCAAAGGCATCACAAGCGAATTTAACTGAAGAAGCTGAGTACCAAATCATTCGTGAGTCGACCATAGTCGAAACCGCGCACTCTATCTTCCCTGTGATTGCCTTTGTGTTGATCCTACGTTCATTCATTTATGAGCCATTTCAAATCCCATCGGGTTCTATGATGCCTACCCTCTTAGTGGGCGACTTCATTCTGGTGGAAAAATTTAGTTATGGGCTTAAAGATCCCGTATGGCGCACTAAACTGGTTGAAACTGGCGAGCCCAAACGCGGTGACGTGGTGGTATTTAAATACCCTGAAAATCCGCAAATTGACTACATCAAACGTGTAGTCGGTTTGCCGGGTGATAGAATTATTTACCGTAATAAACAGTTGATGATCCAAAAGGCCTGTGGTGTTGAGCAAACAGCTTGTCCAGAACCGCAAGTTATCGCCCGCACAGAGATCAGTCGTGGTGATTACAGCCAAGATGGTGTGCCATTACTGCGTTATAAAGAGGAATTGGGTGATGTTGCCCACGATATTTTGATCAACCCAAGTCGACCTGACATGCTGGGGTATTTTAAGCGCGAAGGTAATTTATCCGCGGGTGAGTTTTTAGTGCCAGAAGGCCATTACTTTGCCATGGGCGATAACCGCGATAACAGTACCGACAGTCGTTTCTGGGGCTTTGTGCCAGAAGAAAACCTGGTCGGTAAAGCGGTAGCGATTTGGATTAGTTTTGAATTTGACCGTTCAAAAGCCGACTTCCTCCCAACTTGGGTGCCTAGCGGTGTGCGTTTTGAGCGTGTAGGTGGAATTAAATAGCATGGAACCGATTAAAAATTTGCCACGTTTGTGTCGTACCTTAGGTTATGAGTTCAAGAATATTGAGCTTTTAACTCAAGCGCTGACCCACAGAAGTGCGGCAAATAAGCATAATGAGCGCTTAGAGTTTTTAGGTGATTCAATTTTATCTATCGTGATTTCTGATGCTTTGTATCATCAGTTTCCGAAGGCAACCGAAGGCGATTTAAGCCGGATGCGTGCCACCTTAGTTCGCGGTGATACCTTAACTATCATCGCCCAAGAGTTTAAGCTCGGCGATTATTTATATCTCGGTCCTGGCGAGTTGAAAAGTGGCGGATTTAGACGCGAGTCGATTCTTGCCGATGCAGTTGAAGCCATTATTGGCGCCGTTTACCTTGATTCCGATCTCGAAGTTTGCCGTGCATTACTGTTGAAATGGTATGCCGAGCGTTTGGCCGAAATCCAACCTGGGATCAGTCAGAAAGACGCTAAGACATTACTGCAAGAACATTTACAAGGGTTTAAAAAGCCGCTGCCTGATTACCAAGTCATCAACATAGAAGGCGATGCCCACGATCAGACATTTACCGTTGAATGTCGTATTGAAGACTTGAGTCAAAGCGTCATTGGTGTGGCGAGTTCACGCCGTAAAGCCGAGCAAATCGCGGCCGCTCAAGTATTGGAGTTACTAAAGAAATGACCAAAAAAACAGACTTGTCAGGTATCGATGCTGCAAAAGCGGCAACTGAGCCGAGTTTAGATGAATTACTGGCAAGGATGAATGCGGCCGCGCCAACGCCGTCGGCCCAATACGATGTCACTTATTGCGGCATGGTAGCGATCATTGGTCGCCCTAACGTCGGTAAATCAACGTTAATTAACCGTTTACTTGGTCAGAAGGTAAGTATTACTTCTAAAAAGCCACAAACAACGCGCCACCGTATCATGGGTATTCATACCGATGGTCCGAAGCAAATCGTGTTCATCGATACACCAGGTTTACACATAGAAGAGCAGCGGGCGATTAACCGCCTTATGAACCGCGCAGCAGCCAGTTCGCTTGCCGATGTAGCTATGGTAATTTTCGTGGTCGATGGCATGACGTGGACCGCCGATGATGAGATGGTGTTGAGTAAATTACGCCGTGGCGGTGAAGAGCGTCAGACAATTCTGGCGATTAACAAAGTCGACAATATCAAAGACAAAGAATCGCTGTTCCCGTATTTGGAAGAAGTCGCCAAAAAATATCCTTTCGATGAAATTTTGCCGATTTCAGCCAGTAAAGGTACCAACGTTAAGCGCATTTTAGAGCTAGCGGCGGCGTCTATTCCTGAAGGACCTTTCTTCTTCCCTGAAGACTATGTTACCGACCGTTCGCAACGTTTTATGGCGTCGGAAATTGTGCGCGAAAAACTGATGCGTTTCCTAGGTGATGAATTACCCTATGATGCGACGGTTGAGATCGAACAGTTTAAGATGATGGAAAATGGCGTTTATCAAATCAATGCCCTGATCCTCGTTGAGCGTGAAGGCCAGAAACGTATGGTGATCGGTAGCAAGGGCGAACGTATTCGCACTATTGCGACTCAAGCCCGCTTAGACATGGAAACCTTATTTGATAATAAAGTCTTCCTTGAAGTGTGGGTGAAAGTGAAATCTGGTTGGGCCGATGATGAACGCGCCTTGCGTAGCTTAGGTTACGGCGACGATTAAGCATTAATTTCAGCGAGCGCGCTTACCGATGAAACGTGGTTACGTTTTACATCATCGCCCATATCGAGAGTCCAGTGTCTTAGTTAACCTCTTAGTTGACGGCATTGGACGGGTTGATGTGGTTGCCCGAACCGGCAGCGGTAAGCGCTCTATCAAGAGTATTCTCCAGCCCTTTCAACCGCTGATCTTCGAATTTAGCGGTAAGTCTGAATTAAAAACCTTAACTCAAGTCGAAGCCGCTGCACCTGCTGTGCCTCTTTCTGGTCAAAGCTTGTTTGCTGGCATGTATATCAATGAGTTATTGGTTCGCACTTTGTCTGTACAGCACAATGCTGAAGAGTTGTTCCTCATTTATCATCAAGCCTTAGTCGGCCTTGCCGCGAAGTTTTGCCAATCCCAACTGCGTTATATTGAGCTTGCCTTGCTGCGGGAATTAGGTTTTATGCCTTCTCTTAGTCGCGATACTCAAGGTGAACCACTCGTACCTGACGATTATTATCAGCTCGTGCCTGAGCTAGGTTTTCAATTTGTGCTCAACTCCCGTGCTCGCAATGCTTATCAAGGGGCAATGTTGACGGCGCTTAACGATAACCAGCTCACCGACGCACATTTTTTGAGCGCTAAGTTGTTGATGCGCTCCCTATTAACGCCATTACTCGGGACTAAACCTTTGTTGAGTCGACAATTGTTCGTCAGCACTGCCGTACCAACTAAGATTGATGGGAATAATTCGCCCTAGCTCCTGTTTTTTAGCGTGAGCCTAAGTACAATAGGCCGCAATATCAGCGTTAAACATTAAGGAGTTCCCGATGAGCCGTATCTTATTGGGCGTGAATATCGACCATATTGCTACTCTGCGCCAAGCCCGTGGCACCAGTTATCCTGATCCTGTGCATGCTGCTGCCGTTGCTGAACATGCTGGCGCCGATGGCATCACTATCCATTTGCGTGAAGACAGACGCCACATCATAGACCGCGATGTGTATCTGTTGGCAAAAACCTTGAAAACCCGCATGAATTTTGAATGTGCTGTGACCGAAGAAATGCTTAACATCGCCTGTGAAATTAAGCCGACCTATGTCTGTTTAGTGCCAGAAAAACGTCAAGAAGTCACCACTGAAGGTGGTTTAGATGTAGCGGGGCAGTTAGATAAAATCACTGCTGCAGTGACTCGTTTAGCTGCTGAGGGTATTCAAGTCTCCTTATTTATCGATGCCGATAAAACCCAAATCGATGCCGCTGTTGCCGCTGGCGCACCGCTTATTGAAATTCATACTGGCTGTTATGCCGATGCGAAAACGGAAGCAGAAGAAGCCACTGAGTTAGCGCGTATTAGCGAAATGGCCAAATACGCCCATAGCAAAGGTTTAGTGGTTAACGCAGGTCATGGTCTGCATTATCACAACGTGAAACCGATTGCGGCGATTCCTGAGTTATATGAGCTCAATATCGGCCATGCGATTGTCGCCCGTGCCGCGATAGACGGTTTAGCGACAGCAGTGAAAGACATGAAAGTGTTAATGCTTGAAGGTCGTCGGGGCGAGTAATGGCGATTATCGGTCTAGGCACAGATATCGTCGAGATTGAGCGTATTCAGGCCCATGTGGCACGCGCAGGTGACAAGCTGGCGAAACGTGTGCTGACCGAGGCTGAGTTAGCCATTTATACTGCCCATAGTCAGCCAAGTCGTTATCTTGCCAAGCGTTTTGCTGCAAAAGAAGCCGCAGCCAAAGCCCTCGGTACGGGTATTGGCCGCGGCGTGTCGTTTCAGCATATTCACATTGGCAACAATGAGGATGGTGCACCGACGATTCACTTTACCGAGGGGGCGCTGACTCGCTTACAGCAGCTTAAAGCGACGGTTGGGCATATCTCTATTGCCGATGAAAAATCCTACGCGATTGCGACGGTAATCATAGAGTCTCAATAAACCCGAGTTTGTGTCTGTTGGCGGTAAAAAAGGAACCTTAGGGTTCCTTTTTTCATTTCTGGATGGGTATCCAAATCAGTACCAAATTACTGAATGCAACAATTTATTTACTTTTACTGTTCAGCTTAATTATTTTACGTTAGTTTATGGATTGCGCGTCGCTCAATTTGGCGCACGTAAAAGCAGGGGCAAATGAAGAGGAACCCGACATGAAATCCGCCGCAGAGCAGTTATCGACCTACAAAAGTGTGCATTTAAATCAGCGTAATATTCAGACCCATTTTATTGGCATCCCACTGATTATTTGGTCTGCTTTCCTGTTGTTGGCCACAGTGCGTATTCCGCTGGGGAGTATGGGAGAGACAAGTTTAGCAGTGATAGTCGGTATATTCGTATTGGCCTATTATGTCCGTTTACACTTAAGGCTTTCAATGGGACTCATATTATTCATGGTACCTGTGCTGCTCACGACTGAATGGGCGGCGCATATCGCCGGTGCCACTTGGCTTGCCCTAGGGGTATTTGTGGTGGGCTGGGTGTTCCAGCTAATCGGCCATCAATATGAAAAAGCCAAGCCTGCCTTTGTGGATGACTTAAATCAGCTATTAATTGGGCCATTTTTCTTAATGGCGGAAGTGTATTTTATGTTGGGCTTAGAAAAGGCGCTGAATGCCCAGATAACGCCAATGGCGCTTGAGAAGCGTCGTATACTTGAGGCGAAAAAGTCTGCATAGCTTGGCTAGATAGTGAATTAGAGTAGATAGATTTATAGCTTGGGGGAGCATCATCGCTTGGAGGAAATCGTCGGCCGGACCACATCTTAACTTGTGTGGTTCGGCCAATTTTTATGCTCAAAATTGAGGATTAAACTCTGGGGGGATGATAATACAGCGGGATAATTCTCACTGTATTAATCATATTCTCTGACACATCAATTATCTCTAATGGATAACCTGCTAAACGTAAACTGGTATTCGCAGAAGGAATTTCCTCCAGATACTCCAGAATCAGACCATTGAGGGTTTTAGGGCCATCGGTGGGAAAGTTCCACTTCATTTCTTTATTCAAATCGCGGATCGTAATGCCCGCATCAACTAAGTAGCTACCATCTTGCTGGACCTTAATGTCTTCACTCGGGGTGGTCAACATAGAAGTGGTAAAGTCGCCGACAATCTCTTCGAGAATATCTTCGAGTGTTACTAGACCTTGAATATCACCATATTCATCAACGACTAAGCCGATGCGCTCTTTATTTTGTTGGAAGTTAGCTAGCTGCACATTGAGTGGTGTACCTTCTGGCACAAAGTAGAGTTCTTTCACTGCGCGCAACAAAGATGACTTGCTGAATTGCTCTTTAGATTGGAGGCGCAGGGCGTCACGTAAGTGAATAAAGCCCACTGCATCGTCTATGGTGTCGCGATACACTAACACTCGGGTATGTGGACTTTGGATCACCTGACGATTGATAACCTTAAATTCGTCATTGACGTTAATTCCGTAGATATCTGAGCGTGGCACCATAATATCTTCAACGGTGACTTTCTCTAAATCCAAGATAGATAACAGCATTTCTTGGTGGCGTCGGGGGATGAGTGCCCCTGCCTCATGCACCACAGTACGCAGCTCTTCTTGGCTTAGTGCATCGCTACTATTAACGGTTTTTATCCCCATCAAACGTAAGATACCTGTGGTTATCAAATTAACGCTTGAGACAACATAGGCAAAGGTCGAGGAAAGTATAAGTAGCAGTATGCTAGAGGGAAAAGCAATACGCTCAGGATTTAGCGCTGCGATGGTTTTTGGCGTGACTTCAGCAAAAACGAGCACGACTAACGTAAGCACGCCAGTTGCAACAGCGACCCCTAAGTCGCCCCAAAGACGCATACCAATGATAGTCGCAATAGCAGATGCGGAAATATTGACTAAGTTATTGCCAATTAAGATCAATCCAATCAAACGGTCAGGACGCTCAAGTAACTTCAAAGCTCTAATCGCCCCTTTATGGCCATTGTTGGCTAAGTGGCGTAGACGGTAACGGTTGAGAGTCATCATTGCGGTTTCTGAGCCTGAAAAATAGGCAGAGAATAGGATAAGCACTAGTAAAACGATCAGGAGTGCGCTTGTCGATATAGCGTCCAAAAAAGGCTCCAATGTGGCCAGTAAACTTAAGTAAATACCGACATTTAAAAAAAGTGTCAAGTCGGCCGCAGCAATAACTGCCCCAGCCGACTTAAATGTTTAGTTGAGGATTAACTCTTTGACAATGCGCGCGCCAAAATACGCGAGCGAAAGTAAGGATGCGCCAGTCAGAGTATAAATGACTGCGGTACGAATTTTACAACCGACCCAATACTGTTGCCACAGCATAGTAATGTATACAAACCAAGCCATTATCGACAGAATTGCCTTATGACCTTTACCATCGGCGAACATATCTTCAAGGAAGATAAAACCAGTCGCGAGCGACAAACTGAGCAAGATAACGCCGATAATCACCAGGTGATAAAGCTGTTTTTCAACTGTCATCAGCGGCGGAATGCCAGGGCTCAGCATAAATTGTTTTTTCTTCAGTTTATTTTGGATCATCGCCAGTTGTATCGCATACAGGGCGGCAATCATCAGGGCGCTGTAGGCCATGAGTGACAATACGACGTGGGCTAATACTTCAGGATAAAGCTCAAAATGTGTGATGAATTTAGGCGGCAATAACCAGAGTAGGGCAACCGAAAGCACTGAGCAGGCATAAACCACGGGCACGACGACGATGACCTTCAGCCTGAACATCAATATCGTAAAAGTAAAAGCGATAATCCAGTTCACTAAGGAAATCACATTCGTCAGGCTAAAGTTTTGGCCATCTGTGGTGAAAATCACTTGTGATAATGCTGCGGCATGCAAAATTACCGCAATAGCGGCAAAGCCTGCGACAGCACGGCGATTCGGACCGTCTGGGTGAAACAATCTACTCGTCACTAGTACCAATGCAATGCAATAAAAAAACATGGCTGAGGCAGAAAAGATGACCATGGGTAATTAACCTATTTGTGTAGTTAAAGGTGCCTTAAAAACGGGGCATACAGATCAATATTTTCCCTAGAATAACATGAGCTGTCGGCAAATGGGCAGTGACATGAGTTGCAAAATTTAGCAGATTCTTATTGTTAGGGTTAAATAGTGTGTCGACGACAATAAAACATGACTCAGCGCAAGTAAAACACTTAACCACAATCAAGATGGGTGCAGCAGTAGCATAATGCGCATGCATCGTTATAATACAGCCCATCAATCGAGATTCTTAAAGGTATAGAACAGGACGATGTTTGAGAACCTAACCGACAGACTGTCACGCACACTGAAAAATATCAGTGGCCGTGGTCGCTTAACTGAAGAAAACGTTAAGGAAACCCTGCGCGAAGTGCGTATGGCACTGCTGGAGGCCGATGTTGCCCTGCCTGTGGTGCGCGAATTTGTTAATAACGTAAAAGAACGTGCCGTAGGCCAAGAAGTCTCTAAAAGCTTAAGCCCTGGCCAAGCCTTTATTAAGATAGTTCAAAGTGAACTTGAAAAATCCATGGGCGAGGCGAATGAAGCCCTAGATTTAGCCACTCAGCCGCCAGCTGTGATTATGATGGCGGGTCTGCAAGGTGCGGGTAAAACCACCAGTGTGGCCAAACTGGGTAAATTTTTACGCGAACGCCATAAAAAATCGGTATTAGTCGTCAGTGCTGACGTTTATCGCCCCGCGGCGATTAAACAGCTTGAGACGTTAGCGCAAGAAGTGGCGGTGGAGTTTTTCCCATCGGACGTTAGCCAAAAGCCAATCGACATTGCGAAAGCGGCGATTGCCCACGCTAAATTAAAGTTTATCGATGTGGTGATCCTCGATACCGCGGGTCGTCTGCACGTCGACGAAGCCATGATGGACGAGATCAAAGGCTTACACGCTGCGGTCAAGCCTATCGAGACCTTGTTCGTTGTGGATGCTATGACAGGTCAAGATGCGGCGAACACGGCTAAGGCGTTTAACGAAGCTTTGCCACTGACAGGGGTTATCTTAACCAAAGTCGATGGTGATGCACGTGGTGGTGCAGCGTTATCGATTCGCCATATTACCGGCAAGCCAATTAAATTCCTCGGTGTCGGTGAAAAGACCGATGCGTTAGAACCGTTCCATCCCGATCGTATTGCCTCGCGTATTTTGGGCATGGGCGATGTGTTATCGCTTATCGAAGAAGTTGAGCGCGGCGTCGATAAAGAAAAGGCCATGAAACTGGCTTCGAAAGTGAAGCAGGGTGGCAGTTTTGATTTAGAAGATTTCCGTGAGCAGTTACAGCAAATGAAAAACATGGGCGGCATGATGAACATGCTGGAAAAACTACCCGGTGTGGGTCAATTGCCCCCAGAAGCCTTAGCGCAAATCCAAGACGGCAAGATGACAGGCCAAATGGAAGCCATCATTAATTCTATGACGTCCAAAGAGCGTAAGAACCCTGATTTAATCAAGGGTTCACGCAAGCGTCGTATTGCTGCGGGTTCTGGCACGCAAATCCAAGACGTAAACCGTTTATTGAAACAGTTTACGCAAATGCAAAAGATGATGAAAAAAATGTCTGCTAAGGGCGGCATGCAAAAAATGATGCGCGGAATGCGTGGCATGATGCCGCCAGGAATGAAATTTCCGGGACGTTAATCGGGCATTTTTAGTTAAACTTAGCACTTTATCAGTCGGTTGACTCTGGCAACAATGAACCGCTTACTGAGGGCACAGGCGTAATAATCGCCATCTTTGGTTGCATTCGTTGGAAAGTCAGGTAAAATCTTCCGGCTTTCTATCTGGGACTCTTCGCGAACACGGGGTTCCAGTTTTTATTTTTGCTTCAAGCAAATCATTAGAGGATTGAAAACGCATGGTTACCATTCGTTTAGCTCGTGGCGGCGCAAAAAAGCGTCCATTTTACAACATCGTTGTTGCTGATAGCCGTAACGCTCGTGACGGTCGTTTCATCGAGCGTGTTGGTTTCTTCAACCCATTGGCCCGTGGCCAAGAAGAAACTTTACGTTTAGACCTAGCTCGCGTTGAGCACTGGGTTTCTAACGGTGCAGCTGCTACAGAACGTGTAGCAAAACTGATCAAAGACGCTCGTAAAGCAACAGCTTAATAGCGTTAAGGTATAGATTGATGAGCAGTAACCAACAGCCAGTCGTACTGGGGAAATTAGGCTCCTGTCATGGCATTAAAGGTTGGCTGAAAATCACCGCCTATACCGATTCTGTTGAAGGTATCTTTGACTATTCACCTTGGCTTATTAAAGAAAATGGTGAGTGGCGCGAAATAAAGGTCACCCAGTGGCGTTATCAAGGCAAGGCCGTTGTTGCCTTACTTGATGGCGTAGAAACACGGGAGCAAGCGCAAATGCTCACAAATTGTGAGATTGCGATTTTGCCGGAACAGATGAACGATTTGCCAGCAGATGAATTCTACTGGCGTGATCTCATCGGTTGCGAAGTGGTCAATACAACAGGCTATAACATGGGGATTGTCGATCAGATCGTGGAAACAGGATCGAACGACGTATTACTTGTTAAAGCCAACGCTAAAGATAGTTTCGGCAAAGTGGAACGTATGATCCCCTTTGTCCCTGAGCAGTTCATCAAAACGGTGGACCTGCAAGGTAAACAGATTTTAGTGGATTGGGATCCTGACTTCTAAGTCGAGGTACAACAGATGTGGTTAGGGGTAATAACCCTGTTCCCAGAGATGTTCGGTGCCGTGACAGACTTTGGAGTTACGGGTCGAGCCGTGAAAAACGGCCTGCTCGAGTTGCACACGTGGAATCCCCGTGATTTCACCCATGATAGACATAATACGGTAGATGACAGGCCTTACGGCGGTGGTCCCGGAATGTTGATGATGGTGCAACCCTTGCGCGATGCCATCCGTGCAGCGAAAGCCGCAGCGGGTGAAGGTGCGAAGGTGATTTACTTGTCACCTCAAGGACGCAAGCTGGATCAGCAAGGCGTCACTGAGTTGGCTCAATCATCACGTTTGATTTTGGTCTGTGGTCGATACGAAGGTATTGATGAACGCATCATTCAAACGGAAGTGGATGAAGAGTGGTCGATAGGGGATTACGTGCTTTCGGGCGGCGAATTACCGGCGATGACTCTGATAGATTCAGTATCGAGATTGGTTCCTGGCGTGCTAGGAAAACAAGCTTCGGCGGAGCAAGATTCTTTCTCCGACGGTTTACTGGATTGTCCACATTACACTCGCCCTGAAAGCTTGGATGGTCTTGACGTACCGGCAGTGCTGCTAAGTGGCAACCACGAACAAATTAGACTCTGGCGTTTACAGCAAAGCCTTGGTAGGACTTTACTTAGACGGCCAGAATTATTGCAAAATCTAGCTCTGACTGACGAACAAACGACTCTATTAGCGCAGTTCGTTGAAGCAATGAACAAGCATGCTTAGTCGTAGCTCAGTTAATTCTAGAACGGAGTAAGTTATGAACAACATCATTAAAATGCTCAACGATGAGCAAATGAAACAAGACGTACCTGCGTTTGGTGCTGGTGATACAGTAGTCGTTCAGGTTCGTGTTAAAGAAGGCGATAAAGAGCGTTTACAGGCTTTTGAAGGCGTTGTAATTGCTAAGCGTAACCGTGGTCTGCACTCTGCATTCACAGTACGTAAAATCTCTAATGGCGAAGGTGTTGAGCGTGCTTTCCAAACGCACAGCCCACTGATCGCTAGCATTGAAGTTAAGCGTCGTGGTCGCGTTCGTCGCGCCAAACTGTACTATCTGCGTGATCGTTCAGGTAAATCTGCACGTATCCGTGAGAAGCTGGCAACTAAGTAATAGTTACCGCTACAGAAAACAAGACGTAGTGTTCGCACAGAAAACCGCCCTAGTGGCGGTTTTTTGTTGCTGTTTTTTGAGTATTTATACTTGATCTAAAGAGAATGAACAGGCATAGTGGTCGCCCGATTGTAATGGTGTAGCATTACAAAAGTACATTGCGATGGATTTACGCTATTTTATATCCGAAATGAATGCCCAAGCTGACTTGAAGTCCTGCTTCGACAACTGGGTTAAACACTAAGTCTTAGGTGGTAAGCATGCAACAAGATACGATTAACAACGTACACATCAGTTCAGAGAAAGTCTTAATCACGCCGCAAGAGCTTAAAAATGCCTTGCCACTCTCTGAGCATGCTTATCGCTATATCCTCAATGCTCGCAAAACCGTGGCTGATATTGTTCATAAGCGCGACAATCGAGTATTGATTGTCACTGGTCCTTGCTCCATCCATGATATCGCCGCTGCTAAGGAATACGCTTTAAGGCTTAAAACCCTGCACGATGAACTCAGTGATGAGTTTTACATCTTAATGCGAGTGTACTTTGAAAAGCCGCGTACCACGGTAGGTTGGAAGGGCATGATCAACGATCCCGATATGGATGAATCCTTCGATGTCGAAAAAGGCCTGAAAATGGCCCGTGAGCTAATGATTTGGTTGGCCGAGTTAGGACTGCCTGTTGCCACCGAAGCACTCGATCCTATCAGTCCTCAGTACATTTCTGAGCTTGTCACTTGGTCTGCCATTGGCGCTCGCACCACTGAATCGCAGACTCATAGGGAAATGGCATCGGGTCTTTCTATGCCGGTGGGCTTTAAAAATGGCACCGATGGTAAGCTCGATGTAGCGATTAATGCGCTAAAATCGGCGGCCAGTAGCCACAGATTTATGGGCATAAACCAACAGGGCCAAGTCGCATTATTGCAAACTGCAGGTAATCCCGATGGCCATGTGATTTTACGCGGTGGTGCAACGCCCAACTATGATGCGGCGAGTGTGGCAGAGTGTGAAATGCAGCTCCACAAAGCCAAACTCAATGCACGTTTGATCATCGATTGCAGCCATGGCAATTCATCCAAAGACTACAGCCGCCAAAAGCCTGTCTGTGAAGATGTGTTCGAGCAGATTTTTAACGGCAATAAGTCGATTATTGGCGTCATGCTAGAAAGTCATTTAAATGAAGGCAATCAAAGTTGTGATAGGCCATTAAGCGAGCTAGCTTACGGTGTTTCTGTAACAGATTCTTGTATTAATTGGGAAAAAACAGAAACCATTTTACGGGAAGGTGCAGCGAAGTTATCTTCAATACTTCCAACGCGTTTCGATATGCTTAAAGTAGCTAACGCTTAAATTGGTTACAGCTTAATGGACTCAGGTATGAATGAAAAAACAACGGCCGAATTAGAACACCTTCGCGGCCTGATTGATGGTGTTGATCAGCAATTACTGCACTTACTGCGTAAGCGCTTGGATCTCGTTGCGCAAGTGGGCACGGTGAAACACGGCGCCGGTTTACCTATTTATGCACCTCAGCGTGAAGCAGCCATGCTGGCTAAACGCCGTGAAGAAGCAAAAACTATGGGAATCGAGCCGCAGTTGATCGAAGATATTTTGCGTCGCTTGATGCGTGAGTCTTACCTCAATGAAAAAGATGTTGGTTTTAAGCAAGTTAAAAAAGATCTTGGCTCAGTGGTGATTGTCGGCGGTAAAGGGCAACTCGGTGGACTATTTTCACAAATGCTGACTTTATCCGGCTACCAAGTGAATTTGCTCGATAAAGACGATTGGCAGCAAGCGGATAGCTTATTTGCCGATGCTGGCATGGTGTTAGTGACAGTGCCTATTGCGATTACCTGTGAGCTTATTCGTGAAAAGCTGACCCAATTACCAGCCGACTGCATTCTGGCGGATTTAACCTCCATCAAGACTGAGCCAGTTAAAGCCATGCTTGAGGCGCATTCTGGTCCCGTCGTTGGTTTTCATCCTATGTTTGGTCCTGATGTGGGCAGTCTGGCGAAGCAAGTCGTGGTGGTGTGTCATGGTCGCTCGCCGGAAAAATACCAGTGGTTACTTGAGCAGATCGCCATTTGGGGAGCTCGGATTGTCGAAGCAGAACCTGAGCGTCACGACAATGCGATGCAGCTAGTGCAGGCAATGCGTCACTTCTCGACCTTTGTGTATGGTTTGAATCTGTGTAAGGAAGAGGCCGATATTGATACTTTACTGCAATTTAGCTCGCCGATTTACCGATTAGAATTAGCTATGGTAGGGCGCTTATTCGCCCAAAGCCCAGAGCTTTACGCCGATATTATTTTTGCCCAGCAAGATAGCCAGCATGCTATTGGTGATTATTTAGATAACTACCGTGAAGCGTTAGAGCTACTAAAACGGGGTGACAGGAACGAGTTTATTAAGCAGTTCCAAAGTGTCGCCAAATGGTTTGGGGATTTTGCACCTCAATTCCAGCGCGAAAGTCGTATTATGCTGCAATCGGTTAATGATATGAAAACCAATTAATAAATAAACAGTTACCCTTTAAAACGCCCATCATTGATGGGCGTTTTTTTATGGATTTTAACAGGTCACATTGTATTAATTAGCAATTGCTTAAGGTGATCTTTCTCTAACATTTAGCATCTCACTTTAGAAATGACTGTCGCTTATGGCACGTTTAGGTAGACTAGTTTTAAACATGCAAAAATAAAGCATGAATTTAAATTAGGAGTCTATCCATGTTCTGTATTCAGTGTGAGCAAACCATTCGTACACCCGCTGGCAATGGTTGTAGTTATTCCCAAGGTATGTGTGGCAAGTTGGCGGCAACGTCCGATCTGCAAGACTTGCTGATTTACATGCTACAAGGCGTGTCTGTATATGCGGTTAAAGCTCGCGAGCTGGGCATTATCGATGCTGAAATTGATAGTTTTGTGCCTAAAGCCTTTTTCGCGACCCTCACCAACGTCAACTTCGATGATGAGCGCATTATGGCCTATACCCAGCAGGCGGCTAAGTATCGTGCTCAGTTAAAAGCTTCTTACGAAGCGGCTTGTGAACAAGCCGGTATTGCTGCTGAGCAAGTGCCGCAAGTCGCTCAGTTAGTGCTGGGGACAAGTAAGATTGAAATGCTAGCGCAGGCACCGATTGCACTGCTGAATAAAGATAAGCATGAAGTTCATGAAGACATCATGGGATTGAGGTTATTGTGTTTATATGGCCTTAAGGGCGCGGCTGCTTATATGGAGCATGCTCGCGTGTTGGGGCAGACTGATGCTGATGTGGCAGGGCGCTTCCATGAAATCATGTCTTTCTTAGGTGAGCCGAGTGTAGATGGCGATAAGCTGTTTACTACGGCTATGGACATAGGTCAGTTGAACTACCGCATAATGGCAATGCTGGATGCGGGTGAAACTCAGGCCTTTGGTCATCCTGAGCCAACTGTGGTCAACACTAAGTCAGTTAAGGGCAAAGCCATACTAGTCTCTGGCCATGACATGAAGGATTTAGAGCTTATTCTCGAGCAGACTGTAGGCAAGGGTATCAATGTGTTTACCCACGGTGAAATGCTTCCTGCACTGGCGTATCCAGCCTTTAAAAAATATGCACATCTTGTCGGAAATTACGGCAGTGCTTGGCAGAATCAACAGCAAGAATTTGCCAATTTCCCTGGCGCTGTGGTGATGACATCTAACTGTATTATCGATCCAAATGTGGGTAGTTATAGTGATCGTATCTTTACTCGCAGCATAGTGGGCTGGCCTGGTGTGGTGCATATCGAAGGAGATGATTTCTCGGCTGTCATTGATAAAGCGTTAGCCTTAGAAGGCTTTATCTATGATGAAATCCCACACACTATCACTATTGGTTTTGCCCGTAATGCCTTGATGGCCGCAGCGCCCGCCGTGGTTGAAAATGTGAAGAGTGGTGCGATTAAGCATTTCTTCCTTGTTGGCGGTTGCGATGGCGACAAAGCCGACAGAAGCTACTTCACTGAACTTGCTAAATCCACACCTAAGGATTCAATAATCCTGACGCTAGGCTGTGGTAAGTACAAATTCAATAAGCTCGAATTTGGTGACATTAACGGTATTCCACGTTTGCTCGATGTGGGCCAATGTAACGATGCCTATTCAGCGATTCAGTTAGCGATTGCATTAGCTGAAGTGTTTGAATGTGATATCAATGAATTACCTCTGAGCTTAGTGCTTTCTTGGTTTGAGCAAAAAGCCATTGTAGTACTGCTGACGCTGTTGTCACTTGGCGTTAAAAATATTCGAACAGGCCCGACGCCACCTGCATTCCTGACGGCCAATTTAGCTAAAGTTTTGGAAGATAAGTTTGGCTTGCGTAATACCACGACAGTCGAAGCCGATTTAAAAAATATGTTAAACGTGGCTTAAATCAACCAAGAATTGTTGCTGAACTGCGGTTTTGGCTTGTTTACTGAGGCCGCAGTGTTTTGTGGGTAAATGCTATGAACATGAGTGTGATAGCGGGAGCGCGGGCATTATCGGTTTCGCCCCATAAACCCGGAAGTGTTAATCAATTAGTGTGCGTCGAACGCTGGAATGAAACCTCGGATGTCGTGAGTTTTCGTTTTCAAGCGGGCGAGCCGATGAAGTTTGACTATAAACCCGGTCAGTTTATGACCTTTGTGCTTGAGATTAATGGCGAGCAAGTGTGCCGCAGTTATACCTTGTCATCATCGCCATCTAGGCCCTATTCCTTGATGGTGACGATTAAGCGTGTTGCGGGTGGACTCGTATCTAAATATCTTATCGACAATCTATTACTCGGCCAGAGTGTACGAGTGCTGCCGCCCGCGGGGCAATTTAATCTGTTTGATATTGCTCGGCTAAGCCATAAACAGCCAGAGACTGAAAAGTTAGATGCTAATTTGTTAGCTATAACGGCGCAGAAATACCTTTTTTTGAGTGCTGGTTGCGGTATTACCCCCATGTACTCTATGTCGCGTTATCTGACTGATACACAAATTGATGCCGATATTGCCTTTGTGCACAGTGCGCGATCAGAGAATGATATTATTTTTAAGTCATCATTGGCGACTATGGCCAACCGTTTTAATGCATTTAAGCTCAGCTACGTACTTGAGACTGTCACTGAAACACTGGGGTGTTCACCAAAGATAGCATTCGATTTCGGGCGGTTAAGTGCACAGATGCTACAAACCTTAGTACCTGATTTTGCAGAGCGTACTATCTACCTTTGTGGTCCAGAACCTTATATGCAAGCGGTAAAAGCCTTATTGGTCGAACTCAATTTTGATATGAGTCGGTTATACCATGAGAGTTTTGCCACGGCCGAGAAAGTTGCCCGTAGTCAGCTTATGCAAGCAAACTCGTCAGATGGAACGAGTGAAAACCCACCAGAAGTGGCTTTCGCCTTGTCTATTGGCGATCGAAGCACGACGCTAAATCAAGGACAAAGTCTGCTGGAGGGAATTGAGGCGGAAGGGTTGCCGATTATTGCGGCCTGTCGTTCGGGCGTTTGCGGCGCGTGTAAGTGTCAAGTCTTGGAGGGCGAAACGGTATCGACAAGCGTGATGACACTGACTACTGCAGAAATTGAAGCCGGTTTTGTACTCGCTTGCTCCACAAAATTAGCATCCGACGTGACACTTAAACTTTAACGTGCTGCTAATTAGCGTCATTTACTTGTGACTTATTTTTAAATGGATGGAAATATTTCTAATCCTTAGTTGCGCTTATCTCAGTGAGAACGTAAGGTTAATGACAAGGGCGTATGATGTTTGCGCCCAGTCTATTAGTCTGGCTGGAGTCTCTCAATGACAATGACAACCACTTATGCCGCAAAAATTGAAGACCGTACTCTGGGACATTTGTTGTACGCCTTGATGTCGGGTTTTCCCTTATTATTACTTCCTGTGCTGCTAAGTTTGTTCATTAATGTTTCCCAACGCCAATTCCATGGTAATCCATTATTGGCGTCGCATTTACGTTGGCAACGGCATTCTAATCTCGCCTTTCTTGGCTTACTAGTGCTCGGCTATTGCGTTCCACTGACTTGGCTCAGTCTTTCGATTTATCTCTTTGGGATCATTTGGTTTTGCCACAGGATCATTAAAGGGTGGTTAAGTCTATTGGATGGTTTAGAAATCTAAACTTGTGCTAGAGTCTCTAAATTGATGATTTTTAGAGGCTCTTATGTCCAGCTACCAAATTCTGTGTGTCCTCTGCGCATTGGCGCTAGTGACTTCGGTTATCTCCTCTCGCGTCCATAAACTGCAGGAAACTGTGGCCATTACTGCTATTGCCCTAGGAATGAGTTTGTTGTTGCTCCTTGGGGGAAAGGCTTTAGGTGGGGACGTTTATGTGTATTTTGTCTCTGGCTTAGAGAAACTCGATTTTCAAGCTTTACTGCTCAATGGCATGCTCGGTTTTTTACTCTTTGCCGGCGCATTACAAATCCGCTTAAAAATACTGAGGCATCAAAAGTGGGAGATCCTAATCCTTGCTTTTATAAGCACCTTATTGTCGACATTTATTATAGGTGAGCTGTTATTTTGGTTCGCGCCTATGCTAGGTCTCCCGCTAGAATTCAGCCACTGCTTACTGTTCGGCGCCTTGATTTCGCCCACCGATCCTATCGCTGTTTTGGCTATTTTAAAGAAAATGGGGGCGCCGGAAGATATTGCGATTCAAGTAGAAGGAGAATCTTTATTTAACGATGGCATAGGGTTAGTGATTTTTGTGGCAATATCGCAATTGGCTTTCTCCACCGAGCCTCTGACGTTTATCCATATCTCTGAGTTATTTATTCGTGAGGCGGTAGGTGGGGTTATTTACGGTGGCGTACTTGGCTTTTTATTGCATCATTTTTTCCACTACTGCGAGGAAGAAACGCAATTAATGCTGGTTACCCTGCTGATCCCAACCGCGGGATATGTCATGGCGGATGTGCTTGGTGTTTCAGGTCCTTTAGCTATGGTGAGTGCGGGGATCATCATAGGAAATTTCAGTGTGCCTAAGTTTTTTGCTCGCAACGAGCGAGTGAAACTATTTACTTTTTGGTCGCTGATTGAATCCTTCTTTAATGCCTTACTCTTCCTATTGCTTGGTTTATTACTTTTGTTAGTCACTTTCAAAGCGCCATTATGGTGGTTTATGTTTGTGGCTATACCAATAGTCTTGTTGGCGCGTGCAATGAGTGTGTTATTACCTTATTTAGGCTTTCGATTGTTTAAGTCATACAACCCCTATGCAGAGACGATTTTGATTTGGGGTGGCTTAAGGGGAGGATTAGCCCTCGCTATGGCGATGAGTTTGCCAGAGGGTATCGTCATAGATGCTATTGGTGGTGTGGAGCTGCGGGAGTTGTTGTTAGTGATGACCTATGCCGTCGTCGTATTTTCGATTCTAGTGCAGGGCTCTACTATGACAGGGCTTATCCGTAGGAGTAATGCCGTTACTGAACCATCGAGTGCTGTTGGCTCTTCTTAAAATGCATAAAAGCTCGCTGCGCTGCAATACTAAACAATATTAAGCCTGCTAGTCATCACACTGGCTAGCAGGCTTGTCTGAGTCAATTAGGGATAAAAGATGTCTTATTTATCCCTTAACACACTTCGAACTAACCACATTTCACTTTAAATTAAATCACTCAAGATCAAAGCTTTAGTTCGCCCGATATAATTCCCGTACCACAGCGCTTATTAAGTTAAGCGACTCATGGTCATCACTGCTAGATAGTGGACAATTGAGTATCAATCCATCCACTTTAAGCTGTTTAATTCCTTGTGTTTGAACCAATAGGGCATCATCTGATACGGCATAACTTGGGTTGATTAAAATCGGCAAATGGCTCGTGGCTTTAATCTGGATCAGACTCGCTAAATCGAGTGAA
Source organism: Shewanella sp. SM95 (assembly GCF_025653595.1). Taxonomy (NCBI): domain Bacteria; kingdom Pseudomonadati; phylum Pseudomonadota; class Gammaproteobacteria; order Alteromonadales; family Shewanellaceae; genus Shewanella; species Shewanella sp. SM95. The sequence goes on from NZ_JAKKSE010000001.1 coordinate 120,767, forward strand.
GGTAGATTGGCGTTATTTAAGGTTCTAATGCCTGAGTCACACAGAACCAGTTGCTGATTGCCTTGGCTTAAAATGACTTCTGTTGCCGTGAGTAATTCTTCAAAACTTGCCATATCGTTACGCTCAAGTATTAATGGTATCGGTAGGGTTCCAGCTTGAGTCAGTAAAGTTTGGTTAAACATCTGCTTGCCTGCGAGGAATAACATATCGGCGTGCTGGACTGCTAATGGCATATCAGCTTCTTGCGCTATGGCAATAATGCACACTAGGCCATATTGATGCAGGATTTGGCGTAGTTTAGCGAGAGTAACTTCTGCCATAGTCAGTTGATTAACAGCGCTGAGCAAAACGGCTTGGAATCCCGCTTCTTTAAGCTGCTTCACTTGCTGCTCGAAAGCCGATAATGCTAAATGTGAAATGTCATTATTCAGTGTGATTTGGGCTATGGCACAGACATGCCCTGCACCGATTGTCATTGCGCCGCAGTTAATTTCACTGGCTTGCTCTTTATAGGCTTTGCTATATCGAACTGGACTGGCATTAGTACCATTTTCGCTGATGACTTGATCCTTAGAGGTGCTGGGCTCAATCAGTAGCTGGCTGTTGCTCAGCTGTGTGGGCTTGACTGTTTCACAAGGATAACAGCCTAATACTTTGATAAAACGGGTGATCCGCTCTAGTTGCTTTAAACCTGCCTGCATAGATTCACTGGAGATATTCGCGTCGATATCCAAATAGAACATCTCTTCCCAAGGAGTTCCTGGAATCGGGCGTGACTCTAATTTACTCATGTTTAACTGATGCGCTTTTAGAACAAGTAAGGCTTCCACTAAAGCACCGGCTTTTTGGCCCGTCGCCATGATCAATGTAGTCTTAGCGGGTAACTGCTCTGGTACGGCAACGGCTTTGCGCGCAACAACGATAAAGCGACTTTGGTTGATCTTCTGATTCGCTAAACCTGCTTCTATGGACTCAAGTTGATAGAGTGCACCACCTTCGGCGCTGCCAATCGCTGCTGCACTGTTATCTGGACTTTGGTTTACCTTTTCCATTGCTTCTGCGCTGCTTGAGCAGTATTCCAGTCTCAAGTCTTTGTGTTGAGTTAAATATCTGCTGCATTGGCTAATAGGCTGAGGGTGGGCATAGACAGTTTTGATATCAGCTAATTTACTGCCAGCTTTTCCTAGTAGGCAATGGCTGACTTCAATCGTCGTTTCGCCAACAATCGACAGACTGGTATGCTGTAGCACGTCGTAGACTTCGTTGATTGAACCTGAAGATGTGTTCTCAATCGGCAGGAAACCATAATCAGCATGTCCAGACTCAACGGCTTGCACTATTTCATCGAAACTTTGGCAACCTAAGTCCAGCATTTCAACTTGGCGACGTTGGCAATAGCGTGTAGCTGCGAGATAAGAGTATGAACCTCTAGCACCGAGGTAAGCGATACAATACTGTTGTTTTTGTGTCTCTGGATTGGCGCGGCCGTGAAGGTAAGCTTGTTGATTCAATACTGAATCTTCAATGATGCTCTGGTAAAGGGAGATAACATAGTGGGCATCTAATCCTTTCTCTCTGCCTTCTTTCACAAGTCGAGCGAGCAGTTCTTTTTCCCTTTGAGTATCTCTGATGGGTCTGACATCCACTTCTTTGCTACGGGCTACTTCTAAACTTAAGCGACGGCGCTCTGCGAGTAATGCCAGCAGTTCATTATCCAGATGGGTGATCTGCTCTCGGGTTTGATTTAAAGGCTGTGGTGTATGCATTCTGACCTCAATTGCCGCCATGTATTTTATCAATCGTTTAAGACAAAAAAGCCTCCCAGTTGGGAGGCTTTGGATTTTTACTTTCGTTTTTACACAGTAAATCCGCCTCCTAGAGTGGGGGTGTAAAAAAGAAAGTAAAAAAAGCTGCTGTTATCATTTTCATAGTCTTAAAACTAAAGGGCTAGGACTTAGCTGTCAATCAAAACTTTCTTAAAGGTAATCTAAAAAGAAAGCGCACCCGAGGGTGCGCTGGTTTGGTTCAAGTATGTATATGGTCAAGCGAGTTTATCCTCCTTATGGTCAGTGTGGGACAAGGTAACACATTCGTTTATCTTACATTTACGTGTAACAGTAAAACGTTGACAACTCACTAGATAACGACTTGCATTTACAATGAACATTAACAAGTACTTTATGCGGCATAGCGTATAACCTTGAAACTATGCAGTTTGCAGTACCAGCGAACTTACGTTGACATGTCTTGCACTTATATTTTAACAATTAACACTTGCATGGAGCTATAACATTAAAAACTAACACTAACAAAACGAACATTTAAAAATAAACGATTTACGGCTCATTGGTTGTACTAGGTACATTTTGCTGTAAGAACAGCTTAGCCTTGTCACGCGTTTAGGTCTTGCTACTTACATTATTACTTTTTACTTTAAAACCTAACATGTTAATACATGGAACGTATAAAAAGCTCTCATTTACTGTTATTACAATTTTCGTCAAGTCTAGATTCCCTCCTTTTTAATTGATAAGTAAACATTATTTAAGGTGTCTATAAATATCAAAACTCAACTAATGGTAAACGTTAACACATTACATAAATAAACATTTATACGATTTACAGTTTTTACTATACAAATAACACTAAGTAAACTAATGACTTTTAATCAAACCAACGTATTGCACTTACATTAAATCACACGCTAAAAACGCTAACTAACATATCTGTGTAAATATTACTCTCTTCAAACTAATCTACATCTAACTAAACGTGACAGTTGTTACCTCATTTATCTCAGTGTTTAGCACGTATTGGTGCTGACCCGTTTTACAATAAACGCTTTTATTCATGTAGCTTTTGTTAATGTGACTTTTGTTTATGTTTACCTAGGCCTCCATTGTGGATATAAAAAATTTGATAGTTAAAGGTTTTGCTAATGTACTCGTTGCGCTGTATTCGGCTCCTTATGTTAACTCTGGTATTCAGCAATGCCGCCTGTTTCTGGTGGTCATCCTGATATTGGGTCAAAATTGAGTACTGCTTTTAGTGAATGCCAACATACTTGATTGTTTCTAAAATCAAATTGTTCGCTCTTGTGTTGCCTCCTTTCCAAACTTGCTATTGAAAGTGGAACCTAGCTGAAAATAAAAATTGAACTTTTAAACGTAGAAATTATAAGTAAAATTAATCATTAACAGTAAACCTTAGTACTTAAAACTATATAGCTTAGATTAGTAGTGCTCCTTAGTTATATCCAGTAACGTTACTTAGAACTTAAGATCTGTTAATCAATATTTGTAAATCAAAATTTAAAGTAAATCAACATTTGAAACGATTTAAATCCGCACCACTTCGATTCTTGCTGTCACTTTGTAAAGTGTAGTAGGTATTTAGTCAAAAGAACTGTTTTTTTCATCATTAAAATGATTGCACTAAGCTTTTGTAAAAACTGTGATCTGATTAAATATTTCTACTTTATTGCTCTCAAAGTGATGCGTTTCTCGCACTCACTAGATTTAAATTATGCCGCATCTTCCTCCTCGTACTCGTCGTCAATTTCAACAACATTATTAGTCGGTGTTAGTGATGTGGAGCGTTGAGCTTCAGGTTTGTGTGTTATGCGATTGAGCTGCTTCTCTAATTTTTGGCCCATAGCGTTAATCGCAGTATATAAATTTTCATGTTTTGCTTGAGCGAAGAGTTCTCCATTTGGGATGCCAACCGATGCTTCAATTTTGAAACCAGGTTTCTCCTCCGTAATGATTACATGGGGATTTATCATTTGCACATCATGCCTTGAAAGTTTTTCGAAACGGCTTTCAATACGTTCGCGAATAGGAGATGTGACTTCAAGTTGCTTGCTAGTAATCTTTAGCATATTTCGAACCTTCTGTTGTTTCCTTGGATTTCAGATTACCAAGGTCTGTACTATAAAACGAGATGTAGATCACATTTCTGTGCCGGTTAGTTACTGTTCGTTGGATATTTGATCACTTAGACAAATATCAATAATTCCTGGCCAAAAAGCCTTGTATTGCCTGCTAAATCGGGTCATATTCGATGGGATAACTCCGCAGTCTTTGCCCTTATTTACTTATATTTACTTTAAGTTTCATCTCAAATCCCGATAAAATACCTCAACTTATTTCATTCGTTCACTTTGAGTTTGCCCATTTTATGAATACTGAACACGTTAAGATTAAGGTCTGGGATTTACCCACGCGAATTTTCCATTGGGGCATGCTGTGTCTGTTGGCGCTTCTATGGTGGAGTGCTGACGCTGGCGAAATGCAGTGGCATCAAATTTTTGCTTATAGTTTGCTGATCCTCATTGGATTTAGGATCCTTTGGGGGATCATTGGTAGCGATACGGCAAGGTTTAGCCATTTTGTTCATCACCCTAAGGTTGTGCTCGACTACTTGAAAGCAATCAAAACTAAGGGAATGTCCGTTGTGCTGGGGCACAATCCTATTGGTGGCTACATGGTTGTCGCACTGATTGGGATCATTAGCTTGCAATTAGTCACAGGCCTTTTTGCGACCGATGATATTTTTACCGAAGGTCCGCTCTATAGCTATGTCAGTTCAGATACCAGTGGATTTTTGACTTGGCTACATAAGATGAACTTTAACCTTATCCTAGCGCTGAGTGCCATTCATGTACTGGCAGTGGTTATCCATGCCATCAAGGGCGATAAGTTAGTTGGTGCTATGCTCAGTGGCTACAAGAAGGTCTCTAAGGTGACACTGTCATCAAGCGTGAATCGTGATCTTACATTCAAGTCAGAGTGGCTTGCCTTAGTGCTGCTGGCTGTATTAGCGGCAGTGGTCTTTGTGTATTTAATGTGGCCGATAGTGCAAGTGCTATAGTTTTACGTTGAGTGTTTGAGTAACAAAAAGCCTGCTAATTAGCAGGCTTTTTGATGGACGAAAAACTAAATAGACTAGTCTTTCTTATAAACGTCGTGACAACCTTTACAGCTTTTTCCTGTATTCATAAAGGCTTGCTTGATTTCAGCTTGATCACCTTTTTGAGCAACAGTAGCAAGAATGGCGGCATTCTCTTGGAAAGTTTTCATTTTTGCATCGAAATCAGCTCTGTCCTGCCAAACTTTGGCTAAGGCTTCAGTGTCGCCTTTGTCTGAGCCATCAATAAAACCTTCGAAAGGAATTTTGGATAATGCAGCAACATTCGTTGCGCGCATTGCGAAGGTTTCCGCTTCGAAAGGTTTTTTGCCTTTCATCATGGCAGCCATATCGCCGAAGTTATAAGCAATAAGACCAAATGCAGATTGGCGGTATTCAATCGCATCTTTAGAATCTTCGAAATTGTGTGCCTGTGCAGCTGAAGCCAATAGAGTACTGGCAACGAGAGTAAGTAGTAATTTTTTCATCGTATTCTCACAAATTAGCGTCGAAGTGTGACATTGCGCTTCTATTGTACACAAATTAACTTGATGTACTAGAAGCATTTTTGTCTGGATAAGATGACTAAACGTAACAAGTTATTTGTATGAAAATTGATGTCGGTTTAACAACAACACTAATCTAGATGGTTTTAGTGTTAAGCCAGTCATTGTCTAAGAAAGATTTGGCTATATATGAATTTAACAGTAAGCGACTAATTTTTGTATTTAACATAGATACAAGAAGGGCGCCTAGTGGCTGCCCTTCATTCAGTTAGAACCAATCATAACAAGTGAATCAGAGTAAATGAGAAGCTTAAGCTTCTAACTTAGCGAATTCTGATTTTTGTTCGTTGAGCTTGTCCATGTCACGCTTGAGATCGGTCATCTTAGCGCGCTCTTTGTCGATAACGTCGGCTGGAGCTTTTGCCACAAAACCTTGGTTCGACAATTTGCCTTCGATACGAGCGATCTCTTGGCCGAGTTTTTCAAGCTGTTTGTCGATACGGGCCATTTCGGCGGCGACATCGATTAAGCCTGCCATAGGGATCAGCAGCTCCATTTCGCCAATCAAACCTGTGGTCGACATAGGCGCAGTTTCGCCATCGGCTAAAATGGTCATGCTTTCTAAGCGGGCAAGCGTAGTGAAGAAGGTTTGGTTTGCTTCTACACGGGCTTTATCCTGCGCGCTAACACCACGAAGTAGGGCATTTAGCGGCTTAGATGGGGCAATGTTCAGTTCGGCGCGAATGTTACGCACCGCGACGATTACTTGCTTAACCCATTCTAAATCGGCCATTGCTGCGCTATCGACTTTAGCGGCATCAAATGTTGGGAACGGTGCCAGCATGATGGTATCACCTGTGACACCGGCTAACGGTTTAACGCGCTGCCAAATGGTTTCAGTGATATACGGCATCATAGGGTGCATCAGGCGTTGCATCGCTTCGAGCACTGTCACTAAGGTGTGACGGGTGCCGCGCATTTGCGCTTCGCTGCCGTTTTGCAATACCGGTTTAGTTAACTCTAAGTACCAGTCACAGAACTGGTTCCAAGTGAACTCATACAGGGTATTGGCCGCTAAGTCGAAACGATAGTTCGTCATGTGATCGTCAAAGGTCTTAACGGTTTGATTGAACAAGCCAATAATCCAGCGATCGGCTAACGACAGCTCCATCTCGCCACCTTTGTGCTCTGGTGAGCCAGGGCCGCAATCTTGATCTTCTGTGTTCATCAGCACGTAGCGTGAGGCGTTCCATAACTTGTTACAGAAGCTACGGTAACCGTCTAAGCGCTTCATATCCCAGTTGATGTCACGACCCGTTGATGCCATTGCCGCAAGCGTAAAGCGCAGTGCATCTGTGCCGTGGGCTTCGATACCGTCGGCAAACTCTTTGCGAGTGCTCTTTTCAATCTTGGCGGCCAGTTGTGGCTGCATCATATTACCGGTACGTTTTTCAACTAAATCTTCAAGGCCGATACCGTCGATCATGTCTAATGGATCGAGTACGTTGCCCTTAGATTTTGACATCTTGTTACCCGCTTCATCGCGGATAAGACCGGTTACGTAGACGGTTTTGAACGGGACTTGTGGCTTGCCGTCTTCATCTTTGATGAAGTGCATGGTCATCATGATCATACGGGCAACCCAGAAGAAAATGATGTCAAAACCTGTCACCAACACGTCGGTTGGGTGGAAGGTTTTTAAATCTTCTAAATTATCAGGCCAACCTAAAGTCGAGAAAGTCCACAGGGCAGAGCTGAACCAAGTGTCCAGTACGTCTTCGTCTTGGCGTAATGTCATTGAGTCGCTGATATTGTGCTTAGCACGCACTTCGGCTTCGTTGCGGCCGACATAGACTTTGCCATTTTCGTCGTACCATGCAGGGATGCGGTGACCCCACCACAATTGACGCGAAATACACCAGTCTTGAATGTCACGCATCCACGAGAAGTACATGTTTTCATACTGCTGTGGCACAAATTTGATGCTGCCATTTTCAACGGCTTCGATAGCGGTTTTCGCCATTGGCGCAACAGCCACATACCATTGGTCGGTTAGCATCGGTTCGATAACCACACCTGAGCGATCGCCATAAGGAACTTTTAAGGCGTGTGGCGCGATTTTTTCGAGCAGGCCTAAGGTTTCAAATTCAGCGACGATAGCATCGCGCGCTTTAAAACGATCAAGTCCGGCAAAGCGTTCTGGTAAGCTGCCATTGAGGGTGTTGTTAAAGGTGCCGTCAGAGTTTACCACTTCGGCGCTCACGCGAATGGCGGCATCTAAGGTCAGCACGTTGAACATGGGTAGGTTGTGACGTTTACCGACTTCATAGTCGTTAAAGTCATGGGCTGGGGTGATCTTCACGCAGCCAGTACCAAAGGCCATGTCGACGTAATCGTCGGCCACGATAGGAATGCGGCGGTTAACAATCGGCAACAGAATAAACTTACCGACCAGCGCTTGATAGCGTTCATCATCGGGATGCACTGCAACCGCACTGTCGCCGAGCATGGTTTCTGGGCGCGTGGTAGCGACTTCTAAATAGTCTTTACCATCGGCTGTCAGTTCACCGTCGGCCAGTGGATAACGCAGATGCCACATGTGGCCCTGTTTTTCTTTGCTTTCCACTTCTAAATCAGAGATAGCCGTGTGCAGCTTTGGATCCCAGTTGACCAAACGCTTACCGCGATAAATCAACTCGTCTTCGTACAGACGTACAAACACTTCTTGCACGGCCTTGGACAAGCCTTCGTCCATAGTGAAACGCTCGCGGTCCCAATCAACAGAAGCGCCCATACGACGTAGCTGCTTAGTGATAGTGCCGCCCGATTGCGCTTTCCATTCCCACACTTTATCCATAAAGGCATCGCGACCTAGGTCATGGCGATTTTTGCCTTCTTCGGCTTCAAGCTTACGCTCAACCAACATTTGGGTGGCGATACCCGCATGGTCAGTACCGACTTGCCATAGGGTATTTTTGCCTTTCATCCGTTGGTAACGGGTTAAGGTATCCATAATGGTGTCTTGGAAGGCGTGGCCCATGTGCAAGCTGCCCGTCACGTTAGGTGGCGGGATCATAATGCAATAATTGCCTTTGGATTCATCGCCGTGTGGCTTGAAGTAACCTTGCTCTTCCCAGTTTTGGTAAAGCGTTTGCTCGATGGACTGCGGATCGTATGTTTTTTCCATGGGAACGTGTCTGTCTCAAACTAATTAAGTGGATGTGTTGCTAAGTCTTGGGTCTGTAAATTGACCCCTAAGCCGCGATACTGTCGATAACGTTCGCGAGCGACCGCTTTATGCTGATCGTCATTGGCAACAAAATCGATAATGTGGCCAAAGTTTACCGCAAATGGGGGCGCTTGGTCTGCAAGATTAATCAGAACTTGGCGACTTTTGTTGGCGCCGAGGCGATCAAAACCAATTTCTACCGGCGATCCCGTCATCGGGCCCTCACCTTTGAGGTTATGGGGCACAAAAGCACTTGGCTCAAACTGCCATAAAAGTTCATCAATTGCATGGGCTTGCTGTTTATCTTGGCAATGGATATAGACCCATTGTTGCTTCACAAAAGCCTGTTGCGCCAGTTGGCATGCCAGAAGATGCATCTCGCAAAGTGCAGGGTTCGCATTCGCGGTTTCAACAGGTGAATCAGCCTTGGCTTTGGCAGGCGATGCCACTGGCGGCATAAGATAAAACAGCACTTGAGTCATGATTTCAATGCCTTGCTTCACTTGTTTTAGTGGCGAACGAAAGCAGCAGTTTACACTAAAAGTCAGTATGGGTTAATGCTTAGGGCAAACCTTACGGTGAGGTTTTATCTATCACTGTCTGGCGGGACTTAATGGGATGCTTTCAAACCGTTGGAGATGCAGAGGGTAGAACTATAACTCTTTGAAAAATGATTCTAAAACCATTAGTTGTTCAGTTTTTTTATTTTCTTAATTTATTCAGGAAATCGATTTTCTGATTAAATTAAGAAAATAAAAAAGGCGAAGATTTTCATCTTCGCCTTTCATTTATCGAGCCTTTAACACACTAAGGCCGGATAGTTGGTTATTCGCCGAGTTCGACGCCAGCACGATTGATCAGGAACTGAGTCAATAGTGGCACTGGACGGCCCGTAGAACCTTTGTTAGCACCGCTATTCCAAGCTGTGCCTGCAACGTCTAAGTGAGCCCAGTTGTACTTTTTAGCAAAGCGCGAAAGGAAACATGCTGCTGTGATAGCTCCAGCAGGACGGCCACCTAAGTTGGTCATGTCAGCAAATGGGCTGTCGAGCATATCTTGATACTCATCCCACAATGGCATGCGCCATGCGCGGTCACCACTTTGCTCACCAGCACTTAATAGCTCGTGTGCCAGAGGGTTATGCGATGAGAACAGACCCGATGCGTGTTTACCAAGGGCAATCACACACGCGCCAGTCAGGGTTGCAGTATCGATAACCAATTCAGGATCGAAACGCTCAACATAGGTTAATACGTCACATAGGACTAAACGGCCTTCTGCATCGGTATTTAACACTTCAACGGTTTGGCCTGACATAGTGGTCAGAATGTCACCTGGACGGTAAGCATTACCCGATGGCATGTTTTCACAGCCAGCCAGAATACCCACAACGTTGATAGGTAACTTCATATCACAGATGGCTTTCATAGTGCCGATAACACCCGCTGCGCCACCCATGTCGTACTTCATTTCGTCCATGGCTTCGCCAGGCTTCAATGAAATGCCACCCGAGTCGAAGGTTAACCCTTTACCGACTAATACGATGGGTTTTTCTGTGCTATCGACAGCGCCCTTGTATTCCATCACAGTCATGATGGATTCGTTGGCACTGGCGCGACCGACTGCAAGGTATGAGTTCATGCCCAGTTTGGCCATTTGCTCTTCACCAATAGTGGTGACATGCAGAGTGTCGTGTATTTCAGCCATTTGGCGAGCTTGAGAAGCTAAATAGGCTGGATTACAGATGTTCGGTGGCATGTTGGCTACATCGCGACATAAATGCATACCAGCAGATACTGCCATACCATGCTCGATGGCGCGCTCACCTAAGGTTAATTCACGGCGAGTCGGGACATTGAACACTAATTTACGCAATGGACGGCGAGTTTCACCTTTGCGGGTCTTCAAGGCATCAAAGCTATAAAGACTGCTATTAGTGGTTTCAACCGCTTGACGTACTTTCCAATACGTATCGCGTCCTTTCACGTGCAGTTCAGTTAAGAAGCAAACCGCTTCCATTGAACCCGTTTCGTTAAGGGTGTTGATTGTTTTAGTGATGATTTGTTTGTATTGGCGTTCGTCTAATTCTCGTTCTTTGCCACAACCCACTAATAATACACGTTCACTCAATACGTTAGGAACATGGTGCAGCAATAACATCTGGCCAGGTTTACCTTCCAGATCGCCGCGACGCAGTAGGTTACTGATATAACCTTCGCTAATTTTATCTAATTGCTCCGCGATACCCGACAGACGACGGGGTTCATAAACACCGACCACGATACAGGCTGAGCGTTGTTTTTCGGGGCTACCGCTCTTTACGCTAAACTCCATGAGCACTCCTAGATTCTTAAAGACAAATTTTTATATTTATTGGATAATGTCTGCTTGTCCCGAAAAGGGCCTAAGTTATTACTCCAAAGGTGATTTATTCTCGGCGCTTGAGTCACGCATTTCGTGACGTTAAGTTTACCTAGAACCCCTGAAGCTGGTCAGAAAACTATCAAAAGTAAACAGTTTACATGAAAGTTAGTCTGTTACCAGCAAAAAGATAAGTTTAGAGACCGGATCCTGCCTGTGATTGTATTTAAATACCTTATTCGAGAAGTTTTAAAGGCACAAATTGCGGTACTTTTAGTGCTGTTAACTATTTTTATTAGCCAGCATTTCGTGCGTATACTGGCCGATGCCTCCGACGGCGATTTTCCCGCCTCTTTAATCATGACTCTGATTGGGCTTAACTTGCCTTATCTGGTGATCTTAGTGCTGCCGTTAAGTTTGTTCTTGGGTATTTTACTGGCCCACGGCCGTATGTATTCCGAAAATGAAATGGTCATTCTCCACGGTGTTGGGGTCAGTGAGTGGTATGTCACCCGCGTAACGCTGATCCTCGCCGTGATCAATATGCTGTTTACTGGCTATTTATCCCTTTATGTAGCCCCTTGGGCAGAAGAACAGCAAAACCAAGTGCTCGAAAAAGCCCAGTCCGAAGCGGGTCTTGCCGCCTTAATCCAAGGGCGTTTTCAGGCGAGTCCCAATGGTCGCGCGGTATTATTTGTTGAGCGTATTGGTAAAGATAACGAGTTAGATAAAGTGTTTGTAGCCCAGTTACCTGATCCTGATGATGAAACTGGCGTGACCAATGTCGTGGTGGCTAAAGGTGGACGAGTACAGGAAGATAGTTCAGGTGCTCAACAATTGAACTTGAATGACGGTGTGCGTTATCAAGGCAGCCCGAAGGCGAAGGACTACCAAATGATCGAATTTGGTGGTTATAAAATGCAAATTAAAGAGCAGCAAGTTGATGAGCGTCGCCGAAAGTTATCTGCACTGCCCGTTGATGAACTCGTTAAAATTGAAGGTGCTGAAGCCGCTGCTGAATTCCACTGGCGTCTTGCTATCCCGCTCGCGATTCCAATTATGACCCTGATTGCTGTGCCGTTGGCGCGGGTGAATGTGCGCCAAGGTAAGTTCGCTAAGATGTTCCCAGCAGTACTTTTGTACCTTGGCTATTTTGGGCTAATGGTCGCGGGACGTAAGGCATTGCAAGATGGGATTATTCCATTGTATTTAGGTATGTGGTGGATCCATGTTTCTGCGCTCTTGATGGGGTTATTCTTGCTCGGTAAAGATAGGCCTATTTTCAGTCGTATATCGTCCTTGTTTGCCAATAAGAAGGTGGCAGCATGAAGATATTAGACCTTTATATCGCCAGAATATTGTTAAGCACTTCAGCGCTTTGTTTGCTGGTGTTGACTGGTTTGTCGGGCATCATCAAATGGGTTGATCAGCTGCGTTTAGTTGGCCGTGGCACCTACAGCATGATGGATGCTGGCATCTATGTTTTATTTTTAGTGCCACGGGATATTGAAATGTTTTTCCCTATGGCCGTCTTGCTAGGCGCTTTGATTGGTATGGGAATGTTGGCATCAAATTCCGAACTTGTGGTGATGCAAGCTTCTGGCATGTCACGTTTACAGATCACTATGTCGGCGATGAAAACTGCTGTGCCTTTGATGTTATTGGTGATGGTTTTAGGGGAGTGGGGCGCACCGATTGCTGAGCAAAAAGCGAATGAGTTACAAGCTGTTAAACTCTCTGGTGGGAGTTTAATTAAGTCCCACCGTGGAATTTGGGCAAAGGATGGTGATTTGTTCGTTAATATTGGTGAAGTTGAAAACATCAATAAACTCAGCAATATCACGCTTTATAAATTCAATAGCGAACTTAAGCTCACCAACGTAGTTCACGCAGACCGAGCGGTATTTTCCCAAGATCGCTGGCGTTTATTTGACGTTAAACGTACTGATTTAAGCTATGAAAAAGTCGTGCTTGAGTATCTTGAAGAAGACCAATGGCAGTCGAGTTTAACGCCAGATAAGCTCAGTGTGGTTTCGATTAAACCCGAGGCGTTATCTATACGTGGTCTGGTCGGTTATCTTGATTACCTTAAAACTAACAGTCAAGATCCCAGCCGTTATGAGCTTGCTTTATGGCGCAAGGTGATGCAACCCGTGACGGTCGCAGTGATGATGTTAGTGGCACTGTCGTTTGTATTTGGTCCGCTGCGGACTGTGACTATGGGTGCGCGCGTATTACTTGGGGTCGTAGCAGGTTTTAGCTTTTATATCAGTAATGAGATTTTTGGCCCCATGAGTATAGTGTATGAGCTACCTGCTTATGTGGGGGCTGTTGCGCCAAGCTTGTTGTTTACTGGCGTTGCCTTCTACTTTATCCGGCGATGATACGCAGCTTATTACTCCTTACTCCGGATTCCGTCAATTAAGAATAGTCCATAAAAATAGCCCATAAAAAACGACGCTTTTGCGTCGTTTTTTGTATTTCGGATTTACTTAAGAATAAACTTATGCCCCATGCCAGTTACGCATTTGGTTGGCTTCTTTAGACAGTACGACCACCTCTGAGCGAGTCATCATATCCTGCAGTGCGCGCTTATCATCATTGATTAAAATCCATAAATTGCCAATGCCGAGCAGTGACCAAATGATGCGAGCGTAGGCAGTGATTAGACTTAAGTTTTGGCCATTAGGATGTTGAATTTTAAGCCGCCAAGCGCGCATCCCTAAGGTTTGACCGCCCTTACTCCAGAATAATGCGTAGAAAGTGCCGACACACAAGGCAAGCCAGAGTTGATAAATTCCCTGATAAACTGGCGTGCCATTGAGTGCATCTGAGACATGTTCAAAGCCATTCATGCCAGCCAGTCCTGAAGCGGTGAGGCCGTAGAAAATCCCAAAGCCCATTGCGCCCGCAACCATATAGACGGCCACGGCTAACATCGAATCGTAAATTGCAGCGCCTAGGCGGCGGAAGAATCCTGCGCGGGGGAAATTAGCATGTTCGGTATTGAGCATTACAGTGTCCTGTTATTGAAGTGCTTACAGCTAATACAAAAAACAATTAATACATTAGCCTAGGCTTCAGGTTCTTCATCTCTGACAAAGTGGATATTGCTAAAACCAAAGCGGGCAAACTCTACTTTCCTGAATTCCTTTTCAGCCTTGGCACCTTTACGAGATGTCATGGCGACTTGTTGTTCCATAGCCAAAAATTTGGTCAGATCTATGCCTTCGGCTTCGGCCACAGCTTCATATAAATCATGGTGTTTGTCGTAGCTAAAGGCGATAGTTTTCGTCTTACCTTTGAAGGTATAAGTGACTTGACGGGCCATGGGGGAGCTCTCCTGAAATAAGTCTGAAATTAATTAAATTCACTTCTAAAAATAAAATACACAGCACCTAAGATGCACAGTCCTGCCCACAGATAATCGAGCTTCAATGGTTCTTTCATATAGAAATAGGCAAAGGGGACAAACAAACTTAAGGTGATGACTTCTTGTAAAATTTTTAACTGGCCGACATTCATTACTGTGTAGCCGATACGGTTAGCAGGCACTTGCAGCAAGTATTCAAATAGGGCGATACCCCAGCTCACTAAGGCCGCAATAATCCAAGGTTTTGAGCCTAGCGTTTTCAAATGCCCGTACCAAGCAAAGGTCATAAAAATATTACTTAAGCAAAGTAAACCGATAGTGGTTAGGGTTGGATTCATTTTTCATCTCTATGATTAAATTTATAAATCATATACATAGCATCGTTAGTATAGCTGCCAAGGCACTTGTCTATGGCCTGAGGTTTAAAGCCCATTTTTAGCCAATAACTGTCGGCGCCTTGAACGGCAACAAGGGACAAGGAATTGAGATTATAACGATCCGCCAGCAGTGTTAAGCGAGTGAGCGCCTTAGCACCTGCGCCTAAACCTTGGGCTTTGGCTGAAAGCGCAATATCGTGCAGATATAAAGTATCAGCCTTAGGTAAATGGGTAATGGGCTGATAGAGCGCTGGCGGCATATTGGTGGTCCAAGGGTGAGCCAAGCAATAACCGACAACTGAGCCATTCACTTCGAACACAAAACAGGACTGTGGCGATACCTGCCATTTACTTTGCAGCACGTGCAATGGCTCAGGGTCCAGTTGTGAGTAACACTCATCTTGGATTGCTAAAATGGCGTCCCAATCCTGTGGGGTGATTGCTCGCAGTAACATGGCCGACAATTATCCTGTTTCAAAAGTCCTGTTGAAGGAACTCCGTTGAAAGAGTCCTGATTCAAATAAGCTCGGCATTATAACCTCAAGCGGCTTCAAAATGCAGGCTTCAGCGGCAATATAAAGCGCTTTAAAACCCGTATAAACTGAGCTTTCAGCGCTTGTATACCCAAACAACCTGAAGATGCAGGATTCAGCGGGAGTTTAACGCACTTTAGGCAAGGCGGTTATTTGCAGACCTAGCGGGCTAAGTTAAAAATAACCAACGCAGCATAAAGTGCGTTAAAACCCGCCGGGACGGAGCGCCTAGGGCACTTCACTTCCGTGTTGCATCAATTCAAAAGGTGGCCGACATTCTGTCATTGATGCGCCTTGAATTGATGCACCCTAGGCGCTCTGAAACTCGACTCTTCAGGTAGCTTGGGTATAAGCGTTCGCAGCGGTTAAATGCCCAGATATCGTTGACGCAGGTGACGCTCAAGATATTGACCATTTAAGGTTTCGCCCGTTGCTTGGCGGATCAGTTCATCGGTCGTGAGCAAGGATCCCTTTGACCAAATGTGCTCGCGCAGCCATTGGAATACCGAGTCCAACTTGCCTGCATCGATTAGGGCTTCAATCGGTCCTAAGGCTTTTTCCATCGCAAAACGACATTGAGCGGCATACATGGCACCTAAGGTGTAACTTGGGAAATACCCTAGCTCACCGACAGCCCAATGGATGTCCTGCATGCAACCGTCGCGGTAATTGCCATCAGTATTGATCCCCAGTAGTTGTTGCATCTGCGTCGACCAAAAATCAGGCAAATCCTCTACGGTTAAGCTGCCGTCGACAAAGGCTTTTTCCGCCTCAAACCGCAGCAAAATGTGGCAAGGATAGGTGACTTCATCGGCGTCGACGCGAATAAGTCCGGGATTTACGCGGGTATAATGTTGTGCTAATTCTTGGGCTCTGAAATGACAGTTAAGATGCTGCGCGATTTTGGGCTGCAACTGACGCAAAAATGCCGGATTTGCTCCAAGCTGCATTTCGCAAAATAGACTTTGGCTTTCGTGGATGCCCATAGAACGTGCAAGCCCAGCGGGTTGACCGCGCCACGCTTGAGGTAAACCTTGCTCGTATCTGGCATGGCCTGTTTCATGAACTATGCCCATGATAGCACTGCTAAAATCGGCCTCATTGTAGCGAGTTGTTATCCGCACATCGCTTGGCACGCCGCCACAAAATGGATGGCTACTCATATCCAGCCTGCCGTGATTAAAGTCAAACCCCAAAAACGCCATGACGTCACGGCCAAGGGCTTGCTGCGCGCTGATATCGAAGGGGCCATTGAGCACAAGCTTAGGCTCGTTTGCCTGCTTAGCCAGCACTTCTTGGATGAGTGTCGGTAGCCAATCTTTCAGGCCGCCAAAGGTTTGTTCTAGCTTTGCCGTGGTCATTCCCGGTTCAAATTTATTGAGCAGGGCATCATAGGGCGTGATATTTTGCGCTTCGCCGCGGATCTGCGCTTCTTCCTTGGCAAGGTCGATGACCGCTTTTAGATTGGGCTTAAAGCCCTGCCAATCATTATTTTTACGCTGCTCGCGCCACGCATTCTCGCATTGATAAGCCATCTTGGTTTTGGCTTGTACTAGGTCGCCGGGCACTAAGTTGGCCTGTTGATACTGGTACAGTATTTCCCGCAGATTGGCTTCTTGCTCTGTTGAGAGAGATTCGTCCGCCGCGCCGTGTAAGTGCTCGGCTAAGGCGGCTGAGGTTTTGAGACCGTGGATATGCAGCGCCAGTTCTGCCATAGCATCACCGCGATCTTGACCACCGCCCATCGGCATCATGGCCGCTTGATCCCAGTCACCCAAAGCGCTGAAATGTTCAAAGTGAGAAATTTTCTGGAAATGTGCCGTCAGTTTGTCGTAACTTGGCGTTGGTACTTTAGTCTTAGGTGTGCCCATGGGATTTCCCTTCTGGCGCATAAAACCTGCGCGAATAAATAACAATAACAGGATGATAATACAATGAAGTCAAAATCATATAGCACTAAAACGCTTAAGGCTGCGCTGTGCCTGACCCTCGCCGCTATCGCTTCGACGGCGCAGGCGGGTGTCGATAAATTTGTGGCTGGGCCTGCTATTCCTGAGTTTGGTCAGATTGCTAAAGTCGATAGCATGATGCCCATTCCTAAGGGCATGAAGTTTAAAGTGGCTTTTGATATGAGTAAGGCGGCCGATGTGGGCAAGACGAATCGTCAGCTCGAAAGTTTAGCGCGTTTTATCAACATGCATGTGGCGGCAGGCGTTAAAGAAACAGATATCGAACTGGCTATGGTGGTGCACGGTGGCGGCATCAGCGATTTAGCTGATGATGTTTTTTATGCCAAGCAGCATTCAGGTGCCGTAAACGCTAATCGCGCTTTGGTTAAGGCTCTAGTTGATCACGGCGTGAAGTTTTATATCTGCGGACAGAGCGCCGCTTATTTTGATTTAACCAATACCTCATTATTACCTGGTGTTGATATGGCATTATCGGCGATGACAGCCCACGCTATTTTGGCGCAGCAGGGTTACAGTGAAAATCCATTTTAGGGTAAATTTTTAGTTTGGAAATAAGGCTTGCCTTGCTATTCTGTTGTGGTTAAGTCGATAATTACAGTGAAATAAATGGAATGCTGTATTGTTCAAGGAGATGACTATGTGGGCGTTTTTAGTTGAACAGCCTAATTTACCTTACACCATAGCTTTTGCCTGTGTTCTGGCCCTTGGTGTGTTTGAAGTCTTCGCATTATTCATAGGTTTAAGCATGTTAAGTGCGTTAGACCAATGGGTGCCTGCTGATGTGGAATATGATGCTGATGTGGGCGCGGGTGGACTCACGGGCATTGCCGGTTGGCTGTGTCTAAATAGACTCCCATTACTTATTTGGTTTGTGCTTGCGCTGACCAGTTTTGCGATTGCGGGTTATATCGTCAATTTTATCAGTGTTAGTCTTGCCGGTTTTTTACTGCCGCAACTGTTCACTTTACCCATTGCTATTGTCGCTAGTGCATTTTCTTGCCGTTATTTTGGCCGAGTACTTGCTGATCATTTGCCTAAAAATGAATCGAGTGCGATCTCGCTAGATGATCTTAGCGGCTATGTCGGCACTATCACCTTAGGTTGCGCAATTAAAGGCATGCCCTCTGAAGCTGTCGTTCGCGATAAACATCAACAAAAACATTACGTTTTAGTCGAGCCCGAAACTTCGGATATCGAGTTTGCCTCAGGCACTCAAGTCGTGCTGCTTAAGCGAGAAGGCCGAGTCTGGTCTGCTACGCGTTTTGATAATTAATCTTCCCAAGCCATAAATCAATTGAAAGGAAATCAAATGGATGTGTTAACAAACGTAGGTTCATCCGGTAGTTTTATTTTGCTCGTTGCGGGTATGGTGCTACTCGGCCTGATTGTGATCGGGTTAATTTTCGCTAAGTTATATAAACGTGCAACCAAAGAAATGGCCTTTGTGCGTACCGGCTTTGGTGGTGAGAAAATCATTAAAGATGGCGGCGCTATTGTGTTGCCTGTATTACATGAAACCATCTCGGTAAACATGAACACTTTGCGTATCGAAGTGGAGAAAACCCAGAAAGATGCGCTGATCACTAAAGACAGAATGCGTGTCGATGTGAAGGCCGATTTCTACTTGCGTGTAGCCCCACATTCCGATGGTATTTCAATGGCAGCACAAACCTTAGGCACGCGTACAAACCGCGTTGAAGAGCTTAAAAAGCTGATGGAATCTAAGTTTGTCGACGTGCTGCGTGCCGTGGCCGCCGAAATGACCATGACAGAAATGCATGAGCAGCGTGCCGATTTTGTGCAACGGGTGCAAAATAACGTCGCCAACGATCTGGAGAAAAACGGTCTCGAACTCGAATCTGTTTCATTAACGGGTTTCGATCAAACTGATTTGCAGTTTTTTAATGAAAACAACGCATTTGACGCCGAAGGTCGTGCGCGTCTGGCGAAGATTATCGAAGAGAAACGCAAAGAAACTAACGATATTCAGCAGGAAAACCGCATTAAGATCGAGCAGCGTAACCTCGAAGCTGAAAAGGAATCCTTAGAGATTGAAAAGTCGGAAGAAGAAGCGCGCCTGATCCAGCAACAGTCGTTAGAATTTAAACGCGCCGATCAAAAAGCGGAGATTATTAAGCAGAAAGAAAATAAGGCCCGTGAAGAACGCGAAGCCGAGATTGCCAAAGAGCGCGCCATCGAAACCGCTGAAATCGAAAAGACCAAAGATATCGAAACCCGTGAGATTGAAAAGTATAAGTCGATTGAGCAATCGCGCATTCAACAGCAAAGGGATATCGAAGTTTCTGAGCAGGAAAAACGCATTGCGGTTGCGGCCAAATCTGAAGAAGAATCAGCAGCTCGTGCCCGTGCAGCTGAAGCCGAAAAACTGAAAGTTGAAAAAGAAGAAGCGGTAATCACAGCGCGCCAAGTGGCAGAAGCTAATCGCCGCAAAGAGATTGAAGTGATTGATGCCCGTAAGGAAGCTGAGCGTGATGCAGTCGGCGTAACAGTGCAGGCCGAAGCTGAGAAACGTGCAGCTGAAGACAGATCGAGTGCCATTCTGATTGAAGCGCGCGCCAGTGCCGATGCGAAAAAACTGCAGGCCGAAGCGGATGAAAAAGTGTATGCCGTTGAAGCTGCGGGTAAACAAGCGCTTTACGAAGCAGAAAACGTTTTAAGTGATGAGCAGATTGCCCTGCAAAAATCCCTCGCCATTTTGAAGGCCTTGCCTGAAATTGTGGCCCAAGCCGTTAAGCCGTTAGAAAACATCGAAGGTATTAAGATTCTTCAAGGTTATGGTGCAGGTCATCAATTTGCTGCGGGTGGCGAAGGTGCTCACCATCAAGGTGGTATCGCAGAGCAAGTGACCAGTGCAGCGTTAAACTATCGCGCCAATGCGCCTGTTATCGATGCCATGCTCAGGGAGTTAGGATTAGTGAATGGTGACTCTGGAACCTTGAATGATTTATTGAACGGTAATAACACCTTAACCGCCGAAGCCTTAAGTGGTGTGACCTTGTCGAACTCTAGACCTAAGGACTATAGCCAAACGCAGGTAGTAGAGAGCCAAAGTGTGCTCAAACCTTAATCTCAACGACATTAAACTAAGTCAAATCAAGTAAAGCGCTCGCCGTTGCTCTTTTGAGCCTTGTGCGGACAAAAGATTGATAAATAGGACGAATGAAATAAAACCGCTCACCATTATGGTGAGCGGTTTTTTTTGCATTAAATCAAATCTAACGGCTTATTTGTGTACCTTGTAGACCCCCGATGAGCGACCTTCGGCATGACAGGTTGCGCATGACTCCTGTCCTGATTGGTAAATTCGACCACCGCTGGCATCGCTTTGGTAAACTCCGCCAAAGCTGCGTGCATGGACGACTAAACTATCGATAAGCGTGTGACAAGCCGTGCAGGTTGCTAAGGTTGGTGAGTACTCGGCAATTTGCCCTATGTTGGCTGCATCGGGTGTGGCAACTAACAGGGATTGCTGTGCACTTAGCCCCTCGAGACGGAGCTGTCCTGCGTTATGGCAAACACTACAGTTATTTTTTGCATTAGGGTAAGTGAGTTCGGGACGTGGGTTATCAAAACCCACTACAGTGCGGGTTCCCGCATGCAGTGAATGCACCATTTCCCTGTAGCTCAAAGTATTGTTGATGGTGCGATAGGGCTTGATTTGGCTGGCCCCAGGAGTATGCATCACATTGGCATTGAGATACATAATCGCATCATTACTGTGGCAACTTTGACATTGCCCATCGGTCAGTGCGGTTGCTGTTTGCGGTGCATGACAGGTGCCACAGCTGCTATTGGGTTCAAAAATTCCTTTCATTTGATGCGTCGACAGAACTCTATCTTCTAATCCTTGATCATGACATTGGCGACAGGCCTGTTCATCGACCTTAGCTTTTGCAGTAACAGCTTGACCTTGCAGGCTTAGCGAATTAATGGCACTGAGACTCACCTCTTGATTTGCGATATTACAGTTAACGGCAAAGCCGGTATTTTTATCGGCACAGAGCACCAGTTTACTGTAGAGTTTTGACTGACTCAGATCGCCAAAATCGGCAGCCGACAGGTTAGATATAGTGACTGTTAGCTGATTGGGCGCGGTAATTTTTAAGGCGACGTCGCTCCTGTTTGCTAATAAATCCCACACTTTACGCTGGCCGTTATTGATTGGCATGTTCGCGCTATTTGTTTCACCTGTGGCAATCAACCAGAAGGATTTTATCATAGGTTGACTGGCGGGCAGTTGCTCCATTTGCTGCACTTGCAATGTCACCGCAAGGGTCTTAGCTTCAACGCTTAGCTGCGAACTCAGTAACTTAACTTGGTAATCGCTCACCAGCTTAGTGGCTGTTTTCACAGCGGCATTGTGGAAAAGCCCGACACCTTCAGGATTAGTGCTATCAGGGTGGCAGCCGCTACAACCCAGTGCCCATGGGGTGGCAAAAATTTCCCTGTTGTGGAATAAACCCGCTACAGTACCATTCCAATCTGCGGGGATTTGCGCTTTGTGACAGTCAAGACACGCGGTTTTACTGGGGATATTACTATTGCCACTTTGCGCCGTTGCGCCGGGTATATGGCATTGCTGACATTGGGCCATATCACCGGGAAAGGTCACATTGGCGTAGTCATATAGCTGTCCCTTGTAACCTACAATTTGATATTTGGCTTGGTGGATCTGGTGTGTCAATGTCGCCATATCAAGGCTATTACCCGTTTCAGGATCGCCAGAGTAAGTCGTGTGACAGACAACGCAGCCCTCAAAGGCAAAACGTTTATTGCCGTGCATCAAAAGGCGAGTGTCGGTATTGGCTAAGTCTGGGTTATGGCATCGAAAACAGGCTTGTTCTGGCGCGATCACTTTACGGCCCATATCCGCCGCGACTGTCTGTCCTGTGGCGGGCACAAAATCGTACACGCTGTTGATCAACTGAGTGTCGATTGGGCTATTTGCGAACGGTTTTAACTCTAGGTAAATTCTGTGGGTGAGCTCAGGCGAGTACTGGGTATCTATCCCCGTAAATTGTGAGTAACCCGTGAGTGGTTTACTCAAAGTGTAACGGTATTGGCCCGCGCCTAAGGAGGTTAGACACGCCGTTTTACAGTTGCTTTCAATGCCTGCTTGCCACTGAGTCTGTGCATTCGCTTGGGCATTTGTTGCAGGTTCTACTTGATTATTGATGTAACTGGTCCATTGCAACGCAGCATCTGTCGCGCTTGCTGCAGAGTTAGTGACTTCTGTGCCAGTTGTTGCCATAGCATTCGCCGCGGCTTGGGTGATTTGATAGTGCTCCTGCGGCGGTGCTAATTTGGCAATACCGACACCTAAGGTATCTAGCTCCTTCAGGTTTTCTAGCCCTGTGACCGCAATACCATTGGCATTGCTGAGGAAGAAATCGACCTGCACATGAGTTTGTGCATCGATAACCACATTTTCTATTGTCGCTTTGAGTGTATCCGCTTGTTCAATGCTGATACTCACAATCCCTGGTGGACCTTCTTTCCCATCGTCACCATCGGAACAGGCTGTCATCAGACAGACTGCGACTGCCATTGGCGTAAAGATTTTCCATTGAGAACGGGTATTCGTTTTCATCATTTTCCATTCCTTTTTAATTAGATTCTGTCGGGACTCTAATCGGAATGTATGCGGTATAGATATTAACTTAGTTATGAGTTGAGTTGCACTTAATTAACCAAATTTAAAAGTTATTTGTTAATTATATCAAGGTAATTTGAAGTGAGGCATTATTTAAATTTTCTAGATGTTGAATTGTTAATTCTTGAAAACGTTACTCTGATGCATGTCGTGTAACTTGATCTAATAATGCCCCAATATGGGTAATTGTGACGCAGGTTAAAAATCAAAGACATAATTACTTTAGCATAAATTGTCGGGAATCAAAGTGTATGCATATTTTAATTATATTGCTTTGACTAATAAAGGATCAAATATGATTACCAGAAGAGGAATGCTTAAAGGCGGTATGGGCGTTGCTGTCGGTACAGTTTATAGCGGAACATTAATAAGTTTTCTGACCGGTTGTGGCAGTGACAGTAATAGCCAAGAGATAGTAGAAGTCATGCCTGGTGGACTCATGGTGGTGAACCCTACGGTTTGTGTTAGCTGCAGACGCTGTGAAATTGCCTGTGGTTGGAACCATGAAGGGGATAGCAGTCCGACACTTGCCCGCGTCAAAGTAGAAAGAAATATGAACTATGGCCCACATGGTGTGCAATTTGACTATGAAATACAACGAGGAGAATGCGGCGATAAAACCGTTGTTCCTTCCACTTGTCGCCACTGCGAAGTCTGCACTGAAGTTTGTCCACAGCAAGCTATTTCAACGAACGAACAAACTGGCGCCAAAGTGATTGATGAAGAACGTTGTGTCGGATGTGGTTATTGTGCAGATAAGTGTCCTCAGCAAGTCATTAAAGTTGTTCGCAGTAAAATGAAAGCCGTCAAATGTGATTTATGTAACGGTAAACCTGCCTGCGCGCAAGTTTGTCCTACAGGTGCAATTAAATTTTATAACTGGGAAGAGGCTGAAGCTGCATTAGAACAATACGAAAAATATACCGGCTTAGTTTCTTAAATTCAGGAGAAATAATATGAGTGATAAAATAGGTGGTTGGGCGGGTAAAGTCCTCAGAGTTAATTTAACAACTAATCATATATGGTATGAGCCAATCAATAAATATTATGATTATATCGGTGGTATGGGTATTGGTTATAAAATATTGTGGGATGATCATAAGGATAATATTACAGCAATCGACCCAGATAATATTATTGTCTTTTCTGCCGGGCCATTAACGGGTTCAGGCGTTATTTGTACTGGACGAACAACCATTACTTCCCGTAGTCCCGTAATTGAAAAACATCTGATTGCCGATGGTCATTTTGGTGGGCATTTTTCACCCGCAATGAAATTTGCGGGTTTCGATGCGATAGCAATAGAGGGGAAAGCGAGCAGTCCTGTGTGGCTTAAAATTGTGGATGATAAGGTCACGATTGAACCTGCTGACGCCCTATGGGGTAAAGGTATATTTGATACCCACGCTATGATCGCGCAAATGATGGGACCCAATGCACAAGTCGCTGCGATTGGCCAAGCGGGTGAAAACCAAGTGCCTCTTTCTGTCATTATGACTCAGGGCGGGCATTCAGCAGGTGGTCATGGCTCGGTAATGGGGTCCAAAAATTGTAAAGGGATCGGCATTATCGGCACTGGTGCCGTTAAAATCGCCGCCAATAATGAAAAGATGCGTGCCTTAGATGACCATATTTTAGGTATTATCGGTGCCAACAATAATGGTGTCGTTCCTTCAACGCCGCAATCTTGGGCTGAGTACTCAGCACCCATCAGCCGCTGGAAATCTCGGCCCGGTTTGAAGTGGGGCGCTGCCGATCAAGAAATCGATTTAGGCGAAGTGCCATGGAATGAACGCAATCGTATTGGGTTTCGAACTTCGATGGCAGAAAGCTACATAGGTGTGGAATATGCCAATAAGTGGATGAAGCGTACGGGAGGCTGTCATTCATGCCCAATACGTTGCTTCTGCGAGCTAAAAGTCCCTGAATTGAAAAGCAAATACGGTCGTAAAACCGAACATATATCTAACGTCTGTATGGGATTCCTCGTACCACAGTATTTAATGGGCACCAAAAATGGTACAGAAGCACATGCGATGGCGGGCGCTTTAGGGGCTCATATTCTCGATGACTATGGTATTTGGTGTAACTATGGCTCCATTTCTCATCTATTTAAATTCCTAAAAACAAAGGATATGTTTAAGCATTTATTACCTGAAGATGAATTTAATAGTATTCCTTGGGCGCTCTGGGATAACCAAGATCCCGCTTTCTTACTTGATTTTTATCACCGAGTGGCGTTTAAAGAAGGTGAAATTTCCCATATGGCCGACGGCTTATATGATTTGATCAAGCGCTGGGGTTTAGATGGAACCAATCCCAAGTTAGGTAATTGGGATATTCACAAAGAAAGTGCCACTAAGGTATTCAACAAGAAAACTAATGCTGCCGTGCACCATGCTAGTGAAACCGCGGGTCAGGTGGGTACGTTAATCAACGTCGTCTTTAACCGTGATGCTCAGTGCCATTCCCACATCAACATAGTTAACAGTGGTTTGCCACACGATATGACAGTGGCGATTGCCGAGAAAAAATGGGGTGAAGGTGCATTCGATAAGGTGAATTGGTATACCCCAATCAATGTGGCTAAGATCCGTTTTGCAAAATGGTCGCTGGTGAAAAACGTATTACATGACTCTCTGACACTGTGTAATTGGATGTTCCCACTGCTGGCATCACCGGATAAAAATCGCAACTATGAAGGCGATAGCACCATTGAATCGCAGATGTTCAGTTTAGTGACTGGGATTGAAACCACAGAAACGGAATTGGACTTTAAGGCGGAAAGAGTGCTGCATTTACACCGTGCCTTAACCGTATTGCAAATGAATGAAAGCAATATGCGCGAAGAGCATGATGTGCTCAGTGACTGGGTTTATGATTTGAATCCAGATAAAAACTTCGGTCAAGAGGGCACCATCAAGATGGACCGCGCTGACATGCAAACGGCGCTGGACATGTTCTATGAAGCCTTTGGTTGGGATATTCAAACCGGTGCGCCAACTCGGGCCACGCTCGACAAGTTTAGCCTAGGTTTTGTTGCCGATAGATTGGCGGCGCGAGGCCTGTTACCCAGTTGAACACTATAGTTGGACACTATGATTGAACTTGTCGGTTATATCAGGGTATTTAGCCAACACGGACGCTTAGTCACGGCGGAGCAAATCGCCGCCGTGGCAGGGCTCGAGTGGGATAGTGAGCAAACGGTTAACAGTTATATTCGCCTGATCCTCAATGAGGCTTACAAGGATGTGCAGATGCGTTTGTCGGATAAGCGGTATTTCTTCTATTCCGACAGAAGCATAGTTGAACGTTACGCTGAGCAATGGTTAGCATTGGAGCGGGGTGAAGCGTTTGAGGCGATTATTGCCCAGATCCGTCGCAATAGTTGCCGCCATACTGAGGTCTATCTGGAGAGTGTACTGACGTTTGCCCCCTATCTTTATGATGAGCCTACATTAGCCAATGTGCGTGAGCAATTACCACAACAGCTAGGGGCCGAGGATATCCATTATGCAGTGGACAATCAGGGGAAAGGTTATTACTACTCTACTCTGGGGTTGAGTCACAGCTATGCGGCCGTCCTCGCTAATTATGATCCTTGTGAATGGTCAAACTGAGATTCTGCTACCTTATTGATATTGATTAAGCGCCTTCGGGCGCTTTTTTATTGCAAATATCTCATATAGCTAGCGTGAAATTAGCTTGCCAGCGTTTGAGTGTACTTTTTGATGATTTCGTCAATTTTACCATTGGCCTTCAGTGTCGCTATGGCTTGATTGATGGCAGGAAGCAAATCGGCATGTTCTTTTCGCAACCTAAACACTAAGTCACCATCAGAATGCACTGCCGCCAGTGCGACAGGGATCCGCAACTGAGTCGACCAATACAAGGCTGGGTAATTACCAGCAATAACGGCATTGACTCTGTGTTTATCTAAGGCTTTGATCAGTTCCTGCTCTGAGGTAAAGTCAGCACGGATAAAATTTTTATCGTCATGATATAAATAACCGCGCACTGTACCTATTTCTTGGCCTTTTATCTGGCTGATATCTTTATATTTACTGACATTCTCTGGCAATGTGACCACATATTCAGTGATTTGCATTATGGGGGCCGATTTGACAAACAGCGGCCCTAAATCCTGCTTTTCAAACCAACTAGGGCTGACGATATCAAAGTCGAGTTGACCAGTTTCTAGCGCATTATTGGTGCGCTTTGGCGGCAGGGCGAGGATTTCACCTTTGATTTCAGCCATAGATAAAATCATCGGAATAAGCTCAGTGATCATCCCCGGCGCCTCGGCTTGATCACCGATAAAATACGGATACCAAGAATAGGAGCCAGTGATATTGTATTTGAGCTGTTCCGCAAAGGCGTGCTGTTGAGTCAAGCAAAGGGTGAACAAGGCAAATCGAACTAAGTGTTTATACTGCAAACATCGCTTAACCATATTGCTTTTATCCTTGTTATCTCTGCTTTAGCCAAGACCTATCCGATGGTCATTCTATCTAAACTGTGTGAATGAATTGTTTATTGGATCACAATCAGTCACATCCGCCATATTCAAGCTATTTTCTGCTTTTCGCTATTACACCTTAAGCCAATAGCTGACACAGGGCGGGTTGCTGATTTTTAGGGAAAATTTGATAGGTTTTATGGTGCTTAATCAAGCTGGTTTTCTTATTGCCTTGGCTCAGTAATAACCCATGGGACAGGGCGATACGCGTTAGTGTCTGTTCATCGGCGCGGACATATAAGTTGATTGGCTTGATCAGCTGATTGTCTTTAATATGTTGATTAAATTCTTTGGCATCAATCACTAAGCTAGATTGACCATCACCATCGAGTTTCAGCTTGGCACTGATTTCAGTGTCAGTAAAGACTAACCAATCGGCTTGTTTTAAGGTCTCAATCATGGCATTTAATGCCGTGCCTAAAGCGGGCTCAGATGTCTCAACAGATTGATATTGATACACTATCCTTTCTAGTAAACGCTTGAGTTCGGCGCCCGCACCTTGGCTGCGAGCCAAACGTATCCAAGCCGTGAGATCGTCGGCTACCAATTTAGAAAAGCGTTTTTCCTTTAAGGACTCGACCATCCAATTACACAAAAAATGACTTTCCTGCGCAGAGGTGCGCTGGGCTTTCTTGGTCTGTGCTGAAGCGGTTAAATCGGCAAGACCCGCAAGGGCGAGTTCGAGCACAGCTTGGTTATAGGTTTGAGAATTCATTATGACTCCGCCGCGGGCTGAAGTGATGTTATCTATTTGAACTTGGACGATATTGATTGCGGCGGAGCTAGTTTAGCAAAGCGGTCGTTAAACCGATATTTATTCTTGCGATCCCACCAAACTCGCGGCGGTTAAAATCAGCTTTGGCGCGGGCCTTACTTTGTAGTTTGGGTTGATATATTGAAAATGAATCAATCCCTTGTCGTCGCTGATATAAATAGCGGGTACAGGTAAGACTAAACGTTTGGCACCTTCAGGGGTGATCCATAAAGGATTCTCGAGCTTAAGGCGTGCGGTATAGGTTTCAGTCACCTTTTCGCTAGTGTAAAAAGCTAAACCAAAGGCTTGGGATGCCAGCATTTTTTCATCGGAAAGCAGCAGATATTTAAGTTCATTTTTTGCCGCCGAAGCCTTAAGTTGAGCTGGCGTATCGGGTGAAATTCCCACTAACTGAAAGCCCATTTTTAATAACTCAGGCTCAATCGCTTTTAGTTGCCCCATTTGATTGTTACAAAATGGGCACCAGCCACCACGGTAAAAGAAGAAAATGGTTGGTTTTTTCTGGGTTAATTCTGCTAAATCGACCGTTTTGTCATTGATATCTTGCAAGTTTACCTTAGGGATTTGCTGACCATTAAGTAGCGGACTGATGGAAAACTCATCCTTAGCAATGGGTTGCGCAATAGCCGTTAGACTTGTTAGTAGTAAGATGGTTGTGCAGTAAAACCTGTGTAACATCGAAGCGGTTTGCATATAAAGTCCTTAATTTGGTTTTGTTTTCTTCGTTTTTTAAGTCGTTGTTGTTAATATTTCCCTCGTTTTAGAAAAAGAGATATTGCGTAAATCTATATTTGTTATGTCTAACTTGCTTAAGAGTGGTTCGAGTTAGCACTAAACGGGTACGAGCATTAAAAGAGCGGCAATTGCCGAACATTCTTACAAGCCAATGCAGATGATTGCACCAATGTGATACTGATGGGGTTGGTTGGTGAGGTATTTATAACGGTAACCATTTGGATTTTATCGCGATTACAGCGTAGTGTTGGAGTGGTTAAAACGAGTGAACGACAAGCTGATGGGGCAAGCCTTAATTGATGCAGTGGTAAAACACGATATCATTACCGTAAAACAGTTGATCAAACAGGGTGTTGATGTCGAATATATCGACTCACAAAATATGACGGCTTTATTGCATTGCTGCCAACTGCAATTACTCGATATTCTCATGTTACTGGTTGAAGCTGGGGCCGATGTCCATCATGCCAATAACTTAGGTCACCTTCCTGTTGAACTGGCCCATTGGCATGGCGAGTTTCATATGGGTAGTTATACCGCCACGAGTCAAAAAATAGTGAAGTATTTGGTGGCGTTTAACGTGGTCATCGATAAATTGTATTGTACTTCAATATTCAATCACGGGAGCTGTAAATGGATAAGGGATTATTTAAAATATTAAAGAAAATCTATTTTAAAAAGTCTTATATCAAAGACGAAAATGGATATATGCAAAGAATAGATAATGGGGACCAGTTTGATTGTGAGTCTGGGACTACACACTATTCTAATGACGGTTTATCTAATGCAGAAATACTAACACTTGAAAAAAGTGGTTATCCTGTCAATCAGATAATCAAATATAGTCATGATGAATGTATTAACGCTTATAAAACGTTGCTTGAGCATCCTCACTTATCGATTGAGAATTTGATTTCGGCATATATATGTGGCTTTTCAAGTTTTCCAAGAGGAAGACAACCCATATTAAGTTATTTGTTCGCTCAAGCGGTTCCCGAACATAAAATAGTCAGCGAAGGGGATGTTTGCCCCGTTTGCTCAATAAGAAGAAATGTTTGGATAGAAAAAGGGCATAAAATATTCAGTTGCTATGCTGGGAGTGTATGGAATGAAAGGTGGTGTGGTAATCTCGTTGAATTAGAGGAGTTTACTGCCATTTCACCTTGTACTCCGACGTCAGAGGATATCAGTATATTGATATCGTTAATCGATATGATCCGTCAAGCTCCTCAAGATGAAACTCCTGGAAAATTAGAACAGCGCATCAAGAAAGCTAAAATTATTCCTAACTATGAGAAATATAGTTTTCGC
Source organism: Shewanella sp. SM95 (assembly GCF_025653595.1). NCBI lineage: Bacteria > Pseudomonadati > Pseudomonadota > Gammaproteobacteria > Alteromonadales > Shewanellaceae > Shewanella > Shewanella sp. SM95. Next base: position 151,038 of record NZ_JAKKSE010000001.1, read on the forward strand.
GGACAATTAATGGTATTGGCTGAATTGGGAATTATGCCAAATCCGTATGTAAAACCTTTATATGATGGATTCACCCATTTTACCGATATCTGTAGTGTGAAATACCCTGGAAGTACTCGATCGGATATTATGCTTCCTCTCGCGGGGTGGCGAGGCGAAAATTGTATAAATGAAACAATGCTTCAAGCGTTATTGGGTAACATAATACGGTGAGATAAAGGTTACCAAGGTTATTATTGAGTGAGTATAAAAAAGCGTCCGGTTATGGACGCTTTAAAATCGCTGTTTTATCAATATTGACAAACACTGATAATATCAATCAACGGATAATTACTTAAGTTTTTTGGCCTTGCTCGGTGCTTGACCAACCTTCATTTTTACGCGGCGGCCCTGCATGTTTTTCTCAGCAGCAACTTGAGCGCCGACGTTGTCGGTTCTTTGTTGCTTTTTGGCAAAACTGCGGCGGGTTTGCAATTGCTTTAATAGCAATTCGCGGCTGCCAACTTCATAACCTGGCACAGTGACGCGGCGAATCTGTTGGCCAATCAATTTTTCGATATCGGCTAACGTGCGCTCTTCTTCGCGGCTCACAAATGAAATGGCTACGCCAGTTTTACCCGCACGGCCTGTACGACCGATACGGTGTACATAATCTTCTGCGAGGAAAGGTAAGTCATAGTTGACTACGTATTCAAGGCTTGGAATATCCAGACCACGGGCGGCGACTTCGGTGGCAACCAGCACCCGAACATCACCCGCCACAAACTCACGCAGGGCGCGGCGACGACTGCCTTGGCCTTTTTCACCGTGGACCACTTCAGATGGGATACCATCTAAGTTTAATTCTTTGACTAGTGTATCGGCGGCTTCACGGGTCGCAGTAAATACCAATACCTGTTGCCAGTTTTTCTTGCCGATAAGCTCAGAAAGCAGTTCGCGTTTACGGCGTTGTTCAACCGGATAAACTACTTGGCTAACGGTGTCGGCTGTAGTGTTTTGTTTATCAACGCTGATCACTTGCGGTTTAACCATCATGTCGTTGGCAAGTTTTTTCACCGCACTTGAGAAAGTGGCCGAGAATAACAAGTTTTGACGTTTCTTATTTACCGCTTGAAGGATTTTTTGGATATCGGCGCTAAAGCCCATGTCGAGCATGCGATCGGCTTCGTCTAGCACTAAAAAGTCGACGTTCGACAGGCTTAAGTTACAGGCGGTAAGGTGCTCAAGTAAGCGACCTGGGGTGGCAACAATCACATCGGCGCCGCGTTTCAGCTTTTGCGCTTGAGTCTCAATCTTTACGCCGCCGTAAATGGTTAAGACGCTGAAGTTTAAGTATTTGCAGTAAGCCGTAACGTTGTCAGCCACTTGAGCGGCAAGCTCACGGGTTGGCGTAAGGATTAATACGCGGGCATTCGATTTTAGCGTTTCGCTTGGCTTTTCAACCATCTTTTGCAGGATCGGCAGCGCGAAAGCGGCGGTTTTACCCGTACCGGTTTGGGCACTGGCTAAGACATCTTGGCCGCGGCGGATAGCAGGTATCGCTTGCTGCTGAATAGGCGTCATTTGTTGATAACCGCAATCTGAGATAGCGCGCAAAATCTCGGGGGAAAAACTAAAAGATTCAAATCTCATTTTGGATTCCTATCGTTCACTTATTCAAACATTCAAGCGCCGCTAGCCTCTTTATCACTTGTCTAAAGGAGAGAGGTGTATCGGCTGGCTCATTCTTCCACACAGATTTTATAAGAAAAATGGCGGGCGCGGAGTATAGCAAAAATTTCGGTTAAAACCTGTACTTTTTAGTGTTTTGGCATTTTATCTGCATCATTTCATCAGGAGGGGATAAAAGGCTTGGTACTGGTTCAGGTGGGCTAGGTCTTATTGATCTATACAAGGGTTGAGTAAAATATGGACTCAACAATAAGGATTAAAGCTCGCTATATTAGAGAATACCGCAACCTAGGCTGCGGTATTTTGGATCTTGTACTTATGTTTAACCGAAGGTGCGCCTCAGGCCAAGGGCTTTTTCGGCATTGTGTTTAAGAAGATGGGCTGCATCACCAATCAGATGGGTTGCGGCTAAGTTCTCGGCGCTGGCATGGGTGATGGAGTGAATATTACTGGCGATCTCATTGACCACTTGACGCTGTTGATCGGCTGCCACTGCATTTTGTTGGGCAAAGGTGTGGATATCACTCACTTCTTGGTAAATGGTGTTTACATTGTCGGCGGACAGTTGAATATCGCTGGCACAACGCTCCGCATGTTGACGGCTTTGTTCCATTTCTTTGGCCCATGCGTTGAGCATAGTGAACATCTTATCGACACTCTTAGAAATACTGTTGGTCGATAGCTGGGTTCTGCTCGATAGGGCGCGTACTTCATCGGCGACCACGGCAAACCCACGGCCTTGTTCACCCGCACGGGCAGCTTCAATTGCGGCATTGAGGGCGAGGAGATTCGTTTGCTCGGCAATAGAGTCAATTTCGCCCATCGCATTAGCGACTTGCTCGGCTTCTTTATTTAATTGATGGGCATTGTTGGTGGCATCGGCAACAGACTTTGCCAGTTGCTCCATTTTTTGAGTGTTGGCCTTCATGTTGGCACTGCTTTTAAGGCAGAGATCATAGGCGGTATTGATGCTGGTGGACGTGAGATGTGTATTCTGCGCCACTTCTGTGATGGTTGAACTCATTTCTTCCATCGCGCCAGAGAGCTGTTCTAGCTGACTTTTCTCTTGATCTAGGCTGACATAGGTTTGCTCGGTTGCGACCACTAATTGATCGGCAATGGCATGTAATTGATTGGCTTGATCTTGGGTGCGCCCAAGTACGCCATTCATTTTGGCCTGTAGCATGATGAGCTGGAAATCGAGAATAGAAGAGGTATCTGCACCCGAGTAAATGTAACGACTGATAGAGTCATATTTGGTTTGCATTTCAATCAGTTTAGCGGGAATACGAAAAGCCTCATCGTAGAAAATGGCGAGGTTTAAACTCATCAGAATCGCCCCTGCTATAATCACGCCCCAGCCCCAAAAGTAGCCAGCGATCAGTAAACCTGTGGAGGCGACAACCGCAGATACGATACGTTTTTGCATTAAACTTAAGGGTTTAGGAATGGATTTGTCTAATTTGAGTCTTTGGTAAATCTCATTAGCTTTCGTGACGTAGGCGACTTGAGGCTGAATGCGCACCGATTGGTAACCGACAATAATGCCGTTTTCAAACAAGGGAGACACAAAGGCATCGACCCAATAGAAGCCACCATTTTTACAGCGGTTCTTGACTATGCCGCGCCAAGATTGGCCTGACTTAAGTTTTCCCCACATTTCCTTAAAGGCGGCACTCGGCATATCTGGATGGCGCACCATATTGTGGGCACTGCCAATTAATTCTTGATCGCTATAGCCTGAGACTTCGGCAAAACGGGCGTTAACGTAAGTGATGATACCGCGAGTATCAGTGGTGGAAATGAGTTCATCTTGTGGTGTTAGGCGGATTTCTTGATCTGATCTCTGTGTATTAACTATTTTATTCGCTGAGGCGTTACTCTGGCTCATTTAGTGTGTCCATTCAGGGCCGATGTGGTTCATTAGGGTTCAGGGCGCGGTGTTAGGCGCGAATTTTCTTGTGCTGACTCTCATCGGAGTAAGCTTGTTATGTGATAAGAGTATCATTTTTGTGTGGGTATAGGAGAGCGGTTTCTCATGGCTGACTAGTGAAAATCAATCGTTCGTCGTATTTATAAGCTATTGCAATATATAAAGTTTTTAAGTAGTGAGAATATGATGTTAAACGAGCGTTTATCCTGTTAAATCGTTAATTCTAGTATTTTGTATAGGGTTATTCTTTTATGTCTTGAGTGGGTATTTGTCATTCATCTTAAATATAAATTATGTTCGATGATATTGGACTAATGTCGTTGATTCGGCTTGATATCGCAGTATTCATGGAGCGCTTTATTGGCCTTAGTCTATTCTTTAATGGGCAACAAAAGATGGCTTATTTCTCCTTGCTTCAGCGGTGTATCTTGATTTTGCTCTTCTACTTCATTAGCTCACAGCGGGAATGCTACATAAGAGGAACTTCCCATGGCGATATCACTTAGGCGTGGTGTAACTAAATTAGCCACAGCGTCCTTGGGAACAGCGGCGGCACTGCCACATTGGCGACGTTTGATCTTTGAACGTTTATTTGGCTTTCTAGCGATTCTCTGCGTGCCTGTATATATCACAAGTGTGTATTTATGCGTCATCGCCGATCTCTGGTTTATGGTGGTATTTGATACGCTGGCTTATCTGTTTTTACTGCTTTTACTGTATTTTCCTAAGCTTGCTGATAGTACGCGTTTTGGCTGTGGCTGCTTGCTGGGTTTTGCTATCGGCATCGGTTTTTTAATTGCGATTGGCCCTTCGGGAGCTGGTTTTTTCTGGTTATTTATTTTCCCGCCGTTAGTCGGTATTTTTTTAGGAAATCGAGCCAGCTTATATGCCCAGTGTTTGAATGGGCTAAGTTTGGTATTGATTGGTTTTGCCTATCATTTTAATTGGCTCAATTGGCCTGAAACCCAAGGTTATAGCGTCGGTATTTGGGCGGTTGTCGTGGTCAATTTTGTCGTGACCAATGCTATGTTGACGTTAACCATCACTTATTTATTAGGTAAGTTGGCTGACGCACTCGATTCAACCTTAGCATCACGCCAAGCTACCGTATTAGGCTTAGCTAAACTCGCCGAATACAGAGATAACGAAACGGGCGCGCATTTGCTACGTATGCGGCAGTATTCGAAAATGCTTGCGTCGCAGCGACTACTGGCCGCCAATCCTCCTGCAGAATTGAACGAAGATTATATTCAAGACATTAGTTTGTCGGCCATTTTGCACGATATAGGTAAAGTCGGTATTGCCGATGCGATTTTGCTTAAACCGGGTAAATTAACGCCGCAGGAGTTTGAGCAAATTAAAGCTCATCCTGTGATCGGGGGACAAGTGCTACGCAGTTTGTTGGAATATGCGCCCCAATGTACTTTTATTCAGATGGGTCGCGATATTGCCTCGGGTCACCATGAAAAGTGGGATGGTAGTGGTTATCCCCTTGGTTTGAAAGGTGAAGATATTCCGCTTTCGGCGAGGATAGTGGCCCTAGTTGATGTTTATGACGCGCTGACTTCTCCCCGATGTTATAAGCGGCCCTTTAGCCACCAAGAGGCTATCGACTTAATTATTGAAGGCAAAGGTCAGCATTTCGACCCTGAATTAGTCGATTGTTTTATTGAAATTCATCAGGACTTTGAATTGTTGTCTAAAGCATCGCTGGATGATGCTTACCAGCCGATGGCACAACCTACTATGGTTTAGCGACTCATGTTTTTAAATCGTGTTTTTAAATCGTGTTTTGAAATCATGGTTTTGAAATAAGGCGTGGGTTTTAAAACACACAGATAGCGCTAAAAAAACGCCCAATGCTAATTGCCTTGGGCGTTCTATTTTATAGTGTGTAAGTGACTAATATAACGACTTAAATCGCTACTTATCAGCGGAGTGCTAAATTGCTTTAGTCACTTGAGTTAACCAAGCCAATTCATCACCCGACATTAACGGAGAAAGTGTATTGAAGACTTGCTGATGATAAGCATTAAACCAGTCTATTTCCCCTTGCGTTAACAGGCTCTTATCAATAAGGCGCGCATCCATAGGGATCATAGTCAACGCATCGAACTCATACATTTCACGCTCAGCCCCTTTAAGTGCTTCACAGTGCTGAACGACGACGAGGTTTTCTAGGCGAATACCGAAGTCGTCGGCGCGGTAGTAACCCGGCTCGTTGGAAAGCACCATGCCGGGCATCAATGTGATACCGTTGACATTTTTACCTATGCGCTGCGGACCTTCGTGCACACTTAAAAAATGACCCACACCATGGCCTGTACCGTGATCGTAATCAAAACCATGTTGCCATAAATATTGGCGGGCGAATGCATCGAGCTGCTGGCCTGAGGTGCCTTTCGGGAAGCGAGCTTGGTCGAGGGCAATATGACCTTTTAGCACCAGCGTAACCATTTTTTTATGCTCATCGGTCACTTTGCCAATTGCAATGGTACGGGTCACATCTGTCGTGCCATCAATATACTGAGCGCCAGAATCCACTAAGTAGATGCTGTCCATTGTCATCATGGCTGGTGTGCCATTGTTGTGATTGTAATGGCACATAGCGGCATTAGGACCGGCAGCTGAAATCGTGTCGAAACTTGGCTCGCGGTAACGCTCATCTTCTAGGCGAAAGCTTTCCAATTTATCCGCAAGGGTGCCTTCATCGTGCATACGATTGGCTGCCACTTCGGCATCGAGCCATGCAAGGAATCGACTCACGGCGACGCCATCGCGGATATGGCAGGCACGCATGCCGGCCAGTTCTGCGGCGTTTTTCTGCGCTTTAGGTAAAGCGACAGGATCGATTCCAGCTATCAATTTTGCTCCTGCCTCACGGGCAATGTTTTGTGCCCAAGCGTTTGCAGAATTCGGATCGGCAAGTAGTTTTACATCCTGCATGCTGGCGAGTGTATCGGCAAGAGATGCCTCGCCCTTAAAGCTTACGCCAGCACCAACATGCTCCTCAATGCCCTCTGGGAGTTTGCTTAAATCGGTGAAAAGCTGCATATCGCCATTGGCGTGGAGCAGGGCACTGCCGAGTACAACGGGCAGGCGCGGTACATCATTGCCACGAATGTTGAGTAGCCAGCAGAAAGAATCTAAAGCGGCGATTAAGGCGACATCACCACCGGCTTTTTTTACTAATGCACCAATTTCAATGCGTTTTTGCAGGCTGGTTTTACCAGCACTCTCGTTGCTAAACAAAGTGATAGGAGCGTTCGACTGTGCTGGCCGATTCTGCCAATGCAAATCGATAGGGTTTTGTTCAACTGCAACTAATTCGATTTGGGATTTATTTAAGGTTGCTTTGGCATTTTCATACCAAGCTAAGGTATGTAAGCGCGCATCGAAGCCGACGCGTGACCCCGCTGGTAGCGTGTCACATAACCACTCAATTTGTGGTGTATCGGTTAGGCTTTCATAACTGAAAAGTGTGGCATCGACTTGCAAACGAACTTGAACCGTATAGCGGCCATCGGTAAATATTGCGGCTTTATCTTTCAATACGATAGCCATACCCGCCGAACCGGTAAAGTTGGTTGCCCAGTACAAACGTTCGTTATGTGCTGGCACATATTCGCCCAGATATTCGTCGGCACGGGGAATAATAAAAGCATCGAGATTAGCAGATGTTAATTCGTTACGAATAGCACCGAGACGGTTAGCGATTGATTGTGACATATGGGCTCCAATAGAGACTGGCATGCTATGCGAGTCGGTAGGCGAAGATCGACTAAGGATGAGTAGGTTTATGTTGATTTGAGTTTTAACCGGCTCGGATTATCGCAAGTCTAGCGCGCTAGATGCAAGGGTAGCGAATAAAGGATTTTGTATACAATCGTGAATTTGTGCAGGTAAGACGCTTGAGGTTATGGGGTTTGTTGTTAATTTATTTATGTGATTTTGAGCATGAAAAGTGAATTAAATAAAAGGTTGGTCATGTTTTAATTAGGACTTGTTCCTTACAAATTAGCAACTTAAGTTTTATTCAATCGCTAACATTTGGACCCTATGCTAACATTTGCCATCTCTACTCGGGGTCAGAGTGGGGCACATGTATCAGTGGAGTAAGCGATGCAAATACTAACAATAGATGTGGGCGGTACCAAAGCCCTGTTCGAACTTCAGCTCGCGGGGCATACAGAACAATATAAAATCCCCACAGGTGAAGGTTTTAAAATTGAAGAGTTAAATAATCAAATTGCGGCGTTTGAACGTGATTATGATTTACAGCATTACCAACTAGCGATTGCCGTACCTGGACTGGTACAAAATAATCGTTTGGTTTCTTGTAAATCTTTACCTGGACTCAATGGATTGAGCTTCGATACAGTCAAAACCCAGGGTGAGCTTAAGTTTATCTGCAACGATATCGATGCGGGTATGCAAGCGACTTGTGATGCCAAATATGCCTGTGAGTTATTGGTCATGTGCGGCACTGGGATCGGTATGTCTATTGCCTTTAATGGACAAGTCTTTACGGGAGCGACGGGCGTGGCGGGGGAGTTGGGGCCTTGTCGCGTGATGACAGAATCTGGCGAGTTTAGTTTAGGGCAACTGGCCAGTGGCGATTCAGTGCGCAGCCGCAAAATCTCCACTCAGGATGATTTATATCGCGCGGGCAGTTATCTCGGCATGGGATTAGCGTGGGCGGTTAATTTATTTAATCCCAATCGAATTTGGCTTGCTGGCGGTATGATGAATAGCGCTCCTTACTACAAAGGTTGCCTCGAAAGCTTAAAGCAAATGGCATTGAGCGCGCCCTTAGCTGAGATGAAAATCAATCGTGTCGATGATATGGAAACCTTGGTTTGCCGCGGTTTATCAGTGATGCTCGCAAGGGACTATCCTCGTGCATAAGGATCATAAATGCCCCGCGCATAAGGATCATCATGTTGTTCGACAATGGTTTGCGCCATGAATGTTTAGTGATTGAGGTTTAGCTGCATAAGCGACGTAAATTGTGAAATATAAAGCAGGACTTATGATGCCTTTGGCATATCGAGTCCTGTTTTTTTATTCTTAAAGTATTCAGATGATCCTCATTACCCAAAGTAAATATTAGCGATAGTTTAATTTGCATAATTCCTTTCTTATCAGATGCCTAGTTCTATTTACGATTTTAGCCAATAACACAGTTGATAATATTTTGTTGCAATTTTATTGCGCTTACGCTTATGCTGATATTTGCAATGACAACGTTGTCATTGTGTGTAAAAGGCAAACCAGTTGAAAAACTGGGACGCAAAGCCTCCGGTCTAAGGGTTCGTCTGTACCTATGATAGCGGGGATACCACAGGTTTTTCTTCGTGCAGTTGTCAGTCGTTTTGCATGGTTTTAAGAGAGTGCTGTTTCCTGTCTACGCTTTGTTTGCCTTATTGATTCATATAAAAATTCAATAGGGATATCTCATGTTCAAGACTCAAATTTCAACATCAGCCTTGCTAGTGGCATCAGCGCTGGCATCTACCATCAGTGCCAGCGTTTTTGCAGCGGCGCCCGGTAAACCGACTTTAGGTTGGGGCGAAACTAAGTTCGCTATTATTGAAGTGAATCAAGCGGCTACCGCTTACAATCAATTAGTTACGGTGAAAGATGCCGCCGATGTCTCCGTCAGTTGGAACCTTTGGAGTGGCGATGTGGGCAATAAAGCCCAAGTGTTGCTCAACGGCAATGTGGTTTGGGAAGGCCCATCTGGCGCGTCGGGAATCGCTAACTTTAAGGTGAACAAGGGCGGCCGTTATCAGATGCAAGTACAACTGTGTAACAGCGATGGTTGTACGGCTAGTGATGCTAAACAAATCCTCGTGGCTGATACTGACGGCAGCCATTTAGTGCCACTCAATGCTCCCCTAAAAGAAAACAACCGTCCCTATGCTAATAAATCAGGCAAAGTGGTGGGAGGTTACTTTGTCGAATGGGGCGTATACGGTCGTAAATTCCCGGTCGATAAGATACCTGCGCAAAACTTAACCCATATTTTATATGGCTTTACCCCAATTTGTGGTGGTAATGGCATCAATGATAGCTTGAAAGAAATCGAAGGCAGTTTCGAAGCGTTGCAACGTGCTTGTAGTGGTCGTGGTGATTTTAAAGTTGCGATTCACGATCCTTGGGCGGCGATTCAAATACCGCAGGCGGGAGTGAGTGAGCATTCAGATCCTTACAAAGGTAACTTCGGTCAATTGATGGCACTTAAGCAAGCACATCCAGATTTGAAGATTTTACCTTCGGTCGGTGGTTGGACCCTCTCGGATCCCTTCTTTTTCTTCGGTGATAAAGCCAAGCGCGATATCTTTGTCGCTTCGGTGAAAGAGTTTCTACAGACATGGAAATTCTTCGATGGCGTTGATATCGACTGGGAATTTCCAGGGGGGAATGGCGCTAACCCAAATTTAGGTAATGCCAATGACGGTGAAACCTATGTGACTCTGATGCGTGAACTGCGGGCGATGCTTGATGAACTAAGCGCCGAAACGGGTCGTACCTATGAGCTGACCTCAGCCATTAGCGCTGGTGACGATAAAATTCAAAAAGTCGATTATCAGGCTGCTCAGCAGTACATGGATTACATCTTCTTGATGAGTTACGACTTTAATGGTGGTTGGACTAATACTGAACTCGGCCATCAAACCAATCTGTATGAAGCGAGTTGGGATCCCAATACCCGTTACACCACAGCTAATGGCGTTAATGCGCTGTTAGGCCAAGGTGTGACCCCAGGGAAAATTGTGGTCGGTGCCGCTATGTATGGCCGCGGCTGGACAGGTGTTAATGGCTACAGTGGTAATAATCCTTTCACGGGGACGGCAACGGGCAAAGTGAAAGGTACTTGGGAAGCTGGTGTGGTGGATTATCGTCAGATAGCGAACGACTATATGGGAAGTGGTTGGACTTACAGTTACGACGAAACAGCTGAGGCGCCATCTTTGTTCAAGGCATCTACTGGCGATTTAATCACTTTCGATGATGCTCGTTCAGTTAAAGCCAAGGGGCAATATGTGCTTTCTAATCAACTTGGTGGGCTTTTTGCGTGGGAACTTGATGCCGATAATGGTGACATTCTGAATGCCATGCACGAAGGTTTAGGTCATGGTGAAGGCACCACTCCGCCAGTGAATAAAGCGCCCATTGCCAATGCGGACGCGGATGTGAATGTCACAGGTCCCGCCGATGTGACGCTCAATGGTAGCGGTTCGCGCGATCCTGAAAACGCTGCTTTAAGCTATCTCTGGACTCAAGTCTCTGGGCCAAGTGTTGCCATCGCGAATGCGGATATGGCGAATGCGACTATTCAACTGGGAGCAACCCAAACCGATGTCGCCCATGGTTTTAGCCTTAAAGTCACCGATCCTGAAGGGTTATCTGCCACAGATTCAGTGACAGTAACCAACAAGGCTGATACGCCTAATCAAGCACCTGTAGTGACTCTGGCTCCGACTGCGACAGTTGAAGCGGGTAAAACCGTCAGTATAGTAGCGAGTGCCTCCGATGCAGATGGTGATGCCTTAACCTACGCTTGGACTGTGCCCGCAGGCGTGTCGGCAATCGGACAAAATAGTGCCACGTTAGTGGTTACTGGCCCCAATGTTACCGAAGCGACCCGCTATGGTTTGAGTGTGCTGGTTTCCGATGGTGCCTTAGATGCGAGCGCATCGACTAATCTGACCGTGACGCCAAAAGTGGTCGGCGGTGGATGCGATGCAACCGATCCCAATGCCGGTAACTATCCTGCTTGGCAAACCAGTGTGGTATACAACACGGGTAATACTGTGAGTCATAGTCAGTTGGTATGGAAAGCAAAGTATTGGACTCAGGGCAATACGCCATCTCGCACCGCAGACCAATGGCTGCTACTCAGCCAAGTTGATCTCGGTTGGGATGCGGGTGTGGTGTATAACGGCGGTCAAACTACTCGCTATAACGGTCGTGTTTGGAAGGCGAGTTACTGGACTAAAGGTGATGTACCGGGTGTTGCAGCAGTATGGGTTGATATTGGCGCGGCAACCTGCCAGTAATTATCCAAAATTTTGATATTATTGGTTAAAAAATAAAGCCCTGCGAAGATTCAGGGCTTTTTTCTTTATTAAGCGTTAGGTTTTTTATGAATACAGCCGAATGCGTTAAGACAGACTCATTGAAGACTGATTTAATCAATCTTAAGCAGTTCCACATCAAAAATTAACACAGAACCACCACCAATCTTGCCCGTGCTACGGTTACCGTAGGCGAGTTCACTGGGAATAAAAAACCGCATTTTATCGCCAACGACCATAAGTTGTACGCCCTCGGTCCAACCTTTAATCACCCGATTAAGCGGAAATGCGATAGGCTCGCCGCGATCAACCGAACTATCAAACACAGTACCGTCAATCAAAGTGCCATGGTAATGCACTGTCACTGTATCGCTGGCTTTAGGATGAACTGTGCCATCGCCTTGAGTTAACACTTGATATTGCAAACCCGAAGCTGTGGTGATCACACCTTCTTTGGTTTTGTTTTGCGTTAAAAATTCATTGCCTAAACGGATATTCTCTTGGGCGGCTTTTTGGCCGTTCATCGAGGTAAAGAAGTAAAAAATCACCCCAGCAATCACAGCAACGGCAAGTAACATTTTCATATAAAGAGCACCTTAGTTAATTTTCGCCATATTATCAGTTTTTTAGCTTGAGATGCTATTGGCACTCGCACCTGCGTTGAGCGGGATATCTGCAGCTACTACTTCAAGGCGTTAAAAATCCCCTCAAGACTTTATCCCGCTTTAGAGATCGCTTAATCTGTGGGCTTAAGACTCAATAAAAATTCAATAAAAACAGATAAAAACTAGAATTTAGATAATAAACAAGGAAAGTCTATGTTAAACAAAGCGGCAAAACCTTTGGTCAAACTCGTCGACCGATATCTACCCGATCCCTATATTTTCGTCCTTTTACTCACCTTAGTGGTGTTAATTGCAGCTGTGGTCGCAGAACACAAAACTCCGCTGGAAGTCATCAATTATTGGGGCGATGGTTTTTGGACCTTGCTGAGTTTTTCGATGCAGATGCTGTTAGTGCTGGTGGCGGGATTCATGCTGGCAAGCTCGCCGCCGATTAAAAAGCTGCTCGATGCGATTGCAGGATTCGCTAAATCGGCACCGCAAGCCATTATTTTAGTAACCTTGGTTTCACTGGCCGCCAGTTGGGTTAACTGGGGATTCGGGCTAGTGGTGGGCGCGTTATTTGCCAAAGCCTTAGCGCGTAAAGTGAAAGTGGATTATCGGCTGCTGGTCGCCAGCGCCTATTCTGGCTTTGTGGTTTGGCATGGTGGGCTTGCGGGTTCTATCCCATTAACCATAGCAACGGCGGGGCATTTCTCTGAATCGCAAATTGGCATTATCCCCACCAGTGAAACCATTTTCGCGAGCTTTAACTTACTGTTAGTGGCGATTCTTTTTGTGGTCATGCCATTAGTGAATCGCTTTATGCTGCCTGAAGACAAGGACAGCATTTATGTCGACCCAAGCGCCCTTGACGACAAAGGCAGCGAACTCGCAGCTTCGGCGCTGGAGCTTAACCCTGCCAATGTGAGCGAGTGTCAGCTTGAAAGCCGACCTGCGGATAAGTTAGAAAATAGCCGCTTACTCGGCTGGAGTGTCGGTGGCGCTGGGCTTGTGTACTTAGGCTATTACTTTTGGGTACAGGGCGGCAGCTTAAACCTTAACTTAGTGAACTTCTTATTCTTGTTTCTCGCCATCCTCTTACATCAAACGCCACGCAGTTTATTAACCAGCTTGAATGAGGCCATTAAGGGCGGCGCAGGGATTGTGATCCAATTCCCTTTCTATGCGGGCATTATGGCTGTGATGGTGCAGTCGGGTTTAGCCCAAAGTATTTCGGAAGGTTTTGTGGCCATAGCCAGTGCCGAGAGCCTGCCATTTTGGAGCTTTATTAGCGCGGGAATTGTAAATATTTTTGTGCCATCGGGAGGGGGTCAATGGGCCGTGCAGGCGCCGATTATGTTACCCGCTGCCGAAGCCTTGGGCGCCGATGTTGCTCGGGTGGCTATGGCCGTAGCTTGGGGTGATGCTTGGACTAACCTAATTCAACCTTTTTGGGCACTGCCCGTGCTGGCAATTGCGGGCTTAAAAGCGCGGGATATTATGGGCTTTTGTTTAATGCAGCTGATGATCACAGGCGTGATTATCAGTATCGCGTTGAGCTGGTTCTAAAGGCAAAATGACAGCCAATTTTGCATTTTAGAGTAAAGTGTAGGGCAATTTAAAATTGCCCTTTTTTATTGGCGATGAATGATTAAAACCACTTTTGTGGGTATTGCCGGCGGCAAAGTAAGTTGTGATACAGCCAACCAAAAGCCAGAATGAGCGCAACACCACTGGCGACGGGCATATACAGAAAATCCCAGTGCTGCGCCGTGAGCATAACGACCAGAGGATTCGCTCCCGCTGGTGGATGCACAGTATGGGTTAGCATCATCACCGCTATGCCTAATCCGACCGCAAGCCCTAAGGCTAGCGGGGAGACTCCTAAAGTATTTAGAATTATCAGTCCAACCAAACTCGTGAGTAAGTGGCCGCAGAGAATGTTTCTCGGTTGAGCGAGCGGACTTTCTGGCAAGGCAAACAACAACACCATAGTGGCACCAAAGGGGGCCATCAACCAAATGGTTTGCGGTGTTAGCTGTTCAAGCGTCGCTAAACTACTGATACACAACGTGGCTCCACATCCTGCGAGCAAGGCCATCTTTAGATTCTGTGGATTGATTCTTTGCATCTTTTCTCCCATTAATGGCTTGTGTTAAGCCCTTATTTTTATAATGAATTGTGTACGTGAATGTTCAGCAAGCCATCGCCGTTAACATGCTGTGGTGTTCCGTGTTCACTCTTGATTTCACTATTAACTTAATTTAGTTATCAAAGTAGACAGATTTGTCTGCCTCTATGAATATTCTCACGAGTAGACTGACTTATCTACTCATGAGAACATAGGACTCATAAACATAGGACTCATATTTGTTAGCTAAGATTTGCTAACGAATGTTTACCAAAAAAGAGGAATGAGTTGATGCAGGGCATTGAGATTCAGACAGGTACGCCATCGGATAAACGGCAGCAATTGGTCACTACCGCATTTAAACTGTTTTATTTTCAAAGTGTGCATGGGGTTGGGATTAACCAGATTTTGCAGGAATCGGCGATCGCCAAAAAAACCCTGTACCACCACTTTGCCAGTAAAGATGAGTTAGTTGAAGCCGTGGTTTGCTATCGTGATGAGGTATTTTATCAATGGCTTAGCGAGCGAGTGAACGCATCGCCAGCGGGACGAGAGGGCATTGGTGGGTTATTTATCGCGCTCGATGATTGGTTTAATCAAAGAGTGCCGCAACTGTGTGAGTTTCGCGGCTGTTTTTTTATCAATGTCAGCGCCGAATTTACTGAGCCGAGTCATCCTGTGCACCAACTCTGCGCCCTGCATAAACAGCGAGTGGCGAGTTTAATTGAACAGCAAGTATCGGCATTGGGTTTGCCAGAAGCCAAGACCCAATTTCTCGTTGCGGCAATAGGTTTACTCAAAGAGGGGGCGATAGTGTCGGCACAATTAAAAGGTGACACTCAGTCAGCACTCTTGGCGTTGTCTGTGGTTGAGCAGTTGATCGATGCCGCGACTCATGCTGCTTAGACTGCCACTCTCAGATGGCGATTCTTAGATAAGGCGCCTTATATAAAAGCCTTTGTATAAAAGCTCTTACATAAAAGCCCTTAAATAAGAGCATTAGATAAACATATCTACGGCGCCGGTTTTTATGCCATAACCCAGTACGGCTAAGTTGGCGACAACGGTGAGCCAAAAGACGTTTCTAAATGAGGCTTTAACGGACTTGTGTCTTAACAGGTTTTGGGCAAATAGAGCGCCGGGCCAACCGCCCATGAGGGCGAGCAGATGTAATGTGCTTTCTTTAGTTCGCCATTTGTTACGTTTAGCGGCGGATTTATCGATGGCATAGGCGATAAAGGTCAGCAGGCTCAGCGTGAGGTACATGCCCGCAATCCCGACTGGCAGCATATGTTGCTGCGCCGCGCCGATTAAGCCAGCAAGAAAAATCACCACCAATAACAGCGGCATAAGGCTTGAGCCTGAAGCGGCTGTATTGGATTTTTGAGCGCGACCGCTTTGTGCTCGACTCTTTTGAGAACGATTGGTTTGAGGTGAAACGCTGTTGCCCGTTTTGGCAGGTTTTTTGTTCGTCATTATCTGGTATCAATCTCGTGTCAGTGTTTTTAAGCTTGCTTGTGTTCTTGTGATGCCGTGTATTTTTTAAATGTGAGGTGGCGCCACAGTTTCTCCAGCGGCCCTTGCTTGAAATAGCGTAAGTACAGGCTGGCTAACAGTAATTGCACTACTGAATAAACCAGCGCCATGGCCATGTATCCCCATCTATCTAAGCTCAATAGCAATTCGGGAGCTAAGTGTCTAAACACTAACACGCCAACGATGGATTGCAGAATATAGAGACTAAACGCGAGTTTGCCAACATTTTGCAGCGGAGTCAGTATATTAGGATTATTCTGGCAAACTTTAACTATAATATGGATGTAAATCAGCGTCATAGGAATAGCACTTAGCATGATTAACACATCTGAAAACGCAACAAGAATAGTATTTTTCGTTAAACCTAAGATGGTATCAAGCAGTGATAGCGTTACGCTTGCTAGCACTAACTTTACCAGTACCGATTTGCTAAAACCCCGCTCAAAAGTCCCCTGTTGATACAAGGCCATGCCGAGCAACATCAAGCCAGCTGTAAACCACATTATGGTAAAAGGGATCACCAGTGCCATATAGCCAACTTGCATCAATTGCAGTAATAGTTGGTCGGCATAGCCAGAGGTCCATGCACTGTATTGCTCTGCAAATAGACTCGATTCTCGAGTGAAAGGTTCATCGCTGCCCGTAAGGCTAACCAGCGTAATGATAACTAAGGCGCTTAAAATAAAAATATTCGCTTTGCGCTTAAGGGCTTCAACACTTAAATCTTTGTAACACAAAGCTAAAAATCCGCTGATGCCATAGGTGAATAAAATATCACCTGACCAAATAAAAATGCCGTGGAGTAGGCCAAATACAATTAACCATTTTAAACGTGATCGCAGTAGTGGGTAAGCTTCTAGGCCTTTGGCGCTAAATCGCTGATATTGAATAAAAAGCCCGACGCCAAACAAGATGGAAAACAGACTGATAAAGCGTGCCTCGATGAAAAAGTTACTGAACACTTTGATAATGTGATCCGACAGCGGCTGTGTTTCATGGGGCGCATAGCCAAAAAAAGTAATGCCCATAAAATAGATATTCATAAAAAATATCCCCAACACGGCTAAGCCGCGAATAGCATCGAGGTTGGCATTACGCTGTGCGGGTATCGTCATTACAACAGGCTGCGTGGAGTCTGATCTTGACCAAGGGTCTTTAGGTAAGTTTTCTGGCACGTTAGCTGAGTTCCTTTCGCTAGTAGACATGTTCCACTTTTCACTGGAATTTGGGAGGGCTAGCCTAGCAGGCGCTAGCCCCCAATGAAATACAGCCAACACAAAAAGTAAAATACAGGAAAGGTAGAAAGTGAAATAGCGCCAACGTAAAAAGTGAAATACAAAAATGCAGAAACGGATTGAGAAGACTGTCGAATCATTACTCGCCGATATCTTCGTTCCAGAGTGTGGGATTACTGGCGATAAAGTCCTGCATCAATTGTTTGCACTCGGCATTATCGACCACAGTGACATCCACACCGCGGGATTTTACATAGGGTTCAGGCCCTTGGAAGGTAGCGTTTTCACCGACGATGACTTTTGGTATGCCATAAAGTAATACTGCGCCGCTGCACATATCGCAGGGCGATAGGGTGGAATACAAGGTAGCCCTTTGGTACTCGGCGGCGCTAAATCGGCCGGCATTTTCGAGACAATCCATTTCGGCATGCAGTACTGAACTGCCTTTTTGTACCCGTTTATTGTGGCCGCGCCCGACGATTTTGCCATCGATCACTAATACCGAACCAATGGGGATACCGCCCTCGGCGAGTCCTTGTTTGGCTTCTTCAATGGCTGCCGCTAAAAATTCATCCATCTTGATATCCTTAAAATATGAACCCTGAGTATTGCACTCAGCATAGCACTCGTTTGGGAGACAATCTAAATGGTTTTGATTTGTTGCTTCAATAAGTCCCTCAGGCTATCGATAATCGGCAGCGAAGCTATTTCTGGCCGATAAATCAGGCAGATATCGGCGGGGATGGTTTGTTTTAACTTAATAAATTTTACCCTAGGCCAAGGTTGTGAAGCATAACTTTGCGGCACTATGGATACCCTGTTATCGCCAGTGATGATGGCCATCAAGCTATTGGGCTCGACCATTTCCTGTACTAATTGCGGCATAAATCCTGCGGCCTGACAGCTGGCGATAATTAAATCGCTAGAGGCGGAATTGGCACGGCTGAGTAAGGTAAAAGGCTCATCTTTGAGTTCACTCAAGTCGATGCTTTTGCGTCTGGCTAAGGGATGCTTACTTGCCAGTGCTAACACCATAGGTTCGCTGGTGATGGTTTCGGCGAGAAGGTGCGGCAAATTTAAGGTATCGGCGTAGCGCACTAGGCCAAAATCGATTTCTTGATGTGCTAAGGCGACTTTTTGAGTTTCGGGTGATAACTCTTGAAATATCAGCTCATTATTAGGGCATTGCTTACGAAAGCTTTTCAGTATGTCACCAAATCCCATCCAAAACAGCGAGCTCATGATGCCAATTCGAATATGGTTTCTATCGAGTCGCCCAAGCTGAGCCACTTGTTCCAATGAGATATTCACCAGTTCGAATATTTGCTCGCACTTCTCTCTTAACAATTGGCCATAGGGCGTGAGTTTGACCTGACGAGTGCTGCGGGTGAATAGCTCAACGCCAAGGAGCGATTCTAGCTCTTTGATTTGTGCACTCAGCGGAGATTTCGATAAATGCAGTTGCTCGGCGGCAGCGGTGAAGTTTTTCACTTCAGCCACTCGATGGAAATACCGCAGCATCTTCAAGGTGACGAGTTCAGGTGCGTTTATCTTGCTCATCTTAGGCTCATTATTTTCAGTTATTGTCATTTTTATCAGCACAATAGTGCGATTAATCGCGATTATTTACAACCCTAAGCCCGCTTATACTGAGGGCGTTTACTCTTTCATTCCTTTGCTATGAGGTACCTTGTATGAGCCATGATCCCGTTATTAATGCCCTTGCGACGATTCGAGCCCGTAAACCGAATTTCTCTCCCCGTGCTGCTATGATTTTGGGCTCAGGGCTTGGCGCGTTTGCCGATAATTTAGATAACAAAGTAGTGATCCCCTATGAAGAGTTAGACGGCTTTCCTGTGAGTACCGTCGTCGGTCATTCGGGAGAGCTCGTGCTCGGCAGCTTACATGGCATCGATATAGTGTGCATGAAAGGCCGCGGGCATTTTTACGAGCACCAAAGCATGAAGGTGATGACGACACCTGTGCGTACTTTCAAACGTTTAGGGTGTGAATTGTTACTCGTGACTAACGCTGCGGGTTCATTACGGCCAGAGCGGATCGGCGTGGGATCATTAGTGATTTTTAGCGATCACATTAATACTATGCCGGGTACGCCCATGACGGGCGCAAATGATGATAACTACGGTCCACGCTTTTTTAGCCTAGCCAATGCTTATGATAAAGACCTGAGATCAGAAGCCTTAAGTGTCGCAAAAGCCGCAGGCATTGAAGTGAATCAAGGGGTCTTTGTGTCTTACTCTGGCCCGTGTTTTGAAACCGCGGCCGAAATCCGCATGATGCAAATCATCGGCGGCGATGTAGTGGGAATGTCCGTGGTGCCAGAGGTGATTTCGGCGGCGCATTGTGGTTTGCCCGTGTTGGCTGTGTGTGCCATTACCAATATGGCAGAAGGGTTGGGGGACGTGCAGTTATCCCATGAACAAACCTTAAAGTGTGCCAAGCTTGCTGAAGCCGACTTTATCCGTTTAATTGAGCGTTTTACTGCAAGCCATTTTGCTTAATATTTTGCATCACTGGGCTGCTATTTTAATAGCTCGTATTTAAGCATTTCGGATTTAAAAGAACAGATTTAAAAGTTTGTACTTTTATGCGAGCAAGGCGCCGCGCAATTCAGTTCACCGAATGTTTTTGCGAAATACGGCGGGAGGTTAAAAAGTAAAGGGAGCGAAGCTCCCTTTTTTAAATGCTGACATTAAGTGTAAGTCTTGATTCAAAGCGTTTATTTTTGCGGTTTTTCTGAAATCCACAATTTGATATGTCCTTTCACCACAACCACTCCTTGGGTGTCGTAGGCGGTAACGGGGACCAGCATATCGCCAGGAATCCATTGCTCTGGTGTCACTTCGGCGACACATAAAATATCGCTGCCTGCTTTAGCCGTATAATCCAAACTCATGCCCTTAGGGATCCAACGTAAATGTTTTGGAATAGAGGCTTCGGCCATCACGCCCATGGCCATTTCTAGACCATTACAAATCGCAATCACATGCACAGTTTTTATATGATTATGAACGGCATGGCGTTTTTTAATTAAACAGGCGCAATGATTAAGGCGTAATTCAGTGATCAGTGGTTTGATGGTGCCGAAATAGGGCGCCATGCGTGAAACCATGATTGAAAACAGTTTTTGGCCGAAGGGATAACGGCGAGTTTTGTGGTAGAGCGCAAGCACTTTATTAGGTTTTTGTTCTGCAGTGCTAGAAGAGTCTGTCTGGCTCATGGTCATCCTTAATAATGGTGCAAAGGGGTGTTGTTATCTTGAGCCTGTTCCAAGTTGAGCTTGGGTTGCTCTGGTCGGATGAGTGTAACATTAGGATAACAACAAATACCAGTCGGCTTAATTAAGTAAACTTCATTTCGCGGTTTTAAGTGTAACACCGTATAATTGCGGCCAATTTGTCGTGTAGCGGCAATGGCATGTTGATTTAACTACAAGGACTCACAGTGAAATATTTGCTGACGTATTTTAAGGGAATGGCCATGGGCGCTGCTGATGTTGTGCCTGGCGTTTCGGGCGGCACCATAGCGTTTATTACCGGTATTCTCGATACTTTGCTCGATAGTGTAAAACGCATTAATCCTTCCCTTTGGGGCGTAATCAAGTCGCAGGGCATAAAAGGGGCATTTGCCCATATTAATGGTGGCTTTTTAGTGAGTCTGCTGGCGGGGATCCTGACCAGTATTTTTACCTTTGCGAAGCTGATTTCTTGGTTGTTGGCGGTACATCCCATCCCGATATGGTCGTTCTTTTTTGGGCTTATTCTTATCTCTGTCGTGCATATGCTTAAGCAAGTGAGTGGTTTCACTGTGGCACGTTTAGGGTTATTTGCGCTTGGTGTGCTGGCTGCATGGGCCATTACTGTGCTGAATCCGGTCGCGGTAGAAGCCAGTTACATGAATATCTTTTTCGGCGGCGCGATTGCGATTTGCGCTATGGTATTGCCAGGGATTTCAGGCAGTTTCATCTTATTATTGTTAGGGTTATATCCTGTGGTCCTCGCTGCCGCTAAAAATATTCAGCTGGATATTTTGGCCTGTTTTGCTGCTGGTGCCGTGATGGGATTACTGACGTTCAGCCATTTATTGTCGGCGCTGCTGCGTAAATACCATGATGCCACTATCGTGTTTCTAACCGGATTAATGTTAGGTACCTTAGGTAAAATTTGGCCATGGAAAGAAATCTTAACTTGGCGGACCAACTCCCACGGCGAACAAGTACCTTTGCTGGAGCAAAATATTTCCCCGCTTAATTTTGAGCAAGTAACGGGTCAGCCTTCACAACTGATGTTAGCCATTGTGTGTATGTTAGCGGCGATTGCACTGGTTTGGGGGTTAGAGAAAGTGGGCAAAAGAGATTAGCCCTTTGTTACCTCAACATCATATTCAATAAAAGCAGCGAGATACGCTGCTTTTATTTTTTTGCTCATATGCTCATCTTACTTGAATCAGGTCAGCTTTCGACTTTAGGGCAATGTCATTTTAGCCCTGTTTTGGTTACAATCACAGTTCACATTTAGCGTACTCAGTCGACGTTATGTTCCAGTTTAAACTCAGTGAGAGTTTGCAGTTACGATAAGGATATACTTGTGGATAAAAAACAGGTCTCGTGGGGCGGTGTAGCGCTGGCGATTTTTGCTTTGGGTCATGTGGTTAACTTACTCATAGATAAACAGGATTCTGATATATCGCCCGAATTAAAACAGCAAATTTCTGACACGATATTGGCTCACAGATCACCATCCGCCGCGAATAATTCATTAACGTCCATCCCGAGCAATCTTGAGGTGGCCGACGATTCTACCAAAATCCCTATGCCTGCCCAGTTAGCCAAAGTGAGTCAAATCTACAGTAATCTCAATGCATTTGCGGCACTCAAGCAAGACGGTACTGTGGTGGCATGGGGCGATGCTGAATGTGGTGGCGATATCAATAATGCCGCAGAGCCTCTGGTCAATGTAAAAGAGTTATACGCGGCGGAGAATACCTGTGGTTTTGCGGCCTTAACCCGTGATGACAAACTTATCCCTTGGGGGATGGGGATGAAGCAAGTGCTGACAGGCGTTCGTTCTTTTGTGTTGGCAGAAGGGCTTTATGCGGCCATCAAACAAGATGGTAGTGTAGTCAGTTGGTCTAATCTGGATTCAACACCAGCCGAACTGCTCTCGGGTCAATATGCTGCGCCTGCGATGACCAATATTGATTTTGTGTTGATTAATAAAGGTGCTTTTGCTGCCTTAAAGCTGGGGGGAGCAGTAGTGACTTGGGGCGATGCCGCTTATGGTGGCGATAGTCGCCACGTGGCCTCTGAGCTTAACCATGTCGATCTGCTCTATGCCAACAATAATGCTTTTACCGCGAGGACTGCGACGGGAAAATTAGTGTCTTGGGGCGGGGTCAGCGATGATCAAAAAGGCCGTGAACAACTTGCAAAACTCAGCCAATTAGCGCCCGCCGTGAAAGTTGTCAACACGGATCATGGGTTTGCGGCGCTGCTGGCGGATGGCAGCGTATATACCTGGGGTGAGGGCGAATTGACTGAGTATCACGTCGCGTTTCCAGCGCGTTTATCTACTACAAAACGCGCCAATAAAGTGATTGATATTTATGCAAATCGTGGCGCATTTGCCGCCCTAACCATCAGTCGTCAACTGCACGTATGGGGAAGTAAATTCAATGGTGCCGATACATCAGTCCTACAGGATAAGTTGCAAAAAGTGCACAAGGTTTATCCCTTTGAGGAGGGTTTTGTCGCGTTACGCAGGGATAATACGGCCATTGCTTGGGAAGGTTGGGACTTGGTAGACAAGCAACCACGTTATCAAGAAGTCACTCAGGTGAGCAAAGTGGTGACCTATGAGCGGGAGTTTGCCTTTTTAAAACAGGATGGCACTGTGGTTGATGGCCACTCTGGACCCAAAACTCAAATCACCCAAGCAACGGATATTTTCCCGACAGGCTTAGGGTTTACGGTTAAACGCCAAGATGGTTCGATTGCGGTGTGGATGGGAGACGAGGCTGCGTTAACATTAGATAAACAAGCCGTTGATTTGAGCCAAATGCGCGACATTCGCAGCAATTTGCTCGATGTCATTGCCTTAATGGCCGATGGCACAGTGCAGGCATGGAATATGATGGGCTTTAGCGGACAAGCTGCGCAATAACAAGCGCAATCACAAGTGCAAAAATAATAAATAGAAAGGGCTAAGGTTATTTACACCTTAGCCCTTTCTATTTAGGCGAGTTTTTTCTCGCTTTAAGCTTGATTGGCTTTGATTTCCCGCAGATAGCGATAAATCGAATGCACTGAAATCCCCAATCGAGTGGCCGCGACTTGGGCACTGTCCTTGAGTTCGAAAATCCCTAACTCATGCAATTGATTGACGATTTCGCGACTCTTTTGTGAAGGTGAAATCGCGGGATTCGCGCGAACCTCATGGTTCACACTGTCGATAGTGCTATGGAGCGCTTCATCGATATTGCGGGCAAACACTTCGGGCGAGCTGGTCAGTTCGCTGCCAAGGAGTTGCTCTGGCATCATAGTGCGCAGTACTGATTGCAGTGGTGCATCCATGTCGCTGTTAATACACAGTAACCCTATGGGTTGATTTTTACTGTTACGGATCACCGTCGTAATTGATCTTAGCGTCTTACCATTGGCACATTTAGTCAGGTAAGAGTTGGAAATATCCTGACCGGTTTTGAGCTTGAGCAAGGCAAGGTTGGTTATTGGAGCACCCACTTCACGGCCTGTGACATGGCCATTGGCAATTTTGACCACAGACGGATGTTTCGCATCTAGGCTGTGCAATACCACTTCTGTGTGTTGGCCATACATGGCAGCGATGCCATCGACGATATTTTCGATGGATTTCAGAATATCCAGATCACTTTGCGTTAAATCTTGCAGTTTCACAATTTCAACCTTTAGTTATTAACCCGCAAATATTCAGCGGGTTAAAATCATCATGCCGACATAATATCGATAATAGTGACATCTGTGGATGACATGCCATTGAGGATCATTTTGCCAATGTTTTTAATGGTTTTCTCTACATCGGTAGCAATAATACCTTGGCCTGAGACATTGTGACTACTGAGCGCCATCAAAAATGAGCGCACGGCCGCACTGGATGAAGTGCTAACCTTCATGGCGCAGGACGCTTTAGCGCCGTCACATACCATGCCAGAGCTGTCGCTGATCACGTTTTGAATCGCGAAACAGGATTGTTCGAACGAGCCACCGGCTAAATACACCATGGCCATAGAAGCGGCTGCGCTGGTGACGGTATTGCCACAAAATGCCGACAGTGGTGGATAATGGGACTTGATATAAATCGCCCCTAGATGGCTCATAATCAAGGCGCGGGCGAGTTTTTCTTCTGAAACCTTATAGCATTGTGCCGTCAATACCACAGGGATAGTTGCCGCTATGCCTTGATTACCACTACCAAGATTGCTCATGGCGGGCAAGTTTGCCCCGCCCATGCGAGCATCGGATGCTGCAGCAGTTAACATGACGATTTTGTTCAGTAAGTCTTCACCGATAATGCCGGCGGCTATGCCGCTTTTCATGGTGCGGCCGACTTCAAGCCCATAGGGATTCGCCATGCCTTCATCGGATAATTTGCCATTTAACTCAGAGGCTTCGAGAATGAATTTGATTTCTTCAAAGGGGACGTCTTCGGCGAAGCGATAAATGGACTCGATAGTGATATCTACCCCTTCACAAATAGAACCTGTTGCGGTGGCTTTCGCACTATCGACACTGAAGACGGATTCGCCGTTGAGGCGCTTCTCGGCGATCAGTGTATGGCCGCCGCAGATTTTCACTAAGGCTTCGCGGTCGCCTTTTTTCGCGATGACACAACAATAGATAAATTCTGCTGTTTCGGTGCGCTCGACCGTCACTTTGCCCGCATCGATAAGGGCCTGTGCTCTAGCGACTTGTTCTGGCGTGATCACGGCCAATACTTCTAAGCCCGCATCCGGATTACCCGCAATGGCGCCTGCTGCAGCGGCAATTGCCAGACCGATTTTGCCTGTGCCAGGCACAAACACGCCCATAGAGTTTTTATAAAGATTGTCAGACACTTGTACTGCAATTGAATCGGGTTCAACACCCAGCAAGGCGCGGGCGACGGCGGCGGCGTAAGCGGCGGCGATGGGCTCTGTGCAGCCTAATGCGGGCTTAACCACTTGTTTAATGATTTGAATATACTGCTGCCATTGGGGTTTCATGAGCTTACAACCTTATGTTAATGCTTAGATTTTAACGTGTGCTATCGCTTCAACTTCTACTTTAACGCCCAGTGGAAGGTCCTTCACTGCAAAACAGCTACGAGCTGGGCAGTCGGTTTTAAAATAGGTTTTATACACTTCGTTAAAGGCGGCAAAGTCACTGATCTCTGCAAGATAACAAGTGGTTTTAAGAATCGTTTCTAAGCTGCCACCACCCGCTTCGAGCACGTATTTGAGATTCTCTAATGATTGAATCGATTGCTCAGTAATCCCACCGTCAACTACGCTGCCTTTCTTTTTACAAACAGGGAGTTGGCCAGAGGTAAAAATGAGGTTGCCATAGGCTGTGCCATGGGAATAAGGGCCAATGGCCGCGGGAGCACGTTCTGCGTGAATAATGGTTTTCATTGTCTCTCCAACTTGCAAATAAAATTGAATGCCTAGGTCGGCGTATGTGCAACATTATTTGTATTTTTATGTTTTATTGCAATTATTTTTTAATGAATTTCATTTGTCACTGCGGTTTGTGCGCTATTTATCTCGTTTTCAGTCAAGTTGTGA
The DNA here is from genome assembly GCF_025653595.1 of Shewanella sp. SM95. NCBI lineage: Bacteria > Pseudomonadati > Pseudomonadota > Gammaproteobacteria > Alteromonadales > Shewanellaceae > Shewanella > Shewanella sp. SM95. The sequence goes on from NZ_JAKKSE010000001.1 coordinate 177,053, forward strand.
GCTTTGACTCTTTGTTCAACAAAAGTTGAGTATTTTGATTGCTGAGTTTGTTTTGTTCAAATATATTTGCACAAAATAATACCAACTAGGTAAAGGTGAAATGATGGATGCAACAATTACTGCTGCACAGTGGAAAGCAGATACCCGCTTCGATAGTACGGATTGGGGCTGGATTATCATGAGTATCGGAATGGCGATTGGCGCGGGGATCGTATTCTTGCCTGTGCAGGTCGGTTTGATGGGGTTATGGGTTTTCTTACTGTCTGGCATTATTGGCTATCCTGCCATGTATATGTTCCAACGGTTGTTTATCAATACCTTAGCAGAATCTCCAGAATGTAAGGATTACCCGAGTGTGATTTCGGGTTACTTAGGTAAAAACTGGGGTATGTTGTTGGGTGGTTTGTATTTCATCATGTTGGTCATTTGGGTGTTCGTTTATTCAACGGCCATTACAAACGACAGTGCTTCATTTTTGCAGAGTTTTGGGGTCACCAAAGCGTTATTGTCAGAAAATCCTTTCTATGGTTTAGCCTTGATCTGCGGTCTTGTTGCTTTAGCCTCCCGCGGTGAGAATCTTTTGTTTAAGATCTCTACTTTTATGGTACTGACTAAGTTGGGCGTTGTCGCCGTGCTAGGGTTATTGATGGTGGATAAATGGGATATCAATAATATCGGCGCTATCCCAGCAACGGGAGATTGGTTAAAAGATGCGGTCGTTATGCTGCCCTTTACGCTAACATCGATTCTGTTTATTCAAAGTTTAAGCCCTATGGTGATTTCATACCGTTCGCGGGAAAAATCCCTTGCGGTAGCGCGCTTTAAAGCGATGCGCGCTATGAATATTGCCTTTGGCGTCTTGTTTGTCGTGGTGTTCTTTTATGCTGTGTCATTCACCCTAGCAATGGGACATGATCAGGCTGTGCGTGCATCGGAAGAAAATATCTCGGCTCTTGCTATGGTTGCCCAAGGTATGCAGGGACAAACACTGAAATTGCTGAGTTTAACCTTGAATATTTTTGCGGTGATGACGGCTTACTTTGGCGTATATCTCGGTTTTAGGGAAGCTTGCCAAGGATTGACCATGAACATGCTGCGCCGTTATATGCCTGAAGATCGTATCAACAAAAAGCTTGTTGGTTACGGCATCATGATTTTTACCATTCTATTATCTTGGGGCGCGATTGTGTTGAATGCGCCAGTGCTGAGCTTTACGTCGATTTGTAGTCCAATTTTTGGTTTAGTCGGTTGTTTGATCCCCGCTTATTTAGTGTACCAAGTACCTGCATTACATAAGTACAAGGGTGTGTCGCTGTATATCATTATTATCACAGGCTTATTGCTGTGTGTATCCCCCTTCTTAGCGTTTAGTTAACAGGGATAAAGTGGTACAAAAAGATAAGCTTTAAGGAATTAAAAAACCGGTATTAAGTGTAAGCTCAATACCGGTTTTCTATGTTGAGCAATCATTTCGATAATGCTCTATGGTCAAAGTTTGAATTGAGATGTGGCGTTTTTCAGTTCATCGGCAAAATCGACTAATCCCTCAGAAACATTGCGAACCTGCGACAGAATTTGCAATGTCTGTTCAAATGAAGCGTTCATATTGACGACGTTATCGACCACTTGAGAAGCGACCGAGGCTTGCTCCTCCGTTGCCGAGGCGATGTGAGTATTCATACTATTGATACTGACAATCTGCTGTTGAATTGATTTCAGCGCACTCCCTGTATTTTGAGCATTGGTTTCATTTTCCGATGACTTCGACATCGCCACATTCATGGTATTGACCGAGGAAATGGCCGCCGTTTTAAGGTTTTGTAACACATGGCGAATTTCAGTGGTTGCATCGGCTGTTTTAGAGGCGAGAGCGCGAACCTCATCAGCGACTACGGCAAAGCCTCGTCCTTGCTCACCCGCGCGGGCGGCTTCGATGGCGGCATTAAGTGCCAACAGGTTGGTTTGCTCGGCAATAGAGGTAATCACATTTAAGATAGAAGTGACATTTTCAGTATCTCTAGCGAGCTCGTTGATCGAGTTAGAAGCCGCCTGAATTCCTGTATTTAATTGCTGTGAAATATCGATGGTACGCTGAACGACTGTCATACCTTGCATCGCTTCTTTCTCCGCGACCTGTGCTGCACTGGCGGCTTGGCGGGCATTTTGCGAGATTTCGATGACAGAGTGACGCATGTCTTCCATTGAGACTTGTACTGCGCTGGCATCATGGCTTTGCCGCTGGGTGGCATGCGTCGCATCTTCCATGCGCTGTTTGAGTGAGCGCGAGCTATCAAGTAAGGGATCGGTAACATTCACCACCCTTCGAATAGAATCTCCGAGCAAGCGAAGAAATCGATTGAAGTTACTTGATACTTGGCCGAGTTCATCGCTACCAGACACTTTGAGCTGATGACTAAGATCGCCTTTGCCATCGGCCAGCTCACTCAGTGACTGGGCGACATTACGCGCAGATGAGCTGATAGCACGTGCAATGGCAATAGTGACAATCAACATCACGATCAGCAAAGCGATGCCGATGGAGAGGGTGAGCCACAAACTTTGCGCAGATCTGTCGCCAGCTTCTTTTATTGATTGTTTAAATTCGAGTACTTTGCTTTGTTTGTAATCTTGTATTTCATTAAGTACAGCTTCATAGGCTTGGGATTTTTCTTGGCTGATCTGGCCAATGTTTGCCATATCAATCGTACCCGCCAACATGCCTTTAGCCAGCTTAATCGTCATGTCGTTATAGCGGGTTAATTTAGCGGATAGATTACTGAGTTTATTGGCTTGTGAGGGATCGACACTATCTAATTGTTGTAGGTTTTTACGTAAAGATTCATACATAGTACCTGCATTAGTTAACAGGTCTTCGTCGGCAAAAGAAACCGATTGAGTATAAAGTTCATCGAGTCGTTGGATAAAAAACACGTTTTGATTGGCGAGTTCAACTCTTTGGTAAACTTGCTGCTCCATATAATTAAGTGTGGTGCGATTTTTATTTATGGAGATGACACTAATGCTTAAGTTTAAAGCGAAAATGATGACAGCTAAAATAAATATCGCGATAACTTTTTTAAAAATAGAAATATCATTAAAGAAATTCATCCCTTGCCCCCAAGTTGTGCCGAGCTTGAGCTCGGCACTCCAATCTAAAACTCGGCAATAACTTTTACCGAATCATTGGCCTCACTACTATCAATATAGCCAATAATATTGGGGTTCGATGCAACTAATTTTATCATCTCCGCCCCACTAGTGACTTCCTTGGGTGGCGTTCCTTTGCCTGTAAATACTTTTTGTGACCAATATGACTTAAGTTGGCTGGATGACTTGTCCAGCACTTTAGTATCAAAGGTTTCCCTTAAGGGCATAGCACTGTCAAGATTGACCGGCACGGCCTGCGCTCCACCAGGAAAGGTCTTTGTTTTCCCTAGAAAAATATTTTCAATAACCTTTTGGTCGACAGTGTCTGCATTACTGGGATGAACGATGACAACCACACCAGCAAATAGTGGCATTGAGACTAAGCTGAGTAGGATTAAGCAAAGTAACTTATTCATTTCTCTCTCCTAAAATACTAAGTCAATGCCAAGACTGATGGATTTCGAATCCCCTGCGACTTTCATACCTGGGCCACCATTATCTTTAACGTCATCATACTGAATTTTAAAGGCCGCCGAAGGATGGAAATCCCAACGTATACCTGCAGAACTTGTATGGTGAACTTCACCGCCTTCACCATCATTGAAGTCCGAATAGGAAATGTAAGGCATCACTGAATCGATACGATAGCCGAACGAGAGAAGATAAGTATCTAGATTACTCCCATCGAGATCTAAGCGGTTAAGCTCAGATAAAAAAAGGAAATTCTCATAATCTATATTAACGGATAGGCCATAAAACTTACCCGTACGTTGGTTGCTACCATTCCATTCCTGCTGAATACCACCAATATAACGTTCGTTAGTATATTGCATATGCGTGAGGCGAATATCTAACCAATCTTTATTGAATTGAACAACAATACCGCCTATATCCTTCCATACTTCTCGGGTATTTTCGAGGAAGAAAAAATCAGATAAAAGCTTATTAGGTTCGCTATCTTCGCTACCGTAATAAACTTGTCCAGACATAGTCCAGTCGCCAATTAAATAGTTATATAAGGCGCTGACACCTGTGTAGTTAAATATTTGCCATGTGTAATTATCTGCGGGTGGACGTACCCAAGGATAAGCATATCCAACATCAAAAAAGTCACTGTAATAGTAGAGCGGTAAGCGTTTTTTACCTCCTTGTACTGTCCAATGCTCATTGATCTCATAGGACAGATAAGCCCATTCGAAACTTGCCGAAAAGTCATCAGCCCCCCGGGAAACAACCTGTGCAGTGGCAGATAAACCTTCGAGCAAATCCGCTGAGAATTGAATACCAAATAAGGTATCGGGTTTGAAACTAATATCTTCATCATAGGCGCCAACGAGTGGATAGTCGGCGAGAAAGGTGGGGCCTAAATCAAACTCTGCAACGCCCGAACCTTCGAGAACTTGACCAGCAACAACTGAGGCAAAACCTGAAATGTTGACTTCTGCATAGGCGGTGGAGCTGAGCAAAAGTGAGCAAAGACCTAATGAAAGCTTATGTTTCATAAAAAAGCCCTTTAAGTGAGTATATTCGTTTTTAAGCCTAGAACAGGCACAAACATACGCAAACTTTTATTAAACATTTTTGTAACATGGTGGTCTGGCTCCCATTTTGAAAGATAAGTTTGATATTTTATGAGTAAAAAGCGTTAGGTAATTCGAGCTAACTTAAGTCAAAACTGTAAGTTCAATATTCTAAATTTGGAATGATTACTCAGCCATACCATTAAACTGTTCAGGTGAGACTGTGATCTCCCTGAAAACTGTTTCGCAAATTTGCCAAAGAATATTACTGATTTTGCTAAATGAGAGACTCAAAGCTTGAGTGAAAAGTGGTGAGATAATTATCTTTATTAACAACATTAGCTAAAGCTAAATATAGTTGTTATTTAGCCTTTAGATTATAAAAATAACGTAATTGATACTTTTTTATTAAACTAAATTGTTTTTTTTACATAAAAATGCTCTAAATCTATCATTGATTATGCTTGTTAAGTCAACGTCGATATTTATTCCATTTTCATGAGTATGCCAGCGCTGTAGCATATTTTCCTGAGTATTTTTCTCCGATGTAGTGGTTTTATACTGTATGGTTAGCGGCTTGATTGCTGCACAGTGCTATAGCACCTATAATCTTGCTCTCTTATGTTGAGTTTCTCTTCTTTCTAAACATGATCCAATAAAAGGAATGTCATAATGCAAAGACGCAATTTTTTAAAAAGTGCGGCTATTTTGTCGACTGCGGGATTTATCACGCCAGTACTGGCATCTTCCTCTAAATCGAGTGTGGTTAAACATAGCTCAAGCGATGGACGCCGCCGTTTTACCTTAATCAATACTTACCATCTTATTGCCCCAGAAGGGTCTGAGGGTGTGGTTAAGTTGTGGATCCCTTTGCCCGAAGACACGCAATTCCAATTGGTGAGTCAGCTGAATTTTACGGGTAGTTTTAAAGACGCCTATATCAGCTCAAACAACAGTTATGGCGCCAAAACCCTGTTTGCGACTTGGCCCGATGCCAAAGCGAACATGACAATAACGGTTGATCTTGATATTGAAACGATAGATTGGGAACCCGTTAAAAGCGGCGCCTTAACCCATTACCGCACCCCAGAGCAGATACATTATCCTGCAGATGTTGAACGTTATTTGCTGCCGACTAAACACATGCCGATTAATGGTATTGTGAAGCAAACAGCAGATAAGATCGTTGGCAGCGAGACTGAACCACTGAAGCAAGCACGACTGATTTATCTTTGGGTTAGCGCTAATATGTTTCGCGATAATAGCGTGATTGGCTGTGGTACGGGTGATGTAGCAAGTATCCTCGAAAGTGGCAAGTTAGGCGGTAAGTGTACTGATATTAACTCAGTATTTGTGGCGCTAATGCGCGCAGTGGGGATCCCTGCCCGTGAGATGTTTGGGATTCGCTTAGGTCAGGCGATCAAGATGGGCGAATACTCTAAAAAGGCCTTTGGTAGTGCCGATGACAAAGGGGTTGCCGATGTCAGTGGTGGTCAACATTGTCGCGCTATGTTCTATTTAGCGGGTTATGGTTGGTTGCCAGCCGATCCCGCCGATGTGACAAAAATGCGTTTGACGGAGAAAAAAGAACACAGCGATCCCGCAGTTCAGGCCGTGAATGATTACCTCTTTGGCAATTGGGAAATGAACTGGGTTGGCTTTAACTATGGCCGCGACTTTGATTTATTCCCTACAGCCGAACAGACACCACTGAATAACTTTGGTTACCCGTATGCCGAAGTTGATGGCGATCCCGTGAACTATTATGAGCCTAAAGTGTTTGCCTATGACTACCAGTCAACCGAACAACGCTAAGGGCCTCTTAGCGACTATGGCCGCCGCAGTGGTTGCTGCGGTTGCTTCAAGCCTATGCTGTATTGCACCGCTTATTTATCTGGTGTTCGGGGTGTCGGCCGCAAGTCTGTCGGGGATTGAGCAACTGAGCTGGCTGCAAGTGCCCATGTTGATACTGTCGACTGGGCTGATTCTGATGGGATTTTGGCGGCTCTATTTTGCTAAAAAGCCACTGTGTACAGCGACGTTGAGTCGTACTCATATGCTGTGGCTGTACTGGTTAACTGTACCTGTTGTGCTGGCATTTCAGTCATATCCTTTTGTATTACCTTGGTTATTAGAGGTGCTTGAATGAAGTTAGTGTTATTTCTCGCCTTAAGTCTGTGTTCAGCGTCGAGCTGGGCGGCAAACGTGCTGGTCACCTTAGATGTTAAGGGCATGACTTGTCCGCTGTGTGTCACTGTTGTGAATAAAGCGCTGCGTAAAACCGATGGGGTGATTAAGGCCAAGGCTTCGTTAAAAACTGAGCAAGCCTTAGTGACAGTGCCAGAGGATTTTAATCTAGATAGTTTGCTTAAGGCCGTCGACGAAACTGGGTATAAGGGCAGTATTAATAAGGTAGAAAAACAATCCTAAGCGTCGGTGTCTTTAGTAACGGATTGAGCGACATTATAAAATATCAGTCTAGCTCCAAATGATTAGACTGATATTTCACCGAGAAAATACACTCTGTATCCCACCAGTTACTTCCTTCACTGCCAATTTTTTCCTTTGCGGGTCATTTCTTCGTTAGCTGTAATACACCTCGGACTCGATACGACGTTGCCGCTCTTCATTTTTCTCCGATGATTCTTTAATCAGATCCAATTTTTGCGCTTGCAGTAATTCTAGTTGCTTGGCTTTTTGTTCTTCAGATAGATTTTCATCGGCTGCAACCTTCGCCATTTCTTCATCTATCTTATTAATTTTATCCCTATCGACTCTTGTACGGTTATCTAAAATAGCCTGCATGGCTTTGTCCAACCTGTTGATGCTTTTGTCTGGTTCAGGCGTGCCTGCAATGGCTTGCACATTACCCGTGTAGCCTTGTTTAGCGTTAGGGGCCAGATGGCTATAGGTATCGGCAGTCGTTACCGATGCTGCAGAGGAGAGCGTTACAGTATCTTGGCTTATTGATGAAGTTAGATTCTCCGCCGTCATTGAATTTGCACGAGTTCCTAGGCCATTTGTGCTCGGCTCGACTTGCTTGAGTGGCACATTGGCATAACTTTTCGCAAAGGTATTGGTATAACTATTGGGGTTAATTGTGCTCATATTCGACTCCTTTATATATGAATCTGTCCCTTGGCCACCTGCGGTTTAAAATGTTGAGCGGTTAACTAATGGGTGTTGCTGGACGTTTCAATATTATCTGATGACAACTTTGCAGTTTGAATTAGCAAGTTATAGGCCAAGTTAGGTTTATTTGTGGTTGACTTATCAGGAGTCACTGTTAAACGATACTTTTAAAAAATATTTATACAAAAACTTGATCCTTGTACAACTATGGTCCGTAATTAGAAGCATAGTGATACAAGGAGTCGACTTATGTACAAGTTTAACCCGCAGCGAATTCAGATTGGGATCAGCGCTTGTCTATTGGGGGAGAAAGTTCGTTTTGATGGCGGACATAAAAATTCGACCTATTGTAATCAAGAGATTAAGCAATTTTTCGATTATGTGCCCATCTGTCCTGAAATGGCGATTGGCTTAGGTGCACCCCGGAAAAGTATCCGACTAGTCCGTGCTGGGGAAACCATCTTAGTTCAGAGTGGTGACGGTAGCTTAGATGTGACCGATAAGCTCAATGAATACAGCGAAAACAAGGTTGAAGAGCTCGATTTCCTCGGAGGATACTTATTTTGCGCTAAGTCGCCAACCTGCGGCATGGAGCGGGTAACAGAGTATAAAATTGGCACTAACAATGGTTCTAAGTCTGGCATTGGTGTATTTGCTCGCAAGTTGATGGAACGATATCCACTATTGCCCGTGGAAGAAGAAGGCCGCTTGCATGACATGGTGCTGCGGGAGAACTTTTTCACCCGCGTTTATGCCTATCACGATTGGCACCTGATGAAACATGAAGGGCTTACTAAGCATAAGTTAGTGAAGTTTCATTCCCGCTATAAATACCTATTAATGGCACACAGCCCGACATGGTATCGCGAGCTTGGTCCGATAGTGGCCAATATTGAGAATCTTGAGCAAAGCGCGACCCGCTACTTTGAAGGTTTTATGACGGCGCTGAAAATTAATGCGACCCGTAAAAATCATACCAGTACGCTGCAGCATATTCAGGGTTACTTTAAAAAGCATTTGAGCAAAGAGCAAAAGACAGAACTGTCTGAAGCGATTATGAAATATCGCCAAGGTCTATTGCCGTTATTAGTACCTATCACGCTCATTAACCATTATCTACGCGAATTTCCAACACCTTATATTGAAGAGCAAGTGTACTTAAACCCTCATCCTGAGGCGTTAAAGCTGCGCTATGCCTATTAACATTTATCTAATCGCATTCAGTTGATTTTAGCTTTTGATTTAGTGAGTTATTACTGAAATATGAAACAAACTATAGAGAACACGGCCCACACAGAACCCAATGGTGAGATATTACTCCCCATTGGTGAAGTGTCGGCCTTAACGGGCGTGAATGCCGTGACCTTAAGGGCATGGCAGCGCCGTTTTGGCTTAGTGATCCCTGCACGTACACCCAAGGGACACAGATTATATACGAGCGAAAATATCCAAGAAATCCATGAGATTAATGCATGGCTAGCTAAAGGTGTTGCGATCAGTAAGGTTAAACCTTTGCTGATGAGTGCTGCTAAATCTTCATTTACAGAAATAGTTCAAACCCAAGCCATTGATTTATGGTGCGAGCAAGTCACTGCGCTCAATACGGCATTATTCGATTTCAATCAGCACAAATTACAGCAGATATTAGATGATGCATTTGGCTTATATCCTTTCCAATTGGTGAAAGAAAAGTTGCTACAACCTTGGCTTAATCAACTCGAGGACTTAGTGAATGAGCGACTTGATGCCGAGTTGATTATTGCTTGGTTAAAGAGCGAGCTACTTAACCGAGTGGGTGGACGTCATGCCTTTACTGGGCAGGCCGTGACGGCGAGAATCGCTGTGGTGAGTCTATCCCGTGGGGTACATACCTCGCTTAATTCCACCCGCACTAACATTCTGTTTTCTCTACTTCTATCGCTCGAGTTAGCGTCGCTGCGGGTATCGGTTATTGATCTTGGCGAGCAAGCCATGGGCAGTTTACCTTTGCTGCGAGGCAGGCTTAACGTCGATGCACTTTTGCTTATTCCCGACTCAAATCATTCTGGTTCTGAACAGACTGAAATGCTGACTGTATTGGAGCAAATGACTTTCCCATGCTGGTTTATGGGTCCTTTTGCGCCAACGTTAAGCCCTTTATCTGCTTTTTTGGCGTCTTCGATGACAGACTTGATTGGAAAAATGCCATCTCGTTTAGCGGGGAAGGTGAATAGAAGTCGTAAGCACAGTGGAAAGATGAATACCGTGAATCAAAGCGAGCAGATAAATAGCGAGAAAAACAATGACATTAGCTAACGATTCAATGCAAATAGATTCAATCCCAATAAAAGTGCAGGGCAATAATGCACTGATGTGGTTTCGCCAAGATTTACGCCTTGCCGATAATCAGGCGTTAACCGCAGCCTGTGATTGGGCGCGGGAGAATGGCGTGGCACTTAAGGCGATTTATATCGCTACACCAACCCAGTGGCAGCGCCATGACGTTGCGCCAATTCAGTTGGATTTTATCGAACGTCATATCAATTTACTTGCCCAAGGACTGGCGAGTCTTGGTATTGGATTCGAGTTAATTCAGTTAGATACCTTTGCTGATGTACCTGAGTTTATCGGTCACTATTGTCAGCAACAGGGGATTGGTAGAGTGTTTGCTGGTCGCGAGCCTGAGATTAACGAGCAACTGCGCGACCAGGCCTGTATTCAGGCGGGTATTCCTCTAGTATTAACCGAAGAACACTGTTTGCTTAAGCCGGGTACTGTGCTGAATTTGTCCGGCGACATGTACAAGGTTTTCACTCCTTTTAGCCGTAAGTGGCGAGAAATTGCCGCCCGCCATGCCATTTTGCCGCTTCCTGTTCCGGCGCCACTTGGACCTGTGTTGGCCGAGCCAAAGCCGCTTTTGTTTAACAATGTCACTAAAGTGTCGAGTGAACTTTGGGCTGCGGGAGAAGGGCAGGCAAAGCGTTTGCTCTCGGCATTTATTCAGCAGAAAGTGCAGGATTATAAGCAAGATAGGGATTTCCCCGCCATTGATGGCACTAGTTCAATTTCACCCTATCTGGCCATTGGTGTGGTTAGCCCAAGACAATGCGTTGCCGCGCTGCTGCATCAATTCCCTGAGGTGATTGTCGACGACACTAGCCCTGCTCGTACTTGGTTAAATGAGCTTACTTGGCGTGAGTTTTACCGTCATTTGCTGGTGGCATTTCCCGATTTATCTAAGAATCACAATTTCAATCGTCAAGCCGACCATGTGCTGTGGCGCAATAACCCGCAGGAGTTTGCTGCTTGGTGTGAAGGTCGTACTGGCTATCCGATTGTGGATGCGGCAATGCGCCAGCTCAATCAAACGGGTTGGATGCACAATCGGCTGCGTATGGTGGTGGCGAGTTTCCTGACTAAACATCTGCTGATTGACTGGCGCTGGGGCGAGCGCTATTTCCGCCAAAAACTGATTGATGGTGACTTAGCCGCGAATAATGGCGGCTGGCAGTGGTCTGCGGGTTGTGGCTGCGATGCTCAGCCTTATTTCCGTATTTTTAATCCTATAAGCCAGAGTGAAAAATTTGATCCAGATGGCAGCTTTATCCGTAAGTATTTACCAGAGCTCGCATCTTGGGGAATTAAGCAATTACATCAACCCAGTACAGCGCATACACCGTCCTTGTTTGAACAGCCGTTATTCAACACTAAAACGGCTTATCCAAGTGCGATTGTCGAGCACAGTGCAGCAAGAGCAAGGGCATTAACAGTATTAGGCGTATTGAAAAAGGCCACGGCCCAATAAATAGGATCAGGAGCAATAACAAGATGATAAACCAAGCGACGACTGAGACTAATACGCTTGTTGATGATTTTATTCAGCTTTATCAAGCTTTAAATAAAGATAACTTGCATCTGTTAGGTCGGGTTTACGACGACAGTATTAGTTTTACCGATCCTATGCATCAAATCACAGGGCTAGCGTCGTTAACTCAGTACTTCGCGAAGTTATATAAGAATGTTAAGCATATTCAGTTTGAGATCAAAGAAGTACAGCAGGATGCGAATCAAGCCGCGCTGTTCTGGCAGATGGAATATAGCCACCCTAAGTTGAATAAAGGCGGACTTATCCGTGTTGATGGCATGAGCCAACTTAAATTCAACGACAAGATTTATTTTCACAGGGATTACTTCGACTTAGGGCAAATGTTGTATGAGCATTTGCCTTGCATGGGCGGCCTTATCCGCTTGCTCAAAGACAGGGCGGCAAAGTAATGGACGCTGTTAAGCCGATGAAAATAAATACAGTGCTGATTACAGGTGCAAGCTCAGGCATTGGGTTGCAACTGGCGCAGGATTATTTGTCCTTAGGTTGGCACGTCATTGCCTGTGGCCGCTCCCAAGAAAGGTTAGAGGCGTTAGCCTTGAATGAACTAGTCGGTGCTACGTTGTTAATTTTTGATATATCCCAGCGCGACCAAGTTCAACAAGCTGGCCAAAATGTAGCTGAGCTATTGGCGAAAACAGATTCTCAGCTCGATTTGGTCATTTTGAATGCGGGCAGTTGTGAATATATTGATGATGCTAAGGCTTTCGATGATGTGTTGTTCGAGCGCGTTATCCATACCAATCTAATTGCAATGGGATATTGCCTCGGGGCATTTTTACCTTTAATGCCTAGGGGGTCACGTATTGGCTTAATGAGTTCCAGCGCTATTTATTTACCTTTCCCTCGCGCTGAAGCTTACGGCGCCTCTAAAGCCGGCGTGCAGTATTTAGCCTCGAGTCTTGCGCTCGATCTTGCCAAGAACGACATAGGCGTGAGCTTGATTTGCCCTGGTTTTGTGGCGACACCACTGACCGCAAAAAATGATTTTTCTATGCCAATGCAAGTGAGTGTACAAACCGCTTCTAAGGCGATACGTAATGGGCTGAAAGGTGACAAGCGCGAGATCCATTTTCCGCGACGCTTTACTTATCTATTGAAGTTGATGTCGTTTTTACCTGCCTTTGTGTGGCAAAAAATGATTGCAAACGATACTCAAGCCAAGCCGCTAAAGGACAAGAGTTTATGAAAAATATCGCCATCGTCGGCACCGGCATTTCTGGATTAACCTGTGGCCATCTATTAAGTGAGTCGCACAGGGTTACAGTGTTTGAGGCCAATGACTATATCGGCGGCCACACGGCGACAGTCGATGTGGAGCATCAAGGGCAAACCTACGCTATAGACACTGGTTTCATCGTGTTTAATGACAGAACCTATCCACGATTTGAACGTTTATTAGCTCGCCTTAATGTCACCATATTACCGACTGAGATGAGTTTTAGCGTGCACAATGCGCTGACTGGGCTTGAATACAACGGCCACAATTTAGGCAGTTTGTTTGCCCAAAAGCGTAACCTCCTGAATCCACGCTTTTGGGCCTTTTTAAAAGAAATTTTGCGCTTCAATAAAGGCTGTAAGGCACTCTATCAACAGGATATTTATCCCGAAGGTAACTTAGGTGATTATTTAGACAATGAACACTTCTCACCATTTTTCGCTGAACATTACATTTTGCCCATGGGTGCGGCGATTTGGTCTTCGAGCATAGAAGATATGCGCGCGTTTTCGTTGAAGTTTTTTATTCGTTTCTTCCAGCACCATGGTTTATTAAATGTCAGTGATAGACCCCAGTGGTATGTGCTAAAGGGTGGCTCGCGTAGCTATATTCCTGATCTTATTGCGCCCTTTAAAGACAATATCCGCCTTAACTCACCTGTGACAGGTATTGAACGCCATGGCAATGGGGTGAAGTTACAAGTTCACGGTGAATGGTTGGAATTCGATGAGGTGATTTTAGCCTGTCATAGCGACCAAGCACTGCGGATGTTAAACGATCCTACGCCAACAGAACGCGCCATTTTAGGCGACCTCAGCTACCAGAATAACGATGTGGTGCTGCACATGGATACGCGTATTTTACCGAAGCGAAAAGCCGCTTGGGCGAGTTGGAACTATAGGCTAGATGGGAACCTAAAACGTCCTGCGTCAGTGACTTACAACATGAACATACTGCAACAGTTGCCAGCCAATGCGCCGACCTTTTGTGTCACCTTGAATCAGTCAGAGTTGATTGATGAGGCGAAAGTGATACGCCGCTTCAATTATGCCCACCCAGTGTTTAACGAAGCCAGTCTTAAGGCTCAGGGCCGCCGTGAGGAAATATCCGGGCAAAATCATACCCATTTTGCTGGCGCCTATTGGCACAATGGTTTCCATGAAGATGGCGTTCGCAGTGCACTTGATGTGTGTGCCCATTTTGGTGTCAGCCTATGACAGGTTTAAATGTGACAGGTCTAAATATGACAGAGCTCAATAGCGGTATTTATTACGGCACTGTATCCCACAGCCGTTTTACACCGATTAAACATAGCTTTAGTTATGCCATGGCGCTGTTGGCGATTGATTTAGATGAAGTCGATAAGATCAGTGCCATGGGGCGAGTTTTTGCCAGCCAGCGCCGCGCTTTACTGAGATTCAATCCTAAAGACTATTTAACGTCTTTTACGACTAAATCCAATGACAGCGGTGAAGTGGCTGTTGTCGATCCGAGCGCAGCTGCACTTAAGAGTCGCGTATTGACTCAAGTGGCAGCGTTAGGCGCAGATAAACTGTGCGATCGAGTTTTGTTTGTGGGTCAGATCCGCCATTTTGGCGTGTATTTTAGCCCAGTAAATTTCTACTTTTGTTATCAAGATCAAACGCCTTTATACATGTTGGCCGAGGTGAGTAACACGCCTTGGGATCAGCGCCATTGCTATTTAGTCGATTTAGCCGCGCCCAAACCTTCTGACAAAGTGTTTCACGTGTCTCCCTTTATGACTCTCGATATGCGTTATCTCTGGCATGTGTCTGCGCCGAGTGAAGACTTAAACATCGGTATTGAAAACAAGTCGATGCAAGAGAATGGCAAAAAACTGTTTAATGCCAATTTAGTGATGAAACGCCAACCGATCACGGCGGCCAATTTACGGACGCTTTTGTTTCGCTTCCCTTTTATGACTCTCAAGATCTTCTTCGGGATTTATTGGCAAGCGCTAAAACTCTTTTTTAAACGTGTGCCCTTTGTGCCGCATCCAGCTCAGATGGAGAAATAACATGGAAAATACGGCTTCGCAAACCTCAGTCACCACAGGGAAACTGCCCGACAGTATTGCGCGTAAAGTCTTGCTTAAGGCGCTGGAAAGTCTCCCACATGGCTGCTTGACCTTGGTTGAGGGCGACAAGAGTTATCGTTTTGGTGAGAGTCATACCGACTTGCACGCTACGCTTGTGGTTAAACACCCGAGTTTTTATCGTCAAATAATGCTTTCAGGCTCCATTGGTGCGGGTGAAGGTTATATTCAAGGCCATTGGACGAGCCCTGATCTCACCAAAGTCGTACAACTGTTTGCCCGTAATTTAGCCTTACTCGATAAGATTGAAGCCAAATTCTCTTGGTTAACTGGCACGATAAACCGTGTGAAGCATGTGCTGAATCGCAATTCTCAAGAGGGCTCAAAGCGGAATATTCTCGCCCACTATGATTTGGGTAATGCTATGTATGAGCAATTCCTCGACCGTGAAATGTTGTATTCCAGCGCGCTTTATCCACATGAGGAAGCCAGTTTGCAGGAAGCGCAGTTGTTTAAGCTGATGACTATTTGTGAGCGGCTCGATTTACAGCCGGGTCAAACCTTGCTTGAGATTGGTACAGGCTGGGGCGCGCTGGCTATTTATGCGGCTAAGCATTATGGCGTGCACGTGACAACAACAACGATTTCAGATGCGCAATACGCCTATACCAAAGCCCGTGTCGAACGCGAAGGGCTAAGCGATAAAGTGACGCTGCTGACAGAGGACTATCGCAATCTCACCGGAGAATACGACAGGGTTGTTTCTATCGAGATGATTGAAGCTGTGGGGCATGAGTATTTACCAGGCTTCTTTAAAAAGCTGGAAACATTGTTAAAACCCAATGGGCGCATGCTGCTACAGGCGATAACGATTGCCGATCAACGTTATGACAGCTATCGCAAAAGTGTGGATTTTATTCAGCGTTATATTTTCCCCGGTGGCTGCTTACCCTCAGTGAGCCAAATGGTCGGTCACATTGCCAAACAGACGGACATGGTGGTTTGGTCGCTCAATGATATGGGGCTCGATTACGCTAAAACCTTAAAACATTGGCATAAGAATTTTGATCATGCGATAGGCGAAATCCAAGCTTTAGGTTATGGCGATGATTTTATTCGGATGTGGAAATTTTACCTAAGTTATTGTGAAGGTGGATTTTTAGAACGTACCACAAGCACAGTGCATTTAGTGGCTGTGCGTCCGGACTATCGCATTGCTAGCCATCATCTCCCAAGCAATAGCCCTAATGCGACGTAATTTGTTTTGATTAAGCAGTTACTTTAGTGGAAATAACCATTTTCGTTGGAATGAGCCGCTTTGTTTGCAGCAAGATAAAAGTGAGGCAAAGATGAAGTCCATGTTAGCTAACTCTCGGGTTCCTTTTAAACATCAGGGCTTTATTCTCTATAACGCCTTGAGTTTTCAGGCTGTGTGGTGGTCTAGCGTACTTTGGCTTAACACCTCACTGTTGTTAACTATCCCTTTGTTATTATTTCACTTTATCCTGCTAGCTTCCTTAAGTAAGCCCGAGTATCGCAAAGTGGATTTGCTATTGATGCTAAAGGTTGCAGCCTTAGGAATAGGCATCGATACCGTACTCTCTGTTTTAGGGGTGTTTGAGTTTGCTCTTTTCCCTTGGTGGCTTGGTTGCCTGTGGCTGCATTTTGCTTTGACCCTGAATTATAGTTTGGCCTTTATGCGACCTTTACCGCTGATATTTCAGGCGTTACTCGGGGGCGTATTTGGTGGGTTAAGCTATTTGGCTGGCGCACAATTTAATGCCGTGAGCTTGCCCTATGGCAATGTTATTTCTGCTGTGGTGTTATTTTTGGTTTGGCTAGTCTTGTTGCCATTTTTAATCCAACTTGCTAATCCCTATGGATTTAATCGAAGCACTAAAGCGCGTTCTTTTACTGTGTTTGGGCGTTAATTATTGAGTTGTAGGAATTGATCGCGGTTAAGTCATTATGCCGTTTTTAGTTAAGTACCTGTTGTAAGACATCATGCAGTAAAAGGGGGATCCCATGTCGTCAGTTCGTAATCGTAGCCCAAATCTTGGTTTTTCATTTTTGAATTCAAGCTGCTTAAGTCTATTGGCCCTCAGTTTATTGGCCGCACCTTTAAAAGCGTTAGAGGCGAAAACGCCTGATTTTGAAAACATTACTATCGAACTGAATGATGCCACCGATGTGACGCAGACTTTTCAGGAAGTGGGCCGCACAGAAATGGATTGGCTGTGGTTTAGTTTGTATAAGGCGAGACTGATGACGGTAAATGGCCGTTATCAACAGGGGCAATATCCTCTGGTGTTAGATATTGAATATTATCGAGATATTGAGTCAGAGGATTTGCTCGAAGCGACAAAAGATCAATGGCAGCATCTAGCGTTTGCCGAAAATGATATCCAACGTTGGTTGGGTTTATTAAATGCGACTTGGCCCGATGTGAAGCAGGGCGACCATTTAAGTTTTAAGGTGATAGATGGACAAACGAGTCAGTTTTTCTTTAATCATCAACCACTCGACATTATCCATGATGCTAATTTTGCTGAGGCATTTTTAGCGATTTGGTTATCGAAAGCTACTAGTCGTCCTGATTTGCGGGCGCAATTACTCGGAGAAAAACCATGCGATTGTTGAAACGGCTTGTTGGCCGAAAGTTATTTTTAGGTTTAATAATGATAGGGCTGTTGTCGAGTTGTTCATCGGTGGAAGTGACTGATTATAAAGATACTCATCCGACATTGGTTTTGGAGTCATTTTTTAATGGGCCATTAAAAGCCTCTGGGGTCGTACAAGATTTTAGTGGCAAAGTAATCCGCAAATTCAATGTCATTATGGAAGCCAGTTGGCAGGGAAGTGAGGGAGTCATTAATGAATGGTTTGTGTATGATGATGGTGAAACTCAAACTCGTGTATGGCGCATCAAGGCACTAGGGGAAGGGCGATACTCAGGAACTGCAGGTGACATTATCGGGACTGCCGATGGCCAATCTAGCGGCAGTGCGCTACGTTGGAAATACGATATGTTATTGCCTGTGGATGGTGAGGAATATCAAGTTCATTTCGACGATTGGATGTTCTTAGTGAATGATAATACCATTATAAATCAGAGTGATATTATTAAGTTTGGCATCACAGTTGCCAAAGTCACTTTAGTTATTCAAAAATAGTCTCAGCAATTTTTAGTTAAGTTGGCTTACCCCAGCTTGTCTTGGATTAACTCTGTTGATTAAGACTTAAATTGGCTTAAACAGTATAGCTTGGCTAATAACCCCCTTTTTTCTGCATTAAAGTGTTGAAGTCAAACCAAAGTTGCAGCTAGGCATTTTTGCTAGTGGCATAAGTGATATATGGGGGTAAGGTTATTGCAACCCATTGTTTAAATTTAATTAATCTGAGCTTAAGTCTAAGTCTAAATAGATAGGGGGTAGTCGATGAATAAACACGTTGTTTTATGGGGAATATTTTTTAGTCTGTCGTTAACTGCTTGTTCATCTTTTGACTTTAAGTTTGAGGATCATTCTGAGAAACAAGTCGATCCTCATCAACCCGTAAGCGATCCTATGGTGCAAGATAATGAACGTCGTATTCGAGATGCGAGAAAAGACGGTCAGTTAGAATCCGATTTTCTAAAACCTAGGTATCCAGTTAAGTTTAAATAAGAAAATGCCTTAGGAGCTCACTTCAACCTCAATACTTAACTATCAATAGCAAGTATTAAGGTTGCTAGGGGAGAGGCGAAGAACTAACCCGCTTGACGACTGTTATCTATCGATTTTTTGTCATAATATTCAAACGGAAACAGATTACGAATCCTTTGCTTTACATTTTCACTCACGTTGGCAGAAATGTGTAAGCGTACATCTCCTGATTTTTCAGCCCTAACAGTACAAGTCAGTTTTTCGGTTTTAGCGATTTGGCGGCATTCCCGTTCGAATCGTTCGGGGATCTTGCCCTTATGCTGAGTCATACGGCCATCTTTAAAATGCATTTCAAAAATAGTCAGACCTTTCTTGCCACCAAATATCAGTTTGTAAACGAGAAATATACCAATAGCGACAAAAATGAGTTTGAAAATATCGGCTGTCATAACGCCTCCTATCTTATGTTTATAGAACCAAGATACTCCCGAGTTAGTTGTTTTAACAGTGCGCTAACGCGCAATTTTGAATTGGCAATAAAATGATTCCAGCCTAGACTTAACTGGCTAAGGAAAAGTAACCCCTCAGTTAAGGAAAACGCCATGTACTTATCAAATGCAGATCGTTGGTCATTATTGTGTAAGAAGCAAATCGATGTTATCGAAAAACTTGCTACACATTTCCCCGAGAGAAAAGCACATCTAAGTGAGCTCACTCAAGGGTGGCGCCATGTTCAACATCAAGTTCAAGCAGGTGATAGGCCTATGCCACTCGAGCTCATCAAATAAGCACGATTGAGTCATTTGGAACTAGATAGTTTGTATAAGAACGCAAAGCCACTCAATAATGAGTGGCTTTTTTATGTGGCGAATATAAAACTATCATTTATAGGAGGAAAGGATGAAGCGATTGTCCGTTGCGTGAAGTCAATACATTATCTTAACGCTCGATTTGAACGCTTATTGTGCCAGTATTGAGGGCGCTATCGTTATTACTGAGGGAAGTTCGTTGTGTTTTGCTTTGAAACACTTCAAATTTCAGATACAAAAAAGCCACTCATTGAGTGGCTTCATTGTTTATATGGTGCCGGCACCAAGAGTCGAACTCGGGACCTACTGATTACAAGTCAGTTGCTCTACCAACTGAGCTATGCCGGCTAAATTGTGGTGCCCGAACCCGGAATCGAACCAGGGACACGAGGATTTTCAATCCTCTGCTCTACCGACTGAGCTATTCGGGCAACTAAACTAAGCGTTAGTTAACTACTTTGAACTAAGTCGTGAAGACCTTGTTCGTTCGAAGTGCGCGTATAATATAGTGCTCGCTTTAGCTGTGCAAGCCCTTTTTAAGTGACTGATTAACTATTAAACAAAATGCGCTTATTTATTTGATTCTTTCGTTTTACTCTTATTTTACCGCTGAAAGTTTCAGCACTTTAACGCCAATAGGTGTTCCATATGGCTGTTTATCCTAACTTCCTCATTCATTTATCTGCTATTGGGGAGAGAAAAATTAAGGTTTAAGCTCATCTATTGCAAGCAAGGAGCTGTGGAGCGCAGTGGGTATTGTTGAGCTTTGATTGATGGAAGCGGAGCAACTAAGAGTAAGCGAGTGGCTTCATTGTTTTATATAGTGCCGGCGGCACCAAGAGTCGAACTCGGGACCTACTGATATTATCAAGAGTAAGTCAGTTGCGATTGACCACAGACTTTATTAGTTATTATTCAAATTTCAGATACAAAAAAGCCACTCATTGAGTGGCTTCATTGTTTTATATGGTGCCGGCACCAAGAGTCGAACTCGGAACCTACTGGTATTATCAAGAGTAAGTCAGTTGCGATTGACCACAGACTTTGTGAGTTATTATTCAAGTTTCAGATACAAAAAAAACCACTCATTGAGTGGTTTCATTGTTTTATATGGTGCCGGCACCAAGAGTCGAACTCGGGACCTACTGATTACAAGTCAGTTGCTCTACCAACTGAGCTATGCCGGCTTAAATCTTTACTGCAATTTTTACTACAGAATAATGGTGCCCGAACCCGGAATCGAACCAGGGACACGAGGATTTTCAATCCTCTGCTCTACCGACTGAGCTATTCGGGCAACTAAACTAAGCGTTAGTTAACTACTTTGAACTCATTGGCTAAGCCGTATCGTTCGAAGTGCGGCTATATTAGCTAGGGTGTTTGACCTCTGCAAGTGCTTTTTCCCGATAAATCACTCGTTCGGCTGTTTAATGCACATCTTGGGTGTTTTTTATCTCTTATTTTGCGAATTCAGCTCAATTTCATTCGTTGACTGTAGTTTTCAAGTCAGAGGGATACTGATGTTTACTATAGCGTTGTGCTCACAGATCATGATTTTTGGCTTACTTTCTAAAATTTAGAAAGATATAAGCGATTTTTACTGATTTTAGTTTTTAAATTTAGATTTATGATAATGAATATTATTTCATGGATAGCATGAAGAAAACGCGAGTACGGAGTCGCAGTATGTTTCGAAATAGTCAGTTTGCTTATGGAATTACCGCCATTGTGACCCATTGGTTGAGTGCGTTCATCGTGATTGGGTTATTTGCAGTCGGTGTGTGGATGGTGGAGTTAACCTACTACAGTACTTGGTACAAGACTGCGCCGCATCTACATAAAAGTATTGGGATTCTGTTATTGGCTGCGACAATATTTCGTTTGGTATGGCGCTTAGTTAATCCCAAGCCTGTACCTGAGGCGAGTCATAAACCGTGGGAAAAGACGGCCGCACATTTGGCGCATTTTATTATTTATGTCTTGCTCTTTGTCATTATGACTGCTGGCATTTTGATCTCAACCGCAGATGGCCGTGGTATCTGGGTGTTTGATTGGTTTGAACTACCAGGATTGGGACTTTTGTTTGAAAACCAAGCTGATATCGCGGGTGATATTCACCAGTATGCGGCTTACAGCTTGATCGCGCTGGTCGTTATTCACGCGGCGGGCGCATTAAAACATCACTTTATCGATAAAGACACTACCCTACTTAGAATGATTAAATTTAAACGAGGATAATACAATGAAAAAGCAACTGTTAAGCGCACTGATTGGTGTATCTCTATTGGTTCCTATGGCGGCTTCTGCTGCAGATTATGTGATTGATACAGAAGGTGCTCATGCTTCTATTACTTTTAAAGTAAACCATTTAGGTTATAGCTATGTGGTGGGGCGTTTTAATGATTTTAGCGGTGATTTTAGTTACGATGCGGCTAAACCAACAGCGATGACTGTAAATGTTACTGTGAATACATTAAGTGTCGATTCAAACCATGCTGAGCGTGATAAACACATTCGCGGCGAAGATTTTCTTAATACTGGCAAATTCGCTAAAGCGACCTTTGCATCTACTTCGGTGGAAGATAAAGGCAATGGCGATTTAGTGATTAACGGTAACTTAACTTTAAATGGTGTGACTAAACCATTAGCGATCAAGGCCCATGCTGTGGGTGAAGGTCAGGACCCTTGGGGTGGTTATCGTGCCGGTTTTACGGGCACAACCACCTTTGCGATGAAAGATTTCGGTATCAAGATGGATTTAGGTCCAGCATCTAGCCATGTCGAGTTAGATCTAGTGGTTGAAGGCGTGCGTAAGTAACTCTTTATTCTGCCATTTAGATAAACAAAAAGCGCCGAAAGGCGCTTTTTTGTAAGCTTTATACTTAGAGCCGACTAACGACCAGAATTAATCTTGGTCTTTTTCTGGTACAAAACCTTCAATTTCAACATCTTTACCTTCAAATAGGAAAGAGGTCATTTGTTCTTCAAGAAATTTACGATCATCAACATTCATCATGTTGAGTTTTTTCTCGTTGATCAGCATGGTTTGCTTTTTTTGCCATAGGCCCCAAGCTTCTTTGCTGATGTTATCAAAAATGCGCTTACCTAAATCACCTGGATACAGTTGAAAGTCTAGGCCGTCGGCTTCTTTATTTAAATATACGCAATTGACTGTACGCGCCATGATTATTCCTTACTGACTGCGGAGTGAACGAGTGATCCCAAATTGGCTAGCACGCGCTCGGTGGCTGCGGCGAGTCCCACTTTGGAAGGATGACTTATGTTATACCAGAGAGACTGGTTTTGTTCCATGACAGCACCCACGCTCTGTTTATTGCCGAGGGTTTTATCGCCGTGAGTTTTATCTAAGTTAAGCATCATGGGCTGAATATCTAAATGGAAGTGGCTAAACGTGTGTCTAAAGCCAGTTAACCATTCGAGTTGCTGCGCAGCAAACCCTTGCTCTTCAAGATGAGTTTCAAGGGCGGCTTGGGTAGCGAATTCAGGGAAACACCAGAGCCCGCCCCAAATTCCCGCTGGCGGACGTTTAGCTAGAAAGACTTGATTGTCTTGCATCATCACTAACATCCACGCCGCTTTGGTTGGTATGGTTTTTTTAGGCTTTTTGCCAGGGAAATCGGTTTGTCTGCCAATCAGTTGAGCTTTGCAATCAATCGCTACAGGGCAAGCGGCACAGTTAGGTTTGCTACGAGTGCAAATACTGGCGCCGATATCCATCATGGCTTGATTATATTTCTGAATATCTTGCTGCGGTGTGAAGGCATCCGTCAGTTGCCAAAGTTGCTCTTCAACCGTCTTTTGCCCTGGCCAACCTGCGATTGCCCCATGTCTTGCTAATACACGTTTTACGTTGCCATCGAGAATGGGGTGATGTTGCCCAAGTGACAATGACAATACTGCGCCTGCCGTCGAGCGGCCGATGCCGGGTAGGGCGAGCACTTGTTCAAAATGTGTTGGAAATAATCCCTGATAATCATCGCGGATTATTTTGGCTGCTTTATGCAGATTACGCGCCCTAGCGTAATAGCCAAGACCGGTCCAATGATGTAATACCTCATCGTCTGGCGCGTTAGCAAGTGCTAACACATCGGGAAAACGCGCCATAAATTTAAGATAATAGGGAATAACAGTCGTAACCTGAGTTTGTTGCAGCATGATTTCAGAAACCCATACGCGATATGGGGTTTTATCTTGCTGCCAAGGGAGGGTTTTACGACCGTGATTGTCGTACCAAGAGACGATACGTGTAGCGAAGGAGGCTGTAGATTTCATCGGCGCAGTGTAGCGGCAGTTATCTTCTTAGACAAGCGTCAAAGATAAGTTGGCAAAGGATCTAAAGCTAAAAATCGCTGCTAAATTCGCACTCTTAAATAATCTTGGTATACTTTCGCCCCATTAGTGCTTGCACTGTATGTTGAACTTTGGATAATGCCCTTCTTTTATAATGGTGTTGTCCACTAGACGAGGCAAAAATGAGCGAAGTCACTACCGCTGAATTTAATGAAGAAGGCAAGTATCTGCGCAAGATCAGAAGCTTTGTCCTGAGAGAAGGTCGCTTAACCAAAGGCCAAGCACACGCTATTGAAAGCCAGTGGCCAACAATGGGTTTAGATTACAGCCCAGTGCCATTGGTACTGAGCGATGTTTTTGGTCGTGAAGCCGATACTGTGCTGGAAATTGGCTTTGGCATGGGCGCCTCTTTAGTACAAATGGCTAAAGATGCACCAGAGCAAAATTTCATTGGTATTGAAGTACATAAACCGGGTGTAGGCTCTTGCCTCAGTGATGCCGCCATTGCTGGTGTGACTAATTTACGTGTGTATCATCACGATGCCATGGAAGTATTAGAACATGCGATTGCTG
The DNA here is from genome assembly GCF_025653595.1 of Shewanella sp. SM95. NCBI lineage: Bacteria > Pseudomonadati > Pseudomonadota > Gammaproteobacteria > Alteromonadales > Shewanellaceae > Shewanella > Shewanella sp. SM95. The sequence continues at coordinate 201,329 of NZ_JAKKSE010000001.1, forward strand.
ACGGTTCATTAGCCCGAGTGCAATTGTTCTTCCCAGATCCTTGGCATAAAAAACGTCACCATAAACGCCGCATCGTACAAGCTGAATTTGCCGAACTGATTCGTCGCAAGCTAAAAATTGGCGGTGTGTTCCATATGGCCACTGACTGGGAAGAGTACAGCGAGCATATGTTAGAGGTGATGCAAGCCGCTCCGGGTTATCAAAACCAGTCGGCCGACGGCAGTGTGGTGCCGCGTCCTGATCATCGTCCATTGACAAAGTTTGAAGCCCGCGGCCATAGACTGGGTCACGGTGTATGGGATCTGATGTTTGAGCGTATCGCTTAATCACGAACTCAATTTTAGCTAATTTTAAACACAAAAGGGAAAATCACTATGGCAACTAATCGTAGCCGTCGTTTACGTAAGAAAATGCGCGTTGATGAATTCCAAGAGTTAGGTTTCGATATGGCTTGGACTTTTGATGCATCAGTATCTGAAGCCGATATCGATGCAACTGTAGATAAATTCATCGATGAAGTGATCGAAACCCGTAAATTAGGTTTCCATGGCGGCGGCCACATCGAATGGGAAGGCATTATCGCCACTCAAACGATTGGGAAATGTACCGAAGAAGATATTGCTGCAGTTAAGGCATTCTGGGCGACCCAAAAAGTGTCTCAGGTTGAAGTTAGCGAACTGTACGACATTTGGTGGGGTTAATGCCCGAGTTGGCATTACTTGAGGAAGTGGTCGAGAAAGTTCGACCCTTGCTCGGCCAAGGAAAGGTTGCAAATTATATCCCCGCACTGGCCAGCGTTGATGCTGGCAAATTAGGCATTGCCGTCACGACTGTTGACGGTGAAACTTTAGGTGCGGGCGATTACCTTGAGCCGTTTTCGATTCAAAGTATCTCCAAAGTTTTCAGCTTAACCTTAGCGTTAACTTTATATGAAGAAGCCGAAATCTGGAGCCGTGTTGGCAAAGAACCTTCGGGCCATTCATTCAACTCTTTAGTACAAGTCGAGTTAGAACGTGGCAAGCCGCGCAACCCATTTATCAATGCTGGCGCGTTAGTGATTGCTGACTTATTGCAGAGTCGTTTAGGTGCTCCTAAACACAGAATGCTTGAGTTAGTCAGGCAACTAAGCCAAAACGATAAAGTGTGTTTCGATAAACAAGTAGCAGATTCAGAATATCAGCATAGTGCGCGCAATGCGGCTATCGCTTATTTGATGAAGTCATTTGGTAATTTTCAAGGTGATGTTGATACTGTGTTACGCACCTATTTTCATTATTGCGCCTTGAAGATGAATTGTGCTGACTTGTCTAAGGCCATGTTGTATTTGGCTAATCGCGGCAAAAGTATCACAGGGACTGAGCTTATTTCTCAAGTGCAAACTCGGCAACTTAACGCTCTGTTGGCAACCTCGGGCTTATATGATGGTGCTGGTGAGTTTGCTTATCGTGTTGGTATGCCAGGTAAAAGTGGCGTCGGCGGCGGTATTATTGCCGTGATCCCTGGAGAACTGTCGATTTGTGTATGGTCCCCAGAACTCGATAATAATGGCAACTCACTTGCGGGCACTGCGATGCTTGAGCATCTAAGTCAGCGTCTCGGTCGTTCTATTTTCTAGTCTTATCTCTCGTTTTTATTAGCACTATTAGACTAAATGTTAGCGAATTTCGCTAATGACCTTTTAGTGCTAACTTTTCAAAATTCAACATAATCAAATTGTTATAAAGTTGGCACGTCTCCTGCTATAAGCTATTCAGTAGTTTAGGTTTATCGAATTATTCAGATTAAAGGACGAACAAAAATGAAATTAAATAAGTTATTAACTGGATTTGCATTATCTGGCGTGATTTTAGGAGCATCTAGCGTACAGCTGGCGCAAGCACAAACAGAACCAAAAATAGATGAGCGCTGTGAAGTCTCCTTAAATTATGACGTTATGGTCGAGCCTAAAAAATTAGTCATGAGCGAGAAGGGCACAGAAAAGTATCGTATCGAAGTTGACAAGTTATTTGTGGAAGGTAAGCAAGTTAACTTAACCGACAAGCAGAAAAAATTGGTTACTCAATATGCCGATGAAGTTTCGACTCAAGTGCCAGAAGTGATTGAACTGGTGAATGAGGCAGTATCTCTTGCTTCCAAAGCTGTTGGTATGGCCTTAACACCTTTAATGGGTGATGCTGCTGGTGCAAAATTTGATGAAATGATGGCTGGCGTTCAAAAACGGGTTGATTCAGTGGCTTATAAGAATGGTGATAGCTTCTATTTAGGGGCGACTGAAGACTCGATGCAAAGTACATTTAACGATGAATTCGAGCAGGAAATGGAACAAATTGTCCAGAATTCAATTGGCGCCATTATGATGAACTTAGGTGGCCAAATCATGTCTGGTGGCGGTGAAAATTTTGAAGCCAAGATGGATACCTTCTCCAAAAAAATGGACAATTTAGGCCAAGATATTGAGCAACAAGTTGAGAGCCAATCTAAGGGATTAGAAGCTAAGGCTGACCGTTTGTGCGACCGATTTGAACATCTGTTAGTGCTTGAAAATCAATTGCGCCAAGAAGTGCCAGAACTAGCACCTTATGTGTTGACACAAAACTCAACCAAGGAACTGCGTGAATAGTTCTTGCAAATAGTTCTTGTAAATAATCCTTGCGAATAGGCCTTAGTTTTAACTGCAATAACTTCTATCTCCTTGTGCATGAGTCAAATTTGAATGCTACGCCCCTAGTCAATTTATCGACTAGGGGCTTTTTTATTGGCTACGGTTTAATCGTGGTGACAACCGTTATGGCTAAGTTGATGTGGCTTATAGGCTAGGCTTGCAGCGATTTAGTTCGGAATGTTACAGTCTAGAGACGAATATTTGGTATACTCTTAAAATATAATTAAAAGCTGGCATATCAGTCAGATATAACCCCCTACTTTAGTGGACTTTTTCGGTCTAAATCTCTGCGTTATATCATTTTGATGCGAGATATCAATGCTATGGTTATTTTTAAGCGATGATTACGCTAACCATAGCTGCTCACCGAAAGTTAATATCATTGTCGTAAACAGCTTAAGGCGACTTCCATGTTAGAACTGTTAGAACCTATTGCGATTTTTACTCATGTGGCCAGAGCAGGTAGTTTTAGTGCCGCCGCAAGAAGGCTTGGGATCTCTAAGTCTAAGGTCAGTACACAAGTCGCCGATCTTGAACATAGACTTGGTGTTCAATTAATTCAACGTACCACCCGCAGCTTAAGTCTGACTGAAGCAGGGCATTTGCTGTATCTGCAAGGTGAAGAACTGCTGCGTGACGCTGAACAAGCGATAGCCAGCGTGCATAACTTAAATGATGCGACCCGCGGCGTGCTTAAGGTGGGAATTTCCCAATCCTTTGGGGTGATGCATATCATTCCTGCGTTGCCATCTTTTATGGCAAAACACCCTGAGCTTGAGCTACAAGTGAGCTTACTGGACCATAAAGTGGATGTCGTGAGCGAAGGCTTAGACTTACTGTTAACTATGTCTGAGCAATTACCGCTTGGCATGGTTGCTAGACCTCTGATGAAGTGCCAATTCCTGTTAGTTGCTTCGCCTGGCTATATTGCTCAACATGGCGAGCCAACTCGACCTGAGCAGTTAGTTGACCACAATTGTTTGGTCTATCAAGGCGAGTGGCATGAGCACAGCATGTGGCAATTTAAGAAGGGTGATGACTACTGTGAAATTGGCGTATCGGGTAATTTCAGGGTGGATAATGCGCCTGCATTAAAATCTGCTGCAATCAGTGGTCTTGGCGTTGTGTATCTTGCGAGTTATTTGATGGAAGATGAAATTGCCAAAGGGACATTAGTGCCTTTACTGAAGGATTGGCAATTGACCCACCATCTGCCATTGCAGGCGGTTTATCCCCGTCGTAAGCACTTAGCACCTAAGGTCAGTTCTTTTATCGAATTCATCAAAGATCACATAGGAACGCCACCGTATTGGGATGCTCCCTATGTCGAATTATTCAGTAAACGTCAGTAAAATAGGAAACATTGTTCTCAAAAGCAGTCTTATGTGGTTTTAAATTGAGCGCGCACTTTTATGGTCATTTAAAATCAATACGTTAGATTGAGTTGATGAGTACATTTGTTGATGGTTTTTTAGGGGTTCCTAAAGCACTTTTTTATAACATCCTTGAACTCTGTTCTTAATTGAATACAATGGTGGCAGTTGATTCGGAATGACCTGAGTCCTATACGTTTATTGGAAATGACCCCTTTCAATTTTTGTATACAGGTCGGCGTTAATGCAGTTTTGGATCACAGCCAACAGAAGTTTGAGAACTAAAACAATGTTGGCTCTTTAAACCATCATCCTAGTTTTTGGTTTACCTCAGCCTTATCGCTGAGGTAATTTTTTTATTGATGGTTTGCAGCCTTGAGCACAAGTTTTGTCTCCCTGTACCCTAAAGTCGCAACTGTGTGTTAAATGATGTGAAGGCGAGTGCTAAAGCATATATTAATGCAACAAATATAGTGACCCACAGTGAGAAGGGTTCTGTTATCTAACGGGATAATGGTACCAATAAAAAAGCCACTTTCGAGTGGCTTTTTTATTGGCTGCAGCTTAAGACTTTCACTTATGTCGCTTTAGTCGTGAAGCAAGTTAACAGTGCTTCACGACTCAGCATTAAGGCATTAAGGCATTAAGGCATTAAGGCATTAAGGCATTAAGGCATTAAGGCATTAAGGCATTAAAACATTAGGGTATTAGGCCTTCTTCTTGCTGGCTATCCAGAGATCGACTTGTTGTTCTAACACATCCAGTGGCAATGCGCCGTTAGCAAGTACTAGCGTATGGAAGTCGCGGATATCAAATTGACTGCCAAGCTGTTGCTCTGCTTTATGTCTGAGTTCCTGCAGCTTAATCATGCCCACTTTATAGGCTGTCGCTTGTGATGGCATAACGATATGGCGTTCAACCATTTTCACCGCATCTGATTTAGCATTTGGCGTATTATCCACGTAATAGGTTATGCCTTGCTCGCGGGTCCATTTTTTTGTGTGGATGCCAGTATCAACGACTAAGCGACAGGCACGCCACAACTCCATTGCTAGGCGACCAAAGTCAGAGTAAGGATCGGCGTAGAGTCCCATTTCTTTTGGGAAAGATTCGCTATATAAACCCCAGCCCTCAATATACGCAGTATAGCCCCCAAACTTACGGAATTTAGGAATATTTTGCAGTTCTTGGGAAATGGCTATCTGCATATGGTGACCCGGAATACCTTCGTGGTAGGCCAGCGCCTCCATTTGGTATTTTGGCATGGCTTTCATGTCATATAGGTTTGCATAGTAGCTACCTGGACGCGAACCATCCGGTGCCGGTTGTTCATAGAAGGCTTTACCCGCGGATTTTTCCCTAAAGGCTTCAACCTGCTTCACTACCATGGTGGCCTTAGGTTTTACTTTGAACACTTCATCCAAGCGCGACTTCATATTGTCGATGAACTTAGTCGCCTCAGCTAAATAGGCGGCTTTACCTTCGGCGGTATTGGGGTAGTAGAACTGGGGATCGTCACGCATGAAGCTAAAGAATTGCTGTAAATCGCCTTTAAAATTGACCTTCTTCATAATGGCGCGCATTTCATTATGGATACGTTCCACCTCAGAAAGGCCTAAGTCATGGATTTGATCGGCGGTCATATTTGTGGTGGTAGTGCGGGCCAAAGCATTATTGTAAAAGGCCGCGCCATTAGGGAGTTTCCACGCACCATCGCGGTCGTCAGCTCTGGTTGCTAAGGTTTTGATGTAACTGATGAGCTTGTTATAGGCGGGCTCGACTTGGGTCACTAGTGCTTGCTCAGCCTGTTGAATCAGTGCTTGCTTTTCCGTTTCTTGAATCGCTAGTGCGTTCACTTTACGGCGAAAATCTGCGAGTAGCGCGCTGTCGTCGCCCTTATCAAAAGGCGCACCTTTGATGATGTTTTGGCTGTCTGAAATCACATAAGCGAATACAAACTTAGGCGCGATAATGCCTTTATCTGCGCGGACTTCTAAAACTGTCTGTAATTGACTTAAACGTTTAGGCACGCCATTCAAGCGGCTGATATAGGCCTTGGCATCGCTGGCATCGGTAATTTGATGTTGGTTAATCAAGAAGGAGGCGATCATAGAGTGGCCGCCATACATCTGATTCACAGGGTAATTATGGTAGCGCCATTGGTCATCTTCGATGTCATTTTGCAGATTTTGTTTGAGTAAGGTGAGGCTGAGGTTTGTTTGTGGATCGAGTTTGGCCGCATCAATCAGATTGACCTGTGCCAGTTGTTTTTTTGTGCGTGCTAGGGCTTTATCATCGGCGGCATCACCCAGTTCATCCCATTTATCATAGTCTTGCTTGATCCCCATATAGGTTTGCGAAATAGGGCTCGCCATGATGTTTTCCATGAAGATGGTTTCGAACAACGCATTGGCTTTTTCTGACTCGGTTTGCACCACTGTATTCACAGGTTCGCTTGCACTGTGAAAGGCTGGCGAAGTTGATGCTGCATACGCGGGAATGGTCAATAGAGCTGAAAGGGTCAGTGCGACTAAGCTGATTTTAGTTTTTATTGGCATGATCAGGCTTCCTAGATTGAGTTGCATCAATTCTAAAGAAGCTGGACAAGAATGTATGGATATTAATGTTAGAAAATGTGTTAGCAGTAATAGTATTTAACGACACTATTTGTTACTAACACATTATTTATATAGCTATTTTAACGGCAGGCTTAGCAGAATTGTGTCAGTAAATCATTAACAAACATGTGACCTTTGCTGGTTAATTGCCAATGTTCAGCGGATTCTGTGAGTAAACCGCGCTGTTTGGCCTTTTCCATTCCTTCGGTCAATGTGTCTCTGTGTTGTCCGGTACGCAGTTCAAATTCTTGCTTAGGGATAGGTGTCATCAGGCGCAGGCGATTCATTAAATATTCGAGCGCGCGGTCTTCCTCTGCAACTTCAATCGATTCGAAGGTGTAGTTGTGGGCACTCAGATATCCCTTAGGATGTTTAATTTTTACCGTGCGTATGATGCGGTTTTCTTCTGGCAACGTCACTTTGCCGTGGGCGCCACAGCCTATGCCTAGATAATCACCAAACTGCCAGTAGTTGAGATTGTGCCTACATTGGTAACCAGGTTTTGCGTAGGCAGATATTTCGTATTGCTCATACCCTAATGCGGCCAGCTTTTGTTGACCTTGCTCATAGATATGCCAGAGCGCTTCGTCATCGGGCAGCTGCGGCGGTTTTGAGTGGAATAGGGTGTTGGGCTCAATTGTTAACTGATACCAAGATAGGTGTGGCGGGTTAAGCGCCGCTGCCGTGTCGATATCGGCCATAGCTTCAGCAAAACTTTGGTTGGGTAATCCATGCATTAAATCGAGGTTAAAACTCAAGTATCCCGCTTGGCTGGCTTTTTGAGCGGCGACTTGTGCCTCGTTTTGATCGTGAATACGTCCGAGTAAGTTGAGTTTATCCTTAGAAAAGCTCTGCACACCAATAGATAAACGAGTGACGCCCGCTGCACGATAGGCACTAAAGTCATCGTGCTCTAAAGTACCAGGATTGGCTTCCATAGTGATTTCGATATTGTCACTAAAGGGGATTAGCGCATTGGCACCATCGAGTATGCGTTTGATTTGCAAAGCATCGAATAAGGATGGCGTGCCGCCACCGATAAAGATGGTATGGATCTGCCGCCCTTGGACGAGATGTAAATCTTGGCGTAAGTCTTCCAATAGCGCATCAACATAAGCCTCTTGTGGCAGTTCGCCATTTTGGCCATGGGAATTAAAGTCACAATAGGGACACTTTTGTACGCACCAGGGAATATGGATATACAGACTGAGTGGTGGCAGTTCGAGCTTCATTGCAGTAGTCACGGCAGTTGACGACATTATTGTGCATTCCCGCCAGTTAACACGCCTTGGGCTTGCATGGCGGCGATGAGTTGCACTAGGGCTTTACCACGATGGCTTAAGGCATTTTTCTCGTTGCTGCCCAGCTCCGCCGCGCTACATTGATAATTTTCAGGGATAAAAATCGGATCGTAACCATGGCCATTAGCGCCGCGTTGGCTAAAGTCGATTTGGCCTTCCCATGAGGCTTGGCAAATAATCGGGGTCGGGTCTTTTGCATGGCGCATATATACCAGTACGCATTGGAATCTTGCCCCGCGAGGTGCTGGCTGGTCTTTTAATGTCTCAAGTAGTTTCAATACGTTGTCTTGATCTTTGGCATTTTCGCCCGCGTAACGTGCTGAATAAATGCCTGGAGCGCCTTGGAGTAAATCCACTTCTAAACCCGAATCATCGGCAATGGCCGCAAGTCCGGTGATTTCGGCGGCATGCCTTGCTTTGATAATGGCATTCTCTACAAAAGTGGTACCCGTTTCTGCTACTTCGCTGACATTAAACTGGCTCTGCGGCAGTACAGTGACACCGTAGCTTGCGAGCATTTGATCGAATTCAGCGAGTTTGCCTTTATTACCGCTGGCGAGGACGATTTGTTGCATGGAATACCTATCATAAATGGGGCGACGTGCGTTGGCACTATGATACCCAAGCTCAATAGTAAAGGACAGGGAAAGGGGTTGGCGCTACAGGAAAGCAACGCCAACAAAGGTATAAAATAGGTTTATTCAACGTAGAATTTTTGCTTGAACTGTAAGTTCGTGTTCAGTTGATTGCCATATTTAATTGCGATATTGAAGTTGATTTCCTGATCATCGCGGTAGGGCACTTCGGCAATGTAATAAATCGCATCACCTTCGCGGATCTCTTTAAACGTTAGATTGATTCGCGCATCTAACAAATTATTAGCAACTCCAGTAATTTCAACGGGTACTGCGGGCTTATTCGCTTCGCTAATATCTAATACGGCAATATTGATGATGCCAGTGTAGCTACTGCGCTTAATGCCATAGGATTTGGCTATGCTAGGCGTTAAAAATGTACTGCCAAGTGCCATGTAATGAATATCAAAATTGCCGACAGTTTCTTTTTGCTCGGCATTTGCAACACCGCAAAGGCTGGCCGTGAGGGCTAATACAGCGAGAAGATTACGGAACATGATGGGATACCTCATATTAGGGAATGTTGGATTATAGGGCCGCCGTGACTATTTTTTCCAATAAATTAATAGCATTCAAAGGATTAATTCGTTTTCAGTTGTACGATTCTTTAACTGATTGATCTTTCAACTGAATTACTTTTCACTATCTTGCCCCATCAGTTCAGTAATGACACTTGGGATGATCTTAGGGTCAATAATGCGGATTTGTTTATGTCGGCCAAGTTCACCTTTTATTATGTGAATGTCGCTCTTTGGCACTTTAAAAGCTTTTGCTAAGTACTTGCTTAAATGGGCATTCGCTTTGCCATCAATAGGCGGCGCAGTGATGGCTACTTTTAGCTCATCACCGTGCAATCCTACAATTTGATCTCGGCTAGCCTTAGGCTGAATGTAGAGATTAAGCAGCAAGTCACCTTGCTGCAAAGTCACTGCACTCATTAGATCACAGCCCAATAAGGTATATATTGAGCAAGTAACATATTGAGGAAATTCATACCAATAATAACCAGCATTACGGATAAATCTAAACCACCAATTGGCGGTATGATACGACGTATTGGTGCTAATACGGGCTCAGTTAACTGACCCATGATCATTACAATTGGATTATAGCCTTGGTTAAACCAGCTTAAGATTGCGCGTATTAATAGCATCCAAAACAGCAGTACCCCTGCTTTTTTGACCACAGATACAACGGCAAACAGCAAAAATAACAGTATGTCTATGCCACCGCCCGCAATGAGGCTAATTAGTAGCAGCTTGGCTATCACAACCAATAATGCGAGGACGAAAGATGCGGTATCAAATCGCCCTAAGGAAGGCAAAATACGGCGCATTGGTGCGATGAGCGGGTGAGTTGCTTTAACAATAAATTGGCTAAAAGGATTGTAAAAATCAGCCCTTGCCAGTTGTAACCAAATCCGCAAAATCACCACCATCAAATAGAGATCGAATAGAGTGGTGATTAAAAAGGTAAATGCATTCATCGAGATTTCTACCTATTAAAGTTCGATATAAAAAACGTGTTAGTGGATCAAAATGTTTTAGCCATTTCTTCTGCACGATTAATACAGTTTTCCATGGCTTTTTTTACTAAGCCGCGCATATCCGCAGCTTCAAATGTCGCCAGCGCTTGTGCGGTGGTGCCGCCCTTTGAAGTAACATTTTCCCTTAAATTACCTAAGGTCAGTTGTGGGTTTTGCTTAGCCATCATAGCAGCGCCAAGCGCAGCTTGCTGCACTAAACTTCTGGCTTTTGTTTCATCCATTCCCATTTCTTTGCCTGCATCTATCATAGACTCCATTAGCAAAAAGAAATAAGCCGGTGAACTGCCCGATAGTGCAATCACTTGATCTAAATCTGACTCTTCATTTACCCACACTATTTCGCCGCCGCTTGACATCAAACGATCGCAAATGGCTTTCTGCTCGGTAGTAATGCTTTGAGGCGCATAGAGGCCAGTCATACCAACACTAATTTGCATCGGCGTATTTGGCATGGCGCGGATAAGCTTGATGTCTTGTGCCAGATAGTCGGTATATCGCTTTGCTTTAATGCCCGCAGCGATAGTGATGACTAACTTATTCGACAGCTCGACTGTCTGTAATGCTTCACAAACTTGTTGCATCAATTGTGGTTTTACTGAAAGTACTATGACATCGGCAGCTTGCGCCGCGGCTAAATTATCCTGAGAAACCAAAATCCCAAAATCGCCTTTTAGTGCATCGAGTTTACCTTGGCTGGGATTAGTCGCTTGGATGAGTTGAGCTGGATAGCCGCTATTGACTAAGCCACTGATGATGCTGCGCGTCATATTGCCGGCACCGATAAAGCAGATTTTCTGTTGATCCATTTGATTCTCTTCAGTGTGTTAACCGTTAACTTGTAACATCTTCACCTTAAATTAAGATGATAAAACGGTTAGTCATTTGAATGACTGATCCTGATTATCGACTCTCGCTAATTGCTCTTAAATCGTTAATGTTCGGTATTATTAAATACAGTATTTGGGCATAAAGTGCTAAAAACAAGGTTAAACTGACCTCTAACTAAATGCCTAACGTGGATTTTACGCAGTGTAATTGCGCTCCCCAAAAATGGCACTGCCAATACGCACCATAGTTGAACCGCAGCTAATCGCTGTATCTAGGTCATTACTCATCCCCATTGAAAGCGTATCTACAGCGGGATAATGCGTTTTAAGTTCTTGAAATAGATTGTTTAACATGGAAAACTCTTTAAGCTGTAACTCTGTATCTGCGGTAGCCGTTGGAATTGCCATTAGGCCCCTCAGTGCTAAGTTAGGTAGCTGAGCTATCAGTTCGGCCAGTGGCAGCATTTGAGCCGCATCTATGCCAGATTTTGTGTCTTCAGCACTGATATTAATTTGAATACAGACGTTTAATGGCGCCAATTCGGCCGGACGTTGCTCATTGAGACGTAGGGCAATTTTGTCGCGTGAAACGGTATGCATCCAATCGAAATGCTGGGCGACTATGCTGGTTTTATTGGATTGGAGTGGGCCGATAAAATGCCATTCTATGTCCGGGAAATCCCCCTTGAGCGCAGTAATTTTTTCAGCGCCTTCTTGGACATAGTTTTCGCCAAAGCAACGCTGACCCGCTTGGTAGGCTGCTATAATGTCTTCAATAGGTTTAGTCTTGCTGACGGCAAGTAAGCGAATACTGCTGGGGTGGCGGGCACATTTTTGCGCTGCTTGTGTGATCCTGCGCTGGGCGATTGCGAGTCTGTCTGCTATTGTTGTCATGATGTAATTATCTAGTTGCAAGGATATCCCAAACGATGGAAATCACTGAGTTATTGGCATTTAGTGTAAAACACAAAGCCTCGGATCTACACCTTTCTGCAGGGATATCTCCCATGATCCGTGTTGACGGTGAAGTGAGAAAAATTAACCTGCCCGCGCTCGATCATCAAGGTGTACACAGCTTAGTGTACGACATAATGAATGATAAGCAGCGCAAGGACTACGAAGAACATTTAGAAATCGATTTCTCGTTCGAAGTCCCTAATCTTGCACGCTTTCGTGTTAACGCATTCAATCAATCCCGTGGTGCGGCGGCTGTGTTTCGTACCATTCCAAGTGACATTTTGTCACTTGAGCAATTAGGTGCGCCGGAAATTTTTAAAAAAATTGCCAGTTTCCCTCGCGGATTGGTCCTAGTGACTGGACCTACGGGGTCGGGTAAGAGTACCACACTTGCCGCTATGGTGGATTACGTGAATGAAAATCGACATGATCATATCTTAACCATTGAAGATCCTATCGAATTCGTTCACCAAAATAAGCAATGTTTGATTAACCAACGTGAAGTTCATCGCCATACCCACAGCTTTAATGCGGCGCTTAGAAGCGCACTGCGTGAAGACCCAGACGTGATTTTAGTCGGTGAGATGCGTGACCTTGAGACCATTCGTTTGGCTATGACTGCGGCTGAAACAGGCCACTTAGTGTTTGGTACCTTGCATACCACCTCTGCCGCGAAAACGATTGACCGTGTGGTCGACGTATTCCCCGCCGGTGAAAAAGACATGGTGCGCACTATGTTGTCGGAATCGCTGCAAGCGGTTATTTCGCAAACCCTGATTAAAAAGGTGGGTGGAGGCCGTGTCGCCGCCCATGAAATCATGATGGGCACTCCCGCTATCCGTAACCTTATTCGTGAAGACAAAGTGGCGCAGATGTATTCGGCGATTCAAACCGGTATGGCCCACGGAATGCAGACCTTAGAGCAATGTTTACAGAACTTAGTCAATCGTGGTCTTATCACCCGTGAAGATGCAATGGCGAAGAGTTCGAATAAACAAGCGACATTTTAAGGATTTATGATGGATGTTCTTCCGTTTTTAAAAGTGATCGTTGAGCGCAAAGCCTCCGACTTGTTTATCACAGCTGGCTTTCCGCCGAGTGCCAAGATTGACGGTGAATTGCGTCCCTTGGCAGAAAGTGCGTTTACACCAGCACAATCACTGGATTTTGTTGAGTCGTTAATGACAGAGGCGCAGAAGCAAGAGTTTCATTCCACTCGTGAGTGTAACTTCGCTTTTGCGGCAAAGGATTTAGGTCGTTTTCGGGTGAGCGCTTTTTGGCAGCGTGAATCGCCTGGCTGCGTGATGCGCCGTATTGAGACTAAAATCCCTGATGTCGATGATTTAAAATTGCCGCCTATTCTAAAAGATCTGGTGATGAGCAAACGTGGCCTCATCATTATGGTAGGCGGAACGGGAACGGGTAAATCAACGTCCTTGGCGGCCTTGGTGGGTTATCGCAATGGTCATGCTCGTGGGCATATTTTGACTATTGAAGATCCGGTTGAATTCGTTCATGACCACAGAAAAAGCATAATCACTCAGCGTGAAGTGGGTATAGATACTGAGTCTTTTGATGCGGCGCTAAAAAGCTCCCTTCGCCAAGCTCCCGATGTGATCTTGATTGGTGAAATCCGTACCCAAGAGACGATGGAGTTTGCGCTGTCATTTGCAGAAACGGGTCACCTTTGTATGGCAACCTTGCATGCCAACAACGCCAACCAAGCGTTAGACCGGATTATGCATCTCGTGCCTGAGAGTAAGCATCAACAGTTATTGTTCGATTTATCATTGAATTTACGCGGTATTGTGGCGCAGCAATTGATACCGAAAGTCGATGGCACAGGGCGTCGCGCCGCGATTGAAGTATTGATTAACACCCCAAGAGTGGCGAGTTTAATTGCGAAGAACGAGCTGCATTTACTCAAAGAAACCATGGCAAAATCCAACGAGCAGGGCATGCAGACGTTCGATCAGGCCTTGCTGAAACTTTATGTCGATGGCGAGATTAGTTACGCCGATGCGCTGCACCATGCTGATTCACCGAACGATTTACGTTTGATGATTAAATTACAGAATAAAGAATCCACGGGCTCAGGCTTTATGGAAGGTGTCACCTTAGACATGGACTAACACGAGAGCCAGATTCTGGATTAAGCAGCTCTTTATGGGCTGCTTTTTGTTTGTGTATTAGATTTTCGTTCAGCTCAATCGGTTCTACTTCATCGCTATGTTGCCATTATTCATAGCTTTTATTTTTTAATTCAATATGATCTTTACCTAGTGCGTTTGCGTAATGTACTGGTAAAGGAGAAAGCAATGAAAAAATTACCTATGATATTCGCTATGACAGCGAGCTTGATGAGTGTTGGCAGTATGGCGGCCACTTGTCCCGAGTATCTGAACCTTGAAGTACGAAAATTACATTCTGAAGAGACAGTTAATCTGTGTGAATTGACTCAGGGAAAACCAGTCTTGATTGTTAACACGGCCAGTAACTGTGGTTACACCCCGCAGTTTAAAGCGCTCGAAACATTGCATGAAAACTACAAAGATAAAGGCTTAGTGGTCATTGGTTTCCCATCGGATGATTTTTTCCAAGAAGAAAATGATGAGAAAGATACGGCTAAGGTGTGTTACATCAATTACGGTGTCACCTTTACTATGCTGTCGACATCGCCAGTACGTGGTAGTGACGCTAATAGTGTCTTCAAATACTTAGCCGAAAAAACTGGTGCGCCTAAGTGGAATTTTTATAAGTATGTCGTCAGCGGTGATGGTGTGGTTGTGCAACAGTTCAATTCTAAAGTGAAGCCAGATAGTGAAGAGCTTAAGCAAGCGATAGAATCTGTACTTTAATATTACGAATATTTATTAATTAAGAGGCTGTTTTGGCTAAATTTTCAGGCTTATCCAAAGAAGTTGGACACGGGCAGCGCGGCAAAGTAGGCGTGTTGTTGTTGAATTTAGGTACTCCAGATGAACCCACAGCATCTGCTGTTAGACGTTATCTTGCAGAGTTTTTAGCGGATCCACGAGTCGTCGAGATCCCTAAGCTAGTGTGGATGTTGATTTTACACGGGATCATTTTGCGGGTACGGCCAGCAAAATCGGCAGCGTTATACCAAAAGGTATGGACTGCGGCAGGTTCTCCGTTGATGGACATTAGTTTGCGTCAAACCGCAAAGTTAGCGGATAAGCTTAAAGCCGATAACTATGATGTTTCTGTGCATTTAGCAATGCGTTACGGTAATCCGTCGGTTGCTAGCACCTTGCAGAATATGCATCAAAATGGCATAGATAAAATCGTGGTGTTACCTCTGTATCCCCAATATGCGGCCCCAACCACAGGTTCTGCATTTGATGCGATTGCTGCTGAGTTGTCCAAGTGGCGCTATATTCCAGCACTGCATTTTATTAATACTTATCATGACAATGCTGACTTTATTAACGCGTTAGCTAATTCGATCACGGCTGATTTTGAAGCCCATGGTAAACCGCAAAAATTGGTGTTGTCTTACCATGGTATGCCTGAGCGTAATTTGCATTTAGGCGATCCTTATTACTGCTTCTGTATGAAAACGACTCGACTTGTCACCGAAAAGCTTGGGTTAGGTAAAGATGAGTTTGTCATGACTTTCCAATCGCGTTTCGGTAAAGCCAAATGGCTACAACCTTATACCGATGCGACTTTGAAAGCGTTGCCGCAACAAGGCGTGCGTGATATTGCTATCGTCTGCCCAGCTTTTAGCGCTGATTGTTTAGAAACGCTGGAAGAAATTGTTGGTGAGAATGGTCATCTCTTTGCCGAGGCGGGTGGTGAGAAGTTCCGTTACATCGCTGCACTAAACGATGATGATGCACACATTACTATGATGGCCAACTTAGTGAAGCCACATTTTTGATCCGGTAATTTATCGGGTTAAACATCAAACTAAAAGGATAAGGCAACTTATCCTTTTATTTTTGTTGTGGTTTTATTTATTGTGGCATTACTTGCTGAAGTTATTTTCGAAGTAGCTTTCGATGATAAGGACTGCAGACACCGCATCGACTTGACCTTTGGTCAGAGCCTTAAACCCACCCAATTCGAATAATCTGGCCTTAGCATCAGTGGTAGTTAATCGCTCATCTTGAGTGGCTATTTTGACTTTGAACTTAGCATTGATGCGATTAGCAAATTTACGCGCCCTGTGGGTCATATCTTGCTCTGTGCCATCCATGTTTAAGGGCAGGCCAACGACGACTAAGTCAGGTTGCCACTCTTTGATTAAGTCGCCTATCTGATCCCAATTTGGGATACCATCGACGGCCTTGAGTGATAATAACGGTGTGGCGCTGGCAGTGATCTCTTGGCCTATAGCCACACCAATGCTCTTAGTGCCAAAATCAAAGCCTAATACGGTTTTCGAATTCATAGTGTGCGGACTTATATTAATAAATAGGCTTAAGCGTGACCCGCTTGAGCTGAAACTTGCCAAGCATCAAATCCGAGAGCACGGCTGGCCTGTGGCCAACGGTCTTCGTGTTTAATGTCAAACAAGAGCGCATTCGTTGCTGGAATTGTGAGCCAAGAATTATCGGCAAGCTCTTGTTCGAGCTGATCTTTACTCCACCCAGCATAACCTAAGGCGACGAGAAACTTCTCGGGCGATCTGTTGCTTCCAATCGCGGTTAACACATCACGGGAAGTGGTTAGCATTAAACCACAACCCAGATCTGTGCTATTGGCCCAATAGGGCTGAGAGGTATGCAGCACAAAGCCGCGATCTTGGGAGACGGGGCCGCCCATCATGACATTGGCATTGAGCACTAAATCCGCGGAGACTTGCTCTGCCGGCAAATCCATTTGTTCTAATAGCGAATTAACTTCGATACCGAGCGGTTTATTGATCACCAGCCCCATGGCGCCTTTGGCATCATGTTCACAGATATAAATGACTGAGCGTTCAAAAAACGTACCGTGTAGTGAGGGCATAGCAATTAAGAAATGGTTCTGCAAACTCTCCATTAAACTACTCCGTTTGATGTGGCTAAGTTGATCTAGCTTGCTGCTATATTGCTAAGTCGGGCGAGATTAACCGCCAGCTAATTTAACTTTGTAGTTTTGTTTCTCAAGTAATAGCTTTAATTGCTCGCGGTTGTCTGTTTGGACCTCAATAGTGAAATCTTTAACCGTACCACCACAACCACATTGTTTCTTAAGGGTTTGTGCCATTGCTTTTAACGCTGCTTCATCGAGACCTAACCCAGAGATAATCGAAACGCCTTTACCTTTGCGGCCTTTACTGTCTCTATGGATCCTGACTATGCCATCGGATTCCGGAATCGCTTTAGTGATGGGCTCTGCATTTATACGGCCTTTATCGGTACTGTATACTAAGGATACATTAGGATCTGCTTTCATTGGTTTCATTCATTGATATTAGAAGGTGACTTATACCCGTTGAGTTTATCAAATTTGCAGGGGTTCTGGGAGGTAAAAAAAGACCACTTGAGGATTCTCCTTAAGTGGCCAATACAAAATGCTAACTCTTTGCAGGGAAGTAAGCATATTTTTGAAAAGTAAGCTTAAAGCTCAGGATTAATTCATTCGCATGAATACCATGGCTATCAGCGCCACAGCGGTGAGTAATGCACTGGGCATAATAAATTTATGTAACTTAGGTAACGCAATTAAGCAGGCTGTTGTAACAAAACCAAATGCAGCGACTGTGGCATAGTTAGTGCCATTAGCAATGGTATCAATAACCAACCAGCCAAGCACTAGGAGGGGTAATATCAGTAAACTAGTAGGCAAATGACGTTTTATTTTTGCGTTATTCGCCTCGAGAGAAATTTTTTCTGGTGCAAGGAAAAAAATGGCAGATGCAACCATAAACGCGCTAATAAACCAGTACATTTCAACACCCCCTTTAAATCTTAATTGATAATCATTATCATCTTTGATTTTGCTGAAGTCAAGCTGAATGAGATGCTGCTTTTTAATCAATTGAGTTGTAGATTAGGCTATTGCTCTGTAAGCTAAATTCATATCTCTGATACTTGTCTTTGTTCGGGTCGAACATCTGAGGAAATTAAGATGAAAAATATTTTTGTAGCATTAGCTGTGTTGGCACTCAGTGCCTGTAGTTCGATGAAGTCAGGTTGGGATTTTGATCCTAGCGCAAATTTTACCCAATATAAAACCTATGCTTGGGTTGCTCAGAAAACGGATTCTGCCGGATATCATCTAGATGGCTTGATGGATCAACGGGTCAGAGAAGCGGTGAATAGCCAGTTAGCGAGTAAGGGGATGACATTAGTTGATGTAAAAGATGCTGATGTACTTGTTAATTATCTGACCAAAGTTGATAAGAAGATTAATGTTGATACCTTCAATAGTAATTTTGGCTACAACCCATACTATGGTCCAGGATGGGGTTGGGGCGGCAATATGCAGACCCAAACCACAGTAAGAGAATATGAAGTTGGCACCCTGATTATTGATTTGGTTGATAATAAAACCACTAAACTGATCTGGCGTGGTTCTGTTGCCGATACCATTCGCGACAAAAATACCCCAGAAGAAAGAGTACAGATCATCAATCAAGCAGTGGGCAGTGTAATGGCAAATTATCCACCTAAGCCTGACACTAAGTAGTTCTGATTCAGTTTGAATGAACATTAAGCGGCCTAAGGGCCGCTTTTTTGTGGTTGATTTTTATGCTTTTTGTCTACGGTATTAGATGATCTGCAGTTATTTATCATCTGATTGGATTTACGTTATTAATACTTATTAAAAATTCTATTTTCATAGATGACAATGTGAAAGTAACATTTTTATAACTGACTATTTTGTATAATATTTATCCTATAACATTAATAATGTAATAGGAGTCTGCATCAGATTATTAATAAGATGATGAATTAATTTTTCTAATGATGAATTCAAAATAAAATCATTATAGAACTGAGAGGTTATCAGGCAGAATCAATTTTTTGAGTTGTTGGTAGTAACAAAGATGCATGAGACGCAGATTATTGGATTACTTTGGCTGATTGGGATTATTGCCGAGGCGATGACGGGCGCTCTGGCGGCTGGCCGCAAGCAGATGGATTTGTTTGGTGTGGTGATCATTGGCTGCGCAACGGCAATTGGTGGCGGCACACTAAGGGATATGATGCTCGGAAATTACCCCTTAATTTGGGTTGAGCATGTGCATTACCTTATTGCGATTGCATTCGCTTCTTTGCTCACTGTCGCTATCGCCCCTGTGATGCGTTATCTGTCTAAGTTATTTTTGGCTATTGATGCCTTAGGCTTAGCCGTATTCTCCATCGTGGGCGCACAAAAGACGCTAATGCTAGGATTTAGCCCAACAATAGCCGTAGTCATGGGATTGGTCACTGGTGTCTTTGGTGGCGTTATCCGCGATATTCTGTGTAACCAAGTGCCTTTGATTTTTAAAAAAGAACTCTATGCGGTGATTTCACTACTGACGGCAGGCTTGTATATCGTCTTAAAAGCTTATCAGTTAACGGAATGGATTAATTTGGTTATTTGTTTAAGCGTTGGTTTTAGCTTACGGATGTTGGCGCTGCGATATCATTGGTCTATGCCGACCTTTGACTACCAATCCAGTGGCGATCAACATACACATTAAATCGTAAAACCAAATCGTAGAAATAGAATCGTTAAACAAAAGGGCAGCTAAGGCTGCCCTGTTTTTAGCGGTAAATTACTGCTGGGCTTGAAGGGTTTTCAGCGCTTCAAGTGCGGCATCATAGTTAGGATGCTCTGTGATGTTTGGTACTAACTCTTGGTATTGGAGCTTACCTTCTGCATCTATGATGAAAATGGCTCTAGCCAGCAAGCCATAATCTTGAATTAACAAACCATACTTTTCACCAAAATCACGCCACACGCTATCTGATAGCACTTTGATTTTATCTACGTTTTCCACTTTACAGAAACGCTTCTGTGCGAAGGGTAAATCGGTACTGATCGTTAGCATGATGACGTCATCGGAAAAATGGCCAACTTCGCTGTTGAAGCGCTTCGTCTGCAGTGCGCAAACACCTGTATCTAGGCTTGGCACGGTACTTATCAGTACAGTTTTACCCTTAAAATCACTTAGCATCACTGGCGTGAAATGCTCATCAACGACTTTAAAACCCGGCGCCATTTGCGACAATTTTGGTCTTTTCCCTTCTAAGGTGACTGTTTTTTCACCCATTAAAACCTGTGTTTTCTCACTGGCGAGTGTATTGGGGCTCATCAGAACTAGGCTATAAATACAGCTTGCGGCTAAAAATGAAACATATTTTTGCATTGGATTTCCTCACACATGAATATCTGTGCCTTCGCTAATATCTGTCCATTAAGGTACGCTAAAATGATGCGTAGAACCATAAAAAAAGGCCGGTAATTACCGACCTTTTTTATCCACTAATTGTTATTTGCTTAGCGGTAATTCTTTGACATGGATATCCATTTGTGGGAATGGAATGCCTATATCTGCAGCGTCTAATGCATTTTTTATTTGCTCAAGCAGTTGGAAACGTGCAGTCCAATAATCAGATGTTTTTACCCAAGGACGAACCACGAAATTGATTGAAGAGCTAGCCAATTCAGAAAGTCCAACTGTATATGCTGGATCTTTTAACACATACTGGTTGTTATCTAAAATATCGGTCAATACTTTTTTAGTGAGTGCGATATCGGCGGAATAAGATACACCAATCACTAAATCGATACGACGACTATCCATTGCTGAGTAGTTAGTGATAGTGCCATTCATGATAGATGAGTTTGGCGCTACGATAACTTTATTATCAGGAGTGCGAAGCTTGGTTGAGAATATGGTTATTTCATCAACAGTGCCGGCGATACCTGCAGCTTCAATATAGTCACCTACGCGGCAAGGGCGGAATAACACCATTAACACACCCGATGCAAAATTAGACAGAGAACCTTGTAGCGCTAAGCCTATTGCTAAACCTGCAGCACCGATAACGGCTACCAGTGATGCGGTTTGTACGCCAATTTGGCCTAACGTAGCAATAACCGCGAAAACAAATACCACTGCCCAAGCGAGGTTTGCGACAAATGAAACGACTGTCGGATCAACTTTACGGCTGTTAAGTAATTTACGAACAAGCTTCTGTGCTACGCCCGCAAAGTATTTACCAACAAAGAAGATGATAATGGCGAATAATGTTTTTAAGCCATAAGTCACAATCAGATCTGGTGCTTGTTTTAATAAACCTTCGAGGTTTTCCATTGAATAACTCCCTAAATATACGCTAACAAAAACTATTTATTATTGACGATAAATTCTACTCGTCGATTTAAACTGCGCCCTTCGCTAGAACGGTTGTCCGCTACAGGTTCAGATATACCTTTACCCATTACGGTAAAGCGATTTGGATTAAAGCCATAATCTTCAACCAAAATACGTTTTACATTTTGAGCCCGTTGAAGTGATAGTTGATAATTAAACTCTGGTGTACCAACGATATCTGTGTGGCCTACTAAGGTTAATTCAGCATCATTTGTTTCTAAGAATGCTTTTACTAAGGCTAAAGTTTTCCATTGAGAAAAGTCAACCTCGGCAATGGCAAATTCAAAATACACCATAGCTGCAGAAATATTATGACAATCTGTGTTTAACTCAGCATTTGAATGACTCATATCGCAAACTGGTGATGCAGTCATTTCCACAGCGGCTTCTTCCACACAACCATTAGCCATAACAGGTGTATTTGGCTCTGTGTTAGGACAGGCATCTTTGATATCTGGCACTCCATCTCGGTCAGTGTCAGACCAAGCAAATACCTGTGATGTTAGGCTTAAACTTAATAGCAAAAGCGCTAGCTGAATCCATCGAGATTGGGAGTTTTTCACTACAAATCACCTATTGAACGATAAGTATTAGTCAAAATTACTAAAGCGATCGCATTGTTGTAGCATGACCATCTTAGTGTGGCATTCTAACGAGTAAGACTCTTTTCGCCAAGCTAAACGCGTACAAGCGTCCATACATCGACAGATAGATATCGGCAAGATCTTGAGTATATTTATGTTTTTATTAGTAGATGTCAGTATGTCGATACTTGTTTCAAGTATATGCGAGGTTCTACATCGGTAAATTTGTCGACAAGTATGACGATAAACTATACAAAATAAGCCTTTAGCGCTAGAGTCTTGAGCCCATTATGCGCCAACCAAACTTTAAGTTGAGGACAAGATGATAGATTTACGCAGTGATACTGTTACCCAGCCAACAGCAGCCATGCGGTTAGCCATGTCCAGAGCCGAAGTGGGTGATGATGTTTACGGTGATGACCCTACGGTAAATAGTTTGCAGGATATGGCTGCGGAGATGTTTGGCTTTGAAAGTGCATTATTTACCTGTTCGGGTACTCAAGCAAATTTATTGGCTTTGATGGCCCATTGTGATCGTGGTGATGAGTACCTGTGCGGTCAGCAGGCTCACAATTATAAGTTCGAGGGCGGCGGCGCTGCTGTCCTAGGCAGCATTCAACCTCAACCTTTAATTAATCAATTAGATGGCACTATTGCATTAGCTGACATTGAAGCCGCAATTAAGCCTGATGATATCCATTTTGCTCGTACTCGTTTGCTTAGTTTAGAGAATACGATTGGCGGTAAGGTTCTCCCGCAAAGCTATTTGGCGGACGCGCAGGCATTAGCCTTTAATCGCGGATTAAAAATTCATTTAGATGGTGCGCGAGTTGCCAATGCTGCGGTTGCGCAGAATATTGCAATAAGTGATATCACGGCGCACTTTGATTCAGTGTCGATTTGTTTATCCAAAGGATTATGTGCGCCAGTCGGCTCATTACTCTTAGGTGATGAACGCTTGATTAAGAAAGCCATTCGTTGGCGTAAAATGCTTGGTGGTGGCATGCGTCAAGCTGGGATACTTGCCGCTGCGGGTAAGCTTGCTTTAACTGAGCAAGTACAACGGCTTAGTGAAGATCATGACAATGCAGCGTACTTAGCTCGGCAGTTGGCAGAATTCAGTGAGTTCGACGTCAATTTAGCCGCAGTACAAACTAATATGTTATTTGTTACATTAGCATCCCATATTGATGCGAACTTATTGGCTAAACACTGTCGAGCGGAAGGCATCCTGATAAGCCCAGGGCGTACGCTTCGGCTTGTGACTCATAAAGATGTCAGCCGTCAGGACATAGATAAAGTGTTGCGTGTTGTTAAGCAGTACCTCAAAGCCTAAGTGTGGATTGATTTTCAGTTTTACTGAAATGCCCGAGCTTTGTCTTGGGCATTTTTATCGGCAGATATTGCTTAATGTTGAATTATTAAGCAATTAATGAATGATTTGCTAAAACAAGCTTTAGACAACAGGCGAAATGTTTGCGTTTATCTATACTAAAAACAACAAGATTATATCGCTAAGGTAACTTTAGGTTGAAGCCTAATAACAATACTAATAAAGGGGTCGATTATTGGACAAATCGGATCAGTGAATTGGAAATGCCAGCACTGTGTTCGACGGTTAAATCGCTAGAAAAGCTCGCCAAGGATGACGTTTCCTCTCTCGCATTACTCGGGCGTAGCGTGATGCACGATAACGCCTTAACCTCTCGTATTCTTCGAGTTGCTAATAGCGCTATTTACCATAAAGGTAGTAGCCAAATCTCTACTGTCAGCCGAGCGGCTATAGTGCTTGGTTTCGATGCAGTGCGAAATATCTGTATCACAGCCAAGTTACTCTCAAGCTTGTTAGAGAGTAAAAATTTGGCACCTAACGTATATCAAAGATTAATAAAGTTGATGGCTAAAGCATTTCAAGCCGCCATGATTGCACGGATGATGTTGAGCCATTATGACGAAGAAATGCAGGAGGAAGCTTTTATAGCCTCTTTACTGTATCACATAGGTGAGAGCGCTTTTTGGAGTATTGGTGGTGAGTTCACCGAAGAGTTAGATCTAAAACTACGTGAATGTGCAACGCCAGCAGAGGAACGAAGTATAACCCGCGAAGCCCTCGGCACTTCTTTTTCACTATTAACTCAAAGTATTGCTCGCAATTGGGGATTGGGAGAACTGTTGGTCCATGCAGTTAATAATCCTGAAGACCAAAGACCTGAAATTCGGTCTATTTTTATTGCGGATAAGCTCTGCGATATTTTATCTCAGCCTAATCTTGATAAGCAGGAATTAGGGAAACGTATCACGCAAGCGGCGAGTTTTACTGGACTAGAAGAAAATGAGTTTATGGTGCGGATGCAACGCTGCGCGAATGCGACCCATAAGTTAGCTGAAGTATATGGTGCTAAGGTGTTGCTAGACTATCTACCTGATCCTAAGCGTATGGTCACAGTTAAACCTGTTCCACTTCCCATTTCATTAGATATGCCTGTCTATCAAGTTAACTTGAATATTCAGTTAGCTAAGCTACGAGAATTAACAGGCTTCGCCATTAATAAAGCCGATTTTAACCAAATCATGCAAACGGTTCTCGAAGGTATACTTGAGGGCGTTGGCGTTGACCGGTGTGGCGTGCTGTTATTGTCACCAAGCCGTAAACAACTTCAACCTAGAGTGATATTAGGTCGTGATGCAGATGCCATTAAGCAAGAGTTTATTATCGATTTGAGCGATAGGCGGGGATTATTTTACCAAGCGATGGAGCATAAGTTACCGCTTTGGGTAGATGATCCTAGCTCTAAGAAATGGCAAGAGCAGTGTAAAGAATTACAAGCGCAACATGTGTCACGTCAAGGCTTTTTATTAGCACCATTATTAGTCGATAGTAAAGTGATCGGGTTTTATTATGCGGATAGGGGCCCTTCGGAAAGGGCATTTGAAGACGTGGATTTTCAAAGTTTCATCCACTTCTCCCAATTAGCTAATGTGTGTTTTACTGTGTCCCTGAGATAGCGATATAACTTAAGTGATTACTTTTTTAAGCGATTTAATTTCAAGCTGTATTCTTTCGAAATTGCACTCTTTCAAACCGT
This sequence comes from Shewanella sp. SM95, assembly GCF_025653595.1. Classification (NCBI taxonomy): domain Bacteria; kingdom Pseudomonadati; phylum Pseudomonadota; class Gammaproteobacteria; order Alteromonadales; family Shewanellaceae; genus Shewanella; species Shewanella sp. SM95. The sequence goes on from NZ_JAKKSE010000001.1 coordinate 226,243, forward strand.
ATTTTGGGGAGTGCTGCGCTATTGTTTGTTTGCGGCTTTAATCTCGGCAGTTATTTGCTTAGCTACCTCATTAGGAATGGGAAAGCTTAAATGGTATTGCGCTATTTCCCAGTTGCCATTGGTTTTGATTAAAGTGCCAGTTCCTCGACTGACGCCATAGGCTGGACTATTTAATAACTCGTCAAACAATATGACATTACCGTGTTGGATTAAATGACGCTCAGTTAAATCATAGCGCCAACCTTTTGTGGGGCGGGAGTAACGTTCAAATTCCGCCATTCCCCAGCGCTCACTCGCATCCGTGCCAATAAAAATGCCGTCTTTTCGGTACAGGGCAAAGTATTTATCCCAATTGGCATCGCTTGAATATTGGTTGAGTAAATCTAATACGTGAGCCGCAGCTTGTTGATCAGGATTCGAAGTCGTTTGAGCGCTTTGTGTTGGCGAGTCCTGTGCCTGTACGCTTACATTAAGGCCGCCAAGCATTAACGCGCTGAGCAGTAACCCCAAGGTAGCGCGATTAATATTGGAACCTTTAACTGAGAATGCATGAGTGTCTTTGAGCATTTGCGTGCCTCTACTTTTATGGGTTAATGCCAGTTTATCGGATCGAGTTGATAAAAGCGGCTTAGTTCCCGATACAAGTCTGGGTGTTGTTGGTAAAAATCCTCTGGTTTCTCAAAAAAGACTTCGGTGATGACGGCAAAAAACTCAGCGGGATTAGTTGCACCATAATAATTAAATAATGAGGGTGTGCCAAAATTTGCACAGTGTTGTAATTGGGTAAATTCCCTACTTAGCACTTCAGACCAAGTGCTGTAGTCGGCAAAATGCTGCAGAATGGGTGCGCCATTGGCTTGGCCATCTTCTTGATCGAGCTGATGGGCAAACTCATGGATTACGACATTATTACCATCATGGGGATCGGCGGCGCCGTCTAAAGTATTTCTCCATGAGAGCACAACTTTACCGTATTCCCATGATTCCCCTGCCAGCACATTGCGTTGTTCCCACACGATACCGCTAGTGTCTTTATGTTGATTATTGACGATAAAGGCATCGGGATAGACCAAAATCTGTTTCAGTTTGGGGTAAAAGTCGGTTTTACGATTGAGTAGCAGTAGACAGGCTTGGGCCGCGATTGTGACTCTTACTTCATCCGTGATCTCAAAATTATCGCAGCCGATAAAGACTTTTTCATCGATGAAAATTTGGATATGCCGTTTGAGTTGCAGTTGTAGATCTGCGGGTAGAGCATGGAAGTAAGGCAGTCTTTTTTTGAGAATGCTGCGCCATTCTTTTGGAAAAGGTTTCATCGTGACTCGTCGACGATGTAAGGTCCTGCGCCAACGACTCGACAGTAGCCAGGTAATTGCGCCAATTCCTAGGATAAGCGTGATAACAATAGCGAGCATACTTCCCTGACTTTATCCTGATTAACTTAGTATTAGCTAATGGGGGTGAAGTCAGCGTAACTCAATCCTCTGGTGAAAAAAGAAACTGAACAGTCGCCGCATTTTATGGTTAGGAATAGCGAACTGGCTGGTTTAGTCGTGTCTCTGTACGATTACGACCTGTTAGTTTGGCGTGATAGAGAGCCTCATCAGCTTGATTAATTAAGCTATTCGTATCCATAGGTTGTGATCGCTCCCAGCAAGTAATACCAGCGCTGATGGTCAGTATGCCGTCATGGGGGGAGTCTTCATGTGGTATACTTAAGTTGATGATTTTATTGCGTAATACTTCAGCAAAATGATATACCTCCTCGAGATTGCTCGATGGCAGTACTATCATGAACTCCTCTCCGCCATAGCGGGCAAGCATGTAAGTGGGTTGTTTCAAGATCGATTTGGTGGCATTAACGATTTTCTTAAGACATTGATCGCCTGCGACATGACCATACCTGTCGTTAAATTGTTTAAAATTATCAATATCAAACAGAATTATACCTAGGGGCATGTTGTGGTCCCTTGCATACTCTAATTCTTTTTGGAGTTGTAAATCTAAATAGCGGCGATTATAGCAGCCAGTTAATCCGTCGGTTTCGGCCATGCCTTTAACCTGAGCTGCATAGCTTTTTAATGTCTCTAAGGAGCTCACCATTTGCTGGAGCTCTAAGTTATCAGTGACAGGCATTCTGGCGTCGAGTTTTTCATTGGCAATGGCATTCATTGCATCTCGAGTCGCCATGACAGGCTTGATGATTCCCTTAGTGATAAAGTGCCAACTGGTGAGCCAGATGAAGAAGCAATATAAGATGCCACTGCAGAAAATTAATACGATAAATGCGGTGCTATCGTTTTTAAGTTCGCGGCCTGTTTGCTGAATTTCATTTTCAACTTGGTTAACGAGATCCTGCGTATAGGTCGCAACGATTTGTGCGGCATCAGCTTGGTATTCTAAATGCGCATTGGCGATATGAGTGCTTCTAATTGCTTTGCGAGAAAGTTCAAAGAGGTTGTCTTCACCGACCATGGTCTGTTTTATTTGTGATAACAAATTAAAATATAAGTTTTTATCGCCACCGATACTATCAAGCATAGCCTCCATGCTTAACAGCAGTCGCATAGCATCTCTTTGGGTTTGGTTTAGTTCAACTAGATTGTCGATGATATTCACTTGAGTTAACTGGGTAAATAAGTGTTCTCCTAGATGACTAAATAAAGATAGCTGCTGATTTGTATTGATATTTAAAGCAATCTGGTCAACGTTTCTCAGCTTAAGCTGACGTTCAGAGTCCGTATTAATACGCTGAAATTGGGTTTGCATTTCATCGCTAAATCCCGACGCCATTGACGTTAAGTTGGCTTGAATATTGGAAGCCTGTGAATTGGCTTGTAAGGCAGTATCGGTTAACGTGTTGAGTAATGGCAGTTGTTGTAAGTAATACAGTTGAGTATCTAAGGCGTGATTTAATTCTTGCTTATTGACAGTAGAAGTTTCTATTGAGGCCAGTAGTCGTGAGTCATTGATGAGTAATTCCCATTGTGCAGAAAGTTCGTCTAATAGGCTAGTTCTTTGTTTTTCATCATAATAATTATTCAATCGTGCAGTAATGATTTGTAGTTTTTCACTGTTTTTTGCCAGTTGCAGCGCAGTGGTGACTTTTACCACATCGACCCCGACTAAGTGTTCAATTTCTGATTTGAGTTGCTGTGACAGTAGTATGGCGACAACACCATTTAATAGCGCCATGCCCACTATGATATAGAAGGCTGAGGTTATTTTTTGTTTCAAACTTTTCAGTGGTTTAGTGCTTGGCATTATTTTCTTTGTCAATAGCAGGTACCTCTCCATAGGTATTTTGGAGGTATTTTATCTCTGCACTTAATTTAATGAAAATATCTTCACTGTTAGCGGGTCTGCGGCTTGCGCTAAAACAGGCGTGGCTGAGTTCAGGGTAAATTTGTCCCATGGCAGTACTGGTGAAATGCCCAAAGGATAAGACCTTAGTAGACCAAAACATATTGGCTATGTGGCTTGCCTCAAATGCGCCAGCTATGCCTCTTAAAGATTCATCTTTAAATTCTGGGGCTGTTACTACATCCATACGACAGGGATTACCACCCCCCATAGCATAGGCATGTTGTGCCTCATAGGTGCCCATATATTTGAGCAGCCAATAGGCAGCTTGAGGGTTTTTGCTGTCGTAGCTAACGGCAAAGGCATAAGCGCCATTGTAGGGATAACCGCCAGGCACTTGGCTTACGGCTAGACGCGCGCCGAGAATGTTCTGTTCAACTTTAAAGGATTTATACCACAGATTATTGTAGGCAAAAGGCCACATTGCTGCTTGACCTGTTGCAATAGCATTAGCTGCTTCATTGAAAGCAAACTGCTCGTTAGCGGGAACGGCATAGGGCATTAATTCGCGATATTGCTTGGCCGCTTCAATGGCTTCATGGTTGATGGTAGGCACTTCAAAATGGGAGATCTGTTTCTGGCTGTTATAGACGGGCTGCATCCAAGTGCCACCTAAGCTCCAAATCATGCTAGAGAATTCATCGTTAATATGTGGCTTATCACCCGACATTAGCGCTAGACCGTAAAAGTCATGAGTCAGTATTTTATCCGCCAATGTAGTGCCTGCTTTACGAGTGAAGAACTGAGCTTGATCTCGTAACTCTGTTAAGGTTTTTGCTGGTGCGAGTGGATAGCCAAACTGACGCAGAAAGTGAGCTTTTTCAGTTTTATTATCAAAGAGATCTGCTCGATAATGATTCCCCATAACATAATTGTTATAGGGAATAGCATGGATTTCACCTTGATAGGACAAGATGTTAAGTAGCGATGGGTAATAGGGTTCTAGGTATTTCTCCATGGCCTTTTCGCCATCGGGATCGTAAAGTTTAGCGAGTTCAATTAAGGGCACTGTATAACCATTGGCAGCCCATTCTTTAGCCCAGCCCGCTTCCATTGTGAGTAAATCGTATTTGCCTGAACCTTGAAGTAAATTCTGGGTCTGTAAGTTAAACATATCCTCTAATTCAGTACTGACCACTTGCACTTTTACGCCGGTTTTTGCGGTGAATTTAGGTAACATTTCTTGGGTTAAATAGTCAGTCCAAAATCCTTTTTCAGCGACCAAAGTGATGGGGGTTTTGTTTGTTAGCGGCGGGATTTGTGCCAATGAAAATTCTGCGTAACAAGGCATCATTATCGCTGCGGTTAAACAAAGAAAAATAAATCTGATCCGGTTTAACAAAAATAATACCTTAATGTTACGTATTGACTCTGAGTTAATATCATTAATTCAGCATTATGTATATTTAAGGATAGGTGGGATCAGAACTTATGCCGCGATTTTATGATGGTTTTTATTGTGTTTTTTTACTTTTTGAGCAAAAAGCCGGTAACTCGATCTTAGCTAAGTTACCGGAAAAGGGTGGGAGTAGTGTGAATCGTTAACGGTTTTGGCGTTGTTGTTCTCGTAATTGCCTCAAAGCAATAGGTAGATCGAAGTGTTGTTCAATCAAGAGTCGGAGCAGCTTTGATTTGGATATACTGCTTTCTTCTGCCAGTGTAGCAAGATGGGTTATAGCCGCTTCACTGAGGGAAAATGTTGCTTTGCGATAGTGTGTTTTAGTTTCTACTTTTGCCGGGAATAATACGTCTATTTCTAGGCTTTGTTTGTGCAAGCTCAACACATTGGAATGGCTCCGCGCCATGTCAGTTGTGTCTGTGGTTTTTGTGACAGTTGCATCTGCTTTATGATCTAGATTGCTTTTTATCTTATTCAGACTTTGTCCCATTGCGTACAAGTTTGCCGCTTCAATAAACTCATCTAACGAAAGCGAGTGCTGTAAGCAGCTAGATGACATAGCGTTTTTCTTGAGATCGCTGAGTCCCATTTTGCCCCCTTCGTTGAGTAGTCGTGTGAGTGGATTGAGTTTGATGGGTCAAATGATGATGCATTTGACTCACCCCCTGAGCGTGTATCGCGGGATGTAGGAGATTGGCTAAGCTGGCAGCACAATCGACTTGGAATAGTTCGCAGGCGATAGTGCGAATTTCTTCGGCTGCTTTTCCTGTGGGCTCGATTTCAATTACCGATAATCCTGATTCTTCACTGTCATCATAAACATTGCGGCAATATGTTATCGCGTCAAGGACATGGATATCATAGGTTTTACAGACTTCTTTGGCCTCTAAAATTCGGTTAGCTTGATTGGGGAGACTTGGACATTGGGTGATCACAAAAGAAGCCTGTAACTTGGGATTAATCATCTTACACGTCGCGACGATATCGTCCATGTGACACACGGTTTTTAAATCGCGGCGCTTAGGTCTTAAGGGCATTAAAATGTAAGCGGCGACTGACATGGTTGCTCGTAGCGCTAGGTTATCTTGACCACCGCAGTCGACGAGAACGACATCATAGTGTTGCTCAAGACTGAGTAAGTCATTACGGATCTTACCGTAAAGTTGCACGCAATTGATGCTGGCAAGTTGCGGATTGTTGTTTCTTGCATGGATCCAGTCAGAGGTGGTGCGCTGGGGATCGCAGTCCACCATAATGACTGAGGCGCTACATTCTGTGGTTAGAAATACAGCTATATTTTGGGCCAAGCAACTTTTACCGCTGCCGCCTTTTTCTCCACCGATTAAGACTATCATGACGCATTCCTTAATTCTTTTGATGACCCTTGTGCAGCGAGTTGATGTGTTTGGAGCTATCCGCATTGATGTCCGAAATCGAATGTAAACCTAATGTTAATCTCGGTCAATTGGCTGATTTTTTGACGTTTTTTAATTAAATTGTCGTAGGCGTTTTTTTGTCAGTATTTGGTCATATGCCGTTAATTTGACAAAAAAGATAAGACGAGGAATTTATAAAAATGTTTTTTATCTTATTGGTTTTACATTGTTTTATCTGTTATCCGTCTGCTAAAAGGTTTGTTTGTGGTGATCGGTAACTGTGCATAGAATTTAGGGTGTAGTTTTTTATTTCTTCCTTGGTACAAATGTTAATTTTATATTTCTAAATGTTATTTAATGATCTGAGTAAATTATCAGCTTCTCAGTCGAAAGTGGTCTTGTTTGGTGAGGCACTTGTCATCAAACTGCCAAATGCTGGCTTTATCATCTCTATAGACTGACGTCTAAATCGCTTGAAATTTCAACCATGGAGAAGGGATGCCAAATGGATATCAAAACTATTATGCCTATTAAGTTTGAACTCGTTGAAACTGCACCGTTATTTCATGAACTACTTAATCTGCGGGCCACAGTTGGCCTCCCTTCTATTGGCGTTGAACTTGCGGATGTACAGGCATTGTTCTGGGTCTCTATTCGATTAAGTGACAAGACTGAATTGGAGCATGCCGGCGCTGGGGCCGCTAAGTCTAATCTATTGGCAACGGCGTGTGTTTATGGCAACAAGCCCGGGCATTTGATGATTGAAGATTTTATTGTCTTACCCGAATACCAATCCTATGGGCTAGCAAAGATAATACTTGAGCGGGTGATGGCCTTTGTTGATGACCATGCGAGTGCGGGAACTTGTGTCAGTATGACCGCCCATGGTGAGCATGAGCGCTTATGTAGTGAATATGGTTTTCAGTATGCTCCCTGCGCTAATTTAGGGCCTAATTTGTTAAAAATTATCGCTTGATATTCATGTGAGAATGCCTTTTAGGTGTTAGCTAGCGCGTATTTAAGCCCTTGGGTATATCGTCACTTTTGCGTGAGTTAACGGCGACATTCGTTCGCTTATGTTGTAGCATCCGTAGGATTATCGTGACGTTCTGTATGAGATAACAACCTATGGATCAGCAACTCCTTATTGATGCTGTTAATCAAAAAATGCCCTTTGGTAAGTACGCTGGACGTAAGTTGCTCGAACTACCCGAACCTTATCTGGTGTGGTTCCATAAGCAAGGTTTTCCTCAGGGGAAACTTGGTGAGCAATTAGCCCTAATGTACGAAATCAAACTTAATGGCTTAGAAGGCATGCTAAAACCGCTGTTGAAATGAGTTCCCTTCTTTTAAGAAAAATACTGCTTTTGCGATAAGTGTTGTATTTCGTGATAGAGATTAGCGATTTATTGTTTTTAGCATGCTTTAATGCAGCATATTAGCAAAACAAAAGGAACGCAGGCATGATGGCAAAATGGGTAAAATTAGCGGCAGTAGCGACTTTAGCGTTAGGCATGTCAAGTGCTTGGGCTCAGGGTGTCACCCACGAAGGTACTGTTGTTGATACGATGAACGGTGGCGGTTACACCTACGTACAGATTAAAGAAGCTGATACCACTTTTTGGGCCGCGGGTCCTCAAACTGAAGTGAGCAAAGGCGATAAAGTGGCTGTGGTTGAGCAAATGTGGATGAACGAATTCACCAGCAAAACCTTGAACCGCACCTTTGATAAACTGTTATTTGTTGGCCAAATCGATAAGAAATAGTCAGCAGTATCGAGTGCGCTAACCTGAGCGCCTCTGTAATTCAACGGCTTCGATACTTTCGAGGCCGTTTTTGTTTTTAGCGTTCAATGCCGCTAAATCTGAGTTTGTGACTATCTCGATGGGGACAAAGGCGGCAAAATAGCGGCTATTTTTCTAGCCGTTATTACTCAGCAGGGGATCACTCAAGTGATGGCGTTTGAACAGTTCGAGATCCAGCCTTATCAGTCATGTTATGCACGTGAAGTGAGTGAGTTATTTCACCTTTGCGTGCACAGCATTACCCATGTTCGTTATGCGCAGGCGCAGCTTATGGCTTGGTCTGCGGCGCCAAGATCGGCTAAACATTGGGATTTACGGTTACGTCGCTCGAAGGCGTGGGTGGTTTTAGCCATAGATGAAGCGACTGCTTCTTCTGTTTGTTGCGGTTTTATCAATGTCGAAACCCATTTCCCCCGTCAAGGTTACTTAGATAGCTTATATATACATCCAGATTATCAAGGTCAGGGATTAGGTGAGCGCGCTTATCTTGTTTTAGAAGCTTGGGCTAAGGCACAAGGCTATGTGCGCTTGAGCTTGGACGCATCTTATCTCTCTAAAGGCTTGTTTACTCGGATGGGATTTATTCAAATACAGCGCAGTTATCAGCAAAAACTTGGGCAAGTGATCCCCGGTTTCTATATGGAAAAGAATATAGGAAAGAATATTTAACGCGCGTTTACTATGGTTTCAGCTAGAAAGTGATGTAAGGTATTCCACAGTAAAACATTAGCTTAACGCCGTTTAGTGACACTATTTAACTAAATAAGCACTGTTTAGCTTAAATTAGAATTCGGTTAATCTAAGTCAATTAATGATTCAAGATGGAGGGCAGAGAATGAAGATTCGACTATTTACGCCATCGGATGTCTCGCAGTTGGCGGCAATCTTTGAGGCGAGTGTAATGCAAGGCTCTGGCGAGTTTTACTCGTTTGCCGAGCGCTCTGCTTGGGCTTATATCGAAGGTGAGATCCGCAGTGAGAACTATTGGCTTGAACGCTTACAGGGAACCACTATTTGGGTTGCCGAAACCGATAATATCCTGGTGGGTTTTATCAATCTTAAGATAGGCGCCGACAGCGATGTTGAAGCCGCTGCTGAAGTGGAATGTTTGTTTGTTCATCCAGAATATGCCCGTTCTGGGGTGGCTACCTCTTTGTATTTTGCGTTGTTTGAAGAAGTTAAAATCTTAGCGCTGAAACGATTAACGGTTGAAGCATCCTATCTCGCGCGGCCTTTTTTTGAGAAACAGGGATTTCGCAGTATTCGTCGTAATGAACATAAGCGTTTTTTGAATGCGGCGGATAAAGCACAGGGCCAAGCTCAAGTGTTGGTTAACTTCAGCATGACGCTCGCCCTCTAACTCAGCTTATCAAGGGCTGTTCTGGTAGCTAAACGAAGCCGTTAGCACTGCTTTATAACATCGCCATAGAAGCGCCAATAAAAAACACTGCCAAAGATGACTTGTGGCAGTGCTTCTAGGTGAGTGCTTATTAAGCTGGCATGTAATCACTTACTCAATCGTTTGCTTGGTAGTTTGCGAATAACCAATAACCAATAACTAATAAATAGTGAAGCCGCATTATTGAATCGCTTTGCTAAATCACTTGTATTATGCGTTAGGCGATAAATCGAACACTAATGCGATAACTGGGTCGCTTGTTGCAGTAAAGTCGACACTCGCGAGTTGTGTCAGATGTGCGCCGTCCCCAGCCGTGAGTGTTGTGCCATTGATATCCAACGTACCTTCAATCAATTGAACATACAGATGACGATTTGCTTGAGCGGCGTTTCTACTCATCGTTACTTTTTCGCCTTCACTCAACACTAAACGATATAGGGTCGCATCTTGTTGCACTTTGAGCGTGCCATTTTCACCGTTTGGTGTCACTACAGCCGTCAGTGGTGAGCTTTGCTCAAATGCTTTTTGCTGATAGCCCGCATCTATGCCTAAAGTATCTGGGCGGATCCAAATCTGTAAAAAGTGCAGTGGCTCGGTTTTAGAGGCATTAAACTCGCTGTGGTAAATGCCTTTACCTGCGGACATCAATTGAAACTCACCTGCGGGTAAGGTTTTGATATTGCCGAAGCTATCCTTGTGGGCGATAGTGCCGGATATCACGTAACTGATGATCTCCATGTCTTTATGACCATGGGTATCAAAACCTGCGCTGGGTGCCACTCTGTCATCGTTGATGACTCTTAGGGATGATATCCCCATGTGCTCTGGGTCATAGTAGCTAGAGAAAGAGAAGGTATGTTGACTCTTTAGCCAGCCTAAGTCTGCTTGACCGCGATCTTGTGCTTTTCTTAATGTGATCATCTTGCTTTCCCCTTTATTTGATGCGGTTAGCGAATACGTTATCGACAGCGAATTTGCCAGCACCTGATACCGTCAATGAGACTGTGGCTGCTAATAGGGCGAGACCAAATTCGTAACCGTTATTGGCAAGGAACAGACCGTTGCCTATATGTACCGAGAAAATCGCCACAACCATAGTGAATGACAAGACGAGGGCCGTTGGGCGAGTCAGCAGGCCGAGTAATAGGAATAGGCCGCCGAAGAATTCACTTGAACCTGCCATCAATGCCATTAAGTAACCTGGCGTCAAACCAATGGATGCCATCCATTGTCCAGTGCCTTCTAAGCCGTAACCGCCAAACCAGCCAAACAGTTTTTGTGAACCATGGGCGATTAAGATGATCCCGATAGGAATGCGCAGTGCCAGTGGGGCAAAACTCGGGGCTGATTTCAGTGTTTTTGTGATCAGTGCTTTCATGGGATATTCCTCATTTCAAATTATTTAACGAATAGTTAAGTGTATTGTTCACTCAGTCTTAAGTCAGTTTGGCTGTAGTTCCGCAGAACCTCTCCATTGCTAAGCAGTGTAGACTTGACCTTTGGCAAAGAAAATCGGAACATTTTCAATGTCTACTTCAAATAATTTGAATATGAGGTTTTTATGTTGCCATCTATTAGTCTCGATGGATTAATCGTGCTCGATGCCATTGATAAGAAAGGCAGTTTTTCCGCTGCTGCCGAGTCTTTGTTTCGGGTGCCGTCGGCACTGACCTACACAGTGCAGAAACTGGAAAGCGATTTAGGCACAAAATTATTTGAACGTAAGGGCCAGCGCGCCGAGCTGACCTTAGTCGGTCAACTTGTACTGCGCCAAGGCCGAGAAATCCTTGCGGCAACATCAAGGCTCGAAGAGGCGGTGCGTCAACTCGAGACAGGCTGGGAGTCTTCATTGACCTTAGCTATAGATACAGTGGTGCCGGATTTACCTCTGCTGCAGTTGATTGGTGAGTTTACTGAGCTGGGTAAGCAAGTGACTGTGAATATCAGCGAAGAGTCCTTAGGTGGTGGTTGGGATGCGCTCTATTCTGGCCGTGCCGATATCGCTATCGGCGTAACAGGGGAGTTGCCCAAAGGCCAATATCATGTGGTTGAAATTGGGGAGTTGGAGTTTGTATTTGCTTTAAATCCCGCGCACCCATTGGCGCAACATGCAGGTCCAATTCCGACCGAGGCATTGCTGCAATTTCCTTCTATTGTGGTGGCAGATAGTTCGACTGCCCTAGCACAGCGATCAAGTGGTTTATTTGATAGTCGCCAAGTGATCCGTGTGCCGAACATGCAGACCAAAATTAAGGCGCAGCAATTGGGATTAGGTGTGGGTTACATTCCAAAGCACTTGATCTTAGATGCGTTGGCGGCGGGAAGCCTAGTGGCTTGTCATGTGGAAATGCCGCGCCCAACTCAAGCTGTGTTTATGGCATGGCGTAAATATGCTGAAGGCAAGGCGCAGGATTGGTTTACTGCACGTTTACCGCAATGTGATTGGCAATTTTAAGCTCAGGTTTGGTTAGTGCTTTGTAAGCAGCCACTCACTTTGTTCCTCACAGCATTAATGCTTACGCCATGAGGAGCATAGCGCCTAACCTATACGTTGGCTGTGGCTGGTGTAATGCACATGCTGTGACAATAAATCAGACAGATTCGGTGAGCGATTCAAGAATCGAATAAAGGCCTGTGGCAAAGTCAGTGACTCCATCGACTCCTGCCAGCGGGCTTGCAGCAATGGAGAATAACCTTCTTTACCAGCGGCGGTATAAGATGTTGAAACTCCTACGTAAAGTGACTCAGGTTCAACGGGATACCATAGTGATTGGCTGTCCTGCTGCATCATCTCCAATCTAAATAAACGCTCACCCAGTGGGCGTCGCCCATCGTAGTAATACCGTAGGCCGTAAGTGTAGGGGAAGCTTCCAGCACCTGTACCACGGACACTGTTGTTGGTTGCCGCGTTAATCGCCGATTCGAGCGCTTGATAGAGGAACTGGCCTTGAATTTCATATTTAACTAATGGCAATTCGAAGGGCAGCAACTGCCCCATCACATCCGCTAGCGTCAACTGACCTTGGGCCACTGACTGGCGTACACCGCCGGCATTATGCAGAGCAAAGTTCACCCTAGGGTCGACCAGTTTGGCTTCTTGGAACATGCTGCGACTCACCCAAGGTGCTATTTCACTGCCGTGGGGCAGGGCTTTAGAGGGTAAGCGGGTATGGACTAAGTTCTTCGGCACCAGTGCTAACACTTTGTTTTCCATCTCTGCGATAGCGGGTTTGTAGATATCTCGGATCACGCCATCGATATCGGCATCGGCATCATCCCAAAAGATATTCGGATGCTGATTAAGCTGCTGGCGCACAGCTTGGTAATCTTGGTTATCGACTGCCGTGTTAGCACTTAAGATAAAGTGTTGATCTAGCATGAAGTAGTTGCCGCCTGTTAAGCTCAGCATTTTACCTTCAGCGTCAAATACTACCTCGGCCAAGCCGACGACTTCGGCATACTTACCCGCATGCACTATGGGCGTGTTATTGATGACTTCACCGTAGGGCAGGTTGCTCAAACCTAAGGCGCGAAAATCCCCCTGTAGCGTATGCGTGTGACCGCCGACGATAAGGCTAATACCATCGACTTCGGCCGCGAGGCGTTTATCCTGATCTAAGCCTAAGTGACTGAGCACGATAATATGCTTAATACCTTGATTTTTAAGGTGCTCAACCGTGCGCGCGGTAGTGGCGATAGCATCGACAAAATGGGTGTCGGGATCGGGACGAGCGATCTCTTTCATCTGATCTAAGGTAATACCGACAATGGCTAATGTCTTATCGTGGAAGGGCTTAAGCAGGTATTTCGCGCGTTTTTGCTCATGATCATAATCCAAGATATTAGGCAAACCCCGCAGACAACCGGGTTTGTTGAGATCTTCTTGGCTTAAATCCATATTGCCCGCAAGCAATGGGAAATCAATTTGCTTGGCAAACTCGGCAAGTCTGGCGTTACCTTCATCGATATCGTGGTTGCCAATGACCATAGCATCAGGTGCCAACAGATTGAGTAAGTGGGCGTTGGCCTTACCTTTAAAATGGCTGAAATACAGCGTGCCCTGGAAGCTGTCACCACCATGCAGGAAAATAAAAGGCGTATTAGTTTGTGCAGCGGTGTGACGCGCTTTTGTGATGTGATGGCCGATGCGGGCATAACCACCGCTATGGCTGGTCACATCTAGCTTATGTTGGCCTATGTTAAGGCTAAATTGGACGCGGCAGGGTTCAAAATTCGAATGGGTGTCATTAATGTGCGCGAGTGAGAGTGTGTAGCTCTGTGTCATAACTTACCTCTATTACGGCGGGTGAGTATATACCCAAGCAACCTGAAAATGCGAGTTTCAGAGGGTTCTGAGTCATCCGCATTCTAAAAGAATAAAGGGAGCTAGGCTCCCTTTATATTAACAAGCACTAAACTTGGTTAGCCTTCAGCCGGATTTGGCTTCGTCATCATCGGATGCGGCTTCAAAATCACCGTCATCGGATAGGCGAATGCCTTTTTGCTTCATGCGCTTAGTCCAAAGTTTACGTGCCAATTGCTGCATATCGGTCGCTGGGTCGTTTAGATCGACAATCTCTAATCCTAACATAGATTCGATAATATCTTCTTGAGTTACGATTCCTTGGCTACTGCCGTACTCGTCGACCACCATCGCAATTTGGGTGTTACGTTTAATCATACGCTCAAAAAGTGGCAGAATTTTTGCGGTTTCAGGCACCACAAATAAACTCCGTTTAAGTTCACCAATCGGTGCTTCTGGCGTGTAACGCTCTGCTAGCAATACATCGGTGCGGGTAATGTAACCAATCACATCATCATGATCTTGGTCGTAAACTGGAATTCGGGTAAAAGGCTTGTCGCGGTATTGGCGCACAAACTCATTTTGGGTGAGATCTATGGGTAAAGAAAACATCACAGTGCGCGGCGTCATAATCGCCGTAACGGGCATATCTCGCACCTTCAGCATTTGCGTCAAAATTTTTGACTCTTGCTCATCAAGCTCACCGGATTCATGGCCAATTTTGGCCATAGCACTCATCTCTTGGCGTATGTAGTGGCCTTCATCACCTTTGCCCATTAGGCGAGTGACTTGCTGTGACATCCAGATCAGCGGTTTAGTGGTACGCTTCATCCACAGCACGGCAACAGAAACACTTGGTGCGAGGCGACGCCAATGGTTTGCACCCAATGATTTAGGAATGATTTCTGAGAAAAACAGGATAATAAAGGTTAATACGCCCGAGAAAACACCTAACATATCGTCACCAAATACTTTAGCCGCTTGCGCACCTGCAACGGCGGCACCGACGGTATGAGCGATAGTATTTAGGGTAAGGATTGACACCAAAGGGGCTTCGACATTCTCTTTCAATCTACGCAAGCGCGCGGCTGCGGCACTGTCAGTTTGTTCGAGTGATGCGATATAACTTGGGGTAACCGATAACAGAACAGCTTCGAACACACTGCACAGAAAAGAAACAGCGACAGCGACAAGCACTATAATGATGAGGGTTAACATATAGGTGGAATTACAACTCCGTATTTTAGGCCAATATTAGCCCTTGGAGATTCTATCATAGGTGAATTGAGTTACTGGCTAAAATTTATTTGCGTCTGTATAATTCGCCGCCCTGTTACAGGATCCGGTTTTTGGTGTTGAGGTTAGCTATATGAGTGAAAAGAAGATCAATTTATTAGACCTTGATCGTAAGGCGATGCGCGCATTATTTGCGGAAATGGGTGAAAAACCCTTTCGTGCCGATCAGCTCATGAAATGGCTATATCATTTCGGTGTCAGTGACTTCGAAGAGATGACCAACATCAACAAAGTGTTACGTCAAAAGTTGGCGGCCCGCTGCGAGATCGTTGCACCAGAAATTTCGAGTTTCCAAAAATCGACCGATGGTACGATAAAATTTGCAATCAATGTTGGCCAAGGCCAAGAAGTGGAAACGGTTTATATTCCTGAGGATGATCGTGCGACCTTGTGTGTATCTTCACAGGTTGGCTGTGCGCTGGAATGTACTTTCTGCTCGACGGGTCAGCAAGGTTTTAACCGTAACTTAACGGTTTCTGAAATCGTCGGCCAAATCTGGCGCGTATCGCACTTTTTAGGGTTTGCAAAAGACACGGGCGAGCGTCCGATCACTAACGTCGTGATGATGGGCATGGGTGAGCCATTACTCAATTTAGCCAATGTGATCCCTGCGATGGACATCATGCTCGATGATTTTGGTTTTAGTTTATCAAAGCGCCGCGTGACCTTATCAACATCAGGCGTAGTGCCAGCGTTAGATAAACTGGGCGATGCCATCGATGTGGCACTTGCTGTCAGTATTCATGCACCCAATGATGAGTTGCGTGACATTCTGGTCCCGATCAATAAAAAGTATCCGCTGGATGAGTTTTTAGCGGGTATTCGTCGCTATATTGCTAAATCAAATGCTAACCGCGGCCGCGTGACGGTTGAATATGTGATGCTAGATCATATCAACGACAGCACAGACCAAGCCCATGAGTTAGCTAAGTTAATGAAAGATACACCTTGTAAGGTGAATCTGATCCCATTTAATCCGTATCCAGGCTCGCCTTATGGCCGCTCATCTAATTCACGTATCGACCGTTTTTCTAAGGTTCTTATGGAATACGGTTTTACTGTCATTGTACGTAAAACCCGTGGAGATGACATCGATGCCGCTTGCGGTCAGTTAGCTGGCGATATTCGCGACAGAACGAAACGTTTAGCGAAAAAACGCATGCAAGAAAACCAGATTTCAGTCACAATGAATTAACTCTTTGTTTGCACAGATTTATAGGCTTGCCCATGAAGCATGGATTGCCAAGGTTTTCGTTGATTTTAAGCCTGTCGTTATTGATGACAGGATGCGTCACTGAGCGTACTTATACTGGGACAGATATTCCTGTTTCGGAACGAAAGTTAGACAAAGTCGCCGCCGCAAGAGAGCGGATGCAGCTCGGTTTAACCTATTTAAATCGAGGTAGCACGGAACAAGCCAAATACAATCTTGATAAAGCATTAGAATATGCTCCAGAGCTCGAAGATGTGCATACCGCTCTGGCTTATTACTATCAAACCGTGGGCGATTTAGTGCGTACCGAAGAGTCGTACATGAATGCCATTAGTACTAAGGACGCCTCTGGCGATTCCATGAATAATTTCGGGGTGTTTTTGTGCCAACAAAAGCAATACAACAAAGCTGAAAAAATGTTTTTGGCCGCAATTGAAATGCCCAAATATACGCGCACTGCCTCAAGCTATGAGAACTTAGGTCTTTGTAGTCGCGAAGCAGGACAAGCAGAAAAGGCACGACAGTATTTTCAGATGGCGTTAAAGTATGACCCGAGACGCTCGGTGTCATTACTGGAGTTGGCAGAGTTAGAAGTCGATCAAGGTGATTTTATTCAGGCGCGAAACCAATTAGCGCGCTATCACCAAGTGGCTGAGCAAACTCCAGAAAGTTTAGCGCTCGGGATCAAAATAGAGCAGGCAGTGAATGATGATGCCGCTGTGAAGAGATTTGGTATTTTATTGCTTGCCAAATTCCCAGCATCACCTCAGGCCAAGCAATACAGAGTTAATTTGCATCAATGAAAGATCATGAAACCAATGCGCCAGTTGAGTCGGTAGCACCGCAATCAGTCGCGCTAGATGTCACGCTTGGTACTTTATTAAAAGCCGCCCGCGAAAAAATGGGCCTTAGTATTCAAGATGCCGCTGTAAAGCTGCATCTACGTCCTCGTATTATTGAAGATATTGAAGCTGACAATTTTACAAATATTGCCTCATCGACTTATGTACGTGGCTATGTGAAAAACTACGCGCGTATGGTCAGTGCCGATGCGGCTTTGATTGAAGCTTGTCTTGTGCAGCAAGTGCCAGTCGTGACTGAGCCTGCAATGCAAAGTTTTTCACGCAAAACCACATATCAAGCTCGCGATACACGTTTAACTTGGCTGAGTATTTTTATCGTCATAGTGTTACTCGGTTCGTTAGTCGTCTGGTGGATGCAAAAAACGACTTTGCTGAGCACTATTGATGTGTCGCAACCCACGGCTGAAGAGGTCGCAGCAGCGAATCAGACGCTGCCAGGTGATGTGTTATTGACCGAAACGGATGCCAGTCCTCGTTTGACTGAGATTGCCGCAAACGGCTCAATGTCTATCGATGGTCCAATTAAAGATACTGATGCAAGCACTATTGATGTCAGCACAGGACCAACGGACAATAATTATCCTCAGACCGTTGATACGAGTAATGAAGATGGCGGTTCAGCAATCGCAGCCACTACGACAACGCCATCGGTTCCGCAAACGACAGCTCCTGTGGTCCAACAGCCTGTTAGTGCAACGCCTTCACCGACCACAACATCAACGACCACTGCCACTGCAGCAAGTACTTTAGTTGCTGTTGCAGGACAATCGATTATAGATGTCCAGTTGACGGGTGATTGCTGGATAAATATTGTTGATGCTAAAGGTAAAGCGTTAGTCGATGGTGTTAAAGGCGCTGGCGCAACAGTGCAAGTGAGCGGTGTACCGCCGTTTAAAGTCATTTTAGGTGCACCCCATGTAGCGACCTTAAGCTTAGATGGTCAAATTGTTAGCCTAGCGGATTTCCCCAAGGGACGAGTCGCGCGTTTAACCTTGCCTAAAGCCTAACGACCGCGTAATGATCTGCAGCACGTACCGAAATAGAGCGTATTAAGCATGTATAATGAAACTCCCATAAAAAGACGTCCTTCCACCCGCATTTATGTGGGTAATGTACCGATTGGTGATGGGGCGCCGATTGCTGTTCAGTCAATGACCAATACTAAGACCACAGATGTTGAAGCGACAATTGCTCAAATTCGTGCCTTAGAGAAAGTCGGTGCCGATATAGTGCGTATCTCTGTACCCACTATGGATGCGGCTGAAGCCTTTAAACTCATTAAGCAAGCGGTCAATGTTCCTTTAGTGGCCGACATTCATTTTGATTATCGCATTGCTTTAAAAGTTGCCGAGTACGGTGTCGATTGCCTTCGAATCAATCCGGGCAACATAGGCAATGAAGAGCGTATTCGTAGCGTGGTGGAATGTGCCCGTGACCATAATATTCCTATCCGTATTGGTGTGAATGGTGGGTCATTAGAAAAAGATCTAATGGATAAGTACAAGGAACCCACACCTGAAGCCTTGCTTGAATCAGCTATGCGCCATGTGGATATTCTGGACAGATTGAACTTTGATCAGTTTAAGGTCAGCGTTAAAGCCTCCGATGTATTTTTAGCGGTCGAATCTTACCGTTTATTAGCAAAACAAATTCGTCAACCCTTGCATTTAGGCATTACCGAAGCGGGTGGCGCGCGCGCGGGTTCAGTGAAATCGGCCGTAGGCTTAGGTATGTTATTGGCCGAAGGCATAGGTGATACCCTACGTATTTCCTTGGCCGCTGATCCGGTCGAAGAAATCAAAGTCGGTTTTGACATTTTAAAGTCGCTGCGTATTCGTAGCCGTGGCATTAACTTCATTGCCTGTCCATCTTGTTCTCGTCAAGAGTTCGATGTGATCAGTACAGTCAATGAGTTAGAGCGTCGCCTCGAAGACGTGACTACCGCCATGGATGTGTCTATTATCGGCTGCGTAGTTAACGGCCCAGGTGAAGCCTTAGTGTCGCACATCGGTTTAACGGGTGGGCACAATAAGAGCGGTTACTATGATGAGGGTGAACGTCAAAAAGAACGCTTTGACAACGACAACATTGTCGATTCCCTCGAAGCGAAAATTCGCGCAAAAGCCAGTCAAATGGCGAACCGTATTCAAATCAAAGACACAACTGAGTAATATGTACCCGCATTTGGGCATAGATTACGCCTAATGATGTTGAGCTAGGCCCCGAAACCGACGGGGTCGTTTTACGTTTTACGCTCAAAAGCCTATAATGCGTGACATTTTTATTAATTTAGCGAAATCGGACGAGTCGATACAGTGGCAAAACAGATCCAAGCGATTCGCGGAATGAATGACATTCTGCCAACTCAAAGTCCTCTATGGCAAAAAGTGGAAGCGGTACTACGTTCGAGCGTCAGTGCTTACGGTTACAGCGAAATCCGCACTCCAATAGTGGAAAATACCGATCTTTTTAAACGCTCTATCGGTGAAGTAACTGATATTGTTGAAAAAGAAATGTATACCTTCGCAGATAATAACGGTGACAGCTTAACGCTACGCCCTGAAGGTACCGCGTCGACAGTGCGTGCAGGTAACGAAAACGGTCTGCTATATAACCAAGAGCAACGTCTTTGGTATATGGGTCCTATGTTCCGCCACGAACGTCCACAAAAAGGCCGCTATCGCCAATTTAACCAATTTGGCGTTGAAGTGTATGGCATTGGCTCGGCTGATATTGATGCTGAAGTCTTGATGCTATCGGCACGCCTGTGGGAAAAACTCGGTATTAGCGAGCACGTCTCGCTAGAGCTAAATACCTTAGGTGATCCTGCTGAGCGCGCTGTTTATCGTGATGCCTTGATTGCGTTTTTAGAGCAGCATAAAGATGCGCTCGATGAAGACAGTAAGCGTCGCATGTACAGCAATCCGCTGCGAGTATTGGATTCAAAAGATCAAAATGTCCAAGCCATATTGGTTGATGCACCTGAGTTAATGGATTTTCTCGGTGAAGAATCGAAGACACATTTTTCACAATTGCGTGAACTACTTGATGCTGTGGGTATCAAATACACCATTAATCCGCGTCTAGTACGTGGTTTAGATTACTATAATCGTACTGTATTTGAATGGGTTACATCTAGTTTAGGCTCACAAGGTACTGTACTTGCGGGTGGTCGCTACGATGGTTTAGTCGCCCAGTTAGGTGGTAAAGATACTCCAGCGGTCGGTTTTGCTATGGGCTTAGAGCGCATTGTCTTGCTGCTTGAAACCTTAGAGCTGACCAAAGATATTCCGCCAGAAGTGGATGTGTATGTCACGGCCATGGGTGATAGCTGTCTGGTTGAAGCCATCAAGGTCGCGCAGGAATTACGTAACGCACTGCCAAACCTTAAAGTGATGAGTCACTGTGGCGGCGGTAACGTGAAGAAACAAATGAAGCGTGCCGACAAAAGCGGTGCGAGTGTGGCACTACTGATAGGTGAAGATGAACTTGCCGAAGGTATGGTTACGGTTAAACATTTACGCAATGACATCGAACAACAACGGGTAGCTCGAAGTGCCTTAGGCGCATTTTTGGCTGAACTGATCAAATAAAGGGGACGTGCGCGTGGAAATTTATAGCACAGAAGAACAACAAGTTGATGCTATCAAGCAGTTCTGGAAAGATTACGGAAATTCAATTTTAATCGGTGCCGTAGTGGGTTTAGGCGGCCTATATGCGTGGAATTATTATTCTGACGTTAAAGTGGCGCAAGCGGAAGAAGCTTCAAAAGCGTTCCAAAATTTGACCACTAAATCTGCCGATGAAGCCGCTATGCTTGCGGGTGTCGCCGAGTTTTCTAAAAATCACGATCAAAAGGGCTATCAAGCCTTGTTAGAATTGATCGTGGCCAAAACTGCGGTAGAAGCGAAGGATTATCCAAAAGCGATTGATGCTTTGAACAAGGTGATTGCGGCTAAACCTGGTGCTGGTTTAGATGTGATTGCGACTTTGCGTGTAGCACGAGTACAAGCAGAGCAAGGTCAAATTGATGCAGCTCTAGCGACCTTAGATCAAGTAACAGATAAAGCTTTCTTTGCTCAGCGCGATGAGTTGAAAGGTGATTTCTTAGTACGTCAAGGTGAAGTTGAGAAGGCAAAAACAGCTTATCAAGCTGCCATGGACAATGGTGGTGTGGTGACAAGCCCTGCGCTTAAAATCAAACTTGATAGCCTAAATCAGGCATAAGGGATCCCTTGATGAAGTCTTGGTGCAAAAACCTGCTAGCCGCTGGATTAAGTCTGGCCATGTTATCCGCCTGTTCGTCGAGCGATGTCGAAGAAGAACCGGTAAGTGAGTTAACTGCCATTCAGGCGACAGTGTTTCCTGAAGTGAGTTGGAGCACCTCTGTCGGCAATGGTGTTGGAGATTATTATTCTCGCCTCGCCCCCGCCGTTAGTTATGGAAAAATTTTTGCCGCCGACCGTTATGGTGAAGTGGTTGCCTTCGATGAGGCCACTGGCGAGCGCGTTTGGACTAAAGATTTCAGCGAAGAGTTTCGTGATAACGCTTTAGCTAAAAATAAAGGTGCGCGTATTGCTGCTGGTGTGACTGCTGCGCGTAATAAAGTCTTTTTAGGTGGTGAAAGTGGGCTGCTTGCTGCACTGAACGCTGAAGATGGTCAAGTGTTATGGCATGTCGTTGCGGGCGGTGAATTACTGTCTGCTCCCACTGTGGCCGATGACGTCGTGGTGGTCAGTACCAGCTCTGGTTCACTCGAAGCGTTTAACGTCGATACTGGCGCCAAGCTGTGGGTGTATGAAATGCAATTGCCGAATCTGACCCTGCGCGGTACAGGTTCTGCAGCTTACGAAGCGGGTGGTTTCTTCATAGGTACCGCCGATGGCAAAGTGGCTGTTGTGATTAAAAACAATGGTCAAGCTGCGTGGGAACAGGCGATTTACAATCCAACGGGCGGTAACGAGTTTACGCGTATGGCCGACGTGGATATGACCCCCTTGATCCTTGGCGACAATTTATATGTGGTGAGCTACAACGGTAACTTAGTGTCGATGGAACTGCGCACGGGTCGAGTTGTGTGGACACGTAAGTATTCTAGCTTTAACGAGTTAGCATCAGCGGGCCTAAGCTTGTACTTAGTTGACGATCACAGCCGTATCTACTCAGTTGATAAACGTAACGGTTTGGAACTGTGGAGTAATTCTGAGTTAGCTAACCGCACTCTGACATCTCCGGCTGTGTATAAAGACTATTTAGTTGTGGGTGATTTCGAAGGTTATTTACACTTCATCGATCGCAGTACAGGGACGATTGTCGGTCGTGTCCAAGTGGACAGCTCAGGATTATACAGCCAGCCGTTAGTGGTGGATGATAAAATCTATGTTCAAGGTCGCAGCGGAAAGTTGGCTGTTGTAACACTTCCATAGTTAAAAGTGTTATCCTTGCTGAGCCCCTGGAAGTGTGTTCCGGGGGCTTTTTATTGAAAAGTTTTTTAGAGGCAAAATCATGATCCCTGTAGTGGCCCTTGTTGGTCGGCCGAACGTAGGTAAATCCACCCTATTTAATCGTCTTACGCGCACGCGTGATGCGCTGGTTGCTGACTTTCCTGGCCTAACACGTGACCGTAAATATGGTCGAGCATTCTTATCCGGCTATGAGTTCATTGTGGTCGATACCGGCGGTATCGATGGCACTGAAGAAGGGATCGAGACGAAAATGGCTGAGCAATCCCTTGCTGCCATTGAAGAAGCCGATGTCGTTTTATTTATGACCGATGCGCGCGCGGGTTTAACCGCTGCGGATCTGTCGATTGCACAGCACTTACGTAGCCGTGAAAAAACCACCTTTGTGGTTGCTAACAAAGTTGACGGTATTGATGCTGATTCTGCTTGTGCCGAGTTTTGGTCTTTAGGTCTAGGTGAAGTTTACCAAATGGCGGCGTCTCAAGGACGCGGCGTGACTAATATGATCGAATACGCGCTGACCCCTTATGCCGAAGCGATGGGCATTGTGCGTCAAGGTGAAGACGAAGTTACTGAAGAGCGTGAATATACTGAAGAAGAAGCGGAAGCTGAGCAAAAGCGTCTGCAAGATTTGCCTATCAAGCTGGCGATCATAGGTAAACCTAACGTCGGTAAGTCAACCCTGACTAACCGTATTCTAGGTGAAGAGCGTGTCGTGGTATTTGATGAACCCGGTACGACCCGTGACAGTATTTACATTCCAATGGAACGCGAAGGTCGCGAGTACGTGATTATCGATACTGCGGGTGTTCGTCGCCGGAGTAAAGTACATCAAGTCATTGAGAAATTCTCAGTGATCAAGACCTTGAAAGCGGTTGAAGATGCTAACGTGGTTTTGCTTATCATCGATGCCCGTGAAGGTATCGCCGAACAAGATTTAGGTCTGTTAGGTTTCGCACTCAACGCGGGTCGCGCTTTGGTTATTGCTGTCAACAAGTGGGATGGTATCGACCAAGGCATTAAAGATCGCGTGAAGAGTGAGCTTGACCGTCGTCTTGGTTTTATCGACTTTGCCCGTATTCACTTTATTTCGGCGCTGCACGGTACTGGTGTTGGCCATTTATTTGAATCGATTGAAGAAGCTTACGACAGTGCCACACGCCGCGTCAGCACTTCTATGCTGACCCGTATTATGCAAATGTCGCAGGACGATCACCAGCCGCCATTAGTGAATGGCCGTCGTGTGAAGCTTAAATACGCTCACGCCGGTGGTTACAATCCGCCAATCGTGGTTATTCACGGTAACCAAGTGAGTAGACTGCCTGACTCGTATAAGCGTTACATGATGAACTACTTCCGTCGTTCATTGAAAGTCGTAGGTACGCCAATCCAGCTGCGTTTCCAAGAGGGTGATAACCCATTTGAAAACAAGACTGAGAAGTTGACTATGAGCCAAGAGCGTCGCCGCAAGCGCGCACAAAGCCATATCAAAGACAGAAAAACCAAATAGTGTTTTTTACCAGACACATTTGAAACAAAAGGAACCTTAGGGTTCCTTTTGTGTTTTAAGACTGTTTAATCAGGGTTTACATCAATATCAATGTCCTCTAGAGAGTAGATTCCAATAATTAGATTAAATATGGCTAGCAGATTAAACCAGCAACATACCTAACTTAATATCTCGAATATTTTAGACAACTGTTTGTATCGGTCGTGCTCTTTTGTTTAGCATTTAGCTGCTCAACAGGAACTTAGAAGTCTTTCTCGCCTTTTATTAAGGCAGGATGACCCGATATCGCTTTTGATGTGTACATTCCCGCCATCGTCGCCGCTTCGACGCAGCCTGCATTAAGGCCTGTCTTTATCCAATCGCCCGTCATATACAGGTTATCTATCCCTGTGCCATCTGTCGTGATGCGATACTGCGAGCTGTCTTTAACCGATAAGACATAACGTTCAGATGGGTCTACATTTGCGCGCCAATATTGGCTATCGAAGCGGGCAACACCTTGGCGGTCTTGTTCATCGTGTAACCATTCCCAAGGGAAGCTATCACCGACATTTTGCCAAAGTTTATGGATTTCGGTATTAAGTTGATGGATAGCACCCGCTTTAGCTTCTAAGGTTTTCCGTTGTTGGAAATCTACATCCGAGCTTGGTGGATAGGCCTCGACAGGCAATGCCGAGCAAAAGTAACTGGCATTTTTAGGTTCTAAGCCGCGCCAATCTTCTTTGTCTAGCAGTTGGTTCATCGATGCCCAAGTATCGAAGGGTTCGGTGAAGCCCGATAATACGGGCTCCTCGCTATCTTCAGAGTAATTAGGCCAGCCTATCCCATTCAGATCTTGGTTCATCCACAGTTGATAGGCTTGAGTGGCGACAGTTTGCACCTTATCAACGCAAAGCTTGAGGGCTGGGCTTTGTGCCATGACTTCACTCGCCACGTGGGGCACAGAACCTATGGATAGACCGAAGATCACTTTGTCGAAATCTACGCCTTTGACTAAACGCTTTTTCGGCAGGGCTTTGCCAAAGTGAGTTTCATACACGCTGTCCCAATCGCTCCAGAAGTGTTCAAGATTGATATTATGGGCTTTAAGCAGTGCCGATTGCTCAGGCTCAAGCTGCTCATAATTGGGCGTACTCGGCCAGCAAGCGAGACCTTTCACATCGACTAAAGGATCGTAGTTTGTGACAGTCGGCGCCAGAGCTACTTGCTCAGTGATCTCAATCGCTTGAATACTTTGATTACGGCATTCGAGATTATCAACTCGATTGAAGTAGTGGAAATTGACTCCGCGGCGTTTGAGCACTTCGTAAAAAGGTGTAAACACAACATCACCCATGCCCGCCTGCATTTTCCACATCACGCCACCTTGATAGCACAGGGCAATACGCAGCATAGCGCGGATAATTGTGCCCGCTTCGACATTGGGTTTGTCGAAGTTCCCTTTTTCATAGGCAAACACTAAGTCGTAAAAACCGCGCACTGGCGCACTGTCGACTGTGTACTTAAGGCTGGCGCCGTGTTTGGTTAACCATTCGCGATAATCATAGCCATTGATGGCATCAAAGCCTTTTTCAAATACATCGTCGGCAAACATGCCCTTGAGGATCGTGAGCCCCAGATCGGCGGCTATATATAAGTGGCGCAGTTCGTCATTATTATCTAAATGTCCGCTAAAACGTTTCACGAGTCTTTGATGCAGGGCATCGACAGCTGATTCTACAAAACCATCGTCACTTTCACTGTGTACATGCTCATCGCACTCGCGGCCAATCATTTGATTAAAATGGCATTCAAGCTTATCACCGAGCGCGTCGAGTGATTCTTTGGCATCTTCGACCGAATCCTCTAACTTATCTTTTAAGCGTTCAAACCAGCTGCTATCGAGCCAGTTTTTAGGTGTTCCCATGACTTTTTGATCTGCATCGAGCAGGTCATCCATGTCTTTGAGCCATTCTTTGATCCACGCAAAGGCGACTTTAACGACTTTCCAGAAGGTGAGGGTTTCGGTGCCATCACCTGGGATGCCTGGTAGCATTGGGAAAGTGATTGGCCAACTTACAGAACGGCCATCAACTTCTTCCTGTAAGACGATGAAGTTATGGGGTTTAAAGGCATCAAAAAAAGTCGCAAGCGGCGCGTTTGCTGGCCTATCCAATTCCTCATACGCTTTGCGCATTAAGGCAAACGCGTTTTGATAGAAACCAAACCAGATGTGTAAACCATGTTCTTCGATGCGTTGTCCCATAGCGGCATTGCGGCCACTAGCCCCTTTACCACCGATACGCCAGCCGAGTTGATAGACATCAATCTCATATTGATTCTGCCAGCCGGGTTTGTCGGTGAGATAACAGGCTGCTGTCATTGCCGCGACACCGCCACCGAGAATGGCTATTTTCTGTTTTTTGATTTCGGAGTTATCGACTAATACCTCGCCGGGCGGCACTTCAAAATCGAAGTTCACATGGTAAGGGAGTAAAACGTGCTGCTCACCAATCTCGACCCCGAGCGTATCCTTTAACGGGAAGCTGGCATTATTAAAAATGGTCGCGACAAAATCATTTTTTAGCAGGGCAACACTGTGCACTTTATTCACTTGGGCAGGCGCGGCGACGATGGCTTGATAAATGGCTTTTTGCCCTGACGAGTCGGGGAACTGTTTTAGAAATACTTGATCGATAGCGGGTTTAAATAACAGATGAAATAGCTGCTCTTCGCCAAGCTGGTCAAGTTCTGGAATAAAATCGGTTTGTTCTTTAAAGAGTTGCCAAGTTTGGGTTATCGCTTCAAGGGTTGAAAGCTGTGCCTCGGGTTTGGCATCGCAATTCACTTCAATTAATGGATGCAGGGCAAGTTCGGTTTCGGGTGAGAAATGTAAAAAACTTTTGGTCTCAAGGGATAATCGCGTCAGAGGCTCGCTAACCGCTGGCATAGTGTATTCACATAAATACTTAGGATAACCAAAGAGTTCTCTGCCATTAATTAAGGCCATGGCATCGTTCACCCAAATGTGTAGTGGCTGAAAATACACTTGGCTGATTTGTTTACTGTCGCTGCTATCTTGGCGCCCGACCATGACCCAAGTGATGATGTCCGTTTCTTGGATCCAGCCCTTAGCTCTGTCCTCTGGATAAGCGGAGTAGGCTTTTTCAATTTGAGTGAAGGTTGTCAGTACGTAGGGAGACAGCACCTTAAAATACATTGCGCTACCGGCAACTTGATTCAGGGTTTTATCGATAGAGCGTTGCAGGTTTTCCTGTTTCCCCTTAAGAAAAAAACCGTACATATCGGCTTTATTTAGCACTAAGGGCGAGTGCATCAACATACTGCCTTGGGGATAAATAAAGTCGGGGCGCTGTTTTTCCATGGCGTTCATCCTTAAATTTCAGTGTAAGTCCAATGATTTGGGAGTTATAGCCCAAAAAGCATAGGGCAAATAAGCAATTAAGCCCATTGATTTTACACTGGAATGATTAAGT
Source organism: Shewanella sp. SM95 (assembly GCF_025653595.1). Classification (NCBI taxonomy): domain Bacteria; kingdom Pseudomonadati; phylum Pseudomonadota; class Gammaproteobacteria; order Alteromonadales; family Shewanellaceae; genus Shewanella; species Shewanella sp. SM95. The sequence goes on from NZ_JAKKSE010000001.1 coordinate 253,708, forward strand.
ATTTGAGGGGGGATAACGGGGTTGAGTAGCAAGTTGGATATTATCCAACTTGCTCAGATTTGGCAGGTTTAGCACAGAACGACTTTGTAAAACAAACCCGTGAGAGCAAGGGTACTTAGATTTAGTTACTTCGATTTATTTTGGTAGAAATCCACCTCTGTATTATCGTCCGAGTAACGTCGCTTAGTATCTCTGCGGCGCTGTTTCACGCGTTTATTCTTTTGCTTACCTTTGACGTTATCGCCCCATGGCGCATCATCGTCGTCAAATTCATAGGAGTGTGACATGGTCAAAATTCCAAAAATACCTGTGCCATTCGCAGCACCCGATCTTTTTACCCAAAGGAGAGATGAAGCTAAAGCGAAATATTTCATCACTGATGGTGAAAAGTTTTGTCCAAAGGCTATATCTTGCCACTGAAATGGCCGTATCTGAGATTTTAATGGGGAGTTTGTTGGTTATCCTTATGATAATTAAAGGATAAGTGTAATTATCATCAGAAATTATATTATATGATTGAAACTGGCACCCAGAATGAAAGGCGCCAAGTTTTGATACAAAATAATGAGTTAGTGTTACTTGACGCGCAGCATACGCGCGACAAACATACCATCACTATTAGCTTCAAAGGGCCAAACGGTCAACATTTCTGTTTGTTCACCCGTAAAAGGATGGCGTATCGGCGTGAGCGTGAACTCTGGATGTTGCTGTAAAAACGCCGTCACCACGTCTTGGTTCTCGAGCGGCGACAAGGAACATGTGGCGTAAACGAGGATGCCGCCCGCTTTAACTGCGCGGCTACTGCGGCTTAAAATATCGAGCTGTAACGCGGCTTTATCGGCCACGGCTTCAACACCATCCAACCAACGCATATCAGGATTACGTCGCCAAGTGCCAGTACAACTGCATGGGGCATCGACTAACACACCGTCGAAATGATCCGCTGGTACCGGCAGGGCATCACTCTTCCAACGGGCCACGCTAATGCCGTTAAAGTGAGCTCTTTGGGCGCGTTTAGTCAGTTCTTCTAGGGCATTGGAGCGAATATCTGACGATATAATGCTGCCCGTGGAGGGTGTTTGATTATCAGCAGCCTTGGTCAGCATCAAAGACCGCAACTGCAGGGTTTTGCCGCCAGCACCACTGCAGGCATCCCACCAATGGGCATTGGGTTCTGGCGCGCAAATTTGCCCTATAACCTGTGAAGCCAAATCTTGGATCTCAATGTTGCCGTCTTTATACAGGGCGATTTCATTAAGATTCATACTCTTGCTGCCAAGGTTAATGGCATCGTTAAAGTAATGACCATAACTAGCATCGATACCGAGCGCTTGCAGTTGTGTCGCCGCATCTTGACTCGTGATCCCCTGTGCGCGGCCCCAAATCGGTGGGCGACTGGACATAGCCTCAATTAATTGCGCTTGCTGCGCCGCATCTACAGGGCACCGTTGCCAGAACCACTCGGGTAATAAGTCCTGTGGTTTAAACTCAGCCGCGGGAAATAAATGCTGCATTAGCGTGAGTTTGTCGTCGAGGCTTTTAACGGCAAGTGCTTGAGCCTGCTGATAATCGATAGGTGACTGCGATAACTCATGCCAAGCAGTGGCGATATCTTGCCAAGCATGGGCTTCCAATAATGCACTGGCACTTAGGCTGGCAAAATAAACGGCAGATTCTTGCTGATCGCCTAATCGCTGAAACCAACCCCACCAGCGAAATAGACTAAATAAGGATTCACGAATGACTTTACGATCCTTCGAGCCGTGTTTTTTATGTTCTCTAAAGTAGTTTGCCAAAATACGGTCGGCGGGCATTTTACTGCTTTGAATTTCATCGAATAACTGCTTAATTGTACTGGCGTAACTGAGCGCACGTTTTTGCGCTGGGGTGCTCGCCTCTGTATTTAACGCTGACGATGTGTTTGAGTTAGATGCCTTATCGGAAGAGAAGCTGCTTGGATTACCCATAAATTTAGCCTGAATTATGCTCTCTGTGGCTGCGCCTTATGTAGGAGGCATAACTGTAACAGAGGGGAAAAATAAGTGGCGCAGAGTGTAGCAGTTTTGCCCGATAACAGGCAGAAAAAAAGCCCCAAAGTAGCATCAACTTGCGGGGCTTTTTGTGGTTGAGTCACTGAGACTCATGGTGTATTCAGTACCAAAGGGTTATTTGCAGGCTATTCGCGCAATGACCGCTTAGCAGATGACTATTTCGTCACCATCTTTTGGATTTGCTTAGCCCGTTCTTCATCACTCATTTCCACAGGTGGCGGCGTGATTATGCCTTTTTGGCACGCGGGTCTGAGTGCTAACTCATCTAACCAACGTTGCAAATGGGTCAGACCTTCCATATTGATGCCGCTCCACTCGTGGATCCGCACCCAAGGCCAAGTTGCGATGTCGGCAATCGTGTATTCGTCACCAGCAAGGTATTGATTTGTAGCTAGTTGAGTATTCATAACCTCGAATAAACGTCGACCTTCTTTTTGGTAACGGTCAATGGCTGCGGGGATTTTTTCAGGGAAGTACCTAAAGAATACGTTGGCTTGTCCCATCATGGGGCCGACGCCGCTCATTTGGAACATTAACCATTGGATCACCTGCGAGCGTTTTTTAGGATCGGCTGGCAGGAATTTACCTGTTTTTTCGGCGAGATACAGCAGAATCGCACCCGATTCGAATACCACAAAATCCGCGTTATCGCGGTCGATAATGGCGGGAATGCGACCATTGGGATTGATGGCAATAAACTCGGGCTGTTTTTGCTCATTGGTGCTGAAATCTAATTTGTGGACGCGATATTCAAGTCCCATTTCTTCCAGTGCGATGGAAATTTTAAAACCGTTAGGGGTCGCGGCTGTGTATAAATCTATCATGATGATTCCTTTAGGTTATAACGCTTATAGCTACTCACTTTAGTGTCCATGAATATTCATCATCAGGCATTAGCGCCGCTATTTTTTAGGGGTTAACGATACTATGGCAGGACGCTGCGCCATAGTGTTGAACCAAGCCTTGAGATGCGGCAAGTTATCAGTCACTTCGATGTCTAAATTTTTAATAAAACTGATAAAAACGTAAGCCGAAATATCGGCAATGCTGAATGCATCGCCTGCCACAAAGGGTGACTTGCTCAATTGTTGGTCTAAGGTTGGTAGGAAGTCAATGACCCTTTGGCGTGATTCTGCGCCCCAAGACTCGACACAATTTTCCCTGTCTTTATAGACACCGCTTAAATTACGAAAGGCTTGAAACCCGACCATTAATCCTTGTAACTCTATGATGCGTTGCCACATTTCTACTTTGGCGCGCTCAAGCGGTGTATTACCAAACAGTGAACGCTCACTCGGGTGGATTTCGTCTAAATAGCGGCAAATGGCAACAGATTCACACAGGTAGCTGCCATCATCGAGTTCGAGCAGTGGAATGCGGCCATTTGCACTTTTGGCTTTAAACTCAGCGCTTAAATTTTCTCCTCCGCGGATATCGACGTTCACTCTTGGCACTTCTATGCCTTTTTCCGCAAGAAAAATACTGACGCGGCGTGCGCTGGGAGTCGGAGCTAATTCGTAGAGTTTCATCTAAAGTCCTGTAGTTTTTATCAGTGCTTTATGCTCGATTTGGGCACATAAGGCTTTTTCTGAACGTTCGGTTAGGTTAGAATTTACGCCATATCTAAACGAACAGTCAAGAATGATTTACCCCTCAACTTTCTGTAGCAAAGAGGAATGGTGAAGCTGAACGTGAACGCGTATTCAAGAGATTAGGTCGCAGGCTATGGCACGGAGTTGTAATTTTGATCGGCAAGAAAAACTCATATTGGCGATGGAGCTTTTTTGGCAAAAGGGCTTTGCCGAAACCTCGATTTCCGATCTCGTCGGCCATTTAGGCATTAATCGATTTAGTCTCTATAACAGCTTCGGCGACAAGCAGAATCTTTACCGCGAGTGCCTCAGTTTCTACCTTGATCATTATTCTTTTGGCGCTTCAGATACTTTGCTGCATGAAAAAGCGGGCTTAGCTGAAATAGAAGCTTATTTAGCGCGCTTTGTTGCTTTGCAGAGGGAGCAAAAGTATGGCTGTTTTATGCAAAATGCCGTGCTCGAAAAGAGCCTTAACGATGAAAGTGTGCTGCAGGAATGTCAGCGATTATTTTGTCGATTACAGACCTCATTCATCCAAGTGTTACAAGTTTGCCAAGCGCGTGGAGAGCTATTAGCCCATGTGCAACCACATCAAGTTGCTGCTTTTTTAGTGCTGCAATTACAAGGGATTAGAGTGTTAGGCAAGGCGGGCGAATATGAGTTGTTAGACAATGCGTTTGTTGTATTGCAAGACTATTTACGTAGTTTGAGTGCTAATCAGACGGCATAACTGCAAATGACATAGTTTGATTGGCCTAGGTTTTTGCCTAGGCCATGTTTTTTAGAAATCTATTTTTTAAAAGTTTATTTTTAAAAGCTATTTCTAAAAGTCCAAGTCCAGCGCAAAACACAGATAGGCCATCAGTTGAGTGCAGCGTGCAAACTGCTCGGCACAAAAACTGGCTGCATCTGGGCGGCAGAGTTCCTCAAAGGCGATATTTTTAACTGCGATAAAATCTTTTCGTTTTAGCTCTATCAGCATAGGGTGGTTTTTATCAAATCCCTTTGGTGGTCGAGTTAAGCTATCGCCATCCATATTAAATCCATGACTTTGTAAGGTTTGTAGCGCCTTTTTATAGCCGTTGGGATTCTCATCGATGCAAGTGCGAATGGCATTTAAGGCTTTCGATTCTGGGTGCCAAATCCCAGCAGCAATAAAACAGCCATCTTCAGCGATATGTAGATACAGTCCCGGGGCATGTACGTCTTTGCCCTGAAAATGGCGAAATTGAATGCCGACATTGGTTTTATAGGGCGTTTTATCTTTGCTAAAACGGCTGTCTCGCTGGGGACGCATCAAGCTGCCGCCGACTTTTTTTGGTACGGCAGTGAGCCTAGGCGAGAGGGCGAGGATACTGGGCTGCATTTGCTCGATAAACTGCAGTGCAGGCGTTCGCACTGTTTCTTCGTATTCCGCCTGATGGGCTTTAAACCAGTCGCGGGAGTTGTTTTGTGCCAGTTGATTTAAAAATTGCAGGCTCGCCGCGCTGAACGTTGCACCAGTCGCGATGGGGATTTTAGTTGTTAGAGTGGCCATTATCAGGGAACCTTATTAATGCCGATAAACCGAGCATAAGCAGTATTAATGCCGATTGAGGAGCAAGGTGAGTTGCTGACATATCCTTCCATATCGCCCGCTCGTTCTTACTCACGATAGTTAAGACACTATAGTTAAAACACGATAGTTAAGACTGCCAAATAGGGTGCCAATACTGCCATCCTTCGGCAAGATCTTCACTTAAATTTTTGCATTGTGCCGCTTCTACCTTGTTTTCAATAAGTCGGTTATTTACACGTAAAGCTAAGTGAGAACTATTCTTATCTTTCTCGTTAGTGCCTATAATGCCGCCCTATTTTTAGATTGGTTTGTTAATAGGATGACGTTGAATGGGTTGCCTGCCTAAGTGTGATAAGTGGAAAGCGAATAGAAATCTGTCGCTTATGGGATTATGTATATTGCCCTCAATGCCGTTGTACGCCGCTGAGGTATTGGGCGAGCCTAAGGTTGAGCCGATTGAGATCCTGCAGGTTCATGGGCAGCAATATCGCAGGGCTATCACAGTCGCTAAACCCGGTGAAGCGATTATTTCCATGGATCAAATCGAGGAGATGCAGGCGACAACTTTCGCCGAAGTGATCGATGATATGGCGGGGGCGCATATCGATGGCGGTACCCGCAGTGGCGGTGAGCGGATTAATATCTGGGGCTTTGGCGAGACTGAAGATTTTAACGTTTATGTAGATAATGCCCCGGTGGGATTTGAGCAGTATCGTTACGGATCATTTTTCCTCGATCCTGACCTCATCAAACGAGTGGAAGTGATTAAAGGTGCCCATGATGTACGCTCGGGCAATGGGGGTTTTGGTGGTGCCATGTATGTGGTCACTAAATCGGCTGATGATTTTCTTAAATATGATCAATCCCTTGGCGCGCGAGTCAAAACCAGCTACGCCAGCAATAATGACGCTATGGGTTATACGGGGACAGTTTATGGCCGCGTGAATTCACATCTATCTGGCTTGCTGCATCTTACGCGTCGCGATGCGGGGGATGTCACTTTAGCCAATGGTGAAGAGTTTGAATATTCAGGTTATGAGCAAAATAACTACCTAGGTAAGATGGATTACACGCAGGGCGATCACCAATTAGCCTTGAGCGTGACCCATTATCTTGATGAGGGCCGCAAACCTTGGGCTAACCGCCGTGGCCCTATGCCTGCAATTTCGGACTACAACATCAAAAAGTACGGTTCCTACGAGCAGGCTCTGTATGCCACAACTGCCTACAACACCTATGAAGACAACACTTGGTCGGCAAATTATCGCTATTCGCCGAGTAATCCCCTGATCGATACCCAAGTGGTGATTTCCCATTCGGCGAATGCACGCCACTGGGTAAGACCCGATATCGCGTGGGAGAAAATGACGGTTTCTGTAGGCAACTTCGGTCACGAATCTTGGCTAGACTATAAACGTGACTACATTGATATCAACAACTTGAGCTTGATTGGTGACCATGAGATCACCACCGGATTACAGTACCGTAGTCTTGACCGCACTTCGTTAGTGTTTAACAAAAGTTATGAAACAAATCCCGAGAAAAACTTTGGCTGGTACACGCCTTATTATCAACCTGAAGGCCGTCAAGATACCTATGCTGCCTATATTCGCGATGCAATTCATCTTACTAATGACTTAACTGTGACTCCCTCGCTGCGATATGACTTTATCTACAGCATAGGTCGACCAAATATTGCACCAGATTACAATGATATTGCTGCGGGCCATGATTATAGCTCAACCCATCATTCGGGGTTCTCACCAAGATTAGGCATAGATTATCAACTGACAAATCACGCTCGGTTAAACTTTGATTACGCTTATAGCTTGCAAGCCCCTGTGGTGGATGAGATTTATGCCGTGCAATACGCTAAAGCCAGCATTACCGGCACGAGTCGCGACATTGATGTCGAACGCTTACATGCCTTCAAATTAGGCCTAATGACGCAGCATCAGCATGTACTTGCCAATGAGGATGCTTTGTCGACGCAAATCACCCTGTTTGCCAATTTAGGTCGTGATGATATTGCCCAGCGCCGCGGAGCTAAGTCTGATAAAAACCAGTTAATTCAAAGTGGTTACACAAATCTTGATGGTTACCATATTTACGGTGCCGATTTTGAAGCCCAATATCGCTATCAAGATGTGTTCAGTGATCTTGCGGTTTCATGGCTACAAGGACAGCACAATGGGTCACTCAGAGACAGCCAAGATGACGATGAATATTTAGCTAACATAGCCCCGCTCGATATTCGATTGCGTTTAGGCATGTATATCACAGATGACATTTCTATCGCTTGGCAGGGCGCTTGGTATGATGCGCAAACCAATGTTCCCCACGGTGATATCTTTAATGCCGAGTCGCCAAGCGAGAATTATTTCCTACAGAATGTGTATCTCGCCTATGAACCTCAAGCCATCTTAAAGGGATTAAGTGTGCGTTTGATGGTAAAAAATCTTACGGATCTGCAAGTGGTGCCGTTTCTCTCCGATGGGATCCCCGCAGTTGGGCGTGATGTTCGTTTGAGTTTAGCCTATGAATTTTAAAGACTAATCACCAAGGCTGTGTGGACTAGGCATATATAGCTCATAAAAAATAGGGTTATATTGCCTCAGCCCCCTGCCGAAAAATGCCAGTTTATGGCATAATCCGCGTTTTACTAGGCATATAGAACAGAAAAATGACTGAAAATGAATTGCTAAGTCGCTGTGGCGGCAAGTGTGAACTGTGTGGCAGCGAGCTTGAACTCTCTATTTATGATCTGCCAGCCTCCGATGGCCGTGACAATGAGATCATGATTTGTGAAACCTGCAGTGGCCAAATTGCGGCACCGGATACCATGGACATGAACCACTGGCGTTGTCTGAATGACAGCATGTGGAGTCCTGTACCGGCAGTTCAAGTGATGTCATATCGTATGCTTAAGCGCTTAAATGGCGAAAGCTGGGCGCAAGATTTGCTGGATATGCTTTATCTTGAAGACGATTTAAAAGCGTGGGGTGATGCCGAAGTTGCCGCAGCAGGTGACGATGCTACGCCAACGTTAGACAGTAATGGTGCAGTGCTCAATGCTGGCGATACTGTGGTCATCATCAAAGACTTAAACGTGAAAGGCACTAGCTTTGTAGCTAAGCGTGGCACAGCTGTGCGTAACATTGCTTTGACCAACAACCCAGAGCATATCGAAGGCCGCGTTAACGGTACTCGTATTGTGATTCTGACGTGCTTCGTTAAAAAGTCTTAAGTTTCGCTTAGTGTGAGCGCGATTTATTTAGCTCAACACAATAAAAACCGCCATGATCGTTAGCCGACATGGCGGTTTTTTTATTTTAAATTAGATGGTTAAGATACACAGCGGGTGATTTGATATTGGCGTGCATAGCCCTGCGGATTAAATTGCCAAGATAATATCCACGTGATCACACTTAAGCCACCGAGTAATAACCAAGCACTGTTAAAGCTGTTGAAGTTATCGCGAATTAATCCGGCAATCCAAGGCGAGATAGCCGCTATGGTATATCCCACACCCTGCACGAAGGCGGTTAATTTACCTGCTAACATAGGATTCTGTTGATGATCCATAGTGACAATCAGCCCGAGTGGAAAAATCCCGCCAATACCTAATCCTGCAAGTCCCGCCCATAAAAATAGCGATACTTGAGGGGCGAGTGCCAGTCCCATAAAGCCAATGAGTTGTAGCAAGCAGAGTAGGGCTATGATGGCGCGTCTATCCGTCGACTTGCTGGCAAGCCAAGGAAACACTAAGCCCGCGATCACTTCCATGCTGGTTAAAAAACCTAACACTAATCCAGATTGAGTTTGGCTATAACCTAGCTCGACCGCGTAGGGTGCTAACCATGCAAGTACGCAGACATAACAACTTGTGCCTAATGCAAAAAATATCGCCAATAGCCAACTGCGACGAAAACGCCAAAAGTTAAGTTGCAAAGCTTGCTCTTTTGCTTGGCTCGGTAATGCGGCTTTATGTTTAATCAGGAGCCACAGCACGAGTGCGAATATGCCTAGCCAAGTCCAATGACCTAGACCCGCGCGCCAACCTAAGTTCATCTCGATAAAAGGCGCGCTACTCGCCGCTAATGCGGCGCCGCCCATAATGGCGGTGACGTAAAGCCCCATCATTAAGGGCACCCGTTCACCGAAATTAAGCTTAATCATGGCGGGCATTATGGTTTGAATGAGGGCGATTGCGACCCCTGCCAGTAATGCCGAGCAGATAAGCCAATTGGCATCTATTGTCCAGAATCGCATTGCAGTAGCGGCGATCAGCAGTAGCAATGATCCTGTCATTACGGTATTGAATCCTAAGCGTTTGGCGATACTAAAGCCTACAAAACAACCCAGTCCCATGGCGAGCACGGGCAGCAATGTCAGCATAGATGCTAAGGTAAAACTTAAGCTGATATCCTTTTGTATGCTGGGCAGTAAAGGCCCAACGGAGGCGAGAATGGGTCGTAGATTTAGACCAATAAGGATGAACGCGAGTCCGAGCAGCAATAAATTCGCTTTCTCTGTCAGGGGGGATCGCATGGATTGTCTCCAAAAATAAGCTGAGTTTGATTTGCTGAAAAAGTGATTTGTAGCAGCATTTAGCATACTCATGATGATTTCCCTTCAACAACAGTAGGTTGAAACCACATCACTACAATTCAAAAAGAATCTCTTTCAGATGTATCTTGATATAAAGATATTTTAATTCTGCGAGAAAATGACTAAGATGTAAAGAATGATGTAAAGAATCTTTATATTGAGATAAACCTATGACAGCTAAAATGACGCTAACTAATGCCAGTCCTGCGGATACTAACGCGAGTTCTACGGATACAAAGAAAGCGGATTCGAATACCAAAGAAGATGGCCTCGATAGAATTGTTGAACAGTGGCAACAGCAAGGTGTGACTGAGGATTTGATCCCTATGGCTGTGCTCGGGCGAATCGCTCGTTTAACGAAATATATCGAAGTGGTACTGCTGCAATGCCACGCCGAATTTGGCTTAGGTCAGGGCGAGTTCGATGTACTCGCCACCCTAAGGCGTTCGGGTGAGCCGTTTACACTCTCACCTTCACAGCTTTATCAGAGCATGATGCTAAGTTCTGGCGCTATGACGAGCCGTTTAGACAGACTCGAGAATAAGGGGCTGATAGCGCGAACGCACAGTAAGGAAGACCGCCGCGCCGTCCATGTCTCGTTAACTGCTGAGGGTAAGGCGCTCATTGATAAGGCATTGCCGCAGCATATTCAATGTCAGAGTGCATTGTTAGCGGGCGTGAGCGCTGAAGATAGACCTATGTTGTTGCAGATTTTAAAATCTTGGCTGAACCAATTTGAGCCGCAATAATTCGTTTAAAATCCCACTTTAGTCTTTAAAGTAGGCTGATATGCAATAGCGGATCATTTTGGCAAAAATGCGGTAAACATGAGCCAACCGCGCGGGATAACATTTGATAGAACAAGGGAGTTGCCATGGTAAAAAGACGTGAAGCATTTGAATTAGCGGGAAAACGAGTCACAGCTGGGACGCAATTAGGGATCAAGCTGCCAGCCGCTAAGTTGTATACCGATACGCAACTCGATATTCATGTGGAAGTGTTTCACGGAGCCAAACCTGGCCCGACTTTACTGGTTTGTGCCGCTATTCATGGGGATGAACTCAATGGTATCGAAATTTGTCGGCGTTTATTAGCCAGAGTGAATCCAAAGAATCTGACTGGCACGTTAATTGTGGTGCCAATAGTGAATGTGTTTGGTTTTATTCAGCAATCCCGTTATTTACCCGATCGTCGCGATTTAAATCGTTGCTTTCCTGGTTCTAGCAAAGGGGCGCTCGCAAGCCGTTTAGCTAATCTGTTCGCCACTCAGTTATTAGTTCATGCAACCCATGTGATTGATTTACATACAGGGGCCGTCCATAGGGATAATTTGCCGCAAATTCGCTGTGATACTAATGATGAGACTATGCTGGCCATGGCGAATGCCTTTGGTGCGCCGCTTATTATGCATTCTAAAGCGCGCAGTGTTTCTATGCGAGGTTATGCTAATCAACAGGGTATTCCTTGCATTTTATATGAGGCTGGAGAGGCGTTACGTTTTAGCGAGTTGTCGATAAAATCTGGCCTCAAAGGTGTGCTCAATGTGATGCGCAGTTTAGACATGCTTAAAGGGCGAGTGAGTAACAAAGGCGCGAGTGTCAGTGCTATTCGCAGTTATTGGGTTCGTAGTGAATCCGATGGTTTAGTGAATATGAAGCTTAAACTTGGCCAGCGGGTGACTAAGGGTTATATCATTGCCCATATCGTCAGCCCCCACGGCGGTGACAGTGTGGCCATTCGCGCGCCAACCGACGGTATTATCATAGGAATAAGTAATATCCCTGTGACTAACGAAGGTGAGGGCATGTTTCATATCGCCCAGTTCGAAGGTGACGAGATTGAAATTGCCAACGAACAGCTCGATGAATTCCTGATGGAATATGCCTAGATTCTAGGTCCCATCACCTCTACAGTTTAAACCGCTCCACTGAGCTGGTGAGTGAATGGGCAAGCAGAGTGACTTCGTTGCTGCGTTTGGCCATGTCCATAGCTTCATTGGCATTTTGGTCTGCAGATTGTGCCGCCTCACTCATGCTCGACTCAATCCGCTGGCTGTAATCTAACTGCTCGTGGGCGGCGTGGGTGATCTCTAGGCTCATGTCATTGAGCGTATGTAAGGTGCTTTCTATATGGGCGATAGCATCCTGCAGGGTTTGGCTTTGTCCGACACATTCGTTTGCCTGATTTTGACCTGTGGTAATTGCACTCGCTGCCGTGGAGGTCTCTTTTTGCAGGGCCGTGATTATGGTTTGAATTTCAGCGGTGGCAGCTTGGGTACGTGAGGCCAGGGATCGCACCTCATCGGCCACGACGGCAAAACCACGACCATGTTCCCCCGCTCTGGCGGCTTCAATGGCGGCGTTCAGTGCAAGCAAATTGGTTTGTTCGGCAATGCTGCTAATGGTGGTTAAAATGCTGCCAATATTATCGCTTTGAATGCTCAAGCGAGACATGACTTCAACTGAGCTACTTAAACGGGCGCTCAGTTCGGCAATTTTATTGCGATTATCATCGGCAATTTGCTTCACTTGATTACCGTATTTCGAGGCTTGACTGATTTGTCTCGCCGACTCACTGGCCTGTTCTGTCACTAGATTTGAGCTAGTAAACATCTGTTCTGCTAAGGCTTTCGTTTCATCGACTCGACTGATTTGCGCCGTTGCGGCATTGGCGATGCGCTGGCCTTGCTCATTGGTTTGGGTGGCAGAGCTGTCCAATGAATGGGCATTTTGGCTGATATTGGTTAACAGCTTGGCAAGATCGTCACTCAAGGTATTCATGTTATCGATTAGGGCACCAAATTCATCGTTATGGCGTTTATGAATGCGTTTAGATAAATCCCCTCGGGCGATACTGGCGAGTGCGCCGTTCACTAAGGCCAAGGGATTGAGCATGGCCTTGGAGGTGAAGAAAGAGATAAAGCTCACCATGATGATAAATACCAGTGCTAGTACAATCGCTAAGGTTTGACCCTGTTGAATATCATTACTGGCGATGGTTTGCAGGCTGGTAAATCGGCGGTCGGCTAAGTTGATTAACTTATCTAAGGCGAGATTATTCGCATTAAACTCTTTATCGGCATCGAGGTAATGTTGCTCTGCTTGTCGTTGTGCCTCAACTACGGCTTCCTGCACTTTATAAAGTTCGGCAGGCGCTGCGAGTAAGGTATTGATAATCGCATATTCTTGCTCGAATATTTGCAGTAATCCTAAGGTATCAAGCCCATCTGTTTGTTGTTTTAAAAAGGTAAAGTTAGTGGTGAGGTTCCCCAGTAAAATACCGACATCCTGTAGGTGCGATTGAATAACATCCAAACTTTGAGTGTGGATCAGTTCCCCCATAGTGTTGGCTAGCGTATAGAGCATGTCGTCAATGCGAGTACCTGTGCCGACAATTTCTTCGAGTAAAGTCGGATTATCGGGGATGGAAAGAGTTTCGAGATCAATCATCGCATTACTGGCGTTGGTCTTGGCATGGATAAAGCGCTCAAAGAGTTGCAGGTACTGCCGTTTGGCTTGTTCATTGGCGAGTTTAGCGCTAAACATGGCTTGGCTTTGCTGCAAATAGGCTTGGTATCTTGCTTGCGCTTCGTTCAGGGATGTTTGCATCTTAGGTTGATCTGCAACTCGCTTAATTAACTCATTTTCGATACTTTGATATTTCTTCTGCAGCGCGGTAAATGCTTGCTGACTTTTGGTTAAGGCGACAGTGTCTTGCTGACTATGGGCTAGGGTGGCAAGGCGTGACATTTTTAATAGCACTAGTTGTAAGCTATTACTCTGCTTTTGCACGGGTACGGCTAAGGTTTCAATATTTTGATAGGCGGTTTGTACTTGGGAGAGTGAATAGTAGAAAAAGCTACTGCCAGCGATGAGCAGCGCGCCAATTGCACTAAAACTAAAGATGATTTTTTGTTTTATGGTAAGCGTTAACATAGTGCGAAAACCTCTTCTATGACTGTCCCTGTAAAATGGGTTTATTAATGGTTAGATCGCTGTTTTCGTTGAAATATTGATTTAAGTGTAGCAGAGTTCGTCATAAGTACAGTGATTAGTTCAATTGAACGTTTAGATTTAATTTAGGTTAACTAGTTGGTTTTATTATTTAAAATAATTTCAACCCTATCTTGAAAAGGATTAAAGATGAAATCAGTCGTGTTAGGTGAAAACCTTATCGTACCGACAAAAATTCTCTGCATTGGGCGTAACTATGTTGAGCATATCCATGAATTAGGTAACGAAATCCCCGAGGATATGGTGGTATTTTTAAAGCCCAATTCGGCTATTTCGACTGTGCTTCATTCTGAGCATCAAGGGGAAACCTTGCATTATGAAACCGAGCTGTGTTTTATGTTTCAAAATGGCCGTTTCAGTAGCGTCGCCGTCGGTTTAGATCTCACAAAACGTGATTTGCAAACTAAGTTAAAAGCTAAGGGATTACCTTGGGAGCGAGCAAAAGCCTTCGATGGTGCTGCGTTATTCAGTCCGTTTGTGGCGATTGATGATGCAGAGGCACAGCTGCATTTCACCTTGAGTATCAACGATAACTTGGTCCAAGAGGGGCATATCGATTTAATGATTTACAAACCTCAGACCATATTGTCCGAGCTACAGGCATTTATCAGTCTCGATGAGGGCGATATCGTAATGACAGGCACGCCCAAGGGCGTGGGAAGCATTCCCGCTAAAAGTGTATTTAACGTCACGCTGAGCCGTGGCCTGCAAGCGAGTGCTGAACCCTTACTCGAATGGCAGTGGTTAAGTGTTTAGTGATAAATCGCTGAGTAGCTCGCATGATTGAACCTGATGACGTAAAAAAGACTGCTGTATTGCAGGTGCCAATTTGTCAGCCACTGCAACAATTTTTGCTTGCGTTAGGGGCGAGTCAAGGCGCTGTTGAACGTTACTTACCACAGTTTAAAGCGTTGAACGTGCCGGCGGGAGAGGTGCTTCTTGGCCAAGGAAATGAGCAGTCACAGGCATATTTTGTTGTGGATGGTATCGTGCGGGCTTGCCATTATACTCAGGAGGGCACAGAGCGATGTAAGGAGTTTTATTTCGAGGGTGAACTGTGTTTTTTGTATGTCAGTTGGCTTAAGCAAATTCCCGCTCGTTACCAATTAGAGGCCTTAAGCGCCTGTAAACTTATCCAAATGCCGTTATCTGTGTTGGATGATACTTCGCTGCAGTCAGTGCAAATTGGGTTACTTAAACAGCAATTATTGTATAAAGAACAAAAGGAAGCCTTTTTACTGCTGCACACACCTGAGCAACGTTATCTGTATTTACGCGAACATTCACCACTTTGGCTTGAGCGGTTAAGCCAAGGTCAGCTAGCTAATTATATTGGCATTACGGCAATCAGTTTGTCGCGTATGCGTAGACGACTTCAAGACTCTCTTTAATGGTTTTTGCTCCCAGTTAACTTAAGTTAATGCGCTAAAGCGCGATTCCCATGATGCTGCGCCTTAAGTTGCGCTCTCAAGTCTATAAGGCTTTCAATCTGAGTGCGCATTATTGCTTAAAGCGAAGGAGCTTAATAAGTTGACTGCGTTTACTTTGTCTCAAATTTTGGTGGCGATAGCCATTATCTTCGATCTGATTTCGTTTCAATTTAAAGCGCGGGAGCGGATAGTCGCCTGCCTTTTTGTGTCTGGCATCTTGATTTCAATTCATTTTTGTTTGCTGGAGCAATGGACTGCCGCAGGCTTAATGGGCATAGCCACAGTGCGTTATCTCACCAGTATTTTTACCACCTCAAAAGTAGCCCTATGGTGTTTCTCTATTGCTGCACTTGTGATGAGCATTGTGACCTTTAATGGGGTAACGACTGTGATCAGTTGTATAGGCACCTTGTTTCAAACCCGCGCCGCATTCTGTCAAAGGGATAAAGATCTCAGGCTGCTTATGATAGTCGGAACCAGTTTTTGGCTCGTTCACAATGCCTTAGTGGGATCGCCTGTGGCAGTGT
The DNA here is from genome assembly GCF_025653595.1 of Shewanella sp. SM95. NCBI lineage: Bacteria > Pseudomonadati > Pseudomonadota > Gammaproteobacteria > Alteromonadales > Shewanellaceae > Shewanella > Shewanella sp. SM95. The sequence goes on from NZ_JAKKSE010000001.1 coordinate 269,490, forward strand.
TAATGGAGGTACTCTTTATTGGCAGCAATTTGGTGGGCTATTATCGACACTATTTTCGTGGGCAGCTTAAGCAACTGCCGTGATCAGTTTAAATAATCTCATTGATAATTAGAGAGATATTTATTTTATAACGGCTAATCACAGGGACTGTTGTAATCGTCGCTTGGCCGTCGATGTGAAGCTAATGCCAGTGTGGGTTGGCTCTGGAATGATTAGAGTCCCGCGACGGCTTCCATATCGAGTTCAATATCTGTGCAGCCTTTAGCACAGTAAATTCCTGCGGCTTGTTCGGCTTTTGCCTGCTCTGGCAATATAACTTTAAGTGTCTGTTTACAGCTAGGACATTGCACTGGCTTACCTTTAAATACCCGTTTAATGAGATTTTTCTGTTCATTGAACGAGGTCGCTGTGGTTTGGTTTAACACGGCAAAGGGGCTAGTAGAAGCAGTTGTCATCGGTTGGCGGATCCTTAGGCTTGATAAAGTACTATCACGAGAGTGTCATCGCGAATAGCGAGATTATAGCCTGAGTTGCGCTGTTATTGAAAAGCCTCAATGTAAGCTCATGCTTAACCCATCGACCAGTGGTATTAATAGTCAATTAACGCATCGGCCATCACATACGATGGCCGACATTGTGCGAGAAACGACTAGAGGGTGTTTTGCCAAGTCGATGGGCGAGAGTAACGCGCGCCATCTTTGACTCTGGCGCGGATGTGTTTGACATCATTAAGCTTGAAAGCTTGGCGGTAGCTTAGCCAAGGTCCTGAGTCGAGTTGGTATTCCAACTCGGCATTGGGATATAAGCTATTGAGCACTAACTGCTGATGTTCAACACGTATTCCAGGCGGTGCTATGCGGTAGAAAACTCCTGCTTTTGCTAACTTAGGTTGCACTTTATTGGCGTAAACCGCAGCGAAAACTTGCCAATCCTGTTTGAGGACTTGCTCGGCTTGGCCATTGAGTTGGCGGGCAAAATGTTGAGTTTGCTGACTATAGATTTTACCTTGATAATCATAGGCTAATTCCCATGGTGCCTTATGCCATGCCCGTTCGGCGAGGGCGACCATGCGCGGGAATAACATGTATTCTGCTTGCTCGTCCGATTGCACCATTTCGCTCCAAAGATGTCCCTGCAAGCCGTAAAAACCGCGGCCAGCATGCAATTGGCTTTGAGTATCATCTGAGGTAAAGGGTTGATTAAGCGTGTTACGCCAGCGCTCGGCATGTGCGGGCAGATTATCGGGCATAAAGCTAAACACCTTAAAACTGTCTATTGCCCTCGAGGCCCAATGATTGCCGCGCTCATCTGGATGGCTAGCGTAGGGGAAATCGAAATAGGTGACTTCTGGCGTTGAGATAACGACCTTCCATCCAAGATTTGCTTGCTTATGGGCGATTTGATGGCCGTTGTTTGAAATCTGCGACCAAGCGTTAGATTGCACTTGGGCGGGCATGTTTTCGGGGCGCACTTCACCCATGCCATCATTCCAACCAGCGGCAATAATTCCTTTCTCTGCCAACATGTTCGCAACTCGCTCGATAAAGTAACCATTGAGCGAATGCAGTCCGGCTAACTCATCGGCTTTTTGTTGCTTCATCGCGATACACGCGGGGGATTCTACCCAAGCGCCTGCGGTTTCATCGGCGCCTATGTGGTAATGCACTAAAGGAATGCCTACGGCTTGGTGCATCTTTTTAACTTCATCAATCACAGTATCGATAAAGTGATAGGTGCTCGGCAGACACACATTGAGTGTGTTGTCGTGGTAATACTGAATCGACGAATATTGGGTTTTATCTGTAAATTCAGTCAGTAAAAACTCCTCCGCCTTAGCTTTGTCTCCCTTGGCGAGGTAATGGTGATAACGCGCCTCCATGGATTTTATTGCGGCGCGTGAATGCCCCGGCATGTCCAGTGAAGGGATCACTTCGATATGGTGAGCATCAGCCAGTTGTAATATTTCTTGGTATTGCGCCACGGTTAAGTAGCCATCGACGGGGTTTACGTCCGCTATGCCACTGCCCAGTTGTGGCAATAAACAGCTTTGCTCGGTTAAATCGAAACAGCGTTTTGCACCCACATCGGTCAGTTCGGGTAAGCCGGGGATGGCTAAACGCCAGCCTTCATCGTCGGCTAAGTGCAAATGCAGCTTATTGATTTTATAGGCGGCGAGCTGTGGGATAATGCGTTTAATAAAATCGAGCGAGTGAAAGTTACGGGCTAAATCGATATGCAGGCCACGAAAGGCGTAGCGAGGTTGGTCTTGAATATCGATGGCGACCAGTTGATCGTCACTTAAACTGATCAGCCCAGCTAGGCTTTGTAGGCCATAGAAGAGTCCTGCTTCACTGCTCGCTCGAATACTGATTTGCTCAGCCGTTATGGTTAACCGATAGGCTTCGCTGTTTTTAATTTCACTATCATGGGCTTCAGTGCTTGCGACTTTAGGAGCTTGAGTATCGAGTTGCAATAATAGCGGCGTGCCTTTGTCCTTGGCCGAAAAGCCTAAAGAATCGAGGTAATCAAATGCCGCTTGCCGTCCTTTAAAATCGACAGTCGCAGCCGTGAGTCGATAACCTTTGGCAAGGGATAAAGGCGCCGAGTTTAGGCTTTGGCTATGAAGTGGCGTGGGGATAAGTTTGCCGCTAATGTCAGGTGCTTTGTCTGCGGCTAAGGCTTGATATTGCTCTGCTAAATACTGGCCATCGGCAAAGGGGGTTGCATCGTTTTTTGCCAGTAAGAATTGTTTCTCTGCATTAAAGGGCGCCAGGTAGTCTTGCTCGGCTAAACCAGTTTCTTTATCGCGCCTTGTTTGAGTGCTCTTTATGATCTGCGCCTTATCGCCCATAGCGACAAAGAAGTTTGGCATAAACTCGGAACGGGTGATTTGGCTACCTTTGCTATAAAACTCAATACGATAAACTTGATTGGCGACGAAGCCCTTAAAGCTGGCTTTAGGAGTGATTTTATGTAAATCGCCATTGATATGCTCAATGCTAAAGTCACCCGCATCTACGAAATAAACGGGCGATAATTGGCTGAAATAAATTTGCCAGTCGCCGTGATTTAACTCTTCGCTGGATAACTTGTCGTTGGATAACTGAGTGGGCAAGGTCAGCTCAATGGCAGAGCGATAGCATTGGGCTTCTTTAGCGGGACAGGTTTCAAGATAACTAGCGGTTAGCTGATAATTTAATTGGAGCTTATCGGCCAATTGATTCAGCGCGACATGATTTGCCTCCTGCACAGCATTGGCGGCCTGTACTGATGGCATCGCAAGTATTGAAAGCACCGACGCCACGGGAAGCACTGCCATCATGCCGCTGACTAAGGCCGTCTTAATCCTCTGCCACTTTATTATCCCTTTCTGTGTTATTTGTCCTTTCACTTAGCTGAGTCCTTTTGTTGTAAAAACCACTGCGCGGCACCTATGAGGGCTGCATTGTGATGTTGGCTGGCTGAAATCGTCAAGTCTGTCAGTTGCGGGCCATAGACTAAGCTTTGCAATTTCTGTTTAAGCGCTTCAATAAAAAAGGGAAAGCTTTGGCTGACTGAGCCGCCAAGGATGATATCTTTGGGATCGTATACCAGTAAGCTTTGGGCGATCATGTGCGCCAAGTGTTCGCCAAAATGGGCGAAGGCTTGTAGCGCTTGGCTGTCACCTTCACAGGCTTTTTGGTACAAATGCTCGCCACTCATGTGATGATGAGTGGTGAAGTATTGCCCCGAGCAGTAGTGCTCAATAATGCCATCACGATAACTCAAACTACCTATTTCACCTGCGGCGCAATGTTTACCCGAATACAACTGACCATTAAAAATCACCCCAGCGCCTACGCCAGTGCCTAAGGTAATCCCGAGCATGTCTTGATTGTGATTGAGTACAGCTTCGCCGAGGGCAAAGAGGTTAGCGTCATTATTCACAACAACATCCATTTCAAAGGTATTTTGCAGTTGCTGGGCTAACCGCGTTGCCGTTAGTGCTGGGATGTTGAGCACTTCGAGTAAAGTGCCGCTGTGCATATCCACCATACCGGGCACCCCGATGGAAACTCCATTGGTTTCAGGCGTGAGGTGGCTGTGGATACAGGTCACGAGGAAATCGAATAACTGTTCGAAATTGCCATCGGCGGGAACAGGATACCGCCAAGTGTCGAGTAAGGTTTTACCTTCCACCTGTGCCAACATCAGTTTAGTTCCCCCAAGATCTAAACATAGGACGCTCATAATAGCTTGTTGCCTCTCGTGTTGTTTGTTGCCATCGGCTCGTCATTCTTTGAGGCCGCTTTTGTTGAAAATAATGTGGTGTTTTTAATTAAGGGACGAGCCGTTAGGGCGACATAGCCTATGTATGCCATAGGAATTAACAGCACTAACATCCCGAGCCGTAATTCGCCGGACAGCTCACTGATAACACCAATGATCGGCGAGATAAACGCGCCGCCGATAATGCCGGTACAGAGAATGCCGGCGAATGATCCATGATCTTGAGTGCGCGAATTAAGCGCCAGCGAGAAGATCACCGACCACATGATAGAAATGAAAAAGCCAACCAATGGGAAACAAATTAATGTTAGTTGGCTCGGTCCCCAAATCGCCACCAGAAAACAAACCAGTGAACTAAGGGAAAAACTGAGCAGCAAGATCTGACTGTCGATAAGTTTAAGTAGTAGCAAACCGAGTAGGCAGCCGAGCGTCATGTAAAACCAAAAATCGCTAACCACATTGGCGCCGACACTTAAGGTATCAAGACCATGATATTGCAGCAAAAAGACTGAGATACTGTTAGCAAGCCCTTGCTCAAGCGCAACGTAGGCGGCGATAGCGAAGAAGAATTTCAAAACGGTTTTATCTTTGAAAAGGCGTAAATGGGTCTCGAGGGCACCTGCCGACTCATCTGCCAGTTTATTCACTTTGGGCATCTTCACTAGGCTGGCAAAGAGCACCATGGCGAGCGCGACCACGGCGAATAACCAATACATAGCGAGCCAACTCATGTTCTCGGGCAATAGCTGTTGCACATAGTTGGCTGATGCAACACTGGCTTGATCTAAGGCGACAAAATGCTGATACACCAGCGGCGCTAAGGTCGCGGCGCCGCCAAAGGCAAGTTGGGCCAGTACGGAGAAAAAGGCAAAATGCTCAGGCCCCGCAGCTTGTCGCAATAAGGGATTCACTGCTACCTGCAATAAACTCATGCCAGTGCCAATACAAAACAGGCTAAACATGGCGATGCTAAAGGTGGGCAGACACACAAAAGTCACGGCGCCGATAAACGCCAGGCTAAAGGCTAAGATGATCACCCGCTTTTCACCGTACTTGTCCACCAAAATCCCCGCAGGAATCGATGTCACGCCGTAGGCGATAAAAAACGCAAAGGGAAATAACCCCGCCAACGTCAGGCCGATAGCATAACTGTCAATTAACGCAGGGAAAATCGGCCCCATGCTGTTGGTCATCAAAGAAATCACAAAGAAAGTGCAGAGAACAAACAGAATGATGAGTTTGTGTTTCATGTGCTTAGCCAATTGAATTAAGTGAAATTCATTGTGGCTTGACGCTCGCCTTGGTGGTGATACGAATGGTGCCTCTGTCGATACTTTTCTCACATAGTCAAATCGTGTTCGCGCTGATTTAGCTGATTTACATCAGGTGCTGTAAATACTTGCTGTAGATAGTGGGCAGCAGATAGCTGCTGCGGATGAGCATAGATAAAACGGTGTTTTAGCCTCTGCTGATAATGTGTTTACTTGTAAAATAGTTACCTTTAATTAACATTGGATAGAATAGTATTGGAGTGGCGGATTCTAGTATCACTGCAAGGCTGACTTGCTATAGACAATAGTGCGCGTGGCACTGCTATTTCTCGGCTCAAATAGGTCACAGCTGGCATTTAAAAATAAGGACTAAGTGGTTGAATAATTAAACAGGGTGGAATAACCGCTAGCTTGAGTGAATGCGTTGTTGTGTAAGGGCTGATTGAAGCTAAAGAAAAGGAATGAGCAACTGGAGTTTAATGGATGAAACCTCTGTGTGAAAAAGTGATCCCCGATGAAAATAGCTCTTGGCGTTACTTTCGTTATGAATGGGACCACATGGATCTCAATTGGCATTATCACCCCGAGTACGAAATCTGCTTAACCCTCAACAGTTATGGTATGCGTTATGTGGGCGACCATATTGCCCGTTATGGCGATTATGATTTAGTGATCATAGGCCCAGATATGCCCCACGGCTGGCAATCCGAGGTTAACCTTGGTGTTTCAACTGACGAGATATCAAATGGCAACGCGCTAAAAGACGACACTTCGAATGCGAGAGTGCAGGAAGTTGTTTATGTGGCACAAATTCCAGCGGTCTGGCTACACCAAATTGTGAATGAGCAACGTGAGTTAGCGTCTTTGCATTCACTTTTGACCCATGCCAAACGAGGTGTGTTGTTTAGTGAGGAAACGGCGCGTAAGGCCCATAGTGTGTTTATCGAAATGGAGACGGCCAATCCTTTTAGACGCTATATTTTGTTATTGGAATTATTAGCGTTATTACAACAGGATAGTCAGCAAGAACTCTTGTCGAGCACCTTGTTTACCCACGGTAGTAAACTCGACTTTACCGTGAAAAAGCTCGATAAAGTGATTGAGCATATTTATGACAATTACACTCAGGCCTTGTCGGCACAGGATTTGGCAAAGTTAGCGCACATGAGCACCAATCATTTCCATCGATTCTTTAAAAAACGCACCGAGAAAACCTTAACTGAGTTTATCAATCAACTCAGGATAGCTAAGGCGTGCAAGTTACTGCTGTCAAATCAAAGCCCGATATCAACCATCAGCGATCAGTGTGGTTTCAACAACTTATCCAATTTTAATCGGCGTTTTATTCAATTTAAAGGTGTCACGCCGAGTCGTTTTCGTCAGTGCTTTAGCAGTAAACAAAGGGCAATTTAACCATCCTTATCACGGATGCTTAGGCTGAAAATACTGCTCCACTAAGGTTTGGCTGTAGCGTATCGCTTGCGCCGTGATCTCCGCTGAAATCGGCTCAAATGGACGCTTCAGTTTTGGGTCGCGGTAATCCATTCCCGCTAACAGCGCATACCAAGAAGGGCGAAAGTAGGCGAGTTGCTGATCGTATTGGTAAAGCAGTAAATCAAAGTCTTCCCCTTGATACCAAGCTTGCAATAGTTGTGTCAGCCTTTGGGAAATGGTGACTTTTCTCGCCGCCGACCAATAGGGTTCACTGCGCTGGCTGGTGACATAATGGGCCTGAATATAATCCTTTATGCCGAGCACTAACTGCATGACTGCCTGATTGAGTGTTTGTCGACTTAAGGTCTCTGCCTGCTTATTCAATTGATAGCGTTCGAATAACGACATAAATTTTTCAAGGGTGAATTGGGTCATCATGATCGATGTGGCTTCGAGTGGTTCGATAAAACTTTGCGCAAGTCCTATCGCCAGCACATTGTTGTGCCAAGCCTTGTCACTGACACCGACCCGCATCTTGAGAAACCGTACTTGGGTTGATTCAGGCAGATTAACACTGTGCAATAATTCTTTGGCCGCGGCATTGGCACTGAGGTGGCGACTGCTATAAACATAGCCATTGCCAAGCCTGTGGGTGAGAGGGATTTGCCATAGCCAGCCTGCACTGAGCGCCGTTGCGCGGGTATGGTACTTGGCCTGCTGTGCTTGTGTTTGCAATGCTTGGGCTTGCAGCATTTGGGTTTGCTGTGTTTGAGTGGTGTCCATTAATGCAGGTACAGTGACGGCGCTGTCGTTGAGCAGTTCATTGGCGAAGGATTGAAAGGGTACGCCTAGGGTTTTATGAATCAACTTAGCGCTAAAGCCACTGGCATCGATAAAAAAGTCGGCGTTAAGTCGTTCGCCATTCGCCAGCATTAAGGTGTCTATATGTTGGTTTTGGGATGTTGAAACTTCAATGACATCGCCGATGAGGTGTTTTACGCCGCGTTGGCAAGCGTATTCTTTTAAGTAGTTGGCAAGTTCAGTGGCATCGAAGTGATAGCCGTATTCGTTAGCGTAGGGCAACGCTTTATTCGGCCTTGGGCTGAGATTGTGTTTGGCCAGTACGCCGCTGGAGAAGAACGCGTCGGGTTTAACGGCACTGCCATGACCGCGGCGTCTTGCATTGGCGTTGATAAAGAAAACTTCAGCGGGTTTCACATCCATTTGACAATAGAAGGGATGAAAGTATTGCTGCCCGTCCCCATTCCAGTTGATGAAATCGATGCCAGTTTTATAGCTGGCGTGGCATTGTTCCATCCAATCTTTTTCGCTAATGCCTAAGTTGTCCATAAAGCGTTTCAAGTGTGGCGTTGAACCTTCACCAACGCCTATGGTGCCTATGTTGTCCGATTCCACTAAACAGAGTTCAATGGCGGCAAATACGGGATTATTCGCGAGGGCGGCCGCGGCCATCCAGCCTGCGGTGCCGCCACCTAAGATAATGATTTTTCTGATTGCTTGTTTCACTTTCATGGCTTATACCTCTGCATTATCAACGCAAAAAGCCGACCCTAAGGTCGGCTATGCTGTGACTTAAGTTTAGAATTTATAGCTGGCACCGACGAAATAACGTGAACCAAATTCGATGGTATTTTGCGTCAATCCGTATTTAACATCATAGGATTGCACCACTTCATTGGTTAAGTTAACCCCTTCGAGTGAAATATCTAAGTTCTCCATTGCATGCCAAATAATCGAGGCATCCACTTGTTGATAGCTGTCGTTTAACACGTTTTGAATGTTACCTACGCCTAAGTATTCTGAACGCCAGTTATAGGCGATACGGGCGCTGAACAGATCATCTTCGTAGAAGAGTGAGCCGTTGAAGGAGTTTTCTGACACACCTTCAATCATCTGCTCGGTGCCATCGGGGCGCGTGCTCTTACTGTCCACATAGGTGTAGTTGGTTAAGAAGCCAAAACCGCTTTCAAAGTTATGTTGTAGCTGGATTTCAAGCCCAGTCACTGAGCCGCTACCGCCGTTGGCTGGGGCTGTGACACGGCATTTATCCCACTCGGATTCTGACGCGCCGCAACCTTCGATATATTGCGTCGACTCAGTGACAAACACTACGTTATCAATATCTTTGTAGAACAAGGCCGCCGACAGCATAGAAGATTCAGTGAAGTACCATTCGATGCCAAGATCGGCTTGATTCGCCTTATAGGGTTTTAAATTTGGATTACCGCCGGTCGCAGTACCAAAGTTTTTCGCTATCGCTAACCCAGGTTTAAGATCGCTGTAGTTGTTACGTGCCATCACAGCAGAGGCCGAGGCGCGTAGGATTAAATCTTCTTGCAGATCGAAGGCGACGTTGATACTCGGTAACCAATTATCGTAATTAACGGATTCATTGTAGGGTTTGCCATCGGCAAAACCGGTTGAAGTTTGGTCAGTGTTAACGTAGCGCACGCCAAAGTTACCACGGTAGAATTCGCCGCTGAAATCCGCTTGGGCGTACAGGGCCAACATATCCTCTTCGACAGTGAAGGTGTTACCGAGATCGGCGACTTCCACTAACTCGCCATTGGCGTATTTCTCGCTGATAAACGCCCACCATTTGTCTTCATCTAACTTGGCATAGGAGTCGAGCACATTGCCGCCGCTCTGGGAATGCAGGCCAGACAGTACGCCATCGCTCCAGTTGGCTAGGTTGCCATTAGGCACGAAACCTAGGATTTCTGCGGGGTTACGATTGAAGGCATTGCGCTCGAAATCACTGGTGTTGTACTTAATCCCGACTGCAATTTTATTAATAAAATCATGCTCGAGTTGATATTCGAAGTCAGACTGGGCGTAGGTGACTCTATGATCTTGCACTGTGGTTTCGTAGTTGGCTTCCTGCGCATGTTTGAACTGGCTAGCATCGTTGGCATCTAGGCTCGTGAGCATCACTTGATAGGGACCTGTGGCATCGTAACTAAAGCCACCATCGACACTGCCTTGACCATTAGGGAAGGCGGGATCGCCAATTTTGCCGCCTTGATCCGTCGCGGGGATCCACCAAGAAGATGAGCCGCCTTGGGTGCCGCCATCTGAGGTCGATTGGCCAATGACGCCGCTAAGGGTGAAACTGTCCCCGACGTATTTTCCGGTTAAGTTGAGTACGTCAGACTTCATATTAACCGCGTGGCGTACCACAGGGTTATAAATAATCGACGCATACGCTGGCAGAATTGTTGCCGATGCTGTGCCGCCTTGGGCGTTATTTACTACGTTGGTGGAGCCCGAACCGCGGGCGCCAACGGTTAAGAAGTTATGGTTTACGTGGGGGATATCGAGTTCAAAATTAAAGTAATCTAAGGTGAACTCTGTTTTTTCAGTCGGTGCAAATTGCAGTGTGACTTGGGCACTGGTCCGTTCGCGTTCGGCCCTAAATGCCTGTGAGCCAATCCCCCACGCCCCGACAGTTGATTCTTGGTCTTGTGCAGGATCGGCAGCGAAGTATTCATAATAACCGCTGAGCGATTCTAATACATGCCGACCACTGGTGAGTTTTTCTACTGAGTAAGCGCCTAAAATACCAAATTTTTCATCGTCATTTTTCCAGCTTCCGACGAAAGATCCACTCGGATCTGTTTCATCGTACAGGCTGCTTTGGCTCAACTCACCCGCCACTTGGTAAGTGTGAGCATCGAGATCTAAGGGCTTACGGGTTTTTAGATCGACAGTGCCGCCCAGCGCACCTTCTTCAAGGCTAGCGGTTGGCGTTTTGTGGACTTCAACCGCACTGACTTGCTCGGCTGACAATAATTCCATGTTGAAGGTACGAGTGGCAGGACCAAGATCATACCAAGAGGTGCTCGCAACGGTTTGACCGTTCAGCAAAATACGACTCTGTTCTGGCGCTGTACCACGAATGGTGACCCCACTCACTTCACCGTATTGCCTATCGACCGTCACCCCAGAAATGCGCTGCAGTGCATCACCGATGTTTTTATCTGGAAACTTACCTATATCTTCCGAGGTGATGGCATCGACCGTGGAATCGGCGAAGCGTTTGGTATTCATTGAGGCTTCAATCGAGCGACGTATGCCGCGTACTTGGATTACCTCAATATTTTCTGCAGTTGCCTCTTGTTGCTCCGCCGCGACTGCGGTTGAGCTCATCCCGAACAAGGCGTTAGCGATACATAATGCGAGCAAAGAGCTCTTAAATAGTTGACCTTCTGACATGTTATTGCATCCCTGTAGTGCTTTTATGTTGTTTTTTTCCCCAGTTAACTTACCTGTTATCGAATTGTTGATGCGGTACTTTTCACACTAGGATTGGTATTTTTCTATTGTGTTTAACGCGAGGGCGGCGGTGATTTCAACTTGAGTGGTGATGGGAGATTTATCGACTTAGCGTAGAAAAGTATGGCTTGTTGCTAGGATGGTATAACTAACGCTGGCTAGATTACTCACTATAGATAAGCCGAGCGAATGAGTGCGAGACTGTGTGCGAATTGAGATGCATGGGCGTTAACTCATTGCTTTTTAATCATTAGCCTCAAACATTATCTATAGGATGAGATCATGAAACTGAAATCGATAGCCGCCGCAGTTGGACTCTGTTTAGCGAGCGTAAGTCTTGCCCACGCCAGCGATAAAACCATTTACCTTACCTTTGATGATGGTCCAATTGACGCGACCTTAGGGCTGTTAGATGCGTTAAAGGATGCCAATATTAAGGCGACGTTCTTTATTAATGCGTTTCATATGTATGGCGAAGGGGATGAAAACGAGGCGTTAGCGGCTGTCGCCCTACAACGTTTGCTAGACGATGGTCATATTCTGGCAAACCACAGTTACGATCATATGCTGCATAACTGCACTGATGGCGTGCAATCTGGGGCGGCATATTGTAATCAAGTTGGACTCTGGCCGGTAAAATCCTATCAAGATGCGGCCACCGATTTCACCTATTTTGTGACGAACACGGCCAAAGTGGTTGAACTTATTCCTAATGCCGCCAGTTATCCCAATAACAAGATGACTAAGTTGGCACGTTTGCCTTACACCAATGGTTGGCGAGTGACCAGTAAACTCAAAGGCGACGGCTTGTGTGCGACATCCGATACTGTGCCGCCTTGGGACCCTGCTTTTGCTTGTACCGCCGAAACCTCTACCAACAGTTCGCAAGTTGCGGTGCAAATTCAAAACATGCTCGCCGAGAGTGACTATAAAATATTTGGTTGGGACTTTGATTGGGGGCCTGAGGATTGGGGCGTGGCTTTTCCCGCTGAATCTATGGCTGATGGGGTTGAGCTGGTGGATAAAATCAATCAAGTGATCAATACCTGTGCGGGCACCACAATGAACCCTCTTAACAGTCGTACGCAGAACTTAGATTGTAGTGATGGTTTACATAACGGGAAAGTGGTTATCTTGACCCACGACTTCTTGTTTGAGAATGCTCACCGCGGACAAGGTGCAACCATCAACTTGCCTAAAATTAAGCGTTTTGTTGAAGAAGCTCAACGTCAAGGGTATCGTTTTGATACGCTAGATAACTATGCCCCTGCTTGGCAGGATCAGCATAATTATCAACTACCTGAGTTTGTGTCCTATCAAGATAAAATCTATTCCTTAGTGCAAGCGCATTTCTCCCAAAGCAATTGGCAACCAAGCCAAACCCCAGCCTTGTGGAAAAACGAAAAGTAGTGATGTATTGGGCTGAGTATTTACTCGGCCCATCATATTGGTCGAGTAAAAGGCATGTTGCTGAACTTAGCCTGACAAAATTCAAAATAGCGGCATTTTTTACACTTTACCCACTTCGCTTTAACTCAGTATCTGTAATACTGCTCCGACATTGATTTGAAGTTTATCGGTGTTAGAAAAGTAGCGCATAACGAGCGCGATTGGGGAGAGAAGATGAGTACGTTTGTAAAATTAACCATAGCGGCAACCTTAGTGGTATTAGCCTTACTTGCTGCGGGTATTTACCGTTTCAACATGACCAATGATGATATTTATATGGTGATGGAAGATGGACAGGTGATGCAATACGATGAAGCTATGGCGCATGAAAAAACTCAGGCTCAGGCGAATGAGATCGAAACTGTGACACCTTTTGAGGTAAAGCCTGTGGCGAATGCATCGGAAGTGATGCTTAAACTCTTTAGCTTAAATACCGCCAATCCTGTTGAAATAACGCTGCCTGAGGGCGGCAAGTCCGTTGCACTGACACATTTTATTAAGATCAAGCAAACAGAGTTTGCTATGGGCGATTACCAAGATGGTGAGGTAAAAGGTCGAGCATTACTCGATTACTTGCGCATTACACCGTTAAATTTCGATCCCGCTCTAGAGCCGGACACCCAAAGTGACGCACCGATTCAAGATGATCCTAAAATGCAAACTATGCCCTTTGTGGCGCCCTTTATTGTGACGACTCAAGGTTCGGGCGTATTTTGGTATCTTGGATTGTTTAATCTGGATTTTAAACACAATAGCTTGAAACACTTAGGCAGTGTCATGCTTGGCGATCGAATCGAGGTGGATAGTATTGAACCTGTTTATCCTTTTGAAGCCCCATTTAAAATTGCTGTGACTTATCGTGATAGAGCGTCTGACCAACCCATGTCTGAAACCCCTGAAATAGTCAAAACCATAGAGATGATAGTGAGTGAGACCAGCATACATAAGTAACGTGTAAATGCCATTATGGATCTACGTAGGCTTATGCTAAGTTGTTTTTCGGTCTGTGGGTGATGTTTGCTTCAGTAGCAAGCGTTAGCAGGTAATAGGTCAGCATAAGATTTCGACAAGGAGAGTGTCATGCAAGTTAGCAAAATCACTGGGAAATTTGATGTTAAGCTCACTCCTGATAGCCCCTATGCTACTGGTATTGGTGGTGTGACGTTAGGACGTATGGGCTTAGATAAAACCTTTTATGGTGAGCTTGAGGGTCGCAGCAAGGGGGAAATGCTCAGTGCTATGACGTCAGTCAAGGGCTCAGCTGGCTATGTGGCCATTGAACAAGTGGTTGGTAATTTGTGCGGTAAGCAGGGCAGTTTCGTATTACAACATTTTGGCATTATGACCGATGGACAAAATCGTCTGATCTTAGAAGTGATACCCCATTCTGGGGCGGGGGAGTTGCAGGGGTTAACTGGCACTATGACCATCAATATTGAGAATGGCCAACATTTTTATGCATTCCAGTTTGGCTTTGAAGCTTAGTTTGACTTTGAAGCTTGAATAACGCCTGCGTTTTAGCTCAGTTTTCTGTAACTCTTCTCCTTTATGATCATTCGAGTCATCTTAATTCACCCTTCTTAATTTAAGCGAGTAAGTCTTTTCGATTGAGTCTGAAAATGGACATAAAAAAACCAGCCGAGGCTGGTTTTTTGATTCTTTTTCATAAAGCACTATCGAACCTTGAGTCTAGATCGGCGTGCTGTTACTTAAAATACGTTTAATTTAAAAAATGCCGTTGTCGCGAGAGTTAAGACACTTTTTTAACAACTTTAATTTTATCAACGACCTTTTTCACATCGTCGGTATTTTCGGCAATTTTCAGTGCTAGTTGACGTTCGGCATCGCTGGCAACTTCACCTTTCAATGTGACTATGCCATTGGCAACATCCACATTAATTTGGGTGCCGGATACGTCAGTTGAAAACAGTAAACGCGTTTTGATGACTGTGGCAACTTTAGAGTCAGTTAAGGTGGCAACAACTTCACTGGTGCCTTCTTTTTCATTCATCACAGTGAGTTGGTTATCGACATCTTTCACCCCATCTAAGCTCTTGATGAGCTCTGTGGCGAGGGCTTTATCCACACTGCTTTCCACTTTACCTGTTAATGTCACTTTACCATCTTTGACATCTGTAATGATGTCGAAGGAATTGAGATTCGTGTTGAGCAGTAAAGTGGTTTCTGCTTTACCATCGATCCACGCATCCTTGGTTCCGCCTTTCCAATCTTGGGCGGCGGCCACATTTAAACTGATTGAACCGACAAGTAAAGCCACTAGTACTGATGCTGTTGTAGTTTTCATAATCATATCCTCCGTTGTTTTCTCGAAGCTAGATAATGCGCCAATCGTGCCAATGTTTTTAAGGTAATGATTTTTAATGTTTAAATTGTTTTTTCTGGCGTTTTTATACCTTGGCATTTTCCTTTAGGTCGGTCTTTTTTACCGACAAAATGTAATTTTTTCTGGCATGCTGAGCCATCATTCGAGCATAAAAAACCGCACTCATCAGTGCGGTATTATGTCTGTAGTAAAAGTGGAGGGGAGTCGGTTAAATATGGCTCACTTAGCGACAGGGAATTAATGGTGATTGAGCGATCCCGTACCGTCGTAACTCATTTGCAGCCAAGCGGCACCCTCTGCAAGTTGGTTTGCAAGTTGTGGCTGATGCGCTTGCCTTACTGCTTGTTTTATTTGGATTAGCACTTGCTGCTCTATGTCGACAAGAGCGGTCATTGCCTGCGAAATTTGGCACTGTTGCAGCAATTCTGTTGCTTGAGTATAAGTGACGGGCACGGTGTGACTTAGGCCATTAATTGGCTCGTCAGCCAAACGTCTCAGCTGTTCAAACCGAGTTAACATTCGTTGGTGGATGTTAGCTTTGGCGGAAAAAACACGCTTAAGATTATAGTCTTCGACATACCTCCTCGCTTGGTTGTAAAATGTGAGTCCTTCCTGATTCAGCTTGATGATTTCATCGATCAACATGATATCGGCGCGGATATCAGTCTGATGTTGCACAACATTAGACTTCATTATGGGCCTCCTAATGCCAGTGTTCGACATAGATTGTTTAACTGCTTGGGTAAACTGATTTTGTTTCGTTCAGCTACCATGCATATTCTGTTCTCGTTTTTAATGATATTTTAACAGGCTGATTTTTAGACTGATATTCTCAGTTCATCGAGATATCATCTTAGAACATCGGCAACTATTACCGTTGCTGTTGTTAAAATTTCATGGCTGACATACAGTAGTTTTTCATACAGGGAGTAGATACGCATGGCTCGACTGACACTTTTTTATCACTTGCAGGATGTTGGCGCCGAGCAAGCAATCATCGAACTTGCTGGCGCTGCAGACTTTAATAAGCTACGCAGTGTCGATGACTTGCCTTGGATAGAGCAGCTAGGGGCAAATCACGTCGATGTTGCCATTATTGAGTTATCCAGTCTTAGTCGAGAAGATTACCTTGTGCTGCTGGATAATGCGGCCATGTCAAATATTGAGTTTATTTTTCTCTCCGACGGTCAGCCAAACCCTAATCTTGATCAGTTAATGTCTCATTTTGCTGGTTACCACTTTCGCAAACCTTACGATATGCCGCTAATCAGCGAAATTTTTGCTGATTTTGCACAGTATTTAGCATCATCGCCTAATCGACTGCATCCTTTTGCTAGCGAGCTAGACCAATACGGTTTGCTTGTTGGTTCATCAGCTCCTATGCACAAGCTATATCGCACTATTCGTCGCGTCTCTGCGACAGGCAGTAATGTGCTGATTATTGGGGAAAGTGGGGTAGGGAAAGAACTGGTTGCTAATACCATACATCTTGCCAGCCCTAGGGTGAACGAGCCTTTTATTGCGATTAACTGTGGTGCATTAAGCCCAGAATTGGTCGACAGTGAGCTGTTTGGTCATGTCAAAGGTGCATTTACGGGGGCGAATCGCGATCACAAAGGCGTATTTGAACAGGCTGAAGGCGGGACCTTGTTTCTCGATGAAGTCACCGAAATGCCGATTGATCATCAAGTGAAGTTACTCAGAGTGTTGGAAAATAGCGAGTATCGTCCTGTGGGTGGCGACAAAGTGCAACGTGCAAACGTACGTATTGTGGCAGCGACTAACCGTGATCCCAGAGTGGCGATAGAGGCTGGGCAATTTCGCGAAGATTTGTATTTCCGTTTGGCCCAGTTCCCTATCCGCGTTCCGCCATTAAGGGAACGTGGCGATGATATTCTCGGGCTAGCGCAGCATTTTCTTGCCTATCGTAATGTGGCCGAAAAGCAGAATAAAAGCCTCGCTGAAGACAGTGCGCAGATGATTGCGGCATATCCTTGGCCAGGGAATGTGCGTGAATTAAAACATGCCATTGAGCGAGCCTATATTCTGGCCGATCAGGATATTTTACCCAGCCATTTACAGCTACCTCAGACGAATGAAGTGGGTTTATGTGGTGGTGAACAAGTTGTTATCCCCCAAGGCATGCGCTTAGATGATTTAGAGAGAATCGCTATTTATCAAGCACTAGAAACCACTCAAGGTAATAAAACGGATACCGCCGAACAACTGGGGATCAGCGTTAAAACCCTCTACAACAAGCTCAGCAAGTACGAGCAGCAAGTCGAGACCGGTGAAACGACTGCTGAATAAACATTAATTATCAAATTAATATTGAAACAGAGCTAAGTTTTATACTCTTTTTTTTGTAAATAATAACTCCTATTCTACAGCCCTTAAACAGAAAAAGCGGAGATAGAATATGAAACACTTATTAACAACAGCATTATGGCTTTCTTTGACAGCCAGTAGTTTTGTAAACGCCACCCCAGCAGTAGGAAGTCTTGAAACAGTCGCTGAATTGCCAATACGACCTGGCAATGTCAGCGTCACTGCACAAGGTCGGATTTTTGCCACAATACATCCATTTGATACACCATCAGGTTTGCAATTGATTGAAGTTAATCGTGAGACCAACGCTTATAAAGCTTGGCCTTCAATGGATTTGCAAAAAACATCGGCAGCCAATACTGCTCAATTTGATACCTTATTAGGTATTGCTCAGGACAAGGCTGGACACCTCTGGACCGCAGATATGGGGTTAGAATTAGGCCAGACAAGGATTTGGGGATTCAACATTAAGGACGGCAGTCTATATAAACAAATCGTCCTACCACAAGCTCTCGCGCCTAAAGGCAGCTTTATGCAGGATCTGGTGGTCGACTCTCAAAAAGGCTGGATTTATTTAGCCGATATCGCCAACCCTGGCCTCTTAGCGGTGCGTATCGACGATGGTCATACAATACGTTTTTCAGGTCATAGCTCGCTGCAGGCTGAAACGGATGCAGTAATGAACATAGATAACAAAACAACATTGTTTAATGGCAAAGTTGCCAGTGTAGCGGTCAATCCAATCAGTTTATCTGCCGACGGAAGTACACTCTATTATGGTGCAATGAATGGCACTCACTGGTATCAGTTATCGACTGCGGCTTTACAAACAGGCAATAATGATAAAATTATCGCCACGGTAAAATTAGTCGGAGCCAAGCCAGTATCAGATGGCGCAGCAACGTCCAAACAAGGTAATCATTACTTTACCAATTTGAACCACAATGCCATTTCCATGCTAGATAACAAAGGCACACTAACAACAGCGGTCAGTTCTCCACTACTGGATTTTCCAGATAGTGTGCAATTTGGTGAAACAGGCTGGTTATATATTTCAGTGAATCAATTGCATAAAGCAAAAGCCTTTAATGGAAAAGCCGAAACAGCCAAACCGCCTTACCGCATCATGCGACTCTGGACCGGTGAGGATACTGCTGCGGGTCAATAACACCTTAGCTGCAACTGCAAAGTTGCAGCTTATATTTGCAGTATGAGTTATATCGCAACTGTTATTTACGTTGATGTAAGTCTTTGGTTTAACTCGAAAGCGTCTAGAAATGAGTTAGGTGTTGATTGTGCAAACTATCAATGCCTCTTATTGTGACTGGCACAGGTCAATATTGAATGGTGAGATAATTTTTGGAACAAGGAACAAGGAACAAGGAACAAGTTCAGTGAAACTCAATCAACCTTCTAAAAATGCATTTTATATTCAAACTCTGAGTACTCAGTACCGACCTCTATTATGGCTGTTTGCTGCTGGGTTATTACTGCTTGGTTTACTCTGCGCCAGAGCAACCTATTTACAACCCGATCCGATACTACAGCTCGTTCTCGGCTGGGTAACACTGTTTCTATTGTTACCCGTGTTACCGACTGCGTTTGTTCGGCAACAGTGTTGGTTAGATGCTGAGCAACAGCAATTGTGGCTCGGTAAAGGTTTCTTCAATGGGAGGTATATGGGATTGTGGCGGTGGCGTTCCTATGCCTTTTCGGACATCAAAGCAGTGCAACTTTATCAGCTGCAAATCACCCGCTGGCATCAGATCAGCCGCAATCGCCAAGCGGAAGATACTGTCCAACATTATCTGGCTTATTTAGAATTGCACCAGCCCAACGGTGCTCAATTGATATTGGGTGACAGTACTGATAGAAAGGAATTACAACAAGTTCTACAGCAATGCGCGCAGGCAATAGACTGTAAATTTCAGGATTTTAGTAACACCACTCAAAAATCACTTCCCAAAGGTAGCGAATTTAATTTCATGCGGGTACTGGTTCTGCTGGTTATATTTATTTTGTTGAATATTTTATATTTTTTGTTCGTTCTATAAATGCTCAGTCATCCAGCCTAAAAAGTTAGGCTGGATGTCCTCCACAACGATCACTCATCTTGCTCAGTGGTTTCCTGATAAGGAACAAACACTTTAAGAGATGCTGGCTGGACTTCTATAGTGAGATCCGCTGGCTCAAATACTTCACCATCAATCACATATTTACACTTAGGCTGGCTACTGATAGTGACCTTTTTAGCATGGGCATGATGGACTTTACTTGCACTCGCTTGTTGATCTCGCACACTCTTATTGCCTTCTTTTACCCATCCCGCAATCGCTAATTCAGCGAGGCTAAGCAACTGCTCTTTGGGTTCATCGCCAGCATCCAGCCAAGTAATGTCGAGCAAACCGTCGGTCATGTTTGGTTCGCCATCGCCCTGCGCCAACACGCTGGTAAACGGTGCGGCATTGGCAACGATTAGGCTATGGGTCGTCAATGTTGTGGGTTTTGCATCATCTAAGCTGAGCTGGATGGTTAAAGTGATATCGGCATTCACTGCGCGCCATAAGCCATCGAGGTAGGCAAACTGGCCGAGAGCATTTTTACGCTCACGGTTTGCGGATTCAATCATTTGTTGCTCAAACCCTATGCCCACAAGCAACAACACTAACGCCTCATTACAACGCGCGGTATCAATGGCTTGGCAATGCCCTTGAATAATATTATCCAGCGCCTGAGAGATAGGAATAAGCTTACTGCCTAAACCAAAGAGGGCATGGCTGAGAGCATTAGTTGTGCCAAGAGGAATGATGCCTAAGACGATATCCGTATCAACGATTTGAGAGGCCACTTCAGTCACAGTACCATCGCCACCACAGGCGATAATGATATCAGCGCCTGCATTACGGGCTTGCTCGGCGAAGACATTTGCGGTTTCGTCTGCTGTTGTGAGTTTTAAAGTCAGGTCAAAATAGGCTTTGAGTTCATCTTGGATTTGCTCGCTGTATTCTTGCCATTTCCCGCCACCAGAAACTGGGTTGGCGATAATCCACGCCACTTTGTGGATGTTAATTTTCCCTTGACTAAGCATGCGATCGAGCGCGCGTAATTGCCATTTGTTTAAGCCAGCGGTTTTGCGGATTTGCTTTATCTGTTGCAGTACTTCGGCGAAGTACTGTTGTTTATCTTTACAAACCAAATAAGCGGCGAGTACCAGCACTGAGCGGCCACGACCCATAGCACAGTGAATGAGTACCTGTTTATTGGCGCGCACTTGGCGGTGCAGCCAGTTAACAGCTTGATTGAGTTGGGCGCTGGTCGGTACGCTATGGTCGAGGATGGGAATATTTAAATACTCGATATGATCTTCAAATTGCGACCAATCTAAGCCATCAAATTCAGCGGTGACATCCAGAATGGCAGTGATCTTATTGGCTTTAATCTTTTCCAGATCTGCGGAAAAGAGTCTACAGCCGAGATACAGATGTTCATCAATCCTTTGCATGGGCGGTACTGAATCGTATTTTCTGGCCCAGTGGTTATAGAGTCGACAGCCTAATAAAAAGGGAATAAAACCCCAACGAATATACCAAGGAATAGTGCCATCTTGGCGTTTTCTAAAAATACTGGCGAGATTAAACCAATAGGCGGAACCGACTAAAAACAGTGACAGACTTGTCCATGCACAAATGAAAGTGAGCAGGGGAGAAGTGTCTGTTACTGCAAAATAGGCTAACAATACTGCACCTGCAGTGTACAAATATTTGATGTGGATCTTCGTTAGCATGCAAGTCCTCCAATGCCATTGTTCTTGGTTAAAATCGTTGCACTTGAATGGATAGATGTCGAGATGAGAGATGCAGAAATGAGCGAGTCTAAACCAAAAGGGTGGCAGTAGACGAGTCTATTGCCACCCTAAAGTCAGGTTTGTTTAGCACTTAGTATCTTTAGCTTTAACACCTTCTTTGACTTCTTCACAGGCATCTTCGATGGCGTTACCTGTATCAGTCATTACTTCATCGATTTTTTCGCCCGCGTCTTCGGCTTTGTTATCACTACAGGCCGTTAAACCTAGGGCGAGTAATAATGCGAATGCTGCACTTGTCATCAGGGTAAATGGTTTCATATCTATCTCCTTTTCTAAAAAAAATTATAGTCGCGGTGATTTACCCTTAAGGGCATTGATCAGCAGAGAAATCACTAATAACACAATAAATATGAAGAAAATGATTTTCGCTATTCCCGCCGCTGCGCCAGCAATCCCAGCAAATCCTAACAACCCGGCAATCACGGCAACAACTAGAAATACTAATGTCCAACCTAGCATAATAACCTCCTGCCCTTGTATTAATCCTTCTCATGACCGTTTGTGTCACTTGTAAGGTAACGGCTAATGGCTCTTACTTGATTGCGATCTTAATGCCAACTTTAAAAATTTTAAGTAGTTAATTGATTTTAAATATAATTTAAATCATTTTATTTAAAATGGTGTGAGTGAATTAAAAGAGGGGTAGGCAATTTTTACCTAAGCTTCGGTAAGAGTTTCAGCCTAATACGTTGAATCAAAGACTGTGAGCTGATGTCGTCCATAAGTAAAGACAAATAAAAGCCGACACTGTGAGTTTGTGTCGGCTTGAAGATATTATGATCTTATAATACAAGATGATATGAGCTAAATACGTTTAAAAACGATTTAATGGTTTCCAGCGTTGCAGGCTAACTGGAATGCTCGCGCCTTGGGATAACAGCAGGTTAATGCGGGATTGATATGCTGCGCCCACCATTAAATGTTTGGCTAAATCCACCGCATTACGGGCCTTATAGTCATCTAAATAACTGCCTTTGGCCCACGCATTAAATGCGCCGAGCGCTGGGCCTGCCCAAATTTGGTAATCCATTTCGCGGCCGATTTCGCCTGTGTTTGACCAGCGGCTAGACAGACCCAAATACCAGCGGAAAATCAGCGCCATCTTACGTTTTGGGTTATCTAGTGCACGCTCGATTTGCTTAGGATCGCGCTCGTTAAAGTGGGCGACAGTGCCCGCCCAAATATCATCGAGTGATGAACGGAACACTTGCTCTTCGAGCTTTTTACGCTCGTCTGCAGGGATGGCATCAATCGAATCGTAACGGGTGTAGATCTCATAAAGCTTATTGGCGCGCATCGGGAACAAAGTACCGCGCTTAACCACTTGTAATTTCACGCCCATTTCGAACATATCGGCGGCAGGCGCCATAGTCACATCGGCCATTTCTGTGGTGGCGAGTAACTTACGGGTGTGTTCGCTGGCGCCCGCTTCGACGCAAGCTTGGTTGATAGAACCTGTGACGATGAATGCCGCACCCATGTTGAAGGTGGCTAATGCTGCATCGGGTGTGCCGACGCCGCCGCCTGCGCCCACACGGATGGGCGTTTTATATTGATACTTAGCTTGGATTTCATCTTTAAGCGCCAAAATCGTCGGTAATAGCGTGACGAGTGGACGATTGTCGGTATGGCCGCCGGAGTCGGCTTCGGCTGTGATGTCGTCTGCCATGGGCACCAGTAATGCCATCGCCATTTGGTCTTGGCTGATAAGACCGTCACTCACTAATTGCTGGAGGATTTTGGCCGGCGCCGGCTCCATAAACTTAGTCGCGACTTCGGTGCGGCTGATTTTGGCTATGACTTTGTTGCCAATGACGATGTCGCCATGTTCGTCGCGGCTCAAACCCGCCGCGCGGTAATAGACGATTTGCGGCGTTAACCCTAAAAATGCCGAGGCTTCGACCGTGCGCACTTTATGTTTTAAGAACAGCTCAACACTGCCGCGCTCTAATGCGGGCTCGCTTGGGCTGTGAATTAAATTAAAGGCGTAAGGACCATTGGGTAGCGCCGCTTGAATGCGAGTAATGGCCGCTTCAACGCGGGATGGGATTAACCCCGCCGCGCCAAACGAACACAAAATGCCCGCTTGGCCCAGCGCGATAACCAGTTCTTCAGAGGCAATACCGTTAGCCATAGCGCCAGCGTAGTAAGCGTATTTAACCCCGTGTACGCGGCGAAAATTACTGTCGCCTAAACTTTGGGTGCCAAGGGCGGGCGCAAAGGCGCTGACGGGGTGTGAGCCTAGTGGCGCTTGGCTGTCGCTTGTGGTGATTTCGGCTGTTTGCGCTATGCCTAAGCCTTTTTCACTGTGATTCACTAAGTAACAGGCTTGGCTTAAATCTTTGAGTTTTTTGCTTAATGCGTCGATATCAAAGCACAGCTCTGCATCGTTGACTTGCCACGGCCAAGGGCTGAGTTTTTCGTTATTGCTATTGAATTGATCTAGAGTATGGCTAGTCATAGGTGTTCTCATGTTATTTGTGCCGCCTTGGTGATGTGGATAGCCAAGGCGGCGCAACTATTTGTTATTCGTTATTCGTTATTCGAGATTAGCGTCTTTCTAACAGCGTAAACTCGCTAGGCTTCTTCAATACAGATGGCGATATCTTTAACTTCATAAATCCGCAGGCCATCTTTACTCAAGTTGGCATCGCCCATAATGATGCATTTGCCATTGTCGTCTGTCACGTTGGTAATGTGTACATCTAGCGACATCTGCTTGTTTAATGGGTTAATTTGGCCGCGATATTTCCATTTGATATCCGATAAAATCTGCCCAAATTTTGGATTTTTAAAGCCAGCGCCAAGGTCTTGGTCAATCGCATAGGTTTGCATCAGCTCGATAATGGCTTCAACCCCTAAGGAGCCTGGCATTACCGGATCTTGATGGAAGTGGAATTGGAAGAACCAATCACTCGGGTCAATCGTGCGTTCGGCGTATAAATAGCCAAGGCCCGCTTTACCGCCAGCTTTTACTATGTCGGCCTTGTCGATAAAGTTAAGTTGACCGCCCGCTAAACGGTAATGCGGCTGACCTTTTGGTGCGTTAAAGCTGCGATGCTGTTTATCTAACAGATTGATTTGGCTATCGGCGGCTATACCATTTTGCACATGCCAAGGCTGTGTGGTCTTGCCGTTGTCTATGCCGAGTTGGTTTTTCAGCGCATCGCCCTTGAAGTAACCAAATACCGCTTTACCTTGGTAGAAAGGCTCGCCATCGCAGCTTAATTCAAAACTGAAATTCTGAATGATGTTGCTGCCAGCAATCACAGTCGATAATAAACGTGAGTCGTTCACTATGGTTTTGCCGCGTAAATCCACATGGCGCAGCAGCTTACCGCTACCGTCCAAGTTGCGGAAAAATAGCTCTTGGCCGGGGAAGCCCAAGGTGGTGCCCATATAGCCCGAGATAAAACCGTTTGGCTGCAGTGATATTTCCATCAGCACAGAATAGGGCATCACGGCGTGATGGCTGTTTTTATCGTAATACCAAGCAGTTGCAGGCACTTCGTATTCAGCGATGCAAGATGATGGCTTTTTCAGTTCGCCACGTTTGCCGTCAATGGCAATGACGCGGGTGGTCAGCTGTAAATCACCGCAAGGCGTGCGCGGTGGAATTAGGCCGCGATAGATGCTGAAATCGGGGCCGAAGCAGTTTTCGATATCGCCCGTGGCAAATTCGAACATGTGGTACGGCGTGAACGGTAGGGTATCGGGCACGCGGTTAGCATACTTTGAATCCGCAGGCGCGACTGGTGCGCTCACATGCTTAAGCGGCACTACGCCTTTATTGGTTGGCGCAGTTAAATCAGGCAGCTGCGCCATTAGCGGCGCCGCTAAGGATGTTGGTGTTGTCGAAACAAGCGGCGCAGCCGAAACAGCATTTTTAGCTACATTTCTAGTCGTATTGTTAGCTGTGCTGTTGGCATTATCCGCGAGGTAGCGGGTGCATTCGGCTTCTTCTTTGATCATCACCCCAAGGTTTTGGAAATCCACGACCACTTTGCCATTGAGCAAAATATCGATATTCGCCTTAGCATACGGGCGCGGGCTCATACCGATTTCGGTGATTTCCATGCGATAACTGAGCAGGCCAGATTGCGGCAAAACTTGACCGCGACAGCGCACTTTTTGTGACGCATTTTCTAGCGGTTGGAAACGACCGTCTTTTACACCGAGGTGCATCCCAATATGCAGCATAAAGAATTGTAGTAATTGACCACAGCCTTCGGCCATTAATGATCCCGCCATCACTTGGTCGCCCTTGAAATGACACGGGAAATACCAATGATCAGCTTCGAGCTGCTTATGGCCTTGAACTGAGCCTAAGCCCCACGCGCCGCCATGCACCTCAAGATTGCTGACCAGTTCAATCATCAGGAATTTTTCGGATGCAAAACATAAAGAGGGCTGCAAACCGTGTTGGGCTTGATGCGCCGCATGGGCACCGCCAAAACAGCCACCGATATCGGCGCCGAGCAGTTTATGGATTTGGCTGTAATCAAATTGGCTTTGTGCGCAGTTAAGCAGCGGATTAAAGCGCGGCTTATTCGGATTGTTCAAGGCAAGGTTGCGCGCTTTGATTTCAGCTTCGGTGTGAATAACACCTTTGCCGTCGGCCAGCTCTTTATCGGTGAAGAAGCCGGCACAGCCGCCATCCATTTTCAGGATCAGCTTGTCGCCCACGAAACATTCGTAGGAGAAGAAGAACAACAAGGTATCGCCATTGCGGGCAAAGTGATTGATGGAAATATCGTAGCGCAGGGTGTCGCCACCGCGCGGTAAGTCGCCAAGGAAGGTCAGGGTGCAATCGAGCAGGCGATACACGCGCTCGCCTTTATTTTCAAAATCGATACCTAAGTAGCTGATCAGCATCAAGTCGCATTGACCCGATTCGACCGCCACGGCCCAAGGGATTTGGCCATCGACCAAATACGGCGCGTCCACAGGAATGTCGTATTCCGTGGTCATAGTGCAAGGCTGATATTGGTTCATCTGGGCGTTTAATTTCGTTACCCGAGATACCAGCAAATAGTCAGTCGTTGGCAGGCGTACACGACGCGAATAGCTGTCGATAATGGCGTAATCTGGGCCAAATACTTTAGCAATATTACCTTCGGCGTACTCGACTAAATCTGCATAATCCCAAATGCAAGGCTTGCTTATCGGTGTTGGCGGCGTGTACTCAGGCACTTTTGCATGATTGGGAAAAAGCACAGGAGGTGGAAGAACCGCTGTCGCAGATGCCTGAACAATGGCTTGCTGTTGTACTGGCGCAGCTTGGCCATTGACGGCTAACTCGCTGGCAAGCTGGGCTTTCATCAAGGCATCGGCCAGTTTCAAGCCTTCAGCGCGACTTTGCAAAAAGGCTAAATGCGCCTCTCGGGCGAGTTGCTGATTGCTTAAAAATGCCGCGTCTTTTAGCTCTGCTTGAGTGGCGTTGTTATTGGTCGTGCTTAGGGCATTAATTGGCATGCTGCTTAATGTCTCTTTTTGTTGAGCCGTGGTTGGGCTGCTTGTTGCAAAGCTATTCGTGTCTTTGCTCGCTATTTGGGCCAAATGTTTACGTTGGCTGCGCGCTGGCAGTGCTGTCATGGCTCGGGCTTTTTGTTGTATAGCATCAAGGCCTGCGAGCGGCGTATCCAGAATATGCTGATAGATATCGCGGCCACCGAGTGTCACTTGTTTTATTAAGTGTTTTTGCTCAGAAAGCGTTAAGTCTTGATCTAGCCTTTGCTGCAAATTGTATGCTTGCGTGGCACTTTGGCTGAGCAGTAACTGCGAGCATTTACCTTGGCTAAACGTGGCAACGAGCGCGTGCTGCTGAGCTTGAGAAGAATGCTTGTTAAGTTGCGCTTGATTTTTAAGCTGCACCTGATTTTTAAGCTGAAGCAGCGCGCTCAACATGCTCGCCATTCCCGCCGCAGCAAAGTTGTGGCCTAGGGTATCAGCGGCTTGGCTGCGCTGGTTCACACTCGGCAGCAGGGTATTGAGTACCAACTCTGAATCGTCAAGTTGCTCAACCGCAATACTGGTTTCAATCAAGCTAATCTGGCTGCTATTCACCTTGGCTTGGGTTAGCAAGTCATCGCAAATGCGCGCTGTGTTGCTATTACCTTGTATGTCACAAATCGCGCCAAATACTTGGCCGCTGATGTGACCATAACTGTTGCCATAGCTGCTATTGGTATTAGCATTGTCAGCGGCATTACTTGGCTGGGCTGCACTTGATTGCGCTGTTGTGAGCACTAACGCGCCAGCACCTTCACCGACTTTCCAGCCTGCGTCAGTGGCAGTAAATGCCACTGGCGATACGGCGTTTTTAAGGATGACTTGCTCTAGACTGCCGCTTAAATCGACGGCGGCGATCACTACGGCATCTAAGGATTCTTGGGACAACAGATTTTCGGCCACATCGATACAGCGGGCGACCGATTGCTCCGCCGCCGAAATGGTAAAGGCAGGGCCGTTAAAGTCCCAAAGGGATGCGATACGTGACGCCATGATGTTGCCAATAAAACTGGTATATTGGTTCAGTTTGGCGGCATCGAGCACACTGTCCATGGCGATTTTTTCAAGGGCGAGATACTCAGCTTGTGTGAGTGTTATTCCTTGTTTTTTAAGGCTGTCTGCCAGTTGAGTGTGCAGGTTCACCCTGCCACGGAACTGGTGCAATTCAAGCTCTGTTTCCATCGCCACTAATACAGCAACCTTGCCGCCGGGCTTTAAGTTCGCATCGCGAATCGCTTCATCGGCCACTTTGATCAGCAGCAGTTGCTGGGAGATCAGGCGGTCATCTTCATTGGGCGGCACTTTAAAACGCAGGAAGTCAAAATCGAACTGGTCGATATACGCGCCCTGTGGTGCGGCTGCGAGGCCAGTTCCGCTTAAACCAAAGTTGGCCAGAATATCAGGGTGTTTGTCTAAGCCTTTCCAGCGTTTAGCGGGCAGCGGGATAAAGGCATGCTGCTTTGCGCTTATCGTGTTATCCAGTGCATTAATGGAGGATAAAGGCCCGAAGTGCGATGCTAAGCCAATGATATTTAATGGCGTGTGCTGATAACTTACAGTAGCTGCGGGGTGTTCACTCTTTTTGTTTGTATTGGCAGCATAGGATTCCAGCAACAAATGCGCGTTACAGCCGCCAAAACCAAACACGGAAACACCTGCGTGACGGCGGTCATTGCCGGCTTTATCGGGCCAAGCATGCAATTCTGTTGGCAGATTTTTAGCGCTAAACAAGCCCTTAGGCGAGGATATCGGCGCTGATAAGTTAATACTTGGCGGCAGTCGACCCGAGCGCATGGCAAAAATCATCTTCATGATCCCCGGCATTCCTGCGGCTGTGAGTAAATGGCCAAGATTAGATTTTGCCGAACCGATCAGCGGCACTGCAGAGCCCGCGAGTTTGTCCTCGAAGAAGCGCTCCATCGAGGCGAGTTCGACCTTATCACCGAGCGGCGTGCCGGTGGCGTGGCATTCAATCACTTCGATATTGGCAGGCTGAGTGTTTGCCGCGCTATAGGCGCGCTCGAAAGCTTGCACTTGGCCCTTGCTGTTGGGGCTTAATACAAACTGGCCTTTACCGTCGTTCGACAAACCAATGCCGCTGACGACGGCATAGATGTTATCGCCATCGCGCTCGGCATCTTCTAAGCGTTTTAAGACTAAAACCCCTGCGCCTTCTCCGGCGAATAAGCCTTTGCTGTTGCTATCAAAGGGCGCCGAAATACCGTGATCTGGATAGGCGTGAAAAATCGAGAATCCCATGTTGATAAAGAAGGGATCAGCGCCCGATACTGCGCCCGCAAGCATCATATCGGCCTTGCCTGTGGTCAGGTAATCGCAGGCGAGTTTAAGTGCGTAAACCGAGCTAGCGCAGGCGGCGTCCAGACTTAACTGAGTACCACCTAAACCGAGTGCATCGCTGACCAGCTTTGAAGCTGTGTGGGCAACGGCGCCATTGGCGACGATTAATACTTGCTCGACGTTTAACGCTTCTCCAGCGTGAGCTTGGTTAAAATCAGTCAGTTGAAAAGCGCTTTGGTTAAGTTTGTTTTGCAGCGCCTTTTCAACGGTTTGATGATACAGAGGCAAAAATAATTCGTTGGATCGGGCGGTCGGGAACGACAAGGTTCCCATCACGATACCTGTGCGCGCCAGTACGGTATCGCTTGGGACAATCCCGGCGTCTTGAAGGGCTTTGCGACTGCAATCGAGTGCCCATAAAAAGCTTTCATCTAACCCGTCAAAGGCGGACTCAGGCAGTTGATAACCCTTGGCATCAAACTCAAAGTGTTGGATATAGCCGCCTTTATCACAGTAAAAACGGTCAGATTGCCCCTGAACACCTTGGTAATCGGCGGGATTGGCATTGAGCTTTTCGCGACTGATTTGGGTGCGAGAGTCTTTTTTATCCAACAGATTTTGCCAGAAGGTTTGTGGATTATCGGCGTCGGGATACTGAGTCGCGAGGCCGACAATCGCAATTTTTGATGCGCGGTTTGACGCACTTTTTGACAAAATCATAGGCACGGTAGTTTTATCAATAGTAGGGGAATGCTGAGAACTCACTGGGGTTCTCCTTCTGGTGATACTGCTGATGATAAAGGGGCTGCGTTAGCACTTAATGGCTGAATGAGCGGCGTGAGCGAAAGCGGCACTCTGTGGCTTATCAGCTGAGCTAAACACTTGAGTAAGCTGGTGATCGCGTCGGCACCCTTGGCATTGCAGGCAATGGCGAATGTAGTTGCGTTCTCGGTGCTTTGGCCTGCATGGGCATGGCTGATTTTATCTATAAGTGTGCTGGTTTGCCTATCGGCGCCCACTTCGACAAACAGTCTTGCACCTTGCTCAGTGGCATTTTGAATGAGCGCACTAAAGTCGAGTGGCGAACAAAATGTATCGGCAATCGCGCGGCCAATGCTGTGGCTATCCACGGTTACTGGCGCAGTTTGCGCAGCACTGATAAAGCGAATAGACGAGCCATGTGCTGCCGCTTCCAGCGCCTTAGGTTTCAGTGCCTCAGGTTTCACTGCTTGAGTATAGAAATCTTGTACTTGCCCATGGACTAACATGGCTGGCGCGGTATGCATTGCCGTGACGCGATTGGCGGCAATCCCACGCTTACCTAACTTTGCAAGTAGGGCTTTACAGCTTGTTTCGCAGCCGGCAATAACGCAAGTATCACCTTGAATGATGGCTAAATAAGCGCGAGGAAACTCTGGCAGTAATGCTTTGATTTCGTTGCTATCGGCGCGCACCACAAAGCTGTTCCACACTATGGATTCATTATCCTTAAGCTGCCATGCTCGGCGTACTGCGGTTAGCTCGCCAGAAATGGCATGGTTGAAAATATCGCTATTTTCGGTGGCCTTGATCATAGCATGGGGCGTTTGCCACACATCAAGGCTGGCCCACATGGCCGCTTCGCCCATAGAGTAACCGAGCGCCATTTTAGGCTTAATATTAAAGACTTGGGTCAACAGTTTAGTGAATAGGTAGCTGGCGCCCACGCCACTAATCGCTTGCTGACTTAAGCTCATGCCCGCTGCGGTTTTTACATCTGCCGCATAAATCTGCGGTGATTGCAGCATGGCGCTTAAGTCGCCTTCACGTTCTAGCTGGTGATATAGCGCGGGGAAATACTCATGCAAGTTATTGAACATATTGGCATAAACTGTGCCAACACCGGGATATACAAAGGTCAGCCCCGCATCCCCTAGCGGCTTAGCGGTAAAGCAGCTACCCGCTGGCGTCTTAAAGTGTTGACCGTGATGACGCACCGCATCATTTTCAAGCGCCGTAAGCATGGCCTTAGCTTCAAGTTTGAGATCATCAATCGATGCCGCCATCAAGACTAATGCCAGAGGTGCGTTGGCATCATAGCGTTCAAACCAAGGTTTGAGTTGCTCAGCGCGAAAGTCTGCGTGAAAGCCTACGCCATTTTCCAGAGTGTTAACTAGTTGCAATACTTGCGCGATGAGTGAATCAATATTGTCAGCACTTATCGGCACAAACAGCCGGTTTTCATCAACAAGAGCTTTGGGCGCGATAACTTGTGTGCCTTGGGTCAGTACTAGGCTTTGGCAAATATCTTGGCCTGAATCCAGCAAGGTATCTGCTGGGTTTGATCTTGTTGCCGCTAGATTCTTTGCTACAAGATTTAGACATAAAACCCGCGCTTGATGTTGGTCGCTAAACCAATAGCCAGTTTGATGATTGGTGTCGTTTGTCTGTTTTATATCAGTAGTGCCTTTAAGCGGCGCTTGTGTTCGCGCAGCGAGGGCGGTTACGCCTTGGCGCAGCGCAACAAAGGCCTCGTTGAGAGTGTTGGCGACAGTCTGATGTTGAACGGTTTGAGCTGGATTACGCTTTGCCGCCGCTAATGCAGCATTAGCAACCGCCGCTGCATTAGCAACACCTGCATTTACAACACCAGTAGTTTCATTACCAGCGGCAAAGCCAGCAATAAACGCGTGGGCGTGAAGACGCAGTTTGGCGGCGCGTAAACCATCAAGCAAATACAGGGACTGAGTCAAAGCCTGGGGCAGATTGCCATCATTGAATTTAAGTTCAACGAGCTTGCCTTGCTCAATGGCTGTTGTTGCTTGGCCTAACAACGCAGTGAGCGACTTTTGCTCATGCACTGACGGTTCATGAGCTGTCGATTGGTTGGCATCGGCAGCGCAAATCTGAACTCTTTCACGTTCAGTAAACGTCCCTAATACTTGGGCTGAGTGAGAGTCAAGGTTGACGGCATCGCCAAGCAACACTG
This sequence comes from Shewanella sp. SM95, assembly GCF_025653595.1. Classification (NCBI taxonomy): domain Bacteria; kingdom Pseudomonadati; phylum Pseudomonadota; class Gammaproteobacteria; order Alteromonadales; family Shewanellaceae; genus Shewanella; species Shewanella sp. SM95. The sequence goes on from NZ_JAKKSE010000001.1 coordinate 301,523, forward strand.
CAATACGCAGTGGCTTAGCGCTTTTGTCAGCTATCGACGTTTCAGCTTGGCCGTTATGGGTCGTTGCTAAAGGGGGGGCTAAGTTCACTCGACTTTTGCCTCCACGCTTTCAATGGCTTTATTCGCAGCGGTTTGATTAGCAGCAACTTTATTCGCAACTTTATTGGCTAAGAATGCACCGTTAAGGTTTTTGCTGATGGTGACTTTGGCGTTGTTCATCTCGCAGCTTAAGCGGCCATCTTGATGATACAGTGCAATATTGGCTTCAAGGGCACGGCCAGAGTGTTTTACCACCTCGAGCACTAGATACCCTTTATCGCCAAAGGCAAACGGCGCATGGGAAATAAACTCACCAATGCTTGATGGCAAACTCGCCGCGCCATATTTGAGTCTCGCCCATACCAGCATCGCCTGCAGCAACAAATCTTCCGCAAAGGCTTGTGAGCCTTTAGGGGCCAGATTGGGCACAAAACTCCCGCAGTCCGCTAACGCAACATGGGGAAGGCTTACCTTGGCGACTAAGCTCGCATCGTCAAACTTCACCACAGACTCAATACCTTGCAGTCTTGGGCCGTGGAAAAGCGTGCCGTCGCTGTAAAGGCTGCTCGCGGTTGTGATGGCAGAAAGCCCTGCCAAGCTATGCGCGTCAAAGGCAGTTGCTTTGCTGTTAGTGGCTAAGTAATCACTCGCCGCGTCATCAATCACTAAGATGGCTTGATATTGCGGACGACCTTCAAAGCTGATTAAGGCACTGAATTGTTCACTCAAGCACTCGTCAGTATCTTTCGCGGCTTTATCCGTTAACGCAATCGGTGCAAGTTCAAGTTCCAGCGTGATGGGGGCTGCACTTTCTAACACTCCATTTTGTAACACGGCAGTGTCGAAAATAATGCCCTTCAACAGCTTGTAGCTTTGCACTTTGACAGGCTGCTTGAGCACATCAAAGGCGGCTTCACGCATCCACTGAATCGCGCACACAGTCGGTAATACGGGATTACCATTAATGCAGTGATCTTCAATAAAGATCATTGCCTTAGGGTCCAGTGTGCGCTTTAGTTTTACAGCTTTAGGCAAAGCATGCGGATCCGACGCGTCAGTGGTCAGATCCGCTTCAGGCTTTTTTAGATTGCTACCTTGAGTTGCTTGCTCGTCACTTGGAACTGTGCCTTGCATGTCAGTACCGACCAGCAATTGTGCGCCTGTGTTGCTCAGTAATTGGCTAGCAAATAACTCAGCGCCTGCCTTTAGCGGGATCACATAAACACCGCGATCGATAAACATCTTTTTCAGCGCAGGATTCACCATGCCGCCGTCCCACGGACCCCAATCGAAGCTCATCACTTTGGCATTTGGCAGTTGCTGCGCCAGTTGCAGTGCGGCTTTGTTGAGTATGTCGTTGGACATGGCGTAATCGCTTTGGCCAGTATTGCCGTAAAAACCCGCTGCCGAAGAGAATAGGGCAATCAGTTTTAATTTATCTAAATCCAGTGCGGCAAATAGATTGCTTATACCTGTGACCTTAGTGCCATACACCCGTGCTAACTCATCTAAGGTTTTGTCTTGGATGTGTTTATCGGCAAGTACGCCCGCACCATGGATGATGCCAGTAATAGGCGACAACTCGGTGATCGGCACTATCGTGCTGGCGATCGTATCTGGATTGTTAACATCGAGACTTAAGTACTCGGCGCTCGCGCCCACAGCGGTAAAGGCTTGCAGTGCGGCTGCAATTTCTAGGCTGCTTTGAACAGGCCATACTAAGGCATCCACTTGTTTTGGCGTGGGTTTCTCGCCCAAGCTTTGAATGTGGGTAATAGCTGCGGCTTTAAGTTCACTGTTATTTTTACCCTGTGCCCAAGCGGGAATGGCTTGTTGGCTGCTTCTGCCAGCAAGGATAAAGTGCGCCTTGCTGCGTTTGGCTAAACTTAGCGCACATTCAAAGGTCACGCCTTTTGCGCCGCCAGTCACCAGTATTTTATCTGCACTCGTCAAGTTTGCCGCGCTGTGGCGGGTATCAGCCTTGCCTGCAACTAAGGTCACACGCTCAAGTGCTTGGGCTGCGCCTTGGCTAACACCGACTTCCAATACGTTATCGGTTGCAAATAGCTCAGCGATCACCGCATTGGCCAGTTGCTTGGCATCAAGTGCTGGCGTGATATCTAAGGCGCGGCAATGTACGCTTGGCCACTCGTGACTCAAAGTTTTAGTCAGACCTGCCAATGCCGCTTGGTTTAACTCGCTGCGGGCAATTTGGCTGTGGTTAAGATAACCAAAGCCACCGTCGATACGACTGACGCTGATAAAACTACTACCAGTATTGGCGGTTGCTGCTGTTGTTAGCAGGGGTTGTAAGTACTTGGCGAACAAGAATGCTTGCTCAACCGACGCTTTGGCGGCACTGGACAACACTAAACCTTTCGCATCGGCTGAGGTTTTATGTTGTGGTTGCAGATGAATAAAGCCTGCAACTGTACCTAAGCTTTTGATCTCATTAATCACTGCGCTGATGCTGGTATCGTCAATCGCCGCCAATGTGAAGCTGGCAATGTGGCTATTGAGCGGTGATGCACTGGCTACAAGGCTTTCTGGCGAGCGCACAACCGCAACCGTTAGACCTTGAGCATGCAATTTCTCGGCAAGTACACCAGCATTGTGACCATCATCGCTAATGATAATGCAGGCATCTTTAGCAAAAACACGTGGCAGAGCTTTTTGTGCTGATTGCTTTGACGATTGCTGTGGCGATAGTTGCGCTAGCTCAGCCGCCGCTGGCAACTTTTTTAGCACCACCTCACTATGGGGTGGTAAATCATGTGGTGGTAAATCGATAGTAGGTTCAGGCTGAACGACTGCGCTAACTGGCGCGGCATTCTGGCTTACCGCGTTTTGGCCTAGCTTGCCTTGCATATAGCTAACGATTTCACCTAAGGTACGACACTCGGCCAGATCTTCAGGATTGAGTTCAGGTAAACCCGGTAGCTCGTCTTGCACTGTGCCTAAGATTTCAACGCGCTTGATGGAATCGATACCTAGATCGGCTTCCATATCCATGCTGAGTTCTAGCATTTCAGTGGGGTAGCCCGTCTTGTCGGCCACCACAGCCATCATGGTTTGTTGGACAAGTGCAGCACTTAAGCCGTTATTCGCAGGAACTTGTGCTGGCGTTGCTTCAACGTTTGCCGCTGGTGCAACTGCTACCGCGCTAACTACTGGCAATTTGCTGTTCATGTAGTCAACGATTTCGCCTAAGGTGCGACACTCGGCCAGATCTTCAGGATTAAGCTCAGGTAAGCCCGGTAGCTCATCTTGAACTGTGCCTAAGATTTCAACGCGCTTGATGGAATCGATACCTAGATCAGCTTCCATATCCATGCTGAGTTCCAGCATTTCAGTCGGATAGCCTGTCTTGTCAGCCACCACAGCCATCATGGTTTGTTTAACAAGTGCAGCGCTTAAACCGTTGGCGGCAGGCGCGGCAGTTGTCACATGAGTTGCTACGATAACTGCGCCCGCTGCAGGCAGCTTGTCATTTTGTGTAAGCTTACTTTGCATGTAGTTAACGATTTCACCCAAGGTGCGACACTCGGCCAAATCTTCTGGGCTGAGCTCAGGTAAACCTGGCAGTTCGTCTTGCACTGTACCTAAGATTTCAACGCGCTTGATGGAGTCGATACCGAGATCGGCTTCCATATCCATGCTGAGTTCCAGCATTTCAGTGGGGTAGCCTGTCTTGTCGGCTACCACAGTCATCATAGTTTGCAGCACTAACGCAGCACTTAAACCGCTGGCTGCAGGAGTTGTTGGCGTTGTTGTAGAAACTACAACTTGGCCAGCCGCTGGCAGTTTGCTGTTCATGTAGTCAACGATTTCACCCAAGGTACGGCACTCGGCCAGATCTTCTGGACTGAGCTCTGGTAAGCCTGGTAGCTCGTCTTGCACTGTGCCTAGGATTTCAACGCGCTTAATGGAATCGATACCGAGATCGGCTTCCATATCCATGCCAAGTTCCAACATTTTAGTGGGGTAACCTGTCTTATCGGCCACCACTGCCATCATAGTTTGTTGTACTAACGCAGCGCTTAAACCGCTGGCTGCAGGAGTTGTTGGCGTTGTTGTAGAAACTACAACTTGGTCAGCCGCTGGCAATTTGCTGTTCATGTAGTCAACGATTTCACCTAAGGTACGGCACTCGGCCAAATCTTCTGGGCTGAGTTCAGGTAAGCCCGGCAGTTCGTCTTGCACTGTGCCTAAGATTTCAACGCGCTTAATCGAATCTATACCTAAATCGGCTTCCATATCCATGCCAAGCTCTAGCATTTCAGTGGGGTAGCCTGTTTTATCGGCAACCACAGCCATCATGGTTTGTTGTACTAACGCAGCGCTTAAACCGCTCGTTGCTGTTGCCGCAGGTGTCACTTCTGGCATCACTACAGCAGGCATGACTAATGCTGGAGCAGCAGGAGTTGCTGGCGCAACTTGTACAGTCACAGCAGGTGAATAAGCAACGGGAGCGGTTTGCACAACAGGCGCAACAGGTGTGCTAACCGCGGGTCTCGTCGCAACAGCTTGAGCCGCTACTGGTGCAGCATTATGTGGCATTGTCGTTGCAGCAACAGGTGCAGGAGCCGGCGCAGTTGCTCGTGGCTGACTTGCAACTGCTGGAGTAAAGTTAATCGGCGCATTGTTTAGCATGGCCAAGGCCGCTTGGCAGCTACTGCTTTGCAGTTGCATAAATTCGGCGTGGCTTTGCAGGGTTTGCGCTTGATGCTGGTGGAACATTTCCATCGAGCGTTGCAGGCTTTCAGGGATTGCAATGCCAAGGCTTGCCATCTTGGCTTGTTCAGTCATCAGTGTCGTGAAGGTATCGCCGTATTGCTGCGGGATAGCTAAAAACTGTTGATGCAACTGCGCCGCTTGAGATTGTGCGCTGAAAAATGCCGTTAATGCATCGCCGCTGACGCTTGGGTTCAATTGCGCCGTCGCTTGTTGCTGGTGATTGTTTAAGCCTTGCGTCACGCTTGAGGATTTTTGTTTCATTTCAACAGTTGCCACTTGATTCGCTTCCACTTCTATTATTTTTTCAACCACTTTTTCGACGATGACTTCTTTCTCAACGATTTTTTCGACTTCTCTTTCGACAACCGTTTCAACGATGCGATCCACATATTGCACTTGGCTAGTCACGCTGCCTGTGGCGAGGGATTTAGCCATCTTAGCTTTGGTTGCAGCACTAATATGGTTAGTGGCAGTGAGTTTGATGTTCATCGCTGATGGCGCTTCACGTTCGGCAATTTCTTGTGACGTGACGGCTTGATAGGGGTCAACCTCAGTTAACGCCACGCCGGCTACGGCTAATTGCACTGCGGCTAAGCGTAATTGACTGTCACTGTCGCCCTTAGGATTCGGGTTCATGCTGACAAGGCAAAGCTCATTTAAGTGTTCACCTAAGGTATTTTCAACTAACTTTTGCAGTATGTTCTTAGGGCCAAACTCAACAAACACACGGGCGCCAGCGTCATACATGGCCTGCAGTTGTTCGCTAAAGCGAACCGATTGCAGCATGTGTTGTTTAAATTCTGCTTTAATGGCTTTGCCATCGCTTGGGTGCAATTGACCTGTACCGTTGGCATAAAGTGCGACTGAAGGCGCGCTGAATTTAGCTTTATCAATGGCTTTGGCAAATGGCTTTTGTGCGTGTCCAACCAATGGGGTATGGAACGCGCCTGAGACAGGCAGGGCAATCGCTTTAAAGCCCAGTTCACTAATGGCTTTCGCGGCCAGCTGAGTTTGCTCTGTGCCACCTGCGATGACTAATTGCGTCGGCGCGTTGTAGTTGGCAATTTTAACGCCATCAAACTGGGCTAAACAGCTATTGATCGCATCGATATCATTCTTTTGCTTAAGAATAATCGCGAACATGGTTCCTAAATCAACTTGAGTCCCAGTATCGCTCGGCACTTGCGCCATGGCATGTCCGCGGGCGAAGGCCAGTTCGACGTAATCCTCATTGGAAATCACGCCTGCCGCGCAAAGGGCTGACAGTTCACCAAAGCTGTGACCTGCCACCATATCGGGGGCAAAACCCGCTTGCGTTAATAGCGAATATTGCGCCATTGAAACCGCGCCTATGGCGCTTTGGGCGAACAGGGTATTGGTCAGCGCCGCTTCTTGGGCTTTCACAGCATCGGCATCGAATGCTGGAATAGGGTAGAGGATGTTCGATAACGGTGTTTGACCGTGGTGAGCAAATACTTTATCGCTGGCCGTCACTTGTTGGCGCATTTCCGGGAAATGGCAGGCGAGTTCGCGACCCATGTTCAGGTACTGTGAACCTTGACCAGCAAACAGGGCAGCTACTTTCTTTGATTCATTTTTAGCGACCAAGGCATGGGAGCGGTAGCTGATACCAGAAGGTAATTGCCACGCCTCGCTTGCACTGGTTTCTAGGTGCCCGCTTTCTAAATGCGCACTGCTTTCTAGATGAGAGATGGCTTGATTTAACTGAGCTTGCAGCTGTGCGATATCCTTAGCCACAAAACCTAAACGGGCATCTGTGTCTGCCAGCGGGCGCAGCGGATATTGCTGAGCGATAGCGTTTAGGCTCGCAGCGCTGCTCTTATTCGCGTTTGCGCTCGTGTTCACGCTTTGGCTCAGCGCAGCTTTTAACTCGCTCAGTAGCGCGGCTTTACTGGCGGCGGCAAACAATAGTGTCTGCGGCACACTGCGCTGACGATATTGCTCGTCACGGCTGTGCTCAGGTTTGTATTCTTCTAATACAAGATGGAAGTTCGTGCCGCCAAAACCAAAGGAGCTTACACCTGCACGGCGCGGCGTTGCATCAGCGCGCTGGAACCATGGGCGAGTTTCGGTATTTAAATAGAATGGCGAACTTTCGATATTCAGTTTTGGATTAGGCTTGCTAACGTTAATGGTCGCAGGCAATACCTTGTGGTGCAGCGCTAGCGCGGCTTTGATCACCCCCGCAGTGCCCGCAGTGGATTTAGTGTGGCCCACTTGGGATTTCACTGAACCTAACGCGATATGTTGATTTGTGTCGTTGCCTTGGGCAAATACCGATTTTAAGCCATTGAATTCAGCCACATCACCTGCGGCAGTACCCGTGCCATGGGCTTCAACTAAGCCAATGCTGTGCGGGGCAAAACCCGCGTCGTCGTAGGCGCGCTCCAATGCTTTAGCTTGGCCTTCAGGGCGCGGCGCATAAATACTCTTAAACTTACCGTCAGATGAGGCGCCAACGCCTTTGATGACGGCATAAATTCGGTCGCCATCGCGCTCGGCATCTTCAAGGCGTTTAAGCGCGACCATGCCGATCCCTTCGCCGATCATCATGCCTTTTGAATCGATATCAAAGGGTTGAATGGTTTCATTGGTGGTGAAGGCTGGCGTTTTTGAGAAGCTCATGTACATGGATGGCGAGTTATCGGTACAGACACCGCCGGTTAACATCATGTCGCTGCGACCTTCGGTCAGTTCAGTCAACGCCATACGCATAGCGGCAAGCGAGCCCGCACAGGCTGCATCGACCACACAGTTCATGCCGCCAAAATCAAACCGGTTGGCGATACGGCCTGCAATCACGTTGCCTAAGGACCCTGGGAAAGAGTTTTCTTCCCAGTGGATATATTGGTCTTGGAACTTTTTGATCAGCATTTCGCTGTCTTCATCGCTCAGGCCGCTGCTTTTGAATACTTTTTTAAGCACTGGATATTGCAGGCGCGAGTTCAAGCTCTGACTGATTTTTTGACCACCGCCAACCCCTAGGGTGATGCCGATACGATCGCGATCATAATCGGTGGGCAGATTGGCATCGGCGAGCACTTCTTTGGCGACAATCAGCGACAGCAGTTGCGAGGTATCTGTCAGCTCAAGAATATTGGGCGGCAGACCGAATTCCATTGGATTGAAGTCGACTTCTGGTAAAAAACCACCGCGTTTACAGTAGCTTTTATCGGCTTTGCTTTTGTCGGCATCGTAGTAATCTTCGGCGCGCCAATGGGTGTCTGGGATGTCAGTAATGGCATCGATTTTTTCGCTGATCAAATCCCAAAATTTATTTAAATAACGCGAGTTGGCGAAGATACTGGCCATGCCGACGATGGCAACGGGCATATCTTTTAAACGTTTGTTGAGTCGTTTATCTTTTTTTGACTCAGCTTTTGAGTCAGTGGTTGAATTAGGTACAGAAGGGGTATGGCTCATAAAGAGTCTCCACGGGTCGACCTGGATACGGTGACCTTGTTTTGGGATTCAGCCGCGCTTGTCTTTGGCGTGCCATGGGCACCGGGAAAACGGGCTAAGAAGGTGTGATAGTTGCGAACAAGCAACTTTCGTAAATGAAACGGCCCATGTCTGAGGACATAGGCGATATATCTATTGGTCGCTTGGGTATTACTGTCTTGATAAATATCGAGGTAAATCCAATCACTTGCTGTGTCTACGCCTAATAGTACTGAGCTTGGTGCTTGCTCAGTGAGCTGCGGCGGTATGGTGAGTGAGACCACTTGCACCACAGTATTGCCGTCGGTACTCGGCAATGCGAGCGCCTTAGCCAAGGTTTCTGGATTGACCGTATAGGTTTGGATATCGCTGCCTTGCGTCACAGGCAATTGATTAAAATAGCGTTCGGGGACTTGCGGTGCTTCAAATTCATCGAGCCGCGATATGCCATAGCGCTTTAAGCAACGGGCAAGGCCGGAGCGCGACACATTGGGATTAATAAAGGTTTGGGTAACCTGAAGTAATCTATCTAAGGTGAGTTTGAGTTGATAGCGTAATCCCACCACCACATATTCTTCCATCGGCGTGAGCGTGGTATTGAGGTGATGGGGCGTGTTCGAACTGTTACTAATGGACTCACGTTTCCGCCATTTGCGGACTGTTGCCTCAGTAATATTTAAAATTTTTGCCAACTGGCTGACGCTCAGATCCGATTGCTGGATAAAGAGTCGCATTTCAGGCGTGGTGGTGGCGTTGCGATGCCGAGGTGCGCTGTCTTTTTTCGCCGCTTGAGTCGTGCTCTTGGGGGCGTAAGACGGCGCTTTAGATTGAGAGTCGCGAGCTGCCATTAATAATAATTATCATCCGACATAATCTATTGGGACTGAGAAGCCATTTTGGCTGAGTCAGCTGTTGCACTCTTGAAAAACATAGTGACACTCATCGTAAAACCTGTGCTTATCATCTGTGTCACTTAATGGGGATGCAGATTACCTGAGGTTTCGGGTCGATACAATCATCTGGGACTGGAATTTATTGGCTTTCGTTGAGTAATGGTATTTTCTGTGCGTTATGTTGGGTTTTTACTGACAGCTTGGGCTTTTTAATACTTTGATAGTGGAAGAATTAAATTTTTAGGGTCGATAAAGACCGCTTTTTTGAGTTAGCGGGGTAAAATAGCCCAATATTGGCTTACGTCCCTTTCGTCATGAATGAGACTGTGTGGCTAAACCTGTTAATTTGGGCGCAAAACCTTGGCGCAATTGCAGCAAAAATTTGCGCTTAGGATGGCGTTCAGGGTCGTTCTAAGAATTGCTCTAATTAGAGTGCAGCTAAGAATTGCTCTTATTAGAGTGTGGCTAAGAATTGAAATAGGGCTTAGTTGAAACTATTTAAGATGCATAATGAACTCAGATAACGATGAACCTAGACAATACCGAGATAAGAATGTTGCTAAGTGCTCTCCAAAAAGCCAGACAATGATAACCATCAGCCGCAAGGCTTTGTCCTGCAAGGCCCTCAAATGACCGACTCCAGAACATATAGCAAAAACGGCGTGAATGTGGATCTATTTTTTATTCCACTGAGCGATATTTCATTGCCGCAAACATCACTCGCTCAGTCTTGGTTAAGTGATGATGAACTCGCCAAGGTCGCGCGTTATCGCGATCCCAAGGCGCAAATGAAGGGATTACAGGTCAGGGCAGCGTTGCGGGTCGTGTTATCTCGCTATGCTGATTTATCGCCACACGAGTGGTGTTTTGAATATGGCGCTAAGGGTAAGCCGAGTTTAACGGCAAAATTGCAACAGCAAACGGGGCTTGAGTTTAACTTAAGCCATAGCGGCGATTGGTTATTGATTGGTGTGACTCAGTTTCATGGTGTTGAGTCTGGTTTATTTGGAGTCGATATAGAAAGGTCACGGCCGAAGACGGATATCTATCCAATCCTAAATCACTATTTTTCCGCCCAAGAAACTGCGGCTTTATTAGCTCTCGCCGATGAAGCGAGTCAGCGGCAGCGCTTTTTCGATTTATGGGCGTTAAAGGAATCCTATATTAAGGCGACTGGCCTAGGTTTAGCGCAGTCGCTTAAATCCTTCGGCTTTGATCTTAAGCCATTCGAGCAATTGGTGGCCGGATCGGTTGAGCTTAGATGCCAAGATGCAGCGTTGATGCCGTTCTATGGTGTGGCGCCTTTGCTGAGTGTCTATCCTAATATCCCGCTGCAAACCATTGATGCAAGTTCATTGTATTGGCAAACCTATTTTGGGCGTTTGACCGAGGAATACCGTTTTGCCGTGAGCTTAGGGCATGCTGGTAACACCGAGATTTCCATAATGCTAACGGCGCAACTGAGCAGCATAGAAGCCTTACTTACCAATTATGGTTAACTGGTCTTATTCATCTTCGGTTAAACATTGCTGGGTATAGTCATGCCCATAATATTTTGAATTTGAATGAAATAAATGAGGTTTAACAATGAAACGGATTAAGTGCCTAATACCTGCCACTATGATGGTGTTGCTATCTGGTTGTGGTTATTTTGGTGGCGATGAAAAGCAGCAATTGGAGCAGGCTTGGTTAGCCCAAGATCCACAGTTGCAGCAAGTGGTTAAGCAAATTCGTGCCAATGGCTTAGATGTTGTGGCTCAAAGCGCGGCAGCAGGCACTGTTTCGGCCTGTGTGGCTGAGAAACTCAGCCAAGATCCGCTGGGTAAGTTAGTCAATGTTGAAGGCTCGCTGGTGGAGTCTGCTAAAGTGGCAGAGCTGCTGGGTGACTTACAGAAAGTAATGGAGCAAGACATCAGTTTTGATCAGGTCGCGAGCTTGCTACAAAAGGGCGCCGATGCGGCGGCCTATGCTAAAAGTCTTATCGAGCAACAAGGTTTAGATCAAGCCTTACAAAGCCTTAAGCAAATGGTGACCGCGAGCGAGCAATTTGCCCAGCAAGACTTAGGCGGGCATTTTCAGCAGTTATTGCTTGAGTGCAAAACTTTAGTCCCAACGCCAGAGTCTGCGAATTAATTCTCTTACTTTAATCTAGCCTTTAAAGATTGCACGAGAGAACATGCCGTGCAAATGACTATCCGTACTTCACTCTTTTGCTTACAGAACACGACTCGCCAAGTGTCAGAATGGTTAGTGCTAGTGTAATTTTTCCATAAAACGCCCTGAAGATTCAGGGCGTTGATTTGGTTATTTCGCGCTTGGTAGTGGGACGATTTCAAAGCTTTCATCGAACTTTACTAAGGTCGACGCTATCTTACCGAAGGCATCTTTATCACCCTCTAACTTGGCAGTACCCTTAGCCAGTAACTCTTTAAGTGTGACTTTTCCGAGTAAAATCCCCGTAATATAGCGTTTATCAATATAAAGATTGGCATCGGCCTCCATCGGTTTATCAACCTTAATATTGCTTAAATTACCGTTACTTAGTTCAACATAGAGCGTTTCTTGGGTGTCGGGGTTAATCACATTAAGCCTGATTAGCCCAAGTTCAGCAGCTTTGAGGCTATCGACTTTTACGGCGAGGAAGTCAAATAGGGTCGATATGTCCATTTCTCCTAAAATATCTGCAGAGGCCGATTTAGGCGCGCCGGGTTGAATGCCTACGCGTAACTCTTGGGCGCCAGTGAGGTAAATGTTGCGCCAGCCAGCACCTTCGGCTTGATAACCCAGTTGCTCATAGGTATCGGCAAGTAATTGTCTTGCCTCTTTGTTATTAGGTTCTGCCATCACGACTTTATTGAGTGCGGTGGCCACAAAACGGTACTCGCCTTGGGCATAGTCGGCTTTGGCGTGTTTCACTACGGCTTTGGCACCGCCCATATACTCCACAAATTTCGTCGCTTCATCTTTTGTCGGTAGTGGGTTTAAGTTGGCGGGATTCATATCGAAATAGCCAAGGTACATGTTGTACACGGCTTTGGCATTATGGCTGTAGGTGCCATGGTAACCATTGGTGTACCAAGTATCGCGCACAGCCTTAGGGATAGTGGTTTGAATCGCATCGCCAATATCTTGAATACCCACGCCATTATTGGCTAAACGCAGGGTTTGATTATGCACTAGGCCATAGTTATCCCTTTGCATTCTTAAGTATTGGTTTATATCAGTATTGCCAAATACGGGGGCTGAGTGGGCAGTGAATATAACCTGTGCATCATTACCAAAATGAGTCAGTAATTCGTTGATATCCTTAGACCATTTTATCGCATCTCGAACTTTTGCCCCGCGTAAGGTATAAATGTTGTGCATGCCGTGGTAGGTGAGCTCAGCGGTCCACAATGCTTTCATTGAGGGAATATAGGTGGCCATTTCCGAGGCGGCTTCTGTGCCTGATGCATCCATAAACACCATGTCGATACCATCAATGGTGAGTGTTTCCCACTTATCTTTGGCATTTAAGGTGACATCGGGTTTAACGTAGGTCACTTCGCCTTTGGATAATCCCTTAGCAAGTGCGGCATCGACAATGCCTTGATCGTTTCGCTCTAATGTTGCGCCGTATTGATAGGCGGCGCGGCGGCTCATGGCATTACCGGCAAGCACGTTTTCGTCGACAATTTCTTTGGTGATGTTATTGGAACCATAGACTTTGACGTTTGGGAACATGTCTTTGATTGCGCGGGAGCCGCCAAAATGATCTCCATGACTGTGGGAATAAATCATCGCGACTACGGGTAAGTTATTGCCCTCGGGCAAGTGTTTTAGCGCAAACTCGAGGGATAATTTTGCCGCTTCTTTGGTCAGCAGCACGTCATAAAGGATCCAACCCGTTTTACCGCGGATAAGGGTTAAGTTCGATAAGTCTGTGCCACGCACTTGATAAATGCCATCTGTGACCTTGTATAAGCCGTTAGACACCATATTCAATTGAGCTTGGCGATAAAGTGAAGGGTTTACTGTGTCTGGAGTTTTGTCGCCAATAAAGCTGAAATCGGCACGTAAAATGGCTGCTGTTGGTTCATCGAGTTCAGCAATAAGATTTTTAGAAAACTCTTCAAAGGCTTTTTTGTCAGCAAAATTAAGGCTTGCTGCTGAGGTTTTATTTACCGCAATGGTTTGCTCGGTGGCAGGCTTTCCCTGATAGTGCAGGCTGATATGTTCATGCTCGTGTTCAGCGGCCACGGCGCTTAAAGAGAAGCTTGCGATAATACTCATTGTCATCAAAGATTTTTGCATTATTTTACCTACCGAAAAGTGGGATAGTGTCGTTGATGGTTTGAGTATAGCCAGCTTGTGTATTTAGATAACTCGAGTTAGTTTGGGTTGTAATATTCATATAGTGAATGAGTGCACTCCCTTATGCCGACACGAAAGCCATTAGATTTAAATTTATTACGCGTGTTTATGGTGGTTTACCGTACTCGTTCATTCACCCAAGCGGCACAGGAGTTAGATTTAACTCAGTCTTCCGTGAGTAATGCGATAAGCCGGTTTAGGGCTTGGGTCGGGGAGTCGCTGTTTAATCGGGTTGGACGGGGAATTGAGCCTACATCGGTGGCAAGGGAGATGTACCGTAAATTTGAGCAGCCCATGGCGGATATTGAAACCGTATTACTGGGGTTTGAGCATTTTGATCCCAACTCGAGCCAGCGGCGCTTTTATGTATATGCTAATGAGTCGGTTATCGAAGCGCTGCAATCAGGCGTGCAGGCTTTGTTACAGAATGCGGATATTGAAGTCATTTTCCGCGAGTCACCGCCGCAGGAGGATGAGCTATATCGCGATATTTTGCTTGAGCGGGTCGCCGTTGCCATAGACATTAAGCCCGCCCAGCAAAGTTTGCTCTCGAGTAAACTACTCTTCACCGAAACCCTCGTTTGTATCGTCAGTCGGCAGCATCCTCGTATTCAAGGTGTCATTAGCCATGAACAGTATTTTGAGGAGAAACACGTCTTTTTGAATCTAAGGCGTTTTAATTTGACTGCAGGGGATTTGTTTACCGAAGGCGTGTTACCAAGGCGCAAAATGTACAGTGAGCAATCATCTCTATTGAGTATGTTTGCAACTGTTGGCAAAAGTGAGGCGATAGGCATAGCGCCTTTGCGGTACGCCAGTCAGTACGCCGAGTTGTTCGGCATCCAGATTTTACCTATGCCACTGAAAACAAGACCCATTGATTTGTATATGGTGTGGAGCAGTAAATACACCCAAAACCCGAGCCATCAATGGCTGCGAAGCTTATTGCTCGATGCCAGTGCGAGCACTGTAAATGAAAAAGCTCTGAATCTTGCAAGCAGTTAGGCTAGCGATTCAGAGCTTAGTTTCGGTATGTAACCTTGGTTTTTGCTCAGTTCTAAACCTTAGTTCGTAATCTGATACTCGAACGAACGTTAATTACTGCCTTGCGAGTCTGTGGCTTTCGCCAGGTTGCTCGAAGTCACTGCGATACGGGTTGATATCTAAACCGCCGCGGCGCGTATAGCGGGCGTAAACGGTCAATTTAGTGCAATGACAGAAACGCTTCAAATCGACAAAAATCCGCTCGACACATTGCTCGTGGAACTCGTTATGTTGGCGGAAAGAAATCAAATAGCGCAGCAGTTTCTCGCGATCGATTTTAGGCCCTTGATAACGGATCATTACGCTGCCCCAGTCGGGTTGCGAAGTGATCAAACAGTTGGATTTCAGCAGGTTTGAATTAAGCGTTTCCGCGACCGTTTGCTTATCGTCCGTGCTGTTTTCCAAGTAATCAGGATTAAAACTATAATCGCTGACTTCAATATCGAGATCGTCAATACACGTGCCTGGTAACTCGATAATACGCTGAATGCCAAAGCTTTTTGGTTCGATGATTTTAACGCTGATATCACCTTGAGCACATTGACTTAAGTCTTGCACTAAGGTTTTTTGCAGTGAATCTATGCTATCGAACTTGGTTTGATTAAAGCTATTGAGATACAGTTTGAACGATTTCGACTCAATCAGGTTCAGGCTTTCATAGCTTAAATGAAATTCAGCTATGGCCACCATAGGCTTACCTTTAGCATTTAACCAAGACAGCTCATAACCCGTCCAGATATCGGCACCATGAAACGGTAACGTCCCAGTGAGTGCAATAGCATTACGGTTTAGTGAGCGTGGAACCCCTTGCAGCAGCGACGCATCATACTCGGCTTGATAGTCTGTGGCTTTACCTAAAGTCAGGCCAACAAGCGCTTGCGCATCACTATAGGGATCGTGATTCTGTGTCATCAATACTGTTTCCATGTCAAAATAGGCGCACATTATACCTGAAATTGGATTGTGCTTAAGTGTCTTGTCTGCCCGCACTCGATAAATTTTTGCAAAACTATCATCAAGCTTACTTAACGAGTTTAGGTGAACTACCGCGTTATTACCCACAGGGTGAGCCTTCTGTGTGTATTCAAGGCGAATTTCAACCGGATCTTGAACAGGCCGTTCCTTGGCAGCCAGTGAAACGCAAAGTTGAAGGCAGTTTCGCCAATGTAGAGCATGCACTGGAGTTAACTTTATGGCCAGAGATCAATGATTTTTACGGTCATTATTTCTCCGCCCCAGTATTATTTGACTCTAAGTGGGGCACCGGGGAGTTACTGCAAGTCTGGAATGATGACGATTTTAACTGCCTGCAACAAAACTTGATTGGTCATCTGATGATGAAGAAAAAACTGAAGCAGTCACCAACTTGGTTTATCGGTCTGTTAGATGAGGGAGATAAAATGCTCACCATCAATAACAGTGATGGTAGCGTATGGATTGAAATCCCTGGTGAAGTGCAATCTGAGCAATTGTCCTCGAGTTTGACTGCGTTTATCGAAGCATTATCGCCACGGATAGCACCACCCGTTAAACATGAAGAATTACCTATGCCCGCATTAGAACATCCTGGTATTTTCGCCAGTTTTAAACGTATGTGGCAAAACCTTTTCGGTAAACGTTAACTTCTGTGAGCGACATTTTTATTATCAACCTAAGTATTAACTCAACCTAAGCGTGGCTTATCTTAGGTTGAGTTCTGCAAGGGGATAAACAGATGTTATTGATGATCCCAAGACAGATTCGACACTATGCGGCAAGGCTCGCAGCGAAAATGGAACATATCCAATAAAGGTTCATCGAGTTTCCAATCATGACTGCCACAACGTGGGCAAGGTCGCGTTTTTTCTGTGGCTAAATCTTGGCCGCCAACGCGATATAAGTAGTAATAGGTCGGGATCTGAGTGAGATATTCGATACGACCGCGCAAATCCCAACCTCTACGAAATAAATCACTGTCCGGACTCGATAATTCCTCAAGTGCGGCAAATTCTGCCTTGGTGGCCGCCGCCATTTGTAACTCATCACAGGCTTGCCATTCGCTCTGCCAACGGATAATGCGCTTATGATCGCCATTAAAGGTTGCGGGTAAACGGTACAGGGGAATGGGCAATAAATTGTCGCCGCTGCGTAGGGGCGAGCACATATGCACAAAACTGGTGTATAGCAGTTGCCAGCTGGGTGTTTCGGTATTACTTACTTCAGAATTGATATCCTGACCAATAAACTTTTCCCGCGGCGCGAGTAGTTTAGCGTCGGTTAATTCTACTAAGGCTTTTTTGACCCAAGGGCTGTGATATTTGTGCGCTAAACTGCTTTTCTCTGGCATCAATAAACGCACTCTAAACTCACCATCATTAAAGGCGACCGCAAATTCTCGCCCTAAGATTTGACCATTAGCTCGATAGGCTTCAAGGAGCTGATTAATTGCCTTCTCGGCGGCAGATATCGTGGTGTCGGCGAAGCATTCGAAGCGCAGTTCAGTGACAAACATTAAGCTGTTTTTCCTTGGATTTCTAATAAGTTGATGCGTTGTTTAAGTTCAAGCAGTTCGTTTTTTAATTGCATTATTTCTGTTTTTTGCTGCTCAGCATGACGTTCAAAATACGCCTGTTGCATCTGCATGCGCTCGGCGAGCACAGCAAGGGTTAAGGTATCGTTAGTTGCGGGAACGTCAGTTGTAGGGCTGATAGTTTGCAACTCAGCTAAACGCTCGCGATCTGCCTTAGGCATAGATTTAAATTGCTGTAAGCCTTGGATCAATATAGGTAAAGGTAGGCTACTACCTAAACGGGTTTTAATTAAGGCAAGGCTCGGTACTTTACCGCAGGCTTCGAGCGAACGTGCGGCCGCTAATACTTGGTCAAGGGGACTCATAATTAGCAAAATTCCTTAATTTGTTGAATTGTTTAAACCAATTTTAAAATAATAATTAATTTTTTCATTTAAAAACAGTGTGTTGTCTTGTGGCATTTATTTTGCTTATTGTCCAGCCGAAATACCATTTTTTAAGCTTCAATAATAATTACACAGGATGTCACATGATGAACCATAAATTGAATAACAAACTTATCGCCATCACTTTTTTAGGGCTCGCAAGCTTAGGTCTTAGCGGCTGCGTGGTCAATGTCGGTGATGGAGAATCGGGCTGGGATAGCAGCGAATCTTGGGAGAAAGTGCAGGATAAAAATCGTATTAACTTAACCAAGCTGAGCTTAGGTATGCCTAAAGACCAAGTGATAATCTTAATGGGCACTGCTGATTTTAGTGAAGCCTATATTCAACAAAGTGCTCAACAAGGTGAAGCCAATAAAGAAGTCTTAGTGTTGTTTTATCGTACCCAGCGTAATAATGGCGATGGAAAAACCACTAAGGATGAATGTACGCCTATCGTGCTGAGCAACAATGCCTTAGTGGGTTGGGGTGAAACGGCTTACGGTAAAATCTGAACCAACGAGTCTTATCGTTTACGTAGCTGAGTGTCTAATTGCTCAATGGGCTCAGTCCAGAGGGCATCGGCTTCTAAACCTTCAATGATAAAGCTCTTTTGGGCAGGGGTCCAAAAGGGCGCTTGGCTTAAATGGATGTGATGGTCGATATCATGGGTTGCAATAAACTGCGCTATGGCCTCGTCGCTACTGTCTAAACCGAGTTGCTCAAACAAGTGGCTTAAGTCTACTGGAGTTGTATCCATCATTATTTCCTTTTCAGTATAGTGCCTTCGTTTAGAGTAAGCGCCTGATTGAAAAATGCAATCTATGATTAAAATTTGCACTTTTTAGTTTCCTTGGTAGATTAACAGTTACGCATAAAAAAGTGTGAGCTAAGTCAAGGAATGCTAACGATGGACAATGAAATTCTGGAGGACTGCCGCGCAGTCTATTTGACCGCGGAAGACTTACGCATTGCCGCTTCTATTCTCTATAACGCTTACCATGATGATCCTTTTTTTGTCGATTCACTCTTTACCTCAGACAAAGCCGCTTATGAGCAAAAATTGCGCGCCGCAATCAGGGAAGAACTCAATACGTTATGGCAACAAAAACAAGCCCTCATAGGTTTATTCGACCATGAAAGACTCTTTGGGTTAGCCTGTGTAGTTACTCAAGAAGTGCCTTTAGGGGAAGGGCGTTATTGGCATTGGCGCTTAAAGATGTTGTTAGGTACAGGTTGGCAATCGACTCAAGCACTAATGAACAAAGAGTCCAGTATTATTGAACTTTTACCCAGTAAGCACTGCGGTATTTTGCAGTTTATTGCTCTTGCACCAAATGAACAGCACAAGGGACTTGGACATAAGTTAGTGCAAGCTGTGGTGAGTTGGTGTGATGAGCAGCCTGATTTGGATGGCATTGGTGTGTTTATCGCTCAGGAGAACCACTTGCAACTGTTTACTCAGCATGACTTTGTATCCATAGGCGAGCTGAGTATCGGCAGTGTCCATGGCCAGCTTTTATTCTATTCGGTTCAACAAGATGACTAACTCTTATAAACGTTTCGCCGATTTTTATCCTTTCTATTTATCCCAACACCAGCACCCGACTTGTCGGCAATTACACTTTGTTGGCAGTTGTTTAGTTCTGCTGCTGATTGGCATTGCCTTGGTTTCACAAACCTGGTGGCTATGTTGGTTTATTCCTATTGTTGGTTATGGTTTTGCATGGGTGGGACACTTCGTATTTGAGAAGAATCGACCCGCGACATTTCAGTATCCTTTTTACAGTTTGATGGCAGATTGGGTGATGTTTGCGCAGATGATCCGCCACTTTTTTAAACGTTAAAAAAATTGCCCGAGTGAGATGCCCATGCCCGTGTGAGAGATCGCTTACAAACGTTGTAGGACATAATGTTTTCTTTTTGATTGTTTTTTGTTCTGCAACATTTAATTTTAAATAGAATCATTGGGTTGTATTTATTTTCCTTTGGTTGGTCCGTAATTAATTTTGTCGTCCGTTCTTTGAGCCGAACAAAAACGTTAGGGTTAACGTAGAATTCACTCATGGCCAAAGCAAATGGATAGCAAGGAAAGCGAAACAGGCCAAAGGGACGCAAGAAGCAACGAATTAAGATTTCAAGGTTGAAATCGCTGACGGTAGGAAAACTGTCATTCGCCTCGGATAGGCTAAGGAAAAGCAGGATTGCTTTTCAAGGATGATTAGGGACAGTGAGTTTTATCGTCAGGATGATGAATTTCAGGAAGAATACAGGACACGCTTAAGGATTAAGCATGAACTCGAAACAGGATGTGTCGAGATAAGGATAAAGTATAAGGGTGAACAGCTTGTACTAATCTATGGAAAATAAATTTTGCAGGATGCAATAGGAATACGTCATAGGAAGTGACAGGCTCTGTAAAAAGGATTTACAGGTCAAGGGACTGAGTGTTATCTCACGTAAGTTTGATACACAGGGACGAAAAGGGATTACAGGGACGACGCAGGACGCAAGCAGACGCATGGATGGTGCAGGGAGCACAAATCGAGCAGGAAGGCTTACAAAGGATAAATGGGGCGCACTTTAGTTGCGCCCTTTTCTTTGGTTCATTTTCAGCATTAATCTGGCTTTGCCAAGCTATAACGCTATTCACACAGACTTTATCTTAACGCTGCTTAAAGACATCTTGCCGTAAAACATGTTTACCAGTCTTACTTCTCTTATTGCCCAATGATTTACTCTCTGTGTTCTGGTCATTCGCCGAATGCTTGTCGAATTTTGAGCGATAGCGGTTTATGCATAAGTCCTTCAGGGGAGAACATCTAGCACTTGCTTACTTTTGATTTGAATTGCCATCCTCCGTGTAAGAGATCTCTCACAAGTATGTAAGTAATTTGTAAGTCTAAAGGGTGGTTATGTCTCTGGGTTAGTTATTATTTTAATCTATATCAGTAGGTTAACCTGTTTGTTATCAGTTGGGTTCACCATTTTTGTTAACATTTTAAATAATCCACAATGAGTACTTTCGTTGGTTGGCGTAGAATTCATCTTGTAGAAGGAATTGCGGGCAACAGGATGTTGGCGATCAGGATGATCGAACAGTGACTAAGGAATGTGACTTAAGGAAAGATAGGGATATAGGCCTTTCAGGATGAAAGAGAGCCAATACCAAGGAAGGGAGACTATCAAGGATTGATAGACTCATTGCATAGGATGGCAATGGCACAGGGAGTGCAATTGAATGGATGCAATACCCGTTTCATGGATGATGATGGAACCGCTCAGGAAAGAGCAAGCTTGGGACTGGATGACCAAGAGATAGGGAAGTACATGAGTACAAGGACCTCAAGGATTGAGCAGGGATGAAGCAGGACGCAGATTGACGCATGGATGGTGCAGGGAGCACAAAAATAGCGGGATAGCTTAACAGAGAATAGGAGGGCGTGGCTTTAGGGCCGCGCCCTTTCTTTTTTAACTTTTACAGTGATCTATTTTTTAGCCGTATTTACGATAAAAAAGAATGCTGTCTTGCTCTCAATATTAGCTCACATTTTATTTGAGCCAACATTGTCGATAAAAGCTTAATGGCATTTGCCTGAGTTACAACCACTTTGCGTACCACAACCGCCAAATTTTCCCTGCGCTGTAGGTGCTTCTTGCCATTCGGGCTCTGGGAAGATAGGCCATTCTATTTTTTGAATTTTCTTACCTTGCATCCAAATATGGCCACGGTATTGGTTAATGCCGTCGGTGCTGAATTCAAATAAATATTTCGCTTTCCAACAAATTCCCGTGGTGCCGCCAATACTTGGGCGGGCAGTTTCCATGGCAATGGCTAACAGTTGAACTTTTTGTCGCCAACATTCTTTTTCGGCAAAAATACGGCTCAACTCTGCCATTTGGCGTAGTTGCCAAAAGAATGCGGCAATCACGACGAGGCCAATAATTAACAGTAAATCTGACATCATTTGCTAGCTGCCTTAAACAAACCACCTATGGCTTGTGATAGTTGAACACTTCGATTGGGATTTCTTAATTCGCCTAGTAGTTGATTGCGCAAACTAGGAATAGCCACAATATCAGCAAAGACCTGATTAAAAAAGGCTTGGGGCTGCAGTGCTAAAGCTTCTAAGTAAAGACTGCGACTTGAATCTTGTTTTAATACCGACCAGTTTCGTCCGGCAATGCTGATGAGGGCATTGGTATCTAAAGAGGATTGGCCGTGTAGATGCTCAAACGCTTTTTGGCTGTGTTTAGCGCTAGAAGCTAGAGCGCGAAGGAAATAGGCTTGGTGTTCTGGAGCCGCGTCTTGAAGTTTCGCTAGAACCTTATCGGCGAGTGTGTCGCTAATCAGTAAGTGTTCAAGACATTGGCATAGGGCGATTTGCACTTCAATGGCGGCTGTATCAAAACTCGATACCAAGTGCTGCTCATGATCAAATTCTTTTGCACGTACACACACATCAGCTATGCCTTGCATTCCAATATGTTGCCATTGTGATGGGGCAACTTGGCCTGACAGATATTGCACGGCAAACTCGTATTGTGATGAAGCGCGTTGGCCAAGTTGTTTACGAACGAGTGCGTTAAATACGGCCAGTTTTTCTTGGCTTGGCTTGAAATTAAAGGGATTATTCGCGAGTTGTTCTTGCTGCTCATCACTGAGCGGCTGAGTGGGATCTTGCCCTAATGCCGCTAATATCATTTCGATAAATTGTGAGCGCGGTGCAGGCGACAGTAATCCTTGCTCATCTAACGCCAGTTTTAGAAACCAAATAAAGTGTTGCTGACTGGCATCCCAAAAGACGATAGCAAACTGCGCATGTCCTTGAATAGGGTAAGGATAAGGGGTAGCGAGAGATTCTATTTGGTGAAACGCGAGCATATCAATATGTTGCACCCTACGGCCAAGATCATACACTTGGAACTGGGTTTTGGCTGTGGTTAAAAACTGGCTTAAAGTTGTAATTTCAGTCATTTGGCTGCCATATCAATCAAAGAGGCTCAATAAATTGGCGCCATTATAGGGGGAAGTGCGTCTGGATGGTATGATTGCGGCACTTTAATCGACCTATTCGGCCAGTGAATTGTGGGGAGTTCTTGAATCACAAAGGGCTAATATGAGAATGGATCTGAAAGCTATGTTATACAGTCAAACCCAAGCTAAATTGGCTCAGATTACCCACGCGCTGCAAGCGGCCGAGTTGTGGTCTGAGCAAGCGCCTTCTGCCGCTGCAATGGCAAGCACAGCACCTTTTGCCTGTGATCTTATGCCCCTTGAGCAGTGGCTGCAGTTTATTTTGCTGCCTAGAATGCAGACTTTAATCGAAACGGGGGCGCCATTGCCGACTCAAATTGCGATTGCCCCTATGGCTGAACATGTTTGGCTGGATATACCCCCGCGCCAAACTTTAATTAGCCTATTGAATGAATTGGATATGTTGTTAAATGAATCAAGATGATATCTGGCTTGAAACGCCTGAAAATGCAGTGAATGTATCCCAAGAGGATGATTTAGAAGAGCAGGCGCCTGAGATTGAAATTCTTTATGAAGATGAGCACTTAGTGGCAATTCATAAACCCGCAGGCTTATTGGTCCATCGCAGTTATTTAGCGCGTCGGGAGCGATTTTTTGCCATGCAGCTGACCCGTGACTTAGTGGGCTGTCATGTGTTTCCTGTACATCGTCTCGACAGGCCGACATCCGGCGTGCTCTTGTTTGCCAAGAGTAGTGAAGTGGCCAATGCACTGTGTGAGCAATTTGCTTCCCATACGATTGAAAAACAATATTTGGCTTTAGTGCGCGGTAATATGCATGAGAGCGGTATTTTAGACTATGCGCTTAAGGTTGAGTTGGATGAGTTGGGTGATAAGAATGCCGATCCTAACAAAGCCGCGCAGGAAGCTGTGACGGCTTATGAGCCGTTACTCAATACTGAAATTCCGTATCAGTCAGGCCGATATCCCACTAGCCGTTTCGCACTGGTGCGCTTGAGCCCTAAAACGGGGCGTAAGCATCAGCTCAGAAGACATATGGCGCATTTACGCCACCCCATCGTCGGTGATACCACCCATGGCGATGGTAAGCAAAATGCATTTTTCCGCGAGCATTTTGG
Organism: Shewanella sp. SM95; assembly: GCF_025653595.1. Taxonomy (NCBI): domain Bacteria; kingdom Pseudomonadati; phylum Pseudomonadota; class Gammaproteobacteria; order Alteromonadales; family Shewanellaceae; genus Shewanella; species Shewanella sp. SM95. The sequence goes on from NZ_JAKKSE010000001.1 coordinate 325,098, forward strand.
CATTAATCGCCTGTGGCTTATCGCAAAAAAACTCACCTTTACACACCCAATAACTCAAACTCGGCTCAGCATAGAAACCGAGCTCGAGTCCGAGTGGGAAACCGTGTTTGCCGAGCTAGGTTGGGATGAGGTGACCTTGAGTCAGCAAGCTGAGTTATTCATCGCCCAAGAGGCGTGAACAGCAAGCGGCCAATGCTTGATATGGTGATATCAACTTAGCCGCGTGAATAAAATTAAGTGCATTCACTTTGCTTTGTTATTGAAACTAAAGTCATCGAATTTTAAACGAGGTGGAGTGCTTAATCGAGGAGTTGTGGCGTTTGTGCTGTTTGTGGCCGCAGCTCTTGCATCATGACGGCTAAGGTTGAGAATCCAGACGTGAGTGCAAGTGGTGATATGAGATTTTGCTGGGCAGAGTGGAAGTAGTTTTTACGTCGAATATGGGTTGTTTTGTGGTGCTGCTTGAGGTGTTTTTGGCGGGTGGACTGTCGCATTAGATATTTTCTCACGCTCAATGGCTTGATTTATAAAAAATTTGCGCCTTAGCTTGCTCATACGCTGAACAATAAAGTAAGGTCAGCCTAATAAGGTTTGCAACGCGATGTGGAGTGTATCATGAAAAAGGTGAATCTGGTGTTTGGCACTGTTTATGGTAGTGCACAATTTGCCGCCGAAACCCTAGAGAAAGAAATGCAAGTTTTAGGTTATGATGTCACATTGTGGCAACCTAATGAGGTAGCAAGCTTTATTCCTCCTCAGGATGAATTGCTAGTGGTGGTGACTTCGACGACCGGACAAGGGGACTTACCCGATGATATTCAGTCTTGGTATCATAATCTTAAACATCTAGCACCCTATTTACCTGAGCTTAGATACAGTGTGATAGCTCTAGGTGATTCAAGTTATGAGACTTTCTGCGGTGCAGGTAAGTCTGTAGATGCACTCTTGAGTGAACTTGGCGCTAAGCCGCTGGTGGAATTACTCGAAATTGATGCCTGTGAAACCATGGAACCTGAGGTTGAAGCGATAAAATGGCTAGAACGCTGGAATCAAGTCGTCAAAACCGAGCTCGTCGCTTAGGTAGTTTCGTCAATCTACAGTGGTTTAAATTTGCCCAGCGCTTAAGCCAAGCGCTGCTTATTCCTATTGCCATTTTACCCGCCGCTGGGGTTATGCTCGGCTTAACCGTTAGTCCGATTCCTTTTATGCCCGAAGAGCTGACAGTGCTGATGCTGGCGGTAGGCAAACTCATTTTCGCCATTATGCCGATGTTATTTGCCGTGGCTGTCGCTATTGGTTTTTGTCGCGATCAAGGCATTGCCGCCTTTTCGGCAGTGTTTGGTTATGGGGTGATGACGGCGACGTTAGCCGCACTGGCCGATTTGTATCGACTTCCAACCCAACATTTATTAGGAATGGATACCTTAGATACTGGGATTGCAGGTGGCATGATGCTTGGTGGTATTACTTGCCTCGCAGTCCGTTGGAGTCAATATATTCGCTTGCCTGCGATTTTCTCTTTCTTCGAGGGACGTCGCAGTGCATCTTTACTTATTATTCCCCTAGCGATGGGCTTAGGTTATGTGCTCGCCCATGTGTGGCCACCCTTAGCTTTATTGATTGAGCGCGTATCCGACTGGGCGGTTTATCAAAAACCGGCCATCGCCTTTGGTGTTTATGGCGCATTAGAGCGGTTACTTATACCCCTTGGTCTACACCATATTTGGAATGCGCCTTTTTACCTAGAGGTGGGCCAATATCAGTTATTGGGGCATGAAGTCGTTCGTGGTGAGGTGGCGCGCTATTTAGCGGGCGATCCGCAGGCAGGAAACCTTGCCGGTGGTTATCTGATTAAAATGTGGGGATTACCGGCGGCTGCACTGGCAATGTGGCGCTGTGCTGATCCCTCAGAGCGGAATCGCGTGGCGGGTATTATGCTCTCGGCGGGGGCGGCCAGTTGGTTAACTGGGGTGACTGAACCTATCGAATTTGCTTTTATGTTTGTGGCGCCGATTCTATTTATTATTCACGCCTTACTCACTGGGCTCGCTTATTTTGTCTGTATTATGCTGGATATTCACCACAGCATAGTATTCTCCCAAGGGCTGGTGGACTTTACGCTGCTATTTCCATTGTCCCGTAATGCCAGCTGGTTTATTTTCCTTGGGCCTTTAACCGCCATAATATATTACCTGTTGTTTAGGTTGAGTATTTTAGCCTTTAATTTGAAAACTCCCGGTAGGCTTGAGCATAACGACAGCAAAGGACCCAAAGAAAGTTTACGGGCGATTATTGCAGCGCTCGGCGGGCGTGAAAATATCGTTGAACTTAATGCTTGTTTGACACGGTTACGCTTGAGCGTGCACAAGCCTGAGTTAGTCAATAAGGTGCGTTTGAGTCAGTTGGGTGCTAAGGGCGTGATTGTTATGGGCAAAGGTGTGCAGGTGGTTTATGGCACTAAGGCCGAAACCCTGCGTAAAGTATTGCAGCGTTACTTAGATACTCGGCGCTAGGATTGTGTTTTTACAAAATTAACTGCTTAATTTTTACATTTTATTGATTCAAGCCTCTGAAATATCATTTTTATTTTCGCATTATAGGGTTTTCATACTGTTCAGCATGATTTGCTATGGCAAACTCGATGTAGGGACAATATAGGAGAGCCAACTTTGCAACAAATGACTGAAACTCGCGGTAATACTTCGCCATCCATAGAACGTAAAATCTTACTGACGGATTGCGCTGATGCCCAAGGCCTCATCGCTAAAATCACCAGTGTTTGTTTTACTCATAAACTGAATATCATCAAAAACAGTGAGTTTGTGGATAATGCCCAAGGGCGTTTCTTTATGCGAACTGAATTAGAGGGCATTTTTAACAGCGAACAGTTATTGCAGGATCTGCGTGACGTACTGCCTACGCAAAATCATATGACGTTAGTTAGCGCGGGTAAAAAACGTATTGTGGTGTTAGTTACAAAGGAAGCGCACTGTTTAGGCGATTTGTTAATGAAATCCTATTATGGTGGTTTAAGTGTCGAGATTGCCGCTGTGGTGGGTAACCATGATGCACTACGTGAATTGGCAGAGAAGTTTAACATCCCTTTTCATCTGGTGAGTCACGAAGGCTTAGACCGAATTCAACACGAGCAAGCACTGTTGGCTGCGGTATCTCAATACGAACCCGATTATTTAGTCTTGGCTAAGTATATGCGGGTATTAACGCCTGATTTTGTGGCGCAATATCCTAATCGCATCATCAACATCCATCATTCTTTTTTACCTGCTTTTATCGGCGCAGCACCCTATCGCCAAGCCTGGGAGCGCGGGGTGAAAATTATCGGTGCGACGGCGCATTTTGTGAATAATTGCCTCGATGAAGGGCCGATCATTAAACAAGACGTGATTCCCGTCGACCACAGTTATAGCGCCTTAGAAATGGCACGTGCTGGGCGCGATGTTGAAAAGAGTGTATTGAGTAAAGCGCTGCAATTAGTGCTCAACGAACAAGTGGTCGTGTACGGCAATAAAACGATCGTTTTTTAAGATGTAGGTGAGTCGTGGCAATGGCATGACATTCAGCGGCATTTATTTTAACCCGCGTCTGTCATGAAATCAGCTATCATTATGTTTATTGGAGATTTTATAGTGCTCACATTGGGGTGAACATAGCGGTATAGTGTATTGCCCATGCTCGAATTACAGGTCGGAGTGCTGGATGTCAACTCGTCAAAGCCTTATTGTTGGAATGAAAGACTTGCCCGATAGTTTGAATTTATCTTGGGCACAGCTAGATGAGCAGTTTTGTGTGCTACGGATGAGCCAAGCCTTTTACAGCCGTTGCAAACGCTCTGCGGCGCAAATCATTAATCAACCCATTAGCCAATTGTTTAGTGCTTTTAATGCTGAACTATGCGCCGATATCGTGAGGCGACGCGGCCAAGAAATCGGTTTTCAATTACAAGATCATCGCGGCATACGTGTGCATCTCGCGCTGCATTCTTTGCCTGAAATGGGATGGTACTTGATTCTATCCGACATCAATTTTGAAGATCCGCAGATGAAGGAGTTGCACTCGGATTATCGTCGAGCGATTCAAGCCAGCGATGCTTGGCTGCAACACATTGAAGATGTGATTAAATCCTCCCAAGAAGAAGTATTTAAAGTCGCAGTTTCTAAGGCGATGTCACTCACTGGCAGTCGATATGGCTTTATTCTGTTGCATAACGAAAAGTTAAAAACACTCACACTCGCCGCGCGTTCTGAGTATCCCCACGCAGAGGCGAATCAAGCCGATTTTGTTGAAGATAATACCCAAGTGTCAGAACTTGAAAGCCGCGTATGGCTCGAATGTGTGCGAGATTATAAGCCGATCATCCAAAATCAAACCGATTCCCAAAGGCGCTTAGGGGATTTGCCCTTAGATAAACTGCTACTTGGAGGGCGTTACTTGGCGGTGCCGATTTTATTTCGCAGTCGCTTAGTGGGCATGCTGTGTGTGGTCGACCGTAACGAGCCTTATAGTCGTAATGATGCGAGATCATTACTGACTTTTGCCAGCATTTTATGGCACAGCATTGAACTACCACGCACATTGCGCGCGGTATCCCGCCAGTCCAAAATCATTAAAGCGCAAAAAGAGCAATTATCTCAATCGTTAACCCAGCTTATTAGTGCCATTTCTGAGGCATTAGAACTGAAAGATGCCTATACCGCAGGGCATCAAAAGTCGGTGGCGCAATTAAGTTATTTGATTGGTGAGAAATTAGGTTTAGACCCGCTGCGTTTAGAAGGGCTGAAGATTGGTGCCTTAGTTCATGATATCGGCAAGTTAGCGATTCCATCGCAGATCTTGACAAAACCGTCAAAACTTTCAAAAGAAGAATACGCATTAATACAGACCCATCCGCTCCATGGTGCTGAAATTATTGAAGATGTGGAGTTTCCTTGGCCCATTAAAGAGATGATTTTACAGCATCATGAGCGGCTCGATGGCTCAGGTTATCCCGCGGGCTTAAAGGATAAGGCGATTTTATATGAGGCGAAAATTATTGCCGTCGCCGATGTTGCCGATTCGATATTGTCCCACAGGCCTTATCGGCCATCGTTAGGGCTGGAGAAAATGACTGAAGTGCTGCGTGCGGGTAAAGGGACACTTTTTGACCCTGAGATAGTCGAAACTTGTTTAGCGATTTTGATTAATCGAGAGTTGAGTATTAGCGATCATATCGGTGCTGCGCCGCTTGAACCTTTAGTCACGATTTCACTCGACCATGAGTTAGTTGATATTAAGCGTTTACTTACGACTGCCCATGCTAAGGTGGCCGTGGTATTGGATGAGCAACATAAGATACTTGGGGTGATCACGAGTCGCTTACTGGAACATTGGTTTAGCCCATTACTTGGCACTGCGGCTGAGCGTGAACTGGATAGGGCATCTTTACATAAAAAAGCCCATCAGATCATGGAGCATTCAGTGCCTATTATCAGTGAGGTGGCCACATCGGAAGATGCATTACTGCAGTTGAATCTTTTGGATTCAGAATATCTTGTGGTGGTGAACAAAGCGCAGCAGCCATTGGGGATTATCGGCTGGCGGGCTATTGCCATGACGAGAAATGCATTCCGTGAAGTAGAGCGTTTGATTTAAGTGTCTTATTAAACACTTTATTTTTAAGCCTGATAATGACAGCGCAACCGTAGGCTAAATTTTACCGACAATAAAAAAGATGCCCTTAGGCATCTTTTTATGGAATTCATGTTATCGAACAAATGCTGTGACTGTTAATCAACAATACGCAGTAATTCGTTGATGCCCACTTTACTGCGAGTTTTTGCATCCACTTTCTTAACGATAATAGCGGCATAGAGGCTGTACTTGCCACAGGCTGATGGCAGGTTGCCAGAAACAACCACAGAGCCTGCTGGTACACGACCGTAATGCACTTCGCCAGTTTCGCGATCGTAAATTCGAGTGCTTTGGCCGATATACACGCCCATAGAAATCACTGAGCCTTCTTCAACCACCACGCCTTCAACAATCTCAGAACGTGCACCGATAAAGCAGTTATCTTCGATGATGGTTGGGCCCGCTTGCAATGGCTCAAGTACGCCACCAATACCTACGCCGCCAGATAAATGCACGTTTTTACCGATTTGTGCACATGAGCCAACGGTCGCCCAAGTGTCAACCATAGTGCCTTCATCAACATAGGCGCCTAAGTTCACATAGGATGGCATCAACACGGTATTTTTACCTATGAATGAGCCTTTACGTACTGTAGCCGAAGGCACCACGCGAATGGCTTCCGCTTTAAAGCGGGCTTCATCATATTCGGCAAATTTTAACGGCACTTTGTCGAAGTATTTGGTTTCGGCGCCATCGATAACCACGTTATCGAAAATACGGAAGGACAGTAATACCGCCTTTTTCAGCCATTGGTGCACATGCCATTGTCCGTCGATTTTCTCGGCGACACGGACTTCACCTTTATCGAGCATATTGATGACATTTTGCACATCGCTGCGCACACCTGCGTCAACTGTGCTTGGTGTGATGTCGGCGCGTGCTTCAAAAGCCGCCTCAATACGTTGGCGTAAAGCCTCCATTTACTTCTCCCACTGGTCTCGTTAATTAACTGATTCGATATTCTTTGCACTCAGGGCACTGATTAAAGCATCCCTGAGGGTATTCTCTTGGGTTTCGTTAAGTTGCAAGCCATCATTAGTCTGCAGCATAAAAAAATCTTCGGCTCGTTCACCAATGGTGGTGATCTTGGCCGCGAGTAACGTCGTGTTGCAACGGTAAAAGATATCCCCGACTTTTGCCAGTAATCCTGGCGAATCTAAGGCGATAAGCTCCATCATACTTGTACCATGACGACTGCTTTCGAGGAAACTCACTTGTGTCGGTACATTAAAAGGTTTCATCTTGCGCGATAGTTTTCTAAAGCGCGGTAGTTTTGGACTGTCGCTCGACAGGGCTTTCTCAAGCGCCTTACGGATACTTTGGATGCGTGAAAGCTGGCTAACGGGCTCACCATCCTGCTCTAAGATCACAAAGGTATCGAGGGCATAATTATCTTTTGAGGTCATGATGTTGGCATCATGGACGTTGATATTTTTATTGTCGAGTACCGCCATCACAGTTGCGAACAATTTAGGTCTGTCTTGGCAATAGACAAATAGCTCAGTACCACCACGGGTGGTGTGTTTGGACACTAAGACTAAAGGCTCATCCTGTTGTTTGTGCTTTAAAATCGCTTCGGCGTGCCACGCGACTTGATTTGGCTGATGGCGTAAAAAGTAATCTGCCTTAAAACGTTGCCACAGGGCATCGAGATCTTTCTCTTTCAGTCCACGGCGCAGCAGCTCTTTTTTCGCCTTAGCTTGGTATTCACGCACTCTGGCACGAATATCGACGGGTTTTTCTTTACCGCGGGCGAGCACCCTTTGGGTCGAAAAGTACAAATCGCGCAGCAGTGAGCCTTTCCAGTTGTTCCAGGTTTTTTCGTTGGTGGCGCAGATATCGGCGACGGTTAAGCAGTACAGATAGCTTAAATGCACGGCATCGCGGACTTTATTGGCAAAGTCGGCCACCACATCGGGATCGGAAATATCACGGCGCTGGGCGGTGACAGACATCACTAGATGATTCTCAACCAGCCAAGCGACTAGACGGCCATCGTGATCGTTTAACCCGTGCAGCTTACAAAAGGCGAGGGCATCGCTTGAGCCTAGTTTACTGTGATCGCCACCGCGGCCTTTGGCGATATCGTGGAAGATAGCGCCTAATACCAGTAAGCCCTTTTTCGGCAGTTGGTTGATCAGAATCGAGCCTAAGGGAAATTCTTCCTTTTGTTCGGCTTGGGAAAAACGCTCGATATTGAGCAGTAATCTGTGGGTGTGTTCATCGACTGTATAGGCGTGGAACAGGTCGAACTGCATCTGGCCTTCAATATTTCGCCATGCGGGTAGATAGGCCGATAACACACCGTGTTTATGCATTAAAGACAAAGCAACAATGCCGCGAGGGTGGCGCAGAATTTCCATAAAGGCTTGGCGACAAAGCGGGTTTTCTTGTAAGGCTTGCGGCTGGGCGCGTCTTGCTCGGCGCAGCGAACGCAGCGTTGGTGCGTAAATGCCTTTGATGTTGGAGTTTTTAGCGACTAACAAAAACAGCCGGACAATTTCTTCGCCGCTATCGAAAAGATCATCGCTTAGCGCTTCGATAAAAGTGCCGCGGCGCTGGTAGTGTTTATCTATCGATTGAATTTCTAAAGCTTTTGTGTGCCCCAGTGTTGCCCGTTTAAACAGCTGCAGCAACATTTCGTTTAGCTCCATCACTCGGCGTACCGTGCGATAGTAACGTTTCATCATTTGCTCAACAGCAAGCTGGGTGGCGTCTTCATACCCCATAAGCTCGGCAACTTGGCGTTGTACATCAAAGAGTAAGCGATTTTCATCGCGACCGACCACCATATGCAGAGCAAAGCGTAACTTCCACAAAAAGTGCTGACATTCGAGCAGCTCTTCTAATTCACCGGGCTCTAAAAAGTCGTATTGGACTAATTCTTCGAGGCGAGCGGCGCCAAAGTGACGCATGGCTACCCAAGCAATGGTTTGAATATCCCTAAGACCACCGGGACAACTCTTGATATTGGGTTCTAAATCGAAGGCACTGGCTCTGGCATGGCGGGCATTTTGCTCATCCCGTTTTGCGATAAAAAAATCGCTTGAAGTCCAAAAGTCACTCTGACGAATCGCATCATAAAGTTGATCGAATAAAAATTCGGGCCCTTCGAGCAATCGTGCCTCTAACAGATTGGTGGCTATGGTGATGTCTTCACGGCCGAGGATAATCGTGTCGTTTAACGTACGGACACTGTGGCCGATTTCCAGATTGGCATCCCATAGAAAGGCAATAAACTGACTGAGTGCTGCTTCGGCGGCGGGTGACAAGATATCATTAAACAGGAACAGCAAGTCTACATCTGAGTGGGGATGCAGCTCCCCACGGCCATAGCCGCCCACGGCAATCAGGGCAATATCATATTCCCTTAGACCGTGCTGTTCCCAAGCTTGCTTGACAAGGGCATCGACAAATTGACAGCGCTGCGTGACGAGCTCTTCAATCGGGGTTTTAGCCTTAAAACTGGCCAAAAGAATCTGATTCTGTTCGATTAATGATTGTTTAGCGAGCAGAGCTATATTCATCGAGTCCCTTGTTTTTATTTTTGTGGTGGCCTATCGCTCGTGATTGATGATACGTGGGAAATCCTCATCCTCACGCAGGGTAAGTACTTCAACTCCTTTTTCAGTCACCAGTAAGGTATGTTCCCACTGGGCTGAATTTTTACCATCGGAGGTCGTTACCGTCCACTTATCATCGCGATCGAGTATGGTCGTGTGGCGACCGGCATTGATCATAGGTTCAATGGTGAAACACATGCCTGGGCGTAATACTGTGTTATCGCCGTTACGGTAATGCATGACCTGAGGTTCTTCATGGAAACCCGAGCCAATACCGTGGCCACAATAATCTTGCACGATGGAATATTTCTCAAGGCCTGTTTTGCTTGCTTTGATGAATTTTTCGATAGTATTGCCAATTTCACCCAGTTTTAAACCTGGACGAACCTTACGAATAGCTAAATACAGGCTTTCTTGCGCGATGCGGCACAGACGTTTGTCCTTCGCGCTCACCTCACCGATTAAAAACATCATCGAGGTATCGCCGTGATAACCGTCTTTAATCACTGTGATGTCGATATTGAGGATATCGCCTTCTTTCAATGGTGGGTTGTCGTTTGGAATGCCGTGGCAAATCACATGGTTTACAGAAGTACAAATGGATTTGGGAAAACCATGGTAGTTAAGCGGCGCCGAAATCGCACCTTGCTCTTCGGTATATTTGGCGCAGAGGTCATTGAGCTCATTGGTGGTCACGCCCGGTTTAACATGCGGCGCGATCATTTCTAATACCTGTGCGGCTAGTTTGCCCGCAGCACGCATTTTTTCAATTTCTTCAGCGGTCTTGATGACTATACTCATTGCGTTTTCTCTTGTGTCTTTAATGTCTGTTGGCCACGCAACCTAATGCAAAAATTTGTGCTTTAGGGCTATTTATGGTATAAAGCGCGCCGTTATGTTTAAGTCTTGATGAATTGTCTAAGCCAGCTTTTGCGCTGCTTTGATACTTGCAAGACTAAAGATGGCGGCCATTATACATGGCTATTTGTCTAAATACTAAATCACACACGTGTCGACACATTCTTCGGGGTGCCCTCAGTTGTTATATAAGGGGTCGAAGACATGGGATACGTGGAGGTCTAACCCCCTAAATTTTAAGGTAATAGAAATGACTACAGTTTCAATGCGCGATATGCTTCAGGCCGGTGTCCACTTCGGTCACCAAACCCGTTACTGGAACCCAAAAATGAAGCCATTCATTTTCGGTGCTCGCAACGGTGTTCACATCATCAACCTTGAGCATACTGTGCCAATGTTCAATGAAGCGCTAGCTTTCATCAGCAACGTAGCTTCAAAGAAAGGTAAAGTATTATTCGTTGGTACTAAACGTGCTGCTGGCGAAGCGATCAAAGAAGCTGCTCTGTCTTGTGACCAGTACTATGTTGATCACCGCTGGTTAGGCGGTATGCTGACTAACTGGAAAACCGTTCGTCAGTCAATCAAACGTCTGAAAGAACTGGAAAGCCAATCAGTAGACGGTACTTTCGACAAGCTGACCAAGAAAGAAGCGCTGATGCGTACTCGTGAGCTTGAAAAGCTGGAAAAATCTTTAGGTGGTATTAAAAACATGGGCGGCCTGCCAGACGTATTATTCGTCATTGGTGCTGACCATGAGCATATCGCTATTAAAGAAGCTAACAACCTGGGTATCCCTGTTGTTGCAGTTGTTGATACTAACTCTGCGCCAGATGGTGTTAACTACATCGTTCCTGGTAACGACGACGCTATGCGTGCTATCCGCCTGTACACTTCTTCTGTTGCTGCTGCTGCAAAAGCTGGCCGTGGTCAAGATTTGGCTGTTCAAGCTGAGCAAGACGGTTTCGTAGAAGCCGAATAATAATAAGGCGGGATGATTATCATCACCCTTATTAACCAAGATTTTTGATTGGTTAACAGGGGCCATTCGGCCCCTGTTTTATATCTGCAAATTAGTCGATTTTTTATAGAGGATTTAACAATGGCAATTACTGCTGCCCAAGTTAAAGAACTGCGCGACCGTACTGGCGCAGGCATGATGGATTGTAAAAACGCTCTGACAGAAGCTAACGGCGACATGGAGTTAGCAATTGACAACATGCGTAAGTCTGGCGCTGCTAAAGCGGCTAAAAAAGCGGGTAACATCGCTGCTGACGGTACAATTCTGATCAAGAATGGCGAAGGTTTCGCTGCGCTATTAGAAGTTAACTGTCAAACTGACTTCGTTGCTAAAGATTCAAACTTCTTAGCATTCGCGAACGCAGTATTAGATGCCGCTGCTGCATCTAAAGTGACGCTTGAAGATTTAAAAGCACAGTTCGAAGATGCACGCGTTGCATTGGTAACTAAAATCGGTGAAAACATCAACATTCGTCGTGTTGAGTACATCGATGGTGCAAACCTATCTTCATACCGTCACGGTGAGCGCATTGGCGTTGTTGTTGCCGGTGAAGCTGACGAAGAAACCTTAAAGCACATCGCAATGCACGTTGCTGCTTCTAAGCCTGAATACGTGAACCCAGAAGATGTTCCTGCAGAAATCGTTGCAAGAGAACAAGCTCTGCAAATCGAAATGTCAATGAACGAAGGCAAATCGGCAGAGATCGCTGAGAAGATGGTTCTAGGTCGTATGAAGAAGTTCACCGGTGAGATTTCTCTGACTGGTCAAGCTTACATCATGGAACCAAAGAAAACTGTTGGCGAAATTCTGAAAGAGAAAGGCGCTAAAGTCACTAACTTCATTCGTTTAGAAGTGGGTGAAGGTATTGAGAAGAAAGAAGAAGATTTCGCGGCTGAAGTTGCTGCTCAAATCGCTGCTTCTAAAAAGGCTTAATCGCCAACGCTAAATACCCCCAAGACCGCGGCAATAGCTGCGGTCTTGTTATGACCAGGATAAAAATTATGAGCACCAATCCAAAACCCGCATTTAGACGCATTCTTCTTAAATTAAGTGGCGAAGCACTGATGGGCGACGAAGGCTTCGGCATCGACCCTAAAGTATTAGATCGCATGGCTCAGGAAGTGAAAGAGCTGGTTGAGCTGGGTATTCAGGTGGGTGTGGTTATTGGTGGTGGTAATCTGTTTCGCGGTGAAGGCCTAGCAAAAGCAGGCATGAACCGTGTGGTGGGCGATCACATGGGTATGCTGGCAACGGTTATGAACGGCTTGGCAATGCGAGACGCCCTGCACCGTGCCTATGTTAATGCTCGTCTGATGTCAGCTATCCCGTTAAAGGGTGTGTGTGATGATTACAATTGGGCTGAAGCGATCAGCTTGCTAAAATCTGGCCGAGTGGTTATTTTTGCTGCCGGTACAGGTAATCCTTTCTGCACGACCGATTCTGCGGCCTGTTTACGCGGCATTGAAATCGAAGCTGAAGTCGTATTGAAAGGCACTAAAGTCGACGGTGTATACTCTGAAGACCCAATGAAGAACCCAGATGCTGTTAAGTATGATGAAGTGACTTATGCGGAAATTCTGGAAAAAGAATTAAAAGTAATGGACTTAGCCGCCTTTACTATGGCGCGTGATCACGACATGCCTATTTTAGTCTTCAACATGAATAAGCCTGGCGCTCTACGCCGCGTTATCATGGGTGAAGAAGAAGGCACGTTGATCAGAGCGAAAAAAGTTATTTAATGACCAAGAAGGACATTTAACGTGATTGAGAACATTAAGAAAGATGCGCAAGAGCGTATGGGTAAATGCGTTGACGCGACTAAAAACCAAATGGCAAAAGTGCGTACCGGTCGTGCCCACCCAAGCCTGTTGGATTCCATTCAAGTCTCTTACTACGGCACTATGACGCCACTAAACCAAGTGGCTAACGTGGGCGTTGAAGATTCACGCACTCTGTCTGTGACTGTGTTTGACCGTAGTGCTATCCAAGCCGTTGAAAAGGCTATTATGAGCTCTGATTTAGGTCTGAACCCTATGTCAGCTGGCGCGACATTACGTATTCCATTACCCGCGCTGACCGAAGAACGTCGTAAAGACTTCATCAAAGTGGTGCGTAACGAAGCTGAAAACGGTCGTATTGCTATCCGTAACGTGCGTCGTGATGCGATTTCTGAAGTGAAAAAGCTTGAAAAAGCTAAAGCTTGTACTGAAGATGATGTGCGTCGCAGTGAAGAAGAAGTGCAAAAGTTCACCGATGCTCACATTAAAAAGGTCGATGAGATTTTAGCGGCCAAAGAAATTGAGTTGATGGAAGTCTAATCTCAGTTCGATAAGCTAGAGTTGATGCGCCGTGTAGGGGTATACTACACGGCGTTTGTCTATTTTAAAGGGCTGTATTAGATGTCATCCACAGTGGAACTTGATCCGCACCCTAGGACGAGTGAGAGTGATTTATACACTCAAACGACCTTGCCGGGACAATTACCCGAACTCGTGAAACAGTCGTTACCTAAGCATGTTGCTATTATCATGGATGGCAATGGGCGTTGGGCACAAACCCAAGGTAAACCACGAGTGATGGGACATAAGGCTGGTGTTAAGGCCGTTAGAAGAGCCGTAAGCACGGCAAGCCAATTAGGCATTGAATCGCTAACCTTATTCGCATTTTCTAGCGAGAATTGGCGTAGACCCGATAAAGAAGTCAGCTTGCTGATGGAGTTGTTTTTTACCGTATTACAGCGCGAAATTAAATTGCTGGATAAGAATCAGGTTAAGCTCAACATTATTGGCGATATCAGCCGCTTTTCGGCGCGATTACAGAAGCAAATTGCTGCTGCCCAAGAGAAGACATCTCGCAATACTGGCTTGGTTCTGAATGTTGCGGCTAACTATGGTGGCCGTTGGGACATACTTCAAGCAGCACAAAAATTAGCGGAAAAGGTCGAAACTGGCGAAATGACCAGCAGTCAGTTCACCGAAGAAGCCTTAAGTGCACATTTGTGCATGCAAAATCAGAGTGAAGTTGATTTAATGATCCGCACGGGCGGGGACTGTCGCATCAGCAATTTTGTGCTGTGGCAGGCGGCCTATGCAGAATTGGTGTTTACCGACACCCTTTGGCCTGATTTCGATGAACAGGCTTTTCATGAAGCGATAGCCATTTTTGCAAGTCGCCAGCGCCGTTTTGGTCTGACTGGAAGTCAGATTGATGAGATGCGTGCATTGTAAAACCTCATGAGGGATTTTTTTTGCTAAAACAACGAATAATAACAGCAACTTGGTTAGTTCCATTAGTTTTAGGGGCGATATTTTTGCTCCCTGCCAGCTACTTCGCCTGGGCCTTAGTTGCCGTCTTCCTTATTGCAGCAAAGGAATGGGGAAGAATTATCGATAATCAGTGTGATGTCACTCAGTGGAGCTTTACCTTCACAGTTGGTATCTTATTGGTGGCAATTAATCTGATTGTGCCAATTGATGCCGTTTGGTTAAGCCACCAGTTACATCCTATCTATTTGGCCATTCTCTATATTGGTGCATTCTGGTGGTTAGCATCACTATTATTAGTGGTAACTTATCCTAAAAGCGCTAAGTTCTGGCAAAAGAATCCTATGTTTAAGTCCATGTTTGGACAGTTAACCTTAGTGCCTTGCTTTGTTGCTCTTATCGCGCTCAAATCCATTAGTTCACAAACTTCTCCCTATTACGGCCCAGTGTTAGTACTGTTAGTGATGTTGATTGTGTGGGCAGCAGATTCTGGGGCTTACTTCGTCGGTAAAGCGATAGGTAAAACGAAACTGATGCCTGCAGTGAGCCCTGCTAAAACCTTGGAAGGCCTAGTTGGTGGTTTAGTGACGACTATGCTCGTGGTTGCCGGTGTTATGTATTATTCGCCAGAGCAAGAACTGGGTTTAGTTGTGGCAGTGACCTTATTTGTTGCTTTAGTGTCAGCGCTGGGCGATTTATCTGAGAGTATGTTTAAGCGTGCGGCCTGTATTAAAGATTCTGGCACTATTTTGCCCGGTCACGGCGGCGTGCTCGACCGCATCGACAGCCTGACTGCAGCCTTGCCGGTGTTTACCCTGATCTACATTGCATTCTGGATGTAACGCTATGCAAAATATGGTGATTTTGGGTGCTACTGGTTCAATTGGTGCTAGTACCTTAAGCGTGATTTCGGCTAATCCATTGGCTTATAGCATCTATGGATTGGTGGCCAATGCGAGCGTTGATAAGATGCTGGCTTTGTGTGTAGCCCATAAACCGAAAGTCGCACATATGGTGGATGAAGAGGCTGCGAAACAGTTACGCGCCGTTTTACCCGCTGCGCTCAATATCCAAGTCACTACTGGCATAAACGATTTACTCGGTTTAGTGACGGCTGCCGAAGTGGATACCGTAATGGCAGCGATTGTCGGGGCGGCAGGGCTAGTACCAACCCTTGAAGCCGTGAAGGCGGGAAAGCGAGTATTACTGGCCAATAAAGAAGCTTTAGTCATGTCGGGTGAGTTGTTTATTGAGGCGACTAAGCGCTCTGGTGCTGTGCTATTGCCCGTGGACAGTGAGCATAATGCTATCTTTCAATGTTTACCCCTAGAAGTGCAGGCTAACCTCGGCCGTTGCGATTTAGCTGCGTCGGGTATATCCCATATTTTGTTAACCGGTTCTGGCGGACCTTTCCTGCGGTCGGATCTTGCGACACTTGCGGCCATGACGCCTGCCCAAGCCTGTAAACACCCTAATTGGTCCATGGGACCTAAAATCTCTGTTGACTCCGCCACTATGATGAATAAGGGTTTAGAGTTCATTGAGGCGCGGTGGTTGTTTAATACTCAGGCTGAGCAACTTAAAGTGGTTATTCATCCGCAAAGCGTGATCCACTCTATGGTGCAGTACCGTGATGGTTCGGTTATCGCCCAAATGGGTAACCCAGATATGCGCACACCGATTGCCCATTGCATGGCTTATCCGCAAAGAATTCATTCGGGCGTTGAACCTTTAGATTTTTTCAAAGTCGGACAGTTAAGCTTTTATGAACCTGATTTTGAACGTTTCCCCTGTTTGGCTTTGGCTATGGAGGCGTGTGCCCAAGGCCAAGAGGCTACAACCGTATTAAACGCTGCCAATGAGGTCGCTGTTGAAGCATTCTTGCAGGGGCAAATTGGTTTTACACAAATTGCAAAAGTGAATGAGGCTTGTTTAGTCACTGTGCCTAAACGTCCTATGGGCAGCATAGAAGATATTTTAGCCTTAGATGCGCAAACCCGCGTCTATGCGCGTGAGACATTAGCAAGCATCGCTTAGCAATAGCTGAGTGATTAAATTTATAACGTAAGGAGTGGGATGTTAGATTTTTTATGGAACTTAGGTTCTTTCATCGTTGCACTGGGTCTGTTAATTACTGCCCACGAATACGGCCATTTCTATATCGCGCGACGTTGTGGCGTGAAAGTCGAACGTTTCTCCATTGGTTTTGGTAAGGCTATTTGGCGCCGTGTTGGTAAAGACGGCACTGAATATGTGTTAGCCATGATCCCCCTTGGCGGCTATGTCAAAATGCTCGATGAGCGTGTTGAAGACGTTCCCGATGAATTAAAAGATCAAGCGTTCAATCGTAAAACCGTATGGCAACGTATTGCGATTGTGGCCGCAGGTCCAATTGCTAACTTTATTTTTGCCATCGTTGCCCTGTATTTTATGTATCTGATTGGTGTGCCATCACTTAAGCCTGTGATCATCTCGACGACCCCCGGGACTGCTGCTGCGCAAATTCAAATCACAGAGCCAATGCAAATAACGGCCATTTCCGGTCAGGCTGTGCGTAACTGGGAAGAGGTGAATTTAGCTTTAGTCGGCCACATAGGTGATGAAAGTCTGAGTGTATCGCTAACGCCATTGAATGGTTTGCAAGGTTTAGACTCTAGTGCGCGGTCTTATACCTTAGATACGCGTAATTGGCGTTTTGATCCTGAAAAAGAATCCCCGATTACGGCATTAGGGTTAGGGATTTATCGTCCCGAAATCGTCCCCACCATTGCTGCGATTAGTCCTGACAGTGCCGCTGCGAATAGTGAGCTAAAAGTCGGTGACACCTTAGTCGCAATAAATGGTAAAAATTATACCGATTGGCAGGCTTTTGTTGACATTATTCAACATTCTGCCAATGTGCCTGTGAGTTTAACTGTGCGTCGCAATGGCGAACAGTTTAATGTGGCAGTGACACCCTTAAGCAGTAAAAATGCCGATGGCCAAGAGATAGGTATGCTCGGGGTGAGCCCAACCCAAGCACAATGGCCAGACAATATGCGTTTACAACTTGAATATGGACCAATCGATTCTTTCGGTATAGCAGCGGATAAAACATGGCAACTTGTTGCTGTGAGCTTTAAGATGATTGGCAAATTATTTACCGGCGATGTGTCGGTGAAAAACCTGAGTGGACCCATTTCGATCGCACAGGGTGCGGGCAGTAGTGCAAACTATGGCTTGGTCTATTTTCTCGGGTTCCTCGCGCTCATCAGCGTCAATTTAGGCATCATTAACTTGCTGCCTTTACCTGTGCTCGATGGGGGACACCTGCTGTATTACTTTATTGAAGTAATAACTGGTAAACCTGTACCTGAAAAGGTGCAGGAAATAGGATTCAGATTTGGGGCAGCAATACTGCTGATGTTGATGAGCGTTGCGCTTTTCAATGATTTTGCCCGACTCTGAGCAAGGACAGACTAATAATTAGAAGTGCTCTATGAGATTGAATAAACTTTTTGCCTCGATGTTATTCGTCGGTGCGTCGTTTTCAGGGACTGTGTTGGCTGATACTTTCCAACCGTTTGAAGTGACCGACATCCAAGTTGAAGGTTTGCAACGAGTTGCACTCGGTGCTGCCTTGTTAAGCTTACCAGTAAAAGTAGGTGACACTGTTGACCAGTTAAGAATCCAGCAAGCGATTAAAAGCTTGTATGCATCGACTAACTTTGAAAATGTCTCCGTGAGCCGAGATGGCGGCGTATTAGTGGTGAAAGTCACTGAACGTCCTACCATCAGTGCCGTGACATTCGATGGCAACAAAGACATTAAAGACGAACAGTTACAGGAAAGTCTGGACGGTTCTGGCGTTAAAGTCGGTGAGTCGCTCGATCGCACTATGTTGACCGGTATTGAAAAGGGTCTGCAGGATTTCTACTACGGCGTGGGTAAATACGGCGCGAAAGTGGAAGCTCAAGTGATTAACTTACCCCGTAATCGGGTTGAGCTGAAATTTAAGTTTACCGAAGGTTTAGCGGCCGAAATCCGCCAAATTAACGTGGTCGGTAATCATGAGTTCACCGATGCTGAGTTGATTGGCATGCTGGAACTTAAAGATTATGTGGCTTGGTGGGATCTGTTCGGCGAACGCCGTTATCAGAAGCAAAAGCTGCAGGCCGATCTCGAGACCATCAAAACCTATTATCACAATAAAGGTTATATCCGCTTCGAAGTCACCTCGACTCAAGTGGCCATGACGCCTGACCGTAAAGGTTTATATATCACCATCAACGTAGATGAAGGTGAGAAGTATAAAGTTAAAGAAGTAAACCTGACGGGTGATTTGATGGGCCGTGAAGAGTTGATGAAATCAATTCTGCCAATCAAAGCAGGTGATATGTACAACGGCGGTGATGTGACTTTCACCGAAGAAATGTACAGCAAGTATTTAGGCCGCTTCGGTTATGCTTACCCTGAAGTGAAAACCTACCCTGAAATTGATGATAAGACTAAAGAAGTCACCTTAAACATCAATGTTAAACCGGGTAAACGTGTTTACGTACGGGCGATTAACTTCACTGGTAATACAGTGACTAAAGATGAAGTGATGCGCCGTGAGCTGCGTCAGATGGAAGGCGCTTGGTTAAACTCAGCGCAAGTTGAGCAATCTAAAGCCCGTCTTAACCGTTTGGGCTTCTTTGAAACCGTTGACACTGAAACCATTCAAGTGCCGGGTACTGATGACTTAGTTGATGTTGCGGTTAAAGTGAAAGAGCAGCCATCGGGCTCATTTAACGCGGGTGTCGGTTATGGTACTGAATCAGGTCTGAGCTTGCAGTTTGGCGTACAGCAAAACAACTTCTTAGGTACAGGTAATCAAGCGGGTATTAGCTTGAGTACAAATAAGTACTCTAAAAACGTTAACTTATCCTATACCGATCCGTACTGGACAAAAGACGGAGTGAGTTTAGGCGGGAGCGTTTATTGGAGTGAGTTTGACGCCAATGAAGCTAACTTAGAACGCTATAAAAACAGTTCGTATGGTGTGGCGCTTAACTCGGGTTTCCCGATTAACGAATACAACCGTATCAATGGTGGTATTGGCTATCGTCACAACACGATTTCTGAAATTTCTGCCTATGAGCAGGCACGTCGTTTCTATAACATCTATCGTGATGATGATCCGAATGCCGACTTAAGTTTTGATAACTTCGAACTCAGCCTAGGCTGGTATCGTAGTACCTTGAACCGTGGCACTTTCCCAACAGATGGCTCGTCCCAGCGTCTGAATGGCAAAATGACTTCGCCAGGGTCTGATTTACAGTATTTTAAGACAGACTTTGACACTAACTTCTATTTTCCTGTTAACCGCAGTCAGAGCGTTGTGCTCTTGGCCCGTGGTCGATTAGGTTATGGTAACGGTTATGGTCAATTTAATGATAATGACCAAATTTTGCCTTTCTGGGAAAACTATTACTCAGGTGGTAGTAGCTCACTACGTGGCTTTAAGTCAAACTCGGTCGGTCCTCGCTCCTTCTATATGTATAGTGGTAGCGAACCTTGCTTGGATCCATCGGGTGATGGTTGTAACTTCCCTCAACCGGATCCTGATAGCATTCAAGTCAGTTCTGGCCGCTCTATCGGTGGTAATGCTCTTGCAACGGCAAGTATGGAGTTGATTGTACCAACCCCATTCTTGGATGAGGCTTACACTAACTCAGTTCGTACTAGCTTCTTCGTCGATGCGGGTAACGTCTGGGATACTGAGTTTGACTATGATTTTTATCGAAATAGTTTGCCTGCGGAAGAGTTTGCTAAGTTACAGGACTTTAGTGATCCAGCACGCCTGCGCGCCTCTTGGGGCCTGAGTGTGCAATGGTTATCACCTATGGGACCTATGGTGTTCAGCTTGGCGTGGCCGCTTAAAGAATATGAAGGTGACCAAACGGAGATCTTCTCTTTCAATATTGGCAAAACTTTTTAAAAGGCATACACTCGGCAAGTTTTGCTGACAATAACAAGGTAACAAGGAGTTTATTTTGAACAAGATGGTAAATTGTGCGCTGATGACGTTAGTTTTGTTAGGCGCGCCGTTAGTGGCACATGCTGAGAAAATTGCCGTAGTGGATATGGGCGCTGTGTTTGAACAGCTCCCACAACGTGAACAGATCTCTCAATCTCTGAAGAAAGAGTTTGGTGATCGCGTAGCTGATGTCCAAAAAATGCAAGAAGAAATGCGTTCTCTGATGGAGAAACAGCAACGTGATGGTGCATTAATGAACGATGCACAAAAAACTGAGCTGGTTCGTAAAATGGAATCGCTAAAATCTGAATATCAGTTAAAAGGCAAAGCATTGGATGAAGACCTACGTCGTCGCCAAGGTGAAGAGCAAAATAAACTGTTAGTTAAAGTGCAAAAAGCCATCAACACTATCGCTGAAAAAGACCAATATGATTTGGTATTACAACGTGGTGCTGTCATTTATGTTAAGCCTAACGCTGACATCAGTGGCAAAGTGGTTGAAGCCTTAAGCAAAGGCAAGTAATAGATGAATAGTGTGACTTTAAAAGAGCTATGCCTGTTATTAGACGGTGATATCCAAGGCGACGAAACGCTAATTATTAATAGTGTGGCGACCTTAGAAAATGCCAAGGCGGGTCAGATCTCTTTTTTAGCCAACAGTAAATACCGCTCTCAGCTTGAGGCAACTCAAGCGAGTGCGGTGTTATTGTCAGCTAAAGATGCGCAGGATTATCAAGGTACTGCGTTAATTGTAAAAGATCCATATGTCGGTTTTGCTCGTGTTGCTCAGTATTTGGACACGACACCCAAAGCGGCGGTAGGTATCCATCCTTCGGCACAAATTGATTCTTCAGCCCATTTAGGGGAAGGTGTCGCTATTGGCGCGAATGCTGTGATTGGTGCGAACGTCATTTTAGGTGAAAATGTGCAGATTGGTGCCGGTGTTGTGCTGGGACAAGATGTGGTTATTGGCTCAAAAACACGTTTGTGGGCTAATGTCACCGTCTATCACGATGTGCATTTAGGACAGGATTGTATTATCCATTCGGGTGCCGTATTAGGCTCAGATGGTTTTGGTTATGCTAACGAACGTGGTCAGTGGATTAAAATTCCGCAGACAGGTGGCGTGCGTATTGGCGATCGGGTTGAGATTGGTGCTAATTCAACGGTAGATCGTGGGGCATTAGGCCATACAGAGATCCACGACGGTGTGATTATTGATAACCAAGTGCAAATTGCCCATAACGATATTATCGGCGAAAATACTGCTATCGCAGGCAGTACTACTGTCGCAGGCAGTGTCACTATCGGTAAATATTGTATTATTGGCGGTAGTTGTGCCATCGCAGGTCATTTGAGCATTGCCGATGGTGTGCATGTGTCTGGTGCTACCAATATCACCACTAATATGCGTGAGCCTGGCTTATACTCTTCTGCCACCGTGGCAATGGAAAATAAACTTTGGCGTAAAAATACAGTTCGTTTCCGTCAGTTAGATGAACTGTTCCAGCGTGTTAAAACGTTGGAAAAAAATTTAAAAACACCAGATTAATTGCCCCAAGGCAATTTGAGGAACTCGGTTCGTGTCTAATCAAATGAACACTATGGATATTAAAGAAATACTTAAATATCTACCCCATAGATATCCATTCCTATTGATCGATCGTGTGCTTGATTACACTCCTGGTGTTAGTCTGCAGGCGATCAAAAACGTTTCAATAAATGAGCCATTTTTTCAGGGACATTTCCCGATACAACCTGTGATGCCAGGTGTGCTTATTTTAGAAGCGATGGCACAGGCAACTGGCCTGTTAGCCTTTAAAACGATGAGTAGTGATGTACCACCGCCAGGTGTGTTGTATTACTTTGCTGGTATCGATAATGCGCGTTTTAGACGTGTGGTTGAGCCAGGAGATCAAATTCATTTTGATGTCAAAATGATTAAAGAGCGCCGCGGGATTGGCGTTTTCTACGGTGAGGCCAAAGTGGATGGTGAAGTGGTTTGTTCCGCTGAAATCATGTGTGCCCGCAGAGAGATTAGTCAGTGATAGATACATTAGCGTTTGTGCATCCCGATGCAAAAATTGGCAATAACGTCACTATTGGCCCTTGGACCTATATCGGTGCGGGCGTCGAAATTGGTGATGATTGTTGGTTGAGTTCCCATGTGGTGGTCAAAGGTCCAACGATTATCGGCAAAGGGAATCGTATTTTTCAATTCGCCTCCGTTGGTGAAGAATGCCAAGACAAAAAGTACGCTGGCGAGCCGACACGACTGATCATTGGCGACAATAACGTCATCCGTGAAAACGTGACCATTCACCGCGGTACAGTTCAAGATAACAGTGAAACCCGTATTGGGTCGAATAACCTGTTTATGAACTATGTGCATATCGCCCATGACTGTGTGGTCGGCGATAATGTCATCATGGCGAATAACGCATCTATTGCAGGTCACGTGCACGTCGGTGACTGGGCGATTTTAGGCGGTATGACAGGCGTACATCAGTTTGTGCATATTGGTGCCCATGCGTTTACTGCCGGTTGTTCTTTAGTTTTGCAGGATGTGCCTCCTTTTGTGATGGCAGCGGGTCAACCGACAGTGCCTCGCGGCTTAAACAGCGAAGGTATGAAGCGTCGCGGTTTTTCTAAAGAAAGCCAGTTAGCCGTGCGTCGTGCTTATAAAACGTTATATCGTAGCAGCTTAACGGTAGAAGAAGCGATTGAAGCATTAGCTGAAGATGCGCAGAACGATGAGCAAGTCAAATTACTGCTTGAGTTTGTAAAGTCATCGAGTCGCGGCATTATTCGCTAACTTGATGACCACATGACAACAAAAGGGCATTTTTATGCCCTTTTGTATTATTGGTTTAAGCCTTTTTTGTGGTAGACGTAGTCGTTAAAAATGCGTTTATTCATCAATGCATTCGACCATAAATGAGCTTAGTCATTAATTGAATCATTAACTTAACATAAGTGTAGGCTTGGAACGATGCATTTTAGGTGTGGTTTACCTCTTCATCCAATGCCATTAATTCATGAGACGTGATTGGTTTATGAGCAATAAAACTCCATTAGTGTTTGCCATGGTTGCCGGAGAACTCTCAGGCGATATTTTAGGTGCAGGTTTAATGGCTGCGCTGCAAAAGACCCATCCCGATGCGCGCTTTGTCGGTATCGGTGGACCCCGCATGGAAGCCCTAGGCTTCAAATCCCTGTTTGCGATGGAAGAACTCGCAGTGATGGGAATCGTTGAAGTGTTATCTCGTCTACCTCGCTTATTAAAAGTGCGGTCATCCTTGATTAAAGAGATCACCGCGCTTAAGCCCGATTGTTTTATTGGCATAGATGCACCGGATTTTAATATAGGCCTCGAGCTTAAACTTAAAGCCCGCGGTATTAAAACCGTCCATTATGTGAGCCCATCCGTGTGGGCATGGCGCCCAAAACGTATATTCAAAATCGCGAAGGCGACCCATATGGTGTTGTCGTTATTGCCATTTGAGAAAGCTTTTTATGACAAGCATCAAGTACCTTGCACCTTTGTGGGTCATACCTTAGCGGATGATATTCCGTTGCGAAGCGATAAAGCGGCGGCGCGTCAGTTACTTGAACTCGATGCCGATGCAGAATATTTAGCTATTCTACCGGGATCCCGTGGTGGCGAGTTAAAGCAACTGGCTGAGCCTTTCGTGAAGGCGGCTTTACTGATTAAACAGAACTTCCCTGATATACGTTTTGTGACGCCACTGGTCAATCAAAAACGCCGTGAGCAATTTGAGCAAGCGCTGAAGGATTTTGCACCGGATCTCGAAATTCATATGGTCGAAGGTCAGTCGCGCGAAGTCATGGCGGCTGCCGATGGCATTTTATTAGCATCTGGCACCGCGACGTTAGAAGCCATGTTGGTCAAGCGTCCAATGG
This sequence comes from Shewanella sp. SM95, assembly GCF_025653595.1. Classification (NCBI taxonomy): domain Bacteria; kingdom Pseudomonadati; phylum Pseudomonadota; class Gammaproteobacteria; order Alteromonadales; family Shewanellaceae; genus Shewanella; species Shewanella sp. SM95. Next base: position 349,413 of record NZ_JAKKSE010000001.1, read on the forward strand.
TGGTGGCTTATCGTGTTAGCCCTATGACCTATTGGATTGCTAAGCGCATGATGCAGGTCGAGCGTTTCTCGTTACCGAATCTACTGGCTGGAAAAGATCTCGTCCCTGAGCTCATTCAAGAAGATTGCACGCCAGAGAAAATAGCTGCAGCGGTCACAGTCGAGTTAAATCGAGATTTTACGCCGCTCAAAGCTGAGTTTGATGCCCTGCACCAAGTGTTACGCCGTGATGCGAGCTTAAAAGCCGCTGAAGCGGTAATGGCACTGGTTGAGCCTAAACCAAGTCATGCTAAATCGCTGGAGGCTAACTAGTGGCAACTTTTAAAAGTTTAACCGAAGCCGATTTGCTGGCCTTTTCGACGGGATTAATTGCTGGTGTGGATGAAGTCGGCCGTGGGCCATTAGTCGGCGATGTAGTGACTGCGGCTGTGATTTTAGATCCAAACAAGCCCATCAGTGGTCTGAATGATTCCAAGAAACTCAGTGAGAAGCGCCGCGAAGCTTTGTTTGATGAGATTTGTGAAAAAGCCCTGTGTTATCACGTGGGCCGCGCAAGTCCTACTGAAATCGATACGCTTAATATCTTGCATGCCACTATGTTGGCAATGCAGCGCGCGGTTGCTGGGCTTAAGATTGCGCCTGCGTTGGTGTTAGTCGATGGCAATCGCAGTCCAGCATTTGTTGCCCATAATGGCGCCTCGCTTACCAGTCACAGCATCATTAAAGGTGATGGTTTAATTGCCAGTATTAGTGCCGCATCGATTATCGCCAAAGTGACGCGGGATCGTGAGATGGATGTGCTCGATGCTGCTTATCCGCAATACGGTTTTGCTAAGCATAAGGGCTATCCGACTAAGGCGCATTTTGAGGCCATCGCCGAACATGGGGTATTTGACCAATATCGTAAAAGTTTTAAACCCGTCAAGGCATTACTGGGACTGTAAGTTGTGCTCCCAAGCCACCTGAAGATACGAGTTTCAGGTTGTTTGGGTATAAGTTCCCGTTATCCAGCAAAGTCACTGGCTCTGGCTGCGTGACTTTGTTAGTCTGCTTTCTAGTTATTGTTAACCTGCTATTCAAAGATAATCCTAATTATGTCCGATCCTCGTTTTGTGCATCTTCGTGTCCACAGTGACTTCTCTATGACCGATGGCGTGGCCAAGGTCAAGCCTATTTTGGCGCAGGTGGAAGCGCAGGGAATGGCCGCGGTCGCCTTGACTGACCAAAATAACTTTTGTGGTTTGGTGAAGTTTTACAGTGGTTGCCATGGTGCGGGGATCAAGCCGATTATTGGTGCCGATTTTTGGATGCAAGTGCCCGGATTTGAAGGCGAATTATGCGCCTTAACCATTATTGCGATGAATAATGTCGGTTATCAGAATCTGACTCAAATCATCAGTCAAGCCTATTTGCGTGGCCAAGTGGCCGGCCGTGTAGTGATAGACCAAGAGTGGTTACTCACTTATAACGAAGGCATTTTGCTGTTATCGGGCGCCAAAGAAGGCGATCTGGGTAAGGCACTGCTCAAGGGTAATGGCACACAAGTCGAATCTTTATGCGACTTTTATCAGACCCATTTCACTGACCGTTATTTCCTCGAACTGATCCGCACAGGTCGCCCCGATGAAGAGCGTTATCTGCATATGGCGGTGGCCTTAGCGCAGGAGAAGGGCATCCCTGTTGTGGCGACCAATCAGGTGGTGTTTCTTAAACCCGAAGATTTTGATGCCCATGAAATTCGGGTGGCAATTCACGATGGCTTTACCCTTGCCGATCCTCGTCGACCTAAAAAATACAGTGAACAGCAGTATTTGCGTAGCGAAGAGGAAATGTGTGAACTATTCGCCGACATTCCTGCGGCGTTGGCGAACAGTGTCGAAATCGCTAAACGCTGTAATGTAACGATCCGTTTGTACGAATATTTCCTGCCCAACTTCCCGACGGGCGATATGTCCATTGAAGACTTTCTGGTCGACTGTTCGAAGAAGGGTCTTGAAGAGCGGCTCGAGTTTTTGTTCCCTGATCCTGAGGTGCGCGCCGAGAAACGCGGCGAATACGATGAGCGCCTCGACATTGAACTTAAAGTGATCAACCAGATGGGGTTCCCCGGTTACTTCTTGATCGTGATGGAGTTCATCCAATGGGGTAAAGATAACGGTATTCCAGTCGGGCCTGGTCGTGGCTCGGGCGCGGGTTCACTCGTGGCCTATGCGCTTAAGATTACCGACTTAGACCCATTAGAATTTGACTTACTGTTCGAGCGATTCCTCAACCCTGAGCGGGTTTCTATGCCCGACTTTGACGTCGACTTTTGCATGGATAGACGTGATGAAGTGATCGACCATGTGGCCGAATTGTACGGCCGCGAAGCGGTATCGCAAATCATCACCTTCGGAACTATGGCGGCAAAAGCGGTTATTCGTGACGTTGGCCGTGTGCTGGGTCATCCCTATGGCTTCGTTGACCGAATTTCTAAACTCATTCCACCAGAACCTGGGATGACGCTGGCGAAAGCGTTTGAGGTCGAGCCAGCCCTGCAAGAATCCTATGATGCCGATGAAGACGTAAAAGATTTGATCGACATGTGTCGCAAGCTCGAAGGTGTGACGCGTAACGCGGGTAAACACGCGGGTGGTGTGGTGATTGCACCGACTAAAATTACCGATTTTGCGCCGCTCTATTGCGATGCAGAAGGTAAAAACCCTGTAACACAATTCGATAAAAACGACGTCGAAACCGCAGGTTTAGTTAAATTCGACTTTTTGGGTTTACGTACTTTGACCATTATCGACTGGGCACTGGAAATGGTGAACAAGGTCGAGGTCAAAAACGGTCGCCCACCTGTGCGTATCGAAGCGATTCCGTTAACGGATGCGGCATCTTTCCGCTTGTTGCAAAAATATGAAACCACGGCGGTATTCCAGTTGGAATCCCGCGGTATGAAGGATTTGATTAAACGTCTGCAGCCTGACTGTTTTGAAGACATGATCGCACTGGTGGCATTGTTCCGCCCTGGGCCTTTGCAATCGGGCATGGTAGATAACTTCATCGAGCGTAAGCATGGGCGCGAGGAAGTATCGTATCCCGATTCTCAGTACCAGCATGAATCCCTAAAAGAACTGCTATCGCCGACCTACGGTATTATTCTGTATCAAGAGCAAGTGATGCAGATTGCACAGGTGTTATCGGGTTACACCCTTGGCGGCGCCGACATGTTGCGCCGTGCTATGGGTAAGAAAAAGCCCGAAGAGATGGCCAAGCAGCGCAGTATCTTTAAAGAGGGCGCAATCAATAACGGCGTCGATGGCGACTTGTCGATGAAGATCTTCGACTTAGTGGAAAAGTTCGCTGGCTACGGTTTTAACAAATCTCACTCAGCCGCCTATGCGCTTGTGTCTTATCAGACCTTATGGCTAAAAACCCATTATCCTTCGCAGTTTATGGCGGCGGTAATGTCGGCTGATATGGACAACACAGATAAAATTGTGACTTTGGTCGATGAATGCGAGCGTATGGGATTACCGCTCATTCCTCCGGATGTGAACAAAGGCTTGTTCAAATTTACCGTCGATGATGATTTGCGCATTGTTTATGGCATTGGCGCCATTAAAGGCGTGGGTGAAGGTCCAGTTGAATCGATTTTAGAGGCGCGTAAAGATGGCCCCTTCGTGGATTTATTCGATTTCTGTGCCCGTATCGATTTGAAAAAGCTCAATAAGCGCGTGATTGAAAAGCTGATCTGCGCGGGCGCACTCGATACTCTAGGGCCGCATCGTGCGTCTATGATGGCAACCTTGCCCGAAGCGATTCGCGCTGCTGATCAACATGCCAAAGCCGAGGCGATTGGCCAACACGATATGTTTGGTTTGCTCAACAGTGAACCCGAAGACAGTAAGCAGCAGTTTGTCGAATGTACCCCATGGCCAGATAAAATTTGGCTCGAAGGCGAGCGCGAAACCCTAGGCTTGTATTTGACTGGTCATCCGATCAATCAATATTTAAAAGAGCTTAAGCATTACACGTCCGGTCGTTTGAAAGATGTGCATCCCACCGAACGCGGTAAAACCGCTAAGGCTGCGGGTTTAGTGGTGGCAACGCGAGTGATGCTGACCAAACGCGGCTCGAAAATGGGTCTGTTGACGCTCGATGATAAGAGCGCACGTCTTGAAATCATGTTGTTTACTGAAGCCTTTGAAAAGTTTAATCATCTGCTGGAGAAAGACCGCATCCTCATTTGTGAAGGTGAGGTGAGTTACGATGATTTTGCCGGCGGTAACCGTATGACGGCGCGTAACATCATAGATATCAGTGAGGCGCGCAGCCACTTTGCCAAAGCGCTGGAAATTGATATGGATGGCAGCGAGTTAACGCCATCGGCGTTAGACACTTTCGAGCAAGCCCTAAGCCCGTGGCGTAACGGCGCTGTGCCTGTGGTGATTAATTACACTCAAGCTCAAGCCAAAGGTCAGTTTAGACTCGCCGATGCTTGGCGAGTGAATCCAACCGATGATTTAATGCTTTCGCTCGAATCATTGCTCGGGCCAAACAAGGTGAGAATTTTATTCTAATGTTGGCGAATGTCTTAGGTGTAAACAGATGAAGTTAACTTATGTCGGCTAAGTTTGACGAAGCATTGACTGCTGGCGATCTCAGCGCGCATATCAGTGCTTTTTTGGCTGCGCAATCGTTAGCCCCTGACTGCAAGTTAGTGCTGGCTTACAGTGGCGGAGTTGATTCCGAAGTCTTAGCCTTTGGTTTAAGCCGGTTTGCACGGCAACACCCGGAGTTTACTTATCAGCTAGTGTATGTACACCATGGCCTAAGCGATAACGCTGAGGCTTGGGCACAGCATTGCCTTGAGCGGGGTCTGCATTACGGTTTGCCTGTTACGGTTGAGCGAGTCACGGTTAATCGCGGGCCAAGATTGAGCCTTGAAGCCGAAGCGCGCAAAGCGCGTTATCTGGCGATTGAGCGGCATTTAAGTGCCAATGATGTGTTGCTGACGGCTCACCATGAAGACGATCAGCTTGAGACTATCTTACTGGCACTCAAGCGGGGTCAGGGGCCTAAAGGGCTGGCGGCCATGGGACAAGTGCAAGCATTAACACATGGCAGACAACTGCGGCCGTTATTGGATATCAGCCGTGAGCAAATTGAAGCCTACGCAAAACAGCAGGGCTTAGTGCATATCGAAGATGAAAGTAATCAAGACGATAAGTACGATCGAAATTTTTTACGCTTAGAAATCATTCCCCGCTTAAAAGCGCGTTGGCCGAGTATTGCGACAACTGCGAGTCGCAGTGCGGCATTGTGCGCCGAACAACAGGCGACGCTGGATTTACAGGTGAGTGAACGTTTACCTTTATGGTTAACCCAAGCCCCTTACCATACTCAAAGTGTATTCAAGCTCGATGGTTTTGCCGAACAGTCAGCCGACTGGCAAGCGTTACTCTTACGTGGCTTTATTGAATCCCAAGGTTTTGCTTTGCCCTCAAAGGTGCAGCTTAAGCAAATCATCACTCAGCTTCTTAACGCGAAAGACGATGCTAAAGTGCATATTCGAGTGGGTGAGTGTGAAATCCGTCGCTTTGCTAATCAAGTCTATTTATTCAAGTATCAAACTCACAAACGTCACACTCAGCCTGTGAGTTGGACCTTGCCACAGCATGACTTTATTTCTTTATTACAGGGAGATAGTACCGAATTAGTCGTGTCGCCTGCGGGCTTAGCGAATGGTGAGCAGATTAGGCTGATAGTGACAAAACAAGGTCCCAGAGTCCGTTTACCTTGGCCTGATGAAGTCGTTAGTGTGCGTTATCAACTTGCGGGACAATTTCGCTGCCACCCTAATTCTCGGGGTAAGGGGCGAGAATTAAAGAAACTGTGGCAAGAGTTTGCCATTCCGCCTTGGGTACGCGAAAAGGTGGGGTTTGTGTTTTATGGCGAGCAACTGGTGATGGCAATTGGACTGTGGGTTGAAAAGGGCTTTATTGTTGAGTCGAATGGACTTGGTTTACAGGTGTTTGTTGAGGAAGCAAAGGAATTCTAGTCGAGAGTTAATCTTGGAATATTGGTGTGTTCTAGGAAAGCGAGAGGAGAGTGGAACGCAGCGCGTCAGTTTGATTTAGACCTTTATGGGGTACGCGCTGCGAGTGAGTTATCGCATTTCATTTGGCATCCCTGCGCGTGTTAAACTAATTGATTTTGGCTGAGTTTATAGCAGTTACGTCCGGCGGCTTTGGCTTGATAAAGCGCCTTATCGGCAAGTTCATAAAGTTGTTCGGCTTCAATGGTATCGTGTGATTCTGCCGCCCCTAAACTACAGCTCACCCCAAATTGATTGAAACTACTGTGCTGATTGATTACCGAGACAATCCGTTCACATAACAAGCCAGCCGCATGAATATTGCCTTGGACAATAATGACGAATTCATCACCACCAATCCGGAAGGCTTGATCTGTGTTGCGTATGGTTGCACGAATGATGTCACCAAATTCCTTCAGAATATAGTCACCACATTTATGGCCGAATTTATCATTAAGTTGTTTAAAGTTATCAAGATCGAGAACTATGAGAGCGACTGCTCCTTGTTTTCGATGGGCTCTGGCGGTCGCATTACTGAGACTCTGACTGTAATAATGGCGATTGCCTAAGCCAGTGAGCGAGTCAAACATAGCTTGCATCGACATTTCTTGATATTGCAACGCATTTAATAAAGGTTGCAATAACAGCGGTTCAATATCCTGTAAGTTTGAGGTTTGTGATGGCGTAAATGGCGTCACCAGTTGGTACTGAATCGTTAATGGCATTCCTGCACACATGAGCTGTCGTTTGACGCTGATACCATAACGTTTGCCCCAGCTGAATTTGTGCTCGCCATAGGTTAAGCGCACGCCTTGGATCGGCAAGTGTTGTCCCAGCACTTTGCCATAGCAGGCAAAGACTGTCCTAGGATCTAAACTGGCATGCAGTTGTTGGATCACTTGTATCAAGTCCAATGGATTATCATTGGGACTATAATGTTCTGTTTGATAGCGATATTCGTCGGGATACAGCTCGGTCGCTAGGCCAAAGTCCATAATCATCACTCCAGCAAATGTTAGTGCGATACATCTCTAACCTAGTCTAAGCAAATACCGTGCCGCAATATTTGTTAATAAAATTTGTCTTTGTTAGTCATTCAGTTAAGCTTAAAACTCAGCGTTAGATTTTTTGACACGTCAGCATTTTGACAGGAGTCATAGCCCCAATGGAACATAGCTTTTTAATCCAAGTATTACTTATGCTCGTGATTGCCATTGTGGCCATTGCTGTGCTGCGTCGTTTGGGCCTACCCGCAATTCTGGCTTATTTACTCACAGGGGTTGTGAGTGGCCCGAGTGGTTTTCATTGGTTTACCCAGCATCAAATGCAATCTGTCGCCGAGCTTGGCGTTGTGCTGCTGATGTTTACCTTAGGCTTAGAGTTCTCTGTGCCGCGGCTGTGGGCCATGCGCCGCACTGTATTTGGCTTAGGCAGTGCGCAGATGGTGATCACAACCTTGTTGACCATGGGCGTGGCCCTATTGTGCGGCTTGAATTGGGTTGAAGCCTTGGTTATCGGTGCTGCCATCGCGTTGTCATCTACTGCTATTGTCCTTAAATTACTCAATGAACAGGGATGGCTGAGGCGCCGCCACGGTGAACTCTCCGTCAGCGTGCTTTTGTTCCAAGATTTAGCGGTTGTGCCGTTGTTGATCCTATTGCCATTACTGGCCAATGGCGGCGAACCTTTGATGGTCGCGGACATCGCCTTTGCCTTGCTTAAAGGCATATTGGCTTTTTTCCTCTTAATGGCGTTTGGTAAGTGGGCGTTGCCGCGGATATTTGATGAGGTTGCGCGTTCTCGCTCCAATGAGCTGTTTGTATTATCGACCTTAGTCGTTGCGCTTGTCACAGGGGCTTTTACTCAGTGGCTAGGATTATCTATGGCGCTGGGGGCATTTATGGCGGGTATGCTGCTGGGAGAAAGCCAGTACCGCCGCCAACTTGAGGCGGATATACGACCGTTTCGCGATCTATTGATGGGACTGTTTTTCATCTCCATTGGCATGATGCTGGACTTTACCTTAGTGATGCGTTTCTGGTGGCAGATACTGCTGATCTTAGTGGCGGTTGTGCTAGGTAAGGCGCTGATCATTCATGGCATTTTAAGATTAGTAGGCGAGCCCTTTCGAATTGCGATGAGTACGGCTATGAGCTTAGCTCAAGTGGGGGAGTTCAGTTTTGTGGTATTGGCTTTAGCGGTCAACTATCAACTTTTAAATAATGAGATCAGTACCATATTAGTCATGGTCGCCGTGCTTTCCATGGCAATAGCTCCTTGGTTAGTTCGTCATAGTGTGGATATTGCTAAGTGGGCGCTGGGGATCCGTCAGGCAAAGCATGTGGATGAAGCTGTGCCATTGATGATGGATGATCATGAGCTGGTGATGATTTTTGGTTACGGCCGAGTAGGACAAACCATTGCCCGTTTTTTAAAAACTGAAGCTGTACCTTATCTGGTATTGGATCTCGATCCAACGCGCGTCACTGAAGCGCGTCGTGCGGGCGAACCTATTTATTTCGGTGATGTGTGTAAACGGGCAATTTTAAAACAAATGGGCGTTAAACAGGCCAAGATGATCGTTATCACTTTTTGTGAGTCACGTAGTTTAGAAGAAGTCTTACCTTTATGTAAGTTATTGGCACCAGAGGCTAAAATTTTAGTTAGAACCAAAGACGACAGCGATCTAGACTTGCTTAAAAAGGCGGGAGCTAATCAAGTGATCCCTGAGTCTTTAGAGGGGAGCTTGATGTTAGTATCGCAGGTACTACACCAATGTGGTGTGCCATTGGCACGGATCCTAAAACGGCTAGAATCTGAGCGGCGCAATCATTATCAATTTTTACACGGCTTCTTTTCCGGTACAGAAACTGATTTTACTTTAGAGTCATTGCATGCGGTGGCATTACCGCGTGGGGCCGATGCGATTGGTAAAACTGTTGCCGATATCATGTGGGAAACATTGAAAGTAGAGTTAAGGGCGATTCGTCGCAATGGCGCTGAAGTGGAACATCCTGAGCAGGACTGGGTTTTTCGTGCAGGGGATATCTTACTGATAGTGGGTAAACCACGGCGACTTGAGAAAGCTGAGGCTAAGCTCCTACATGGCTAAAGGCCTGAGGTTCACTCTTTTGAGATGGATGAAAATGCAGATATAAAAATGCCGACATAGTGTCGGCATTTTTGTCTGGAACTTGTTAACTTAAATTAGACAAAGTCTAATTACAGAATAACTACGTTCGCAGCTTGAGGACCTTTTTGGCCTTGTTCGATGTCAAAAGAAACCTTTTGACCTTCAGCAAGAGTTTTAAAGCCTTCTGAAACGATTGCGCGGAAATGAACGAATGCGTCAGCGCCACCATTGTCAGGAGAAATAAAACCAAAACCTTTATCTTCGTTAAACCATTTAACTACACCAGTAGTTTTAGACATGAATGTCTCCAAAATTTTCAAACAAATAATTCGCAATTATGCGGTATGTTAGCCAGAAATAGAATTATTTACATTGATGATAAGTTATGAGTGGAAAGCTTCATGACAGCAAAAAAAATATTACAGGCGTAGCGAAGGTTTTCAAATACATAATATTGCTTATAAATAGGTCTGAATCACAGGCCGGAGTGCAGATTAACATACTCTAGGGGTTTGTATAGTTTTATTTTTAAATGCCTCTCATATTGAAACTGCTTTTTTGCGACTCATTGAGTGCGCAAATTAGATATAACTATTAATATTCAACTATTTAGATTTTATTTTTGATTGTTATCTAGTGTGAAAGTTTTTTTATGTTTGCCATGACTGACCTGCGATTAACCTTTCAATCCGTTCCATTAGGTTTAAATACGGCTTATATGCTTAGGTAAGGATTCTGTCATGATTCGTTACGTTATTGAATTGTTGCTTATTTGTGGTTAATGGTATTCTCGTCATCCAATAAAAACGTGCTTGAGCTATGGATTCAGGGCGATAACTTTAGATTGAATATAATAAGAATGGAGAATGACGTTGAAAACAGTACTAAAACGGATTGGACTCGGCAGCTTAGTCTTAGTGCTGTTATTAGTGGCGCTGGCAGCCCATGAATGGTTTGCGAAAAAACCGTTTTTCTTTCGCGCATTTCTAGATCGAAGTGTGGTCAAGATGGCTTTCGAAAGCCCTGAGACCTTAACCTCATTGGGTTTCTTAGAATCGGTAGGGATTACAGGCCATAACGCCGAGTTGGATGATAATAGTCCAGAGGCGATGGATAAGACTTTCGCGCAAGTGCGAGATCTGCGTGAAACCTTATTGAGCTATTCCGATGCGGATTTAGGTGAAAATCAACGTATCTCCAAGGATATTGCCCTATATCTTGCCGATTTCGCATTGGTCTCTGAGCCCTATCGTTACCATAACTATCCGCTGAATCAGTTGTTTGGCGTGCAAAACGGGTATCCAAGCTTTATGCAGGCGCAGCACCAAGTGCATTCTGTGGGCGATGCTGAAAACTATCTGTCGCGTTTACAAAAAGTGAAACTTAAGTTTGCGCAAACTCTCGAAGGCTTAAAAATTCGTGAGGCTAAGGGGATTATCCCGCCAAAGTTTGTGATTGAGCGTGTTCTGACCGAGATGAATGAGTTTGTCGCGACGCCGATTCAAGACAATATTCTCTACAGTTCCTTCAAAACTAAATTGGTTGACACGGATATCAGTGCCGATGAGCAAGCACGGTTATTGGCAGCGGTGGAAGCGGACATTAAAGGTTACGTGCATCCAGCGTATCAATTATTTATCGACTACCTTACCCAGCTACAAGCCAAAGCTGGGACGGATGATGGTTATTGGGCGCTGCCAAATGGCAACCTTGCCTATGAGCAACTGCTGAAGTTCTTCACGACCACTAATTACACTGCGGACGAAATCCATGCCAAAGGGCTCGCTGAGGTAGATCGCATTCAAAATGAAATCATGACTATCTTAGCCGCTGAAGGTTACGATATAAGCCAAGGTTTCTCGGTCGCGATTGAAGCATTAGCCGCCGATCCTAAGTTTTACTACAAGGATAGCGATGCGGGTAGGGCGCAAATCCTCGTCGATTATCAAGCGATTCTTGATGAAGTGAATGCGGGACTCGGTGATGCCTTCCGTATTCGACCCGAAGCAGGCATGGAAGTGGTGCGCATTCCTGAATTTAAAGAGAAAACGGCACCGGGTGCCTATTATCAGCAGCCCGCGATTGACGGTAGTCGTCCAGGGCGTTTCTATGCCAATTTATATGACATCAAGGCTACGCCTAAATACGGTATGCGCACTTTAGCCTACCACGAGGGGATCCCTGGGCATCATTTCCAAATTGCGGTGGCGATGGAGTTAGAAGGTATGCCACTTATTCGTAAGATGGCGCCTTTTACGGCGTACATTGAAGGTTGGGCTTTATATAGCGAACGTTTGGCTTGGGAGCTCGGTTTTCAAAAGGATCCCTTTGATAATATCGGTCGTCTGCAGGCAGAGTTGTTCCGCGCTGTGCGTCTAGTGGTAGATACAGGTATTCATCATAGCCGTTGGACTCGCGAGCAAGCGATTGACTATATGAAGAAAAATACTGGCATGTCCGATCGTGATGTCACGGCAGAGATTGAGCGTTATATCGTTATGCCAGGCCAAGCGACGGCCTATAAAGTCGGCATGATGAAAATTCTCGAACTGCGCGAAAAAGCCAAGTTGGCCTTAGGTGATAAGTTCGATCTCAGGGATTTCCACGATGTAGTTCTGAAGAATGGTGCAGTTCCTTTGGATATCTTAGAAACATTAGTCGATCGCTACATTGCTGATAAAAAAAGTGCTGATACAAAAAAGGCTGAGGCCAAAGCCACTGACGCTAAAGCGAAAGTTTAGCATTTGGTTGTAACAGTTAACGCTCAGTAATTGATAATAAAATATTACTTATCAATGGCTTTGCTCTGGGTGAGACCCGTTCCCTGTCTGCGGATAAGTTTGTTATTTTATCCTGCGGGCATGGTGGGGCTGTCTATCGTGGCTATCATTCTGGCTTTCGGCCAAGGCTTTCAATACAATCCCACACAACTTATTGATAAATGTCGCGCGGCAATGGCTTGCTATTGCTCGGAGTTGATATTTTTAGTTTCAAGGTTTTTACATGAATCGCTTGTCCCCCCAAGATCCTATCCAATTGACTCGAACCACTATTGAGTCATTATTCACGCCGCCAACCTTAATGCGTGCCCGTGATTATGTGATGAAGGGACGGGTGTTGAGCGCCAAAGCGAACGCCGATTTTCGTCATATTGAAGGTCGTGTCATGGGGACGGAATCCCAGCCCTATCGGCAGGATATTCGCCTTGTCAGCATGAACCATAAGTTGATCATGAATGGCTTCTGTTCATGTCCCGCCACTGGGCATTGCAAACATATTGCTGCCGTACTTTACAGTTTACTGAGTGATAGAACCGTTGAAGATCAACGTATTGCTCAGTGGTTACATCTGCTAGACGAAAGTGATGATCTCACGGTTTCAAATGTTGATTTACTCTACGACGATCGCGTGCTGTACGTGTTATCTAAAGATGATAACGGTGTGTTTCTTGAGCTAAGAAAAGGCAAGTTGGCGAAGAATGGTGGCTATAACAAAGGCTCGAAAATCGCTTTGTCTGACGTGCAATATTATATGCCCGCTTGGATTGGCGCAGAAGACGTGCTCATCATCAATCTCATCATGTCAACCCGTCGCCATGGTGCCTCGCGTCTGTATCTTAAAGCTCAGTTAGGTGCCATGGCACTGGAAAAAATGCTCGTCACTGGGCGGTGTTTTTGGGAGGAGAGCCGTTTACCGCTCACCCGAGGTGAAGCGAGCAAGCCTGAATTCATTTGGCTAGATAAGGATGCCGAGCATAAACAAATGCAGTTAATGCTGCCCAATAAGGACAATTGGGAGCTGATCCCCTGTGAGCCACCGACTTATATCGATTTAGATTATTTTAAAGTGGGCGCATTAGACACAGAGATCAGTGTTGAAAAACTCTTGTTACTCAGTCAGATGCCGCCAGTGCCTAGCTCTCAGATTGAACTGGTGAGCCACAAACTGATTAAGCATTTTTCGGCGAAAACGGTACCTACGCCTGCTTTGATTGATTTTGTCGAGCTGCAAGTGCCGCTTCAAGTTAGGTTGACCTTAACCTCGCAGGATTTACCTGAGTTTGCTATGGCGCAGCCATTAGTGCTGCTGGAATTTGTCTATCAAGATGTGGTGCTCGGCGGCCAATATCCCGACGAGCCCTTGTCCTTAGTCACCCATCAAGGCAAAACCTATCAAGTCGCGCGTCAACTCGATGCGGAAATGGATGCGATTAATCGTCTGATGGCATTGGAACTGGTGGAGCTGGCGCCTTCTTTTATCCCTAACAGTGGCAGGTATGTCAGTATTTGGGGGTTAGGTTCACTGCCTGAAACGATTGATGCTTGGTTGCACTTTATTCAACAGGAAATCCCGGCGCTAGAGGCTTTAGGTTACCAAGTGCATTTTGCCGACAATTTCAGCTTAAATGTCATTGAGACTCCGCTGGCGATTGAGCTGGATGATACGCAAGAGGGGTGGTTTTCTCTGTCACTGAATGCTGACATCGATGGTCAAATAGTGCCTATGCTGCCCTTAATTGCCACTTGGCTTAAGCAGTACGGTGAGCCCGCCGATGATGCAGAACTGTTGTTACCCAGCCCAAATGGTGATTGGTTAAAAGTCAAAGCCAGCGTGATTAAGCCGCTGATCAGCATTATTTTAGAACTATTCGATAGCCACAAAGGCAATAGCGTGTCTTTGCCTAAATACCGTGCCCACCTATTAAATGATTTTGCCGACAGTGATATTCGTCTGCTTAATGGTGAACGAGTGCGCAGTTTAGCGACTAAGCTCGAAAATTTTAACGGTGTGTTAGAGGTCGCAGTCCCAGACAACTTAAATGCTGAGTTACGTCAGTATCAACAGCAAGGGTTGAATTGGCTCTGTTTCTTAAAGGAATATCAGCTTGGCGGTATTTTGGCCGATGATATGGGGCTGGGTAAAACCATTCAAACCTTGGCTTTTTTACTTAAGCAGCAAGAACTAAAATCCACGGTGGCAAGTTGTTCACCGAGTTTAATTATTTGCCCAACGAGCTTGGTGGGCAATTGGGCGAAAGAAGCCGCGAAATTTGCGCCATCGTTAAAGCTTGTCGTGATTCATGGCGCCTTGCGTAAGCCTTTGCTCGAACGCTTAAATGAGTTTGATATTGTGGTGACGACCTATCCGCTGATCGTGCGCGACAGTGACTATTATCAACGGCAGGTGTTTGAACATATCGTGCTCGATGAAGCACAGCAGATAAAAAATGCGCAGGCGAAAGTGACTCAAGTGATTAAAGATCTTAAAGCGCCGTTTAGATTGTGCCTGTCGGGTACGCCGCTTGAAAATCATTTGGGTGAACTTAAGTCTTTGATGGATTTTTGTTTGCCCGGACTACTCGGCACGAATGTTTTTTTTAACAAATCCTTTAGGCACAAAATTGAACGTTATGGCGATATGGAGCAAGCGCAAATCTTGAGTCAACGGATTGCGCCTTTTGTGCTGCGTCGAACCAAAGATGAAGTGGTCGGTGAATTACCCCCTAAAACCGAAATCTCCCAGAGCTTAGAGTTAGAAAAAGATCAGCGAAATCTCTACGAGAGTATTCGACTGGTGATGGAGAAAAAACTGCGGGATTTATTTGCCACTCAAGGCGTTGGTAGCAGTCATATTGAGTTTCTCGATGCCTTACTTAAGCTACGCCAAGCCTGCTGTGATCCGCGTTTGGTGAAGTTAGAGCAAGCGCAGAAAGTGAAGAATAATGCTAAGTTAGATTGGCTGAAACAGAACTTACCAGAAATGGTGCAAGAGGGGCGTAAGATATTGATTTTCAGCCAGTTCACTAGCATGCTCAGCTTGATTGAAGCTGAGCTGGTGGACTTGGGGCTCGATTACAGTAAGCTCACAGGACAAACTCGCCTACGCCAAGCGCAGATAGATAAGTTCCAAGAGGGCGATACGCCTGTGTTCTTAATCAGCTTAAAAGCGGGCGGAACTGGGCTTAATCTCACCGCGGCGGATACTGTGATCCACTATGATCCCTGGTGGAATCCGGCGGCGGAAAAACAGGCTACGGATAGAGCCCATCGCATCGGCCAAGATAAGCCAGTGTTTGTCTATAAGCTGATTGCAGAAGGTACAGTAGAAGAAAAAATCCAAGAAATGCAGCAGCATAAGCAAAGTCTGGCGGACAGTATTCTCGAAGGTAAAGGCAAGGGCACATGGCAAGGAAGCGCCGATGAACTGTTATCGCTCTTTAGCTAAATCGTGGCCAGTTTTCTAAATTGATTGAATCATTTGACTGAGGTGAACCATGCAGTACCAAGTCGACACTCATACTCATACTGTGGCTTCGAGCCATGCTTATAGCACGATTCATGACTACTTAGCGGTGGCAAAGCAGAAGGGGATTCGCCTATTTGCTACCACAGATCATGGGCCTGCGATGGCCGATGCGCCGCATTTTTGGCACTTTGTGAATTTAAGAGTTTTGCCGCGTATGGTTGATGGCGTCGGGATTTTGCGGGGTATCGAAGCCAATATCAAAAATATCGACGGCGAGATTGATTTCTTTGGTGATTATTTAAAGCAGCTCGATATTGTGCTCGCAGGATTTCATGAGCCCGTCTATCCTCCGTCAGATAAAGCGACTCACACAGAGGCCATGATTAATGCGATTAAGAGCGGCAAGGTTGATATTATTACTCATCCGGGAAACCCAGCCTATCCAATTGATATTGAAGCCGTTGCCCGCGCCGCTGCCGAATACGGTGTGGCGCTCGAAATTAACAATTCCTCCTTTGAAGTGTCCCGTAAGGGCAGCGAAGCCAATTGCACTGCGATTGCCAAAGCGGCCAAGGAATTTGGCACGATTTTAGTTATGGGCTCTGATTCTCACGTGGCTTTTAGCTTAGGCGGTTTTGCGCGGGCGCAAGCGATTATCGATGAAGTGGCTTATCCGCCATCACGATTACTCAATCGTAGTCCTTCAGCACTCTTAGCCTTTTTAGCCGCCCGTGGCCATGAAACCGTTGCTGATTTGATCCCCTTATTCAGTGACGATGAGCCATGCTGTTGATTAGTGATGAAAATAGTGGCAACTAAAGTGACGCCACTTCAATGCGGGGCGGCGAGTGCCACAGATGCTAACATTCCTCAAGTGGTGTTAATCACTGGCGCTAAGAGTCAGCTCGCTCAGGCCTTGCTGAGAGTCGCTGCCGATATTGGCGAGCTAGCCCTAAATAGCAGCACAAGTACAAACTCAGTCGCACCAATTAAGCTTTATGCGCTAAGTCGCAGTCAGTTAGACATTACCGATGCCGCCAATATTGCCGCCGTATTTGATCAATATCGACCAAGCTGGGTGATCAATTGTGCGGCCTATAATGCGGTCGACGCAGCTGAGCATGATGCAATCGAAGCTAATCGCGTGAATGCACTCGGCCCTGAGTTATTGGCGCAGCAATGTTGGCTGTCGGGGGCGGGCTTACTGCATGTGTCGAGCGATTATGTGTTTGGTGGTCATGCTGTTCGTGATGTTAGAGAAACTGGCGTTGAGCAGTATCAAAATCCAGACTCAGCTTCAAATCATTTACCAAGGCCATTTGTTGAAATTGATGCTCCCGAGCCGTTGTCTGCTTACGGTACGAGTAAGTTGCTCGGCGAGCAGAAGGTATTGGCGGTTCTGGGCGAGGATGCAACGATTGTGCGTACCTCATGGCTCTACGGTCAAGATGGGCATAATTTTGTCCAAACCATGCTGAACTTGATGCGCACTCAACCAAGCTTGGAGGTGATAGTCGATCAAATCGGCTGTCCGACGTGGAGTGATGCACTCGCTAAGGTGATTTGGCAATTAGTCATGCAACAGTGCTCGGGCGTATTTCATTACAGCGCCCAAGGCCAATGCAGTTGGTATGAATTTGCCTGTGAAATCCAGCGACAAGCCCTAGCGCTCAATCTGTTAAGTCAACCTGTGGTTATCCAGCCGATTACCAGCGCTCACTATGCTAAACAAGCATTAAATCGCGGCGTGAGTTTGGCAAAAAGACCGAGTTATAGCGTGTTGAATAGTGCCAAAGTGCAGTCCACTTTGGCTGTCAATACCTTACTGACCATGCCTGATAACGTCGTATGGCAAGATTGGCGTCAGCAACTGAATTGCATGTTGCGACGCTATTATGACGACAATTAACGTGACTCACATTTGGGGTTAGGCAGCTTTAATCAGGCGTTAAGCGTTTACATCATCGTAGTGATTAACGCTTTCGAAAACAATAAGCCCGCCAATAATCAGATTTAAGCGACGGCTTTAGACTATCAATATGAAACATAGGCTGTGAATACGAATGCAGCTGGACTTAAGCCTCTTCTCAGCGCCAATGGCTTGCCTTAGTATCGTAATCACTTTGTTTATCTGTGGTTTTGTGCACCGCGGTTTAAGCTGCGAGTCTTAGTCTATTTTGCTTGATGTATGATGAATTTGTTCTAAATTCCCCTTGGATGACAATGGCATAATGCCAAGATATTTTACGCATTAAGGAAGTTTCAGTGACAGACAAGACGACAATAGCGCAGACATTAACCAAACAAGATCTACTGCAAGTGGTCGCGATTGCCAAAGCCGCAGGCGATGCCATTATGACGGTTTATGGTCAAGATGACTTTTCGGTGAGCCATAAGGGGGACGATAGCCCTGTGACGGCCGCCGATTTAGCCGCGCACCACGTGATAGTGGCGGCATTGGCAAAGCAGTTTGTCGGTATTCCTATTATGTCTGAGGAAGCGGCGGATATCGCGTGGGACGTGCGTCGTCAATGGCAAACCTATTGGTTGATTGATCCTTTAGATGGCACTAAGGAATTTATTAAACGCAATGGCGAGTTTACCGTCAATATTGCGCTTATCCATCAAGGGGTTGCTATCACAGGTGTAGTATATGCGCCTGTGCTCGATACGTATTATTACGGCGCTAAACATTTAGGTGCGTGGCGCCAACAAGCGGGTCAAGAGAGTCCCTTATTGGGCGCCAACACGCCACGCGAAATGCCGATGATTGTCGGCAGTCGCTCGCACTTGAGCCCTGACTTAGCGCAATATTTACAACAGTTTGGTGAGCATGACATCTTAAGCGTGGGTAGCTCGCTTAAGTTTTGTATGTTGGCAGAAGGCAGTGCCGATCTGTACCCCAGACTGGGTCCTACCAGTGAGTGGGATACCGCAGCGGCGCAAGCTGTGCTCGAAAGTGCAGGCGGCACAGTTGTCTGTTATGACTCAGGTGAACCATTAACTTATAATCAAAAACCTGACATTTTAAATCCTTACTTTATTGCCACAGCTCCTGGCTGGGTAAAATAACGATTGCCTAGAATCAATCTCACTTGATGAAAGGGCAAGCTAAACACTGGAGTAGTAATTCATGATGCGCATGGGCGTCGATTTAGGCGGAACAAAAATAGAATTAGTCGCACTGAGTGATGAGGGCAATGAGCTATTTCGCAAGCGTGTGACGACGCCACGTGACTATCAGGGCACGCTTGCTGCGGTGGTTGATTTAGTTAAGGAAGCGGAAGCGACTCTTGGCGAAAAAGGCACTGTCGGCGTGGGTATTCCAGGTGTGGTATCGCCCTATTCAGGTTTAGTCAAAAATGCTAACTCGACGTGGATCAATGGTCAGCCCCTCGATGTACATTTAGGGGAATTGTTGCAGCGTGAAGTGCGGGTTGCCAATGATGCAAACTGTTTTGCGGTATCAGAGGCGGTCGATGGGGCAGCCGCTGGCGCTTCTGTGGTGTTTGGCGTGATTATTGGTACTGGCTGCGGCGCGGGTGTGGCAATTAACGGCAAAGTTCACGGTGGTGGTAATGGTATCGGCGGTGAATGGGGTCATAATCCTTTGCCTTGGATGACTAAGGAAGAGTTCAATACCACCCGTTGCTTCTGTGGTAATCCCGATTGTATCGAGACCTTTATCTCTGGCACTGGCTTTGTGCGTGATTATAATGCGGCTTTGACGACGGCGGGTACAGTGCGTGCTCCTGCCAAATCAGGTGCCGATATTATGTTGTTAGTCGATGGAGGTGACGCCATTGCGGTTGCTGCGTTTGATCGTTATATGGATAGACTCTCACGTTCACTCGCCCATGTAATCAATATGCTCGATCCCGATGCCATAGTGTTGGGCGGCGGAATGTCGAATGTCGCGGCGATTTACCCAAGATTACCGGCATTGCTGGCCCATTATGTGGTGGGGCGTGAGTGTCATACGCCTGTTGTGCAGAATCTATACGGTTGTTCATCGGGAGTGCGCGGTGCCGCTTGGTTGTGGGAAAAGTGATCCATTATTGAGGATATAAACTCCACCAGTGAACTCATTACGCTATGAAATCAACGTCTAGTGATATCAGAGTCTTGTAAACAATAGCCCAGTAAAACGCTGGGCTAGTTTTATGTGCGATGTGTTCCCCCCGTATTTTGATGCTATGATTGCGCTCCTTTGGATTGCTTGGCATGGACATCATGTTTTGGGTTAAGAAAGTTGTTTCACAGGGGATGATGCCGATTCCCTTTATCCTATTGTTATTACTGATTTCTTTTCTAGTATGGCGCCGTCGCAGTATGGCGAAATACTTAGTATCCTGCGCTTTTTTTCTCTTACTGTTTTTAAGCAGTCAACTGAGTGTGAATACCTTAGTGCGGCCGTTAGAATCAGCTTACCCGATTAATTCCACGCCCATCGCAGGCGCTTGTTTTGTGATGGTATTAGGTTCAGGGCATGCTGATATAGTAGGAGCGACTGCGGTGCAATCCTTATCAGACGTCGCCCTTACAAGGTTAACTGAAGGAATTCGGCAACTTAAGTTGGGTCAAGAGTGTATGTTGATTGTCAGTGGCTGGGGCGGTGAACTCACTCAATTTTCCCATGCTGAAATGATGGCTAAAGCCGCGGTAGAGCTAGGTGTTGATAAAAGCCGAATTATTCAATTTCCACTGGCGCGCGATACGATAGAAGAAGCGCAATACTTAAAGTGGGAGTTAGGGGAGGAGCCCTTTCGCTTAGTCACATCGGCCACTCATATGCCAAGGGCGATGGCTATTTTCGCCGCTAAAGGCTTACACCCCGATGCTGCCCCAACGGATTTTATTGGCCGAGATGATTTTTGGTGGCGGTTAACTGCCGATAATTTAGTGGCTTCTCAACGGGCGATTCACGAATACATTGGCCGTTTGTGGTTATGGATAAAGGCCGTAAGTTAAAGGTGTGGTTTGCCAAGTTCAGTCTAAAGATAGTGAGTTTTAACAGGAAGATGAACAATGACAATTGAGTCAGAAATAGTATCTGTGCGTCCTTTATCGAAACGAAATGGGTTAACCTTAACTTGGCTGGGAGGCTTAAGTCTGGTGCTGGGTTTGGGACTGTTTCTGACGTGGCCGGCCTTGTTTGCTGTTGGTTTGATGTTTTTTAGTTTGGGCGCTATTTCACTCATTCTCGGTTTAGCCAAGGTGTATGAGCCGGAAACGACTCTAGCACTAGATGACAAGGGGCTGACCTATTTTCATCGCCGCGGCAAAGTGTCTATCGATTGGGATAATATTCAGCGGGTCGATATTCCGCGGGTGACTAATGGTTTAGATACTATAGAGTTATCTTATTTAGGCATTAAACTGAAACATTTAAATCCCATTCTCGATAATATTTCCCTGCGTCTAGCAACAGGATTATTAACTGAACAGCGACCTTTGCTGGTGACAGCCGCCTCTCAAGATGCAGACTTAGCGACTTTAGAAACTTATCTCGGCGCTGAGTTTGGCCCTTTAGTGATAGAAGGGGATCGTTATCGTGGTGTATTGGCTATGTTTGGGCATCGCTGCGTGATGTTAGATACGCGTTTAGGGTATCACTTGTATATTCCCCATGACAGTTTAGATAGGGAACCTAAGGACTTTATTAAGTTACTTAGACAACGTATTGCACAATGTAGCCGCTCAGCTGGTTAAATCTACAATCTCAATTGAAGATCATCAGCAATAAAAAAGGGGACCCTAGGGTCCCCAATGAGTTGCAGAGATTAAAGTTTGGGTTGTGCAGGGGCAACCCAAAGGTACTAGTGTGCTACCTCTGCGTGTACCTTATCTACACCGTAGGTTTTACCTTCAGCATGACAAGTTGCGCAAGATTCTACTGGTAAGTTAGGATCTGTCATTGCGTCAGCTTCAACCACAGCACCGTTGCTTCTAAAGTGAGCGACAGCCGCTGCATCAGAGTGAGCGTGACAGCTACGGCATGATTCAGCTACTGGGCTAATGTAGTTGCTACCCACTTTGATTGAACGTTTCTCAGAGGCTAAACCACCGTCAGCCGCAAACAGTTTTGCATCATCTTTGTGACATGCAGAACATGCAGTTTCTGGTGACGGATAACCGACTAATTCACCATTGGCATCGCGGAAGATCCCTGCGATAACATCAAAGTTACCACTGTGGAAACGGTGGGCGACGGTGAATAAGTCTTTGTTATTGAAAGTGACTTCTGGATTAATGACTTTGCTACCGTCTTCACCTTTAGAAACCACTGTTTTATGGCCTGATGCACCTGTTGTATCGTTGTGACAGTTCATACATTGATCAAAAGTGTAAGTTCCGTGTCTGGTGCCCTTGATATAATCTAAGGTGCCGTGACAGGCGTTACATTTTGCTTCTTCTACGGTAATTCGAGCAGGATCTGTCATTCGAGCTTTAACTACTGCAGAAGCATCTAAGCTATAGAATTTAACAGGAGCAGTGTTACCAATTGGATTTGTTGGGCCAAATTCAAGTCCTGTGGCATTACAGCTACTCACTTTACCTGCTTTGATACAGACGTTGGCTTCTGAACTGACGTAGATAGTACCAACAGCTTGGGCATCGGGAATATCTTTTACGAAGGTTAATACACCATCGGCCAGCGTACCATTTTCAAGCTTAAGAGCGATTGCTGTTGGTTTGACATCTCTCCAAGCATAAACAGTACCATCAGTGGTTACGTTACCCAGTAATAAGCCGTTAGCCACAAACATACCAGTAGGGTTAGTTGTCGCGTTATACACTTTTAAATCGGTTCCGTTAGGAATTGCAGCGCCATTCATGGTCACATTGGCTTTTAATGTCAATGTTTTCATTCCAGGTGTTGCTGAAGTCACTACTGCTGCACTGGTAAAGTCAACTTTGAATAGGCTTGCATACTCAGCGCGTTTACCGACACTGTGTACAGCTTCAGGTGTTAAGCTACCGCTGCCATGGCAAGATTTACATTGAGTATCATCAGCTTGGGCTAAACCAAATTCTGAATGGTTTTCGCCAGTGGTGAAGTTCACATTGATATGACAACCCACACAAGCTTGCGCATAAATATTGGTGTTATAACTTGGTGCACCATCATGACAAGATTTACATTCTTTCAAATCAGATGGGAAACCAACTTCACCGAAATATTCTTTTGCTTCGCCACTTAAGCTGTCACTGATGTGATGACCTGCGTGGATCCTATGGATCATGGGAGCAAAATCAAATACCCAACCTTCGGCCAGTTGTGCGTCACTTGGAACGAGATCAGGGTTATGACAAGTTACGCAGTTTTTAACATCTTGGTAGTTATGGTGGGCTTCAATCTTCGCGATATGGCCGTCTACTTCACCGTGACAGTTTTTACATGCCGCACTAGATACTGTGTCTTTACCCGATACACCTAATTCATCTGTTGCAGGGATAAAATCAACGGGTACAGACAAAATCTTGTCAGATAGGACAACACCAGTACTATCGGCGATGTTGTAAGCACGTAAAAAGACTCTGTGTACTGCGTTTGGATTATCATTTGGATTAATGATTGGCGCTGCGCCACCATAAGTCCAAGTTGCTGTGTAAGTGCCTGGCGTCGCTGTATCTTCGGTTAAAGTACAAGCGTTTTTAGTTCCGTTCAGGCCGTTTAGAGTACAAGTTAACGAAGTGCCAGCGGCATTTGCCGTGGCATTATTTTGCCACTCAATCGGCGCGCCAGTACCTGAGGTGTTTTCATTTGCTGTTAAAGAATAAATTGCAATTTTATCCAGTCCTTTGAAAGGGACTACTTTGCCTGCATTTTTACCCGTAACAGTAAATTTAACACTGAAGCCTTCACTGCTGGTCACTTTAATGTCAGCAGGACTTAACGTGAATGCCAGATCTGTAATGGATTGAGCTGTCGTTGCGAAGGAACCCGCAGGGGCTCCGGGTGTACCTGGTGTTCCGGGAGTGCCTGGTGTTCCGGGTGTACCTGGTGTGCCAGGTGCCCCATCTTGACCATCGCTTCCGTCCCCGCAGGCGGTAAGACTTAAGGTACTGACGAGAGCCAGTGCCAGTAGAGATTTATTGTAGTTTTTCATCATCGCGTCCCTTTTTCTATCTATAAGACTGCGTGTGCAGTGCCTCTAATATAGGAGGATTCATCTACTTATAAAGTGGTATTTGCAAATTTGTATCTGATATGTGAACGATGATTTAACACCTGCGAATGGTAATTCTAAACTTTGCATTTTGATATTTTAAATAGTGAAATTAAGCCGCTAGCCTATGATGTGTATCACAATTTCAATCTTTAAACTTAGGCCGAAATGATGAATTCATTTTCGGTTAAGCAAAATGAACGATGTTAAGAGAGCCTGAATCTTAAGTCGTTATCTTAAGGTTTTGAGCACAAAAGCAATGGGATAAGAGAGCGAGGATAGGGGGACGATATGGTATTTTAAAGTGATTGAATTGTGCCTTGGATAAATAGAAGCTATAGCCCAGTAAACCCAGTAAACCCAGTAAACCCAGTAAACCCAGTAAACCCAGTAAACCCACTTAACCCACTTAACATCCATGACGTAAGCTAGGTTGATGAACTTAGTGTGTAATCTATTTTTGTATTAGTGTGCTGGTTCGAGTGCGGCAAGTAAGGAGCGCACGACGAGATCACACTGGCTTTGGCTGTAACGCCGATGAACTGCAGGTTTCTCAATCAGATAATAATGTGGCGCCATCATAGTTTCGTGGAGTCTATTAAGCTCTGTGTCGCTAAGGCGCTCGAGATGTAATCCGGGCATATGTTTAACTGTGTGCATATCAATGCTAGAACAAAAAGCCACACTCTTCATGGTTAATAGATGGGCATACCATTCCTCCCTGTCTATCACTTTCTCTACAGTAGGCAATAAGATACCTTGGCGCTGGCAAAATAATTCTAAGGGATCGATTTTACTGTTAAAGCCCTTGAGTTCTTGAAATAGAAACGGATGGCGACAAATTTGCTCTAAGGTAATATTCGTCTCAACGTCCCAAAGCGGATGTTGCTTGGCTGCAACGATATAAATGCCATTGATTGAGCCAAGTTTGGTGTAACTTAATTCTTTATTTTCAGCACTTTCAAACGTAATCCCAAAATCAAGCGCACCTGCGTGGATCAACTCAGCACTATTTTCCTGCCATTTATGTAAGCGTATTTGTCCTAGCTTTTGGGCAAGTTCAGGAGTGCTTAACTGAGGCGCTAAAAAGCTTAGTAGGCCATTACAAGCAGCGATATGCAGCGGTAAGTCGGTATTGATGGCCGCATTTTGTATCTGGATTGCAGATTGTTCGAGGTGATAAACCGATTCAGTAAACTGGCAAATAGCAACATAGAGACTTTCTGCTAAAGGCGTCGGTTTAAGCCCCTGTTGACGACGATAAAATAGTTCATCATTAAAGGTTAGGCGTAATGCATTGAGGCAGCGGCTTATTTTGGGGGCAGAAACATCTAGCGCTTTGGCCGCGCTATTTGAGTGTCCAGTGTCGAAAATACTTTTAAATACAAGCAAGGTAAAAACATCGAGTTCACAGATCTGTTTTAGTAATAAGTTGCTCATTTTGTATTTTGCCCTGTATGAGTCTTAAATGTTTTTGCGGCGCTATTAGGGGAGTTCTGTGTCCTTGCGATAACCCGAACCACCGCGATCAAATATCATGGATACTAACTGCCAAGATTAACATTCAGCATGCGGATTAACTGTGATCCCTCTCGGCAAAATAACAATTATTTAACTATTGTAAAGAGAGGGGGGAGTTAGATGAGTAGGCGCTATGTTTAACATCGGGCGGAAAGGAATGATTGAGCTAAAAGAGTGAGTCAAAGTCTGCTCACCTAAGGCGGCGAGCAAACGATAGTGATGCATTTCGGATTAACGAGATTCTATGACGTCGTTTTGCACGGACGGTAAGTTGAGTGGATCTGCTGTTGGGGTATGGCCTATTGCATGGGAATAAATGGTTGGTGCATCTTCTTTAATCCGCATCCCGATAAATTGGCCACCCTCAAGGATTTGCATTGAGGTACTTGCCACTTCGCCGTCGACAACACCATTACGTTGGATCACTAAACGCTCACAAATGAGTCTGCCTTTGAAGTGTCCATCGACGATAAATTCATGGCACTTTACTTCACCTTGAATTATACCGCCTTGTTCTATGGTGATATTGGCCTCAGAAAGCAGCTGACCTTGGATATCACCGCCAACAAGCACGTCGCCTGTTAATTCGATATTTCCCGTGAGTTTAGTGCCTCGAGCAATAAAGCTAAAAGAGGTACTTTTTTTAGGCGGGAAAAACAGTTTTTTTACAAACATCATCATAAATTAACTTAATTCGAGAAGGGATTAACTGAGTTCAACAGAGGCGCGATACTAGCTTAAAATCCATGAGAAGCACAGCTCTGCATGTGTTAATGCAATTACAGTGTTCTATCAAGTTGGTCGTTTTATCTCAATGGCTTTGCTAGGGCAAGGAGCTACGCAGGCACCGCATCCAGTACAAAGATCAAGGTCTATTTTAGGGCTCGGAGCCTGACCAATACTGAGCACAAAACTGATGGCTCTTGGTTCGCAGGCATCCTTACAACTTTGGCACCAGATCCCTTGAAAGGTTAAGCAGCTTTCTTGAATATGGGCTTGGTATTGCCAAGGTGCTTGAGTCAAATCGAAAATATTTTCAGGGCAAGCTTTAGCACACAGAGTACAAAATGTGCACTCATTGTCCTTAAAGGAGACTTCAGGAAATCCGCCATCACCTTTGATGATAATGTGAGTTTCACAAACCTCAAGACAGGCGGAACAACGAGTACACACATCGGTAAACTCGATATCATCACGTACCCAAGGCGGCCTTATCGCATTATCTTTACGCCGGCGAAAGAGGCTGCGACGGCTGTGATTAATACTTTGAGTCATGTTGCTCCTCGGGTGGTTAATGCTGTAAAGCGATGGTATTTAGAGGGTAAAGAAAAATGGCTTGGGAGATTTCCACAAGCCATTCAAGTTATTAGCCGTTATAACCATTCGGATTGGTTGATTGCCAATGCCAGCTACTGTTGGCCATATCTTCTAGGGTATGAGTCGCTTGCCAGCCAAGATCTTCCCTTGCGTGGGTTGGATCGGCGTAGCAGGCGGCAATATCCCCTGGGCGACGTGGCGCAATTTGGTAGGCAATAGTGTTACCACAGGCTTTTTCAAAGGCCTTAACCATGTCTAATACACTATATCCTTGGCCTGTGCCTAAGTTATAGGTCACTAGACCAGGTTTAGTGGCCAATTTTGCAAGCGCTTTTAAATGACCATTGGCTAAATCCACGACATGGATATAGTCACGCACGCCGGTACCGTCGTGAGTTGGATAATCATTACCAAACACGCTTAAGGCGGTGCGTTTACCCACGGCAACCTGCGCAATAAAGGGCATCAAGTTGTTAGGGATATCGTTAGGATCTTCGCCGATTAAGCCACTGGCATGGGCGCCAACTGGATTAAAATAGCGCAGACGGGCGATATTCCAGCTCGGATCGGCATTGTGTACATCTGCCAGTATATGTTCAACCATCAACTTAGACTGACCATAAGGGTTTGTTGCCCCTGTGGGGAAGTCTTCGGTGATCGGTAAACTTGCGGGATCGCCATACACAGTTGCCGATGAGCTGAACACGAGATTTTTTACCTTAAATTCTGCCATGACTTGGCAAAGGATAAGCGTACCCGTAACGTTATTCTCATAATACTTCAGGGGTTTTGCGACGGATTCTCCCACCGCTTTTAATCCTGCAAAGTGGATAACTGAATCAATAGCATGATCGTTAAACACTTTCTGCAATAACGCTTTATTGAGAATATCGCCTTGATAGAAAGTAACCGATTTACCAGTGATCCGCTCGACTCGGTTTAAGGCTTCTATGCTTGAATTAGACAAGTTGTCCAATACAATCACATCATTACCAGCATTGAGCAGTTCTACTACTGTGTGGGTGCCAATATAGCCAGCACCACCGGTCACTAAAATCGTCATTACTTAATTCCTTTTACAACGGTTTTTAAATAGTGCGCAAAATCTTCACCGATTTCGCTGTGGCGCAGGGCATATTCAACGTTAGCACGCATATAACCTTGCTTGTTACCACAGTCATGGCTCTTACCTTCCATGTAGTAAGCATTTACGGTTTCTTGCTTCATTAACATCGCAATCGCATCAGTTAATTGAATTTCATCGCCTGCGCCCGCAGGGGTTTTAGCCAGTAGCGGCCAAATGCTGGCTGGTAAAACATAACGGCCTACAACGGCTAAATTAGAAGGAGCTTCATCTACAGAGGGTTTTTCAACCAGTTCGACTAATGGCTCAGATTCACCCGGTTGTAAATCATGACCATTC
The DNA here is from genome assembly GCF_025653595.1 of Shewanella sp. SM95. NCBI lineage: Bacteria > Pseudomonadati > Pseudomonadota > Gammaproteobacteria > Alteromonadales > Shewanellaceae > Shewanella > Shewanella sp. SM95. Next base: position 377,311 of record NZ_JAKKSE010000001.1, read on the forward strand.
ACATCGGCAATACCGTATTGGTTGACGACGTTATGTGGCACGCCTTCCACCATGATTTGACCGACTTGGGTTTCATCAAACAGGGCAACCATAGCGGCTAAGTTATCGCTACGAAGGTCACAGCTGGCTTCATCTATGATCACATCCGGTAGCAATACGGCAAATGGTGCATCGCCGACGACAGATTTAGCACACAAAATCGCATGACCTAAGCCTTTAGCTTGAGATTGGCGCACGCTGATCACTGTTACATCTTTAGGACAAATGGATTGTACTGCTTCAAGTAACTGACGTTTAACGCGGCGTTCTAATTGGGCTTCTAATTCGAAACTGGTATCGAAATGGTTTTCGATAGAGTTTTTACTGGCGTGGGTCACGAGTACAATTTCTTTGATCCCAGCAGCGATAGCTTCACTGACTACATATTGAATCAATGGCTTATCAACAACGGGTAACATTTCCTTTGGAATTGCTTTGGTCGCTGGAAGCATACGAGTGCCTAGGCCTGCGACAGGAATAACGGCTTTACGAATTTGATGTTGTTTCATTGCGAACCTTTTAGGTCAAGGAGATGCGGTTAATGGCCAATATTGTAAATGACCTGCGCAGAAAAGCTATTTAGAAACGCTGAAAACTTAGGATATTTAAGTATTTTTACAGCGAAGTCGACGTAAGTTTTAGCAAAGGTAGCACAGAGCATCTAATCCAGCATGGGTGATGTGCAATTGCATGGCGTTTTTAATACCCTTGTAATATTTGCTTTACGTTTACGTCACAGTAGTGGTGCAAGAATAAAGTGTGAGGGAGTTAACAAATTTAAAGGCTTAGATCACTATGGTTCCATGAGCGCTAGCCACTAAGTGAAGATTATGACGAAAGGAACAGAGTACATCGCTCACAGAGCTGATGACACAGGGTTTATCAACTACCCGCAAGAAGAACATGAGATTTGGAGCCAGCTTTATGCCCGTCAAGCGATAAACCTGCCTGGCCGTGCCTGCAAGGAGTATTTGCAAGGGCTAGATGCCTTGGCTATGCCAAAGGATCGTATTCCGCAACTTACTGAAATTGATACTGTATTGCAAGCGACCACCGGCTGGAAAACGGCAGCCGTACCTGCGCTTATTTCCTTCGGCCGTTTCTTTGAACTACTGGCCAATAAAGAGTTTCCTGTGGCGACATTCATTCGCCGTAAGGAAGAGTTTGATTACCTGCAAGAGCCTGATATTTTTCATGAAATCTTTGGTCATTGCCCTTTGCTCACCAACCCTTCATTTGCTAATTTTTCACATATGTATGGCCAATTAGGTTTAAATGCCAGCAAAGAAGAAAGGGTGTTTTTAGCGCGTTTATACTGGTTTACGGTTGAGTTTGGCTTGCTACAGCCTAAAGATGGCCCCTTGTGTATCTATGGTGGCGGTATTTTAAGCTCACCTGGTGAAACTTTATATGCAATGGAAAGTGACGTGCCAGAACGTCAACCCTTTGATTTATTGAATGTGCTACGAACCCCATATCGCATCGACATTATGCAGCCGATTTATTATGTGATTGAGCACATTGATATGCTTGATGAAATTGCCAAAATGGACATCATGAGTTATGTCACTAAGGCACGTCAGTTAGGTTTATTTGCTCCTAAATATCCTCCCAAAGCCAAGGCGAGCTAGTCTCGATTCGATGGATGGTTTGATGTGTTATTTGAGTCGCCATCTAATTTAGTCATGTGATTTAAGTAATTAATAAGTAATGAGTAAAGTGCAACTGAATATCCCTATTAATGTTGCCAACAGGAGTATGTATGACTGCGTTATCGAATATGAAATGTGAAGCGTGCCAAGCCGATGCACCAAAAGTGACCGATGAAGAGTTGGCAGAACTTATTCGTATGATCCCTGACTGGGGCGTGCAAGTGCGTGACGGCGTAATGCAGCTTGAGCGCGTCTACAAGTTTAAAAACTTTAAACTGGCGATGGCATTCACGAATAAGCTGGCGGATTTAGCGGAAGAAGAATTCCATCATCCCGGCATTTTCACTGAATGGGGTAAAGTGACTGTCACTTGGTGGTCGCACTCCATTAAGGGGCTACATAAGAATGACTTCATCATGGCCGCCAAGACAGACCAGTTACTAGGTTAATTATTTAATCAATTTAATCAGCATCTTAATGTGTTTTATGATGCTGATTTTTTCTTCCTGTTACAATTCAACTGTAAACTAGGCTTGCCACTTTCAGTTTAACCTTCTAACGTATACGGGCTCTGCTATTTCCCCTCATCGCTGACGTTTTCGTCAAAGGTAACGATTTGCCTAGCAAGCGTTATTTTTGTTGTAAAGCCTAAGGCGAAAAATAGCTCTGCACGGTTTATCCCCAAAATTCAAATCAAAAAAGGGAATATCAGTCATTATGCGCTTGGAAGTCAGCTGTCAGGATCGTGTTGGTTTAGCCAAAGATATCTTAGTCGTGTTAGAGCGTTATGGTATTAATTTAATTGCCATTGATGCCAGTAACCAAGGATTCCTGTACTTACAATTTGCCGAAATCAGTTTTGAAACCTTGAGTGCCTTGATGCCGCAGATCCGCAAAGTGGAAAGTGTCCACGATGTGCGTACGGTGTCATTTATGCCCTCAGAGCAAGAACATTACGCCCTTAAAACCCTGCTCAAAACCTTACCCGACTCCGTTTTTTCTATCGATGCCAAGGCACGTATTCGTATCGTTAATGAGTCCGCCTTGCTCAATATAGGCATGGGTGAGCACGAAGTGCTCGAAGAGTCGCTTAATCATTGGGTGCAAGGTTTTAACTTCAGCCGATGGTTGAGTGAAGCACAAGTATTGCCACAAGCGGCGCGAGTTCAAATCGGCCCGAATGAGTATCTTGCCGAAATGCTGCCGATTTACCTACCTGATGAGGATGAAAGAACCATCTTGGTTGGTGCTGTGGTGTCGCTAAAATCCCCTGCGCGTGTTGGAAAACAGTTTAACGCGCTGCAGAACCAAACCACTGGCTTTGAAAATGTATTAGCCAGCAGTGACAAGATGAAGGAAGTGCTTAAGCAAGCGCGGCGTATGGCCCAGCTCGATGCACCTTTGTTGATCACGGGTGAAACGGGTACTGGCAAAGAATTAATGGCCAGAGCTAGCCATGATGCGGGGATGCGCCGTGAAAAACCTTTTATCGCCATCAACTGCGCCGCTCTGCCCGACAGCGCTGCCGAAGAGGAATTATTCGGTTACGTCAGTCAGGGCAAAGTCGTCAAACGAGGCTTTTTTGAAGAAGCTAAGGGTGGCACAGTATTTCTCGATGAAGTGGCGGAAATGTCTAGGGCGGCTCAAGTTAAGCTGCTACGGCTATTGCAAGATGGCACTTTTAGACGCATAGGGGGCGATGAAGAAGTGCGTGCTGATGTGCGAATTATTTGCTCGACCCAGAAAAATTTAGCTGAACTATGCCAAACCGGCGAGTTTAGGGAAGATTTGTACTATCGCATCCATGTGCTGAGTTATCACATTCCGTCCTTACGCGAGCGTAAAGTCGATATCATTCCACTGACGGAAATGTTCCTCGAACATTACAGTCAACAGTTGTCTAGCCCAGTGCGGCGGATTTCGGCCCAGTGCCGCGACCATTTGCTCACCTACGCTTGGCCAGGTAACGTACGCCAATTAAAGAACGCGGTCTTTAGAGCCGTGTCTATGTGGGATGGCTCGGCCGAGTTGACGGTAGAACAGCTGAAATTGCCGTCATACGCCGAAGGTTTTGGTTACTTTGATAATGAGTTTGAGGGCAATCTGGACGATGCAATGAAGCAGTTTGAAGCGAGTTTGTTGCGTCGATTATATCCGGCCTACCCGAGCACTCGCCAGTTGGCGAAAAAGCTAGGTGTATCACACACAGCTATTGCTAATAAACTGCGTGAATACAAGATAGCCAAGCGCCGTTAGTTAGAGTCTCGTTGGGTTGACACAGTCAATGTAACAGTATCGTTCCACTTAGTTGCCGACTTTTCAGGCATATTGCTTACCGAGATATTGATAAGCGGTAACTAGGTTATAAACGTAATGATTAGTTTACAAAATGTGAAATAATTGACCTAAATGTGATTTTGGTCACGCTATAGGAATCTTGAGCTGCATCGGGTATTTCTACGCGCAACAAATACGTTAAAGCAAGTAACAGAGCATGCCTCGTTGGCGCGGACTGCGTAACGTGTATGCCCTTAATGAGTCAAAAAGTCCGATTTAAATCGCCGAATATAAGCTGGGTGACGTCACGCGTTTTCCAGCACAATAAAATTGTACACCTAGCCGAAGAGCACTGGAGCCAATATGAAACTTGCAAGTTATAACAATGGTCGTCGTGATGGTCAGTTGATGTTAGTCAGCCGCGATCTCACTAAAACGGTTGCCGTTCCTGCCATTGCCCACTCTATGCAGCAATTACTCGATGGTTGGGATTTACTGAGACCGCAATTGCAAGAATTGTACGATGCGTTAAATGAAGGCATGTTAGATAACGCGCAAGCGTTCGACGAAGCTAAGTGCTTGTCGCCATTACCGCGTGCTTACCAATGGGCCGATGGTAGCGCTTATGTGAATCACGTTGAGTTAGTCCGTAAAGCCCGTGGCGCAGAAATGCCAGAAACCTTTTGGACAGATCCGTTGTTTTATCAAGGTGGCTCAGACAGCTTTATTGCCCCTAAAGCGGATATCCCATTGGCGAGTGAAGACTGGGGTATCGATTTCGAATCTGAAATTGCGGTTATTACCGATGATGTGCCTATGGGCGTGAGCACTGACAATGCAGCTAAGCACATTAAATTGTTGATGCTAGTTAACGATGTGTCATTGCGTAACTTGATCCCTGGTGAGTTGGCGAAAGGCTTTGGTTTTTTCCAATCTAAACCATCGAGCAGTTTTTCGCCTGTGGCTGTGACACCGGATGAATTGGGTGTCCGTTGGGAAGATTCGAAAGTGCATTTACCGCTGATCACCTATTTAAATGGTGAATTATTTGGTCGTCCGAATGCAGGCGTTGATATGACCTTCAATTTCAGTCAGTTAGTTTCGCATGTTGCAAAAACCCGTCCATTGGGCGCAGGCGCGATTATTGGCTCTGGTACTATTTCTAACTATGACCGTAGTGCAGGTTCGAGCTGTTTAGCGGAAAAACGTATGTTAGAAGTGATTGCCGAAGGCAAAGCCACTACGCCATTTATGCGTTTTGGTGACACAGTGCGTATCGAAATGCTCGATGATAATGATGTAACCATTTTTGGTTCTATCGATCAAAAAGTGGTTGAATACAAAGCCTAAGGCTTTCCCTTAAAGGGCTACACCGACTCAAACTAACGGGGCTTAATTGCCCCGTTTTTATACTGACTTTTATAAGGACATGAAAATATGAAGCTTTACGGTTATTGGCGTTCCAGTGCAGCCTATCGGGTTCGAATTGCCCTTAATCTCAAGGGGATTTCAGCCGAACAGTTTTCAGTACATCTCGTACGTGATGGCGGCGAGCAACATAAAGCTGCCTACATTGCGCTTAATCCTTTAGAGTTAGTGCCAACCTTAGTGGTGGATGATGAGCTGGATGTGGATGCCTTGTCGCAATCTTTAGCGATTATCGAATATCTTGATGAGATACATCCACAGTCGCCATTATTGCCTGCATCGGCTCTTGAACGTGCCCACGTGCGCGCTATGGCACTTACGGTCGCCTGTGAGATCCATCCATTAAACAACTTGCGGGTATTGCAGTATTTAACGCAAACCTTAGGTGCTGATGACACCGCCAAAAATACTTGGTATCACCATTGGGTCGCAAGTGGTTTTACGGCCTTAGAAACCTTGTTAACACGGCATAGCGGTCGTTATTGCTTTGGAAATGCAGTGACATTAGCTGATTTGTGTTTAGTACCGCAAGTGTATAACGCCCAGCGTTTTAATGTGGATTTAACGCCTTATCCCAATATCATGCGCGTGTGGGCTGAGTGTAATCAGCTTGAAGCCTTTGCCAATGCTGCGCCAGAGCGCCAAGCGGATGCGGTGTAACGAATTGCGTGGATACGGTTTTTACGAATAGAAAGAATGGATGATGAGGCTTGCTTTACAAGTCTAATCTCAGCGATGGAGTTTAAATGCTTTTCAGTAAAAAATGTCCGTATTGCAAAGGTAAACTCGGCGCTAAGGATGTGCCGATTAAGGAAGGACGCTGCTGCCACTGTGATAAGCCGATACTGTACAAATTCAATATAATAAAATGGATGCTACTGTTCGTGCCTATCTATATTGTTAGCGTTAATCTGCTAGACAAAGATGTACATGGTTTTTGGATTTGTGTTGCGGTGATGGCACCTATTTATAGTTTCGTTTCACTACTCTGTCATGAGGTCGTAAAGTGCTCAGAAACCGATGGCGAAGTGGAGTAAGCCTAATGTCTTTCCCGTGTTTTTATCTGATATTGAAGCGGGCGATACTGTTATGAGTGGTGCTACGAATAATGTTATGAATGATGCAATGAGTGAAGCAGCGCTAGAGCATCAATTACTTGAATGGATAGCTCAAGACTGCGAGCGGGTGAGGGCGCTTGAACTCGCGCTTCAATGTGCCAAAGTACACTCAATGCCGCAGTGGTGTCTGGCGGCGGGATTTGTCCGTAATTTAGTCTGGGATCGCTTGCACGAATTTGAGTTGAGTCCACTGAACGATATCGATCTGATCTATTTTTGCCCTTTAGATATTAGCCCTGAGCGGGATCTGGCGATTGAAACTTATCTTCATCAGCTTGCCCCTGAGTTACCTTGGTCGGTTAAGAATCAGGCGCGCATGCATAGTCGCAATCAAGACATGGCTTACACATCTTGTATTGATGCTATGGCCCATTGGCCAGAGTTAGAAACCGCGGTTGGAGTGTGTTTAAAATCTCATGTTGAGACAGATACTCAGGTAGATGCAGAGACTGCTCATCATTCCATGCATTACGGTATTGAGCTGGTGGTTCCCTTTGGGCTGAACTCCCTGTTTGCCCTCAAATTGAGCGCCAATCCAAAGCGATCATTACCACTGTTTGAGCACAGAGTTGCGACTAAGGGCTGGCTAACTCGCTATCCTTTGCTTACGTGTTGCTACTCAAGCTAATCTTCTCACTTTCTTATTCGTTCAGTCTAAAACTGACTTAACCGCCTCACACTGTCATTCCATGCAATCTAGTTATCTAACATGATAGGTATCATCCTCAAGCCGTTTTTATTTGTCCATTTTCTGTTTTTATCCTAATACCAATCGTATTAAATATCTGTTCATTCAGCGGGAGTTCAACGCGCTTTAGACAAGGCTAAGGCTTGAAGGCATAGTGGTACTCTGTCGAAAGCCTTAAACGCAGTATAAAGCGCGTTGAAACCCGCCCTTCGGGAGCCACACAGGCATCCCACTCCGGTGTTGCATTGACTTAAAAGGGAATAACCATTTTTGCGTCAATGCGCCTTGGATTGAGATGCCTGTGAGGCTCTGAACTGATTAGATATTTAATGTGATTGGTATCATTTAACCCATCTCTATAATTTGAAATTAATGTTCAAATAACCTCTTAGTTAAGTGCTTTTCATTGTTACTAAAATGTTTATGGTGTTATTGATCACTACCTCTTGCGGAAGTCATTAGTGATGGCTAATACAACACTTAGCTCACAGAAAACAAAGGGGTATTATCAATAAATGTTTGAATTTCGTGATTCAGCTCCCATGTGTAGTACCTATAAGTGAGTATTGCTCACTCACTTTGATTTGGATCAATAAATCAGCCGCATATCTCTGGCAGTGTAGGCGTCAATTGTTAAGGATGTAATACAAAACAAAAACCTATGTTGTACATATGGAGTATGATGATGAATAAAAACACTGTTTCTACACTGGTCGCTGCCACCCTTTTAGCCGCTGGTTTTTCTGCCTCTGTATCGGCTCACCAAGCGGGTGACATTATCGTTCGTGCGGGTGCTGTGGTTGTTGCGCCAAATGAATCAAGTGCCAACGTTTTAACTTTGGGTGAGTTTTCAGTCGATAATAATACCCAATTAGGCTTAAACTTTGGTTACATGTTGACAGATAACTTTGGGATTGAGTTATTAGCGGCAACCCCTTTTAGCCATACCGTTTCTTTGCCTGCAGATGGTGTCGGTGAGATTGCTGAAACTAAGCAACTGCCGCCAACGCTAGTGGCGCAGTACTATTTCGGTAATTCTCAATCTGTTATTCGTCCTTATATTGGTGTAGGTGTTAACTACACTAACTTTTATGACAATGATTTTAATGCCCATGGCAAGTCTCTAGGATTAAGTGATTTAAGTATGAGTACTTCTTGGGGCTTAGCTGCACAAGTAGGTTTGGATTATCAAGTGAACAAGAATTGGTTGGTGAACGCATCTGTGTGGTACGCAAAAATTAGTACAGATGTTAAGTTCACTGCCGGAGGTGCGCAACAACAATTCGAAACCGATATTGACCCATGGGTTTATATGGTCAGCGTAGGTTACACTTTCTAATCTACGGATCAGATAAGCGTAAAAAAGGAGCCTTAGGCTCCTTTTTCGTTTCTGCACTTTTATCCTGACATGTTCCACTCAGGTTAAGCCGACTTAGCGCTTTGGCTTTTTAGCTTTCCAGTGGCGAGTGTTATAGATAAATTCGGGTAATAACACAGTAAGCCAAGCGACGAGGCGCCAGCGTTTGGTCACATAGACGCGGCGTTTGCCTTGTTTCATCGCCTTGATGATTTGCGCCGCGACTTGTGGCAATGGTGCAAGCCACATCGCACTTTGCTGCATAGCGGCTTTATCGAGCAAACCAAGTTGGATATCGGTAATCGTAATCGGTAGCTTAAGGCGCTGAGCATGCATACTTAAGCCCTCAAGGTAATTCTGCCCAAAGGCTTTTGAGGCGTGATAGGCCACACTCGGCCCGCCGCGTAGGCCCGCAATCGAGTTGATTGCCGCCAGTTGTCCATAACCTTGCTCGCGAAATAGTCTAAATGCCGTATTGCAGATGGCAGCAAAACCTCGCACATTGACATCGATAATGTCTTGCTCCGGTAGCCAAGGCAGCTCAGGATCATAACTATTAAGGCCTGTATTGACTAAGACTAAGTGTGCGCCGCCAAGACTTTGCCAGACTGATTCAAGTTGGTTGATGATGGCTTGAGGTTGTTCAATTTGAAGTGCAAAAACTTGTACTTTTGTTGGCAAGGATAAGGCAAAATCGCGCAGTGATTCTGGATCTTGGGCGAATAAGACTAATTCAACCTGTTGATCTGCCAATTGCTTTGCAAGTTCACGACTTAATTGTGAGCTAGCTCCCACAATTATTGCAGTTGCTTGGGTCATAGATTTTTCGGCAACGAAATGGTGGCTTATGATAGAAAGTTATGCTCACCAAGACAAGATTTATAGCTTGGGCGTGTGGACATCTAGAAGTCTTTATGTATGATTAGGAGAAACAAAATGAACAAATGGTTGCGTTTAAGCGCGTTGAGATTAACAGCCTTAGCATTAATGGCCATCATGGGGGGGTTATCGGGTTGTGCAACACCGAATGCTATCGTTGAGATAAAAGGCGAGACCTTATATCGCGAACGGATAGCCTTACCTGCCGATGCTAAGGTCATAGTGCAACTGCTTGATGTCTCAAAAATGGATGTGCCAGCCATAGTGATGGCGGAGCGCGTACAACAAGGTGCTGCGACACCGGCACCATTCAGTTTTGCGATTGGTAGCGATCAGTTCCAACCCGGTCACACTTATGCCATAGGTGCCCGGATTATGTTGGGTGATAAGTTATTGTTTATTAATACTCAAGCCTATCACATTGATCTCAATTCCACTGAGCCAATGACGATACTGCTAGAGAAAGTCGGTGGCTAGTTAGCCCGCTCAGAAGTGAGCTGACATACGCGCCGAATCCGTTAGTATTTACGAACAGAAGAGGCGCGGTATGCCGGTTAGAATTCCAGATCATCTGCCCGCAGCAGGGGTGTTAGAGTCAGAAAATATTTTCGTTATGTCCGAGACTCGGGCGGCGAATCAAGATATCAGGCCGATGAAGGTGCTGATTTTGAACTTGATGCCGAACAAAATCGAGACTGAAACCCAGTTATTGCGCTTACTGGGTAACACGCCTTTACAAGTCGATGTGGATTTACTGCGCATTCACGACAAAGAGTCCAAGCATACTTCCATCGACCACATGAATACTTTTTACCGTGACTTTGAAGCCGTGCGCCATAAAAATTACGACGGTCTCATTATCACAGGCGCGCCGCTTGGGCAAATCGATTTCGAAGATGTGGTTTATTGGGATCATATCCGTGAAATCATCGACTGGTCCCAAGAGCATGTCACCTCAGTGTTGTTTTTATGCTGGGCAGCCCATGCGGGCTTGTATCATCTCTATGGTTTAAATCGAAAAATATTGCAACAGAAGCGTTCTGGCGTATTTGTACATAGGCGCACTTGTCAGCATTTCCCACTGCTACGTGGTTTTGATGATGAGTTCTTTGCACCCCATTCGCGTTTTGCCGAGATGGATGTGGAAGAAATTAGGCAACACCCGCAGCTGCAAGTGTTAGCGCAGTCCGATGAAGCCGGGGCCTATTTAGTATTAAGTCGCAATAACCGTAACTTGTTTGTAATGGGTCACCCTGAATATCAAAAATCGACTTTAAACGATGAATACCATAGGGATTTAGCCCAAGGCTTAACGCCAAATGTGCCACAAAACTATTATCGAAATAATAATCCAGAAGCTGAAGCCATTGCCCGCTGGCACAGCCACGGTAGTTTGTTGGTCAGTAATTGGCTCAATTATTACGTTTACCAGTTAACGCCTTATGACTTAAGTGATATGACGGCGATGACGCCGTGGGAATCGCGATAAGGTTTTGTTTAGCCTTTTATGGTGATGTGGTCACATGGATGTGACCTAAGCTGATACCCAAAATCCCTTAATTTATCTCTCCCTTCGATTCTGTTGTCCACGCTTGACTGTGCTTAATTCCTGCCTCGCTGTAAATCCTTACTGACAATTTTTACCCGATAAAATCGACACATTAGACCAAGGAATACTTGCTTTACGTTCGCGTAAACGTCAGAGTTGTTTTATTGTCGATTTTATTAAACGTCCCAAGGCTAGCACTAGGCCTTGTGGTCAATTTGGGTTGGAGCCTGCATGAGTACTGAACCGTTAAATCAAGATATTGTTATTGTTGCCGCTAAACGCACCCCTATGGGTGGTTTTCAAGGCAGTTTGTCATCTGTTGCATCACCGACTTTAGCCGCGACAGCCATTAAGGGCTTGTTGGTGGAGACTCAATTAGCGGGTGAGCATGTCGATGAAGTCTTGATGGGCTGCGTATTACCCGCTGGTTTAGGTCAAGCGCCTGCGCGTCAGGCCACTTTAGGTGCGGGATTACCCTTATCCGTTGGTGCGACCACAGTGAACAAAGTCTGTGGCTCAGGCATGAAGACGGTCATGTTAGCCCACGATTTGATTAAAGCGGGCAGTGCAAAAGTGGTGATCGCTGGCGGTATGGAAAGCATGAGCCAAGCGCCGTATCTCTTGGATAAAGCCCGCGGCGGCATGCGCATGGGCCACGGCAAAGTGCTCGATCATATGTTTTTAGATGGTCTTGAGGATGCTTATACTGGCGGCGCCATGGGAACGTTTGCCCAGAAAACAGCCGATGAATTTGGGATCACTCGTGAGCAGATGGACGCCTTTGCGCTAAGTTCGCTCGAAAAAGCCAATGCCGCGATTAACTCGGGTGCCTTTAAGGCCGAAATTACGCCTGTCACAGTTAGTGATCGTCGCGGTGATGTGACTATCGATACCGACGAGCAACCCGGTAATGCCCGCCCTGAAAAAATTCCTACGCTGCGCCCAGCCTTTACCAAAGATGGCACTATCACAGCAGCTAACTCTAGCTCTATTTCCGATGGCGCAGCGGCATTGATGCTGACCTCTCGCGGCGAAGCTGAGCGTTTAGGCTTAACTGTATTAGCCACCATTAAAGGCCACACCACCCACGCCCAAGAGCCTTCACTCTTTACCACTGCACCGGTTGGGGCTATGGCGAAATTGCTGGCTAATGTGGGTTGGTCAACGGATGAAGTCGATTTATTTGAAATCAACGAAGCCTTCGCCATGGTGACTATGCTTGCCGTGTCTGAACTGGGTTTAGATGTGGCTAAGATTAACGTCAATGGCGGCGCTTGCGCTTTAGGTCATCCTATTGGCTGTTCTGGTTCACGTTTGCTAGTGACTCTAATTCATGCTTTAAAAGCCCGCGGCCTTAAGCGCGGTGTCGCCTCGCTGTGTATCGGCGGTGGTGAAGCAACAGCGATGGCCATCGAGGTCTAATCGCTTAACATTTTAGTTAAATCAACAAGACTGAGATTAACAAGACTTAGATCATTTAGATTTGAATCAACAAGACGGGGCTGGCAAGGGCAATCACTTCCCTTGAGGATAATCATAATATCGCACCGCCAGTCCATCACTCTACAAGGAAAGGATTGCAACATGACCACACAAGTAAAGCATTACATTGACGGCGAGTTTATCCAAGGTACGGGCACATCACAGATTATTGTCACCAATCCCGCGAATAACTCGCCGATTGCCGTGATTAATGCTGCCACTAGCGAAGAAGTTCACGCTGCGATTGCCAGCGCAAAAGCGGCCTTTAAAACCTGGAAAGAAGTGCCAGTATCTGAACGTGCGCGCGTCATGTTGCGTTATCAACATTTGCTAAAAGAACATCACGACGAACTGGCGACCATTCTTGCAAAGGAAACTGGTAAAACCTTCGAAGATGCCAAGGGCGATGTATGGCGCGGTATCGAAGTGGCTGAACATGCTTGTAACGTGGCGTCATTATTGATGGGTGAAACTGTCGAGAACGTCGCGCGTTCAATTGATACTTACAGCTACACTCAACCACTCGGTGTGTGTGCCGGTATTACGCCATTTAACTTCCCTGCGATGATCCCGTTATGGATGTTCCCATTGGCGATTGCCTGCGGTAACACTTTCATTTTAAAGCCTTCAGAACAAGATCCTATGACGCCGCAGCGTCTGGTTGAGCTGTTTGTTGAGGCGGGCGCACCTAAGGGCGTATTGCAATTAGTGCATGGCGATAAAACCGCCGTAGATATCCTGCTGGCAGACCCTGCGATTAAAGCCATTTCTTTCGTCGGTTCTGTGGCTGTGGGTCAATATATTTATAAAACGGGTACCGATAACTTAAAACGCGTGCAAGCCTTTGCGGGCGCGAAAAACCACTGCGTTATCATGCCAGATGCAAACAAACAGCAAGTGATCAACAACTTAGTTGGCGCTTCTGTGGGCGCGGCGGGTCAGCGTTGTATGGCGATTTCGGTTGCCGTGTTTGTTGGCGCCGCTAAAGAGTGGATCCCAGAATTAAAAGAAGCCTTAGCCAAAGTTCGCCCAGGTTTATGGGACGATAAAGAAGCGGGTTATGGTCCAGTTATCAGCCCTGCAGCTAAGGCGCGGGTGCTTAAACTTATCGCCCAAGGTAAAGCCGAAGGCGCCGAGTGTTTACTCGATGGCAGCGATTTTACCGTGGTAGGTTATGAATCCGGTAATTGGATTGGCCCAACCATGTTCGATAAAGTCACTACTGAGATGAGCATTTACAAGGAAGAAATCTTTGGCCCTGTACTGTGTTGTATGGAATCAGACTCCTTAGAAGCCGCCATCGAATTAGTTAACGCCAGCCCTTATGGCAACGGCACTTCTATCTTTACCGCTAGCGGTGCAGCTGCCCGTAAATATCAACATGAAATCGAAGTCGGCCAAGTGGGGATTAACGTGCCTATTCCTGTGCCATTACCTTTCTTCTCATTTACCGGTTGGAAGGGCAGTTTTTACGGCGATCAACATGCTTATGGCAAGCAAGCGGTGCGTTTCTATACCGAGACCAAGACCATCACTTCCCGCTGGTTTGAGTCCGATATCGCCGTAGCTTCAACGCCAAATATGAGCATTAACTTACGCTAAGCTCGGTTATAAACCACGGCGTCTTTATGGCGCCCAATTTATTCAATAAAAAAGTGACCAGAGAGTCATAGGAGAGCCCAATGGATTTTAATTTCAACGATGACCAACGTCAGTTTGCCGATCTTGCGCGCCAGTTTGCCGCGGAAGAATTAACCCCGTTCGCCGCCAAGTGGGATGAAGAACATCATTTCCCCAAAGACGTGATCCAAAAAGCCGGTGAGCTAGGTTTTTGCTCTCTGTATTCGCCAGAATCCGAAGGTGGCATGGGTTTATCGCGCCTTGATGCCTCGATTATTTTTGAAGAACTTGCCAAAGGCTGCACCGCGACCACGGCCATGCTGACCATTCATAATATGGCGACTTGGATGGTGACGACTTGGGGCACTGAAACCCTGCGTCAGACTTGGTCTGAGCCGTTAACCACTGGGCAGATGTTAGCGTCATACTGTTTGACTGAGCCGGGCGCGGGTTCGGACGCTGCATCTTTGCAAACTAAAGCGGTGCGTGACGGTGATGAATATGTGATTTCAGGCTCGAAAATGTTTATCTCGGGTGCGGGCGCCACTGAGCTTTTAGTCGTGATGTGCCGTACAGGTCAAGCTGGGCCTAAGGGAATTTCGGCCATTGCCATTCCGGCGGATGCCGCTGGTGTTATCTACGGTAAAGCCGAAGATAAAATGGGCTGGAATGCCCAGCCGACCCGTCAAATCACCTTTGAAAACGTGCGCGTGCCAGTAGCGAATTTGCTCGGTGAAGAAGGCCAAGGTTTTGCGTTCGCGATGAAAGGCTTAGACGGCGGTCGCATCAATATCGCTACCTGTTCTGTGGGTACGGCGCAGTCGGCTTTAGAGCGCGCAACTCAATATATGAATGAGCGTCAGCAATTTGGTAAACCGTTAGCGGCTTTCCAAGCGCTGCAATTTAAACTTGCCGATATGGCGACAGAATTAGTCGCAGCCCGCCAAATGGTGCGTCTTGCGGCATTTAAACTCGATAGTGGCGATCCTGAGGCCACGGCTTATTGCGCTATGGCGAAACGCTTTGCCACTGATGTGGGTTTTCAAGTCTGCGATGCGGCGCTGCAAATTCATGGTGGATATGGTTATATAAGGGAGTACCCGCTGGAACGTCATTTCCGTGATGTGCGTGTACACCAGATTTTAGAAGGCACTAACGAAATTATGCGCTTAATTATCGCCCGTCGTTTACTCGATGAAAATGCAGGACAAATCCTGTAATTCAACTCGCAATATGCATGACTTACAGGTCGGCGATAACTGAAAAGGAGTCTATAAAGATGGAATATTTAGTTGAACGTATCGAAGGCCACACGGCGATTCTGACCATGAACAATCCGCCAGCCAACACTTGGACTGCCGAGAGTTTACAGGCGCTTAAAGCCAAAGTGCTTGAGCTGAATGCCAATAAAGAGATTTACGCCTTAGTGTTAACGGGCCAAGGGCAAAAGTTCTTCTCCGCTGGCGCCGATTTAAAACTGTTTAGTGATGGTGACAAAGGTAATGCGGCAACGATGGCCAAGCATTTTGGTGAAGCCTTTGAAACCTTAAGCCAATTCCGCGGTGTGTCGATTGCCGCGATTAACGGCTATGCCATGGGCGGCGGCTTAGAAGTCGCGTTGGCCTGCGATATTCGTATCGCCGAAATTCAAGCTGTAATGGCATTACCCGAAGCGACGGTCGGTTTATTACCCTGTGCGGGTGGCACTCAAAATCTGACCGCATTAGTCGGTGAAGGTTGGGCTAAGCGGATGATTTTATGCGGCGAGCGTATCGATGCGACTCAGGCATTGAATCTACGTTTAGTGGAAGAAGTGGTCGATACTGGCGAAGCGCTTAATGCGGCAATTGCCTTAGCCGTCAAAGTGGCGAATCAAAGCCCAAGCAGCGTGACTGCGTGTAAGACGCTTATTCAAGCGGGGCGCACTATGGCGCGTAGCCAAGCGCTACCGATTGAGCGTGAGTTATTTGTCGGATTATTTGATACTGAAGATCAGGCCGAAGGCGTGAATGCGTTTTTAGGGAAACGTAAAGCTGAGTGGAGAAACCGCTAATGACGAATGTAGTAGATAATGACGTGGTCGAGCATGTCGCAAATCAGGTCACGACCACACAAAATGTGGTTTTTCAAACCTTAGCCACTGCTTCTGGCAAATTGGTTGGTGTGGTCACACTCAATGTGGAAAAAGCCCTCAATGCCTTAGATTTAGGCATGGTGCGCGCTATGACGGCGCAGCTTAATCTGTGGAAGAAAGATCCCCTTATCGCTTGCATCGTATTAGATGGCAGCGGTGAGAAGGCATTTTGTGCTGGTGGTGATGTGCGCGCTTTATACCATGCTTCCATTGCCGCTAATGGGCAAGTGACTGAGGAAGCAAAGGTTTTCTTCGAAGAGGAATATCGCCTCGATTATCTACTGCATACCTTTGGCAAACCTGTGTTGGTGTGGGGCGATGGCATTGTCATGGGCGGTGGCCTCGGTTTGATGGCGGGCGCGAGCCACAGAGTCGTTACCGAAACCTCGCGTATCGCTATGCCTGAGGTGACTATCGGCCTGTATCCCGATGTGGGCGGCAGTTATTTCCTTAATCGTATGCAGGGCAAGATGGGATTGTTTTTGGGATTGACCGCCTATCAACTCAATGCCGCCGATGCCTGTTATGTGGGCCTTGCGGATCATTACCTGAACCGCGACGACAAAGAGCTGATGTTTGATGCCATGGCAACCTTAGATTGGAGTGATACGCCAGCTCTTAATCATCAACGTTTAGATAGCATGATCAACGAGCTGTCTAATCAAGTGGATATTCCTAAGGGCGACAGTGTATTAGCCGAAAGTCAAGACATAATCGACAGGCTTATGGCGGGCAGTCTGCAGGATATTGCAGCACGCATGTCAACTCTGGTATCGGAAGAAAAGTGGTTAATGAAAGCGCGGGACACCTTCCTTGCGGGTAGCCCTATCAGCTGGCACTTGGTCTATATCCAAGGGCAGTTAGGGACTAAGCTTAGCTTAGCTCAATGTTTCAAATGGGAGTTAACCGCAAGTGTTAACGTGTGTGCCCACGGTGATTTCTGCGAAGGCGTTCGTGCACTCTTGATTGATAAAGACAAGAAACCGCAATGGCGTTTTAAGGATGTTAACTCAGTACCCACAGCGGTACTTGAGCAAATATTGGCTTCCCCATGGGGCGAGGCGCATCCCTTTAACCAACTGAGTTAAGCGTTTAAGGGCCGAGTTGGCTAAGCGCTGTATTTATCGGCTTAGCTAAGCTCGCTTTACTCTGTGATAATGACAACATAATCAATTTGATAGCATTATCACAACACTAAAAAGAACAACACAGGAGTGATGGCATGAGTACAGTAGCCTTTATCGGTTTAGGTAATATGGGCGGCCCAATGGCGGCCAATTTATTAAAAGCAGGCATGACGGTTCGCGTCTTTGATTTAGTCCCCGAGGCTATGCAGCAATTGGCCGAAAAAGGCGCCTTAGTATCAAGTACCGCCTGCGGCGCTGCGGCGGGCGCAACTGTGGTGATTACTATGCTGCCTGCGGGCAAGCATGTAAAAAACTTATATTTAGGCAATGGAACAGACAAAGGCCTACTTGAAGTGGTTGCGGGTGATACCTTGCTCATCGATTGTTCAACCATCGATGCGCAAAGCGCACAATTAGTGGCGGCCGAAGCGGCTAAAAGCGGCATCGAATTTATGGATGCACCAGTTTCTGGCGGCACGGCAGGCGCGGCAGCGGGTACTTTAACTTTTATTTGTGGTGGCTCGGATAACGCTTTTGAACGTGCGCAGCCCGTACTTAAGGCTATGGGTGTGAATATCTTTCACGCAGGCGGTCCAGGTGCGGGGCAAGTCGCGAAAATCTGCAATAACATGCTGTTATCTGTGTTGATGGTCGGTACTTCCGAAGCCCTGCAAATGGGCGTCGATCATGGTCTCGATCCCAAAGTGTTATCCGATATTATGAAGGTCAGCAGTGGCGGAAACTGGACGCTAGAGAAGTACAATCCCTGCCCAGGCGTGATGGAAACAGTGCCTTCTTCTAAGGGCTATCAGGGTGGCTTTATGGTAGATTTGATGGTCAAAGATCTCGGTCTGTCACAAGAAGCTGCATTATTGAGCAACTCTAGCACGCCAATGGGCGCTTTAGCCCGCAGCTTGTATGTCAATCATGCAAGACAAGGCAATGGTCGCCGAGATTTTTCCAGTATATTTGAACAATTTGCACCACTTAAAAAATAGACACAGATAACAAGGGATCACCAGATGGATTTAAAAGATAAGGTTGTCGTCATTACTGGCGGCGCGGGTGGCTTAGGCTTAGCAATGGCGCAAAATTTTGCGCAGGCGGGTGCCAAGATAGCGCTTATCGATGTGGACCAAGAAAAACTCGAGCGAGCCTGCGCTGAGCTTGGATCGGACACTGAAGTCCAAGGTTATGCCTTAGACATTACCGACGAAGAAGACGTCGTCGCGGGTTTTGCCTATATTCTCGAAGATTTTGGTCAAGTGAACGTGTTAGTGAACAACGCCGGTATTCTGCGTGATGGCATGTTAGTCAAAGCCAAAGACGGCAAAGTCACTGATCGTATGTCTTACGAGCAATTCCAATCGGTGATCAATGTGAACTTGACGGGCAGCTTCCTCTGCGGTCGTGAAGCGGCAGCGGCCATGATTGAATCCGGTCAAGCGGGCGTGATTGTCAATATCTCTAGCCTTGCTAAAGCGGGCAACATGGGTCAGTCGAACTATGCCGCCTCCAAAGCGGGCGTTGCGGCCATGTCTGTTGGCTGGGCGAAGGAATTAGCACGTTACAATATCCGTAGCGCAGCGGTTGCACCGGGCGTTATCGCTACTGAGATGACAGCGGCAATGAAACCTGAGGCGCTGGAGCGTTTAGAGAAGCTAGTGCCAGTAGGACGCCTTGGTCATGCCGACGAGATAGCTTCCACCGTACGCTTTATTATTGAGAACGACTATGTAAATGGTCGCGTGTTCGAAATCGATGGTGGTATCCGTCTGTAATGACGATATCTTATTGATATTCATAAAAACCGAGCTGAGGCTCGGTTTTTTATTGCGTAAAGAAACATAATGGCATTTTGAACTCAGTCTTTGGATTTATTTAGATTTCACTGTTGGAGTTGACATTTAGTTGTTAACCTTCAACAATCGCCCTCCAGTTTTTTTACATAACTTTACATACATGTTTGTCGCATGTAACGGAGCTTAACATCCGGATGTCTTGGCAGGATAAAGCCCTCTGGCTTGAGAAAATCACTAAACGCATGATGTTAATCGTGGGTGTCCTAGGGTTGATTGTGATCTATTGCGGGTTCTTTTTTCTGCTCTTCAGTGGTCGCTCTGTGGCCGTGATCCCGTGGTTTTTCCTTATCTCACCTTGGGTGTGTATTTATTTTGGTTTAACGCAAGTACAACAAGTGCAAGTGGTAAATTGGTTCTTAAAAAAATTTAAAAAATAACTAATTTACACATAACTCATTTCTGCAAGTTCATATTTTGTTTCGGTTTGTGCAGTTGGCAAACATTGGGGAGAAACAATGAAGCTACATGGATATTTATGGATGCTGGGGGGCTTATTTTGTTTAGGTGCTTGCGAGCGCTCGAACAAAGAGACGCCGCATCTTAGTGATAATGGCGCGCGCATAGTTGCGCCCTATGGTAGTTGGCAGTCTCCGCTATCGGCGACTGAAGTTTTTGAGCAGGCCGATACTGTGGCTGAGTTGCAAAGTGTTGATGGTGCTATTTATTTCTCTGAGTCTGATGGTGAAAAACAAGGCCAAGTCGGCATTAAACGCCTCGATCAACGGGGAAAAATTACCGACATAGTGCCGCCTGCGTTTAATGTTAAATCCGCCGTTCATGAATACGGTGGTGCCGCTTTTTTGGGGATTGGTCAGAGTCTGTTTGCCACTAAGGCACAGGACCAACTGTTTTATCGTTTTGCCCCTAATCAACCCCCTTTGCCTTTAACGCCAAATGGTACTCGTCATGCAGATTGTATTGCTTACCCCAAAGGGTCGAGGATTATCTGTGTGCGCGAAGATCATCGTCAAGCGGGTGAGCCTAAGGCGAGTCTTGTTACCATTAATCTTAATTTTGCCGGTGAAGGCGATACCTTTGTTTCGGGCCATGACTTTATTTCTTCGGCAGCCATTTCGCCCGATAACAGCCAACTGGCGTGGATCACGTGGGAACATCCCTATATGCCATGGGATAATAGTGTGCTCTGGCTTGGGGATCTGGACCGTAAAGGGCAATTACACAATATTCGTAAGGTAAACACGCCCGCAGACTCTTCGGTGTCGCAGCCGTTATTTAGTCCTGATGGGCAATTGTATGTCGTATCGGATATTAGTAACTGGTGGAATATCTATCGAGTTACAGCACAAAATACCTTAGACCCAGTGCTAAAGAAAAAGGCCGAGTTTGCGGTGGCTGATTGGTATTTAGGCAATCATAACTATGCCTTTGAATCCGAAAAAACGATTATTGCCAGTTATATGCTTGGTAGTCAGGCCGTTTTAATTAGACTGCATCTAGATTCAGGCCTGACCGAATCTTTGGCCGTCGACTTTGGTGAAATCACCCAAGTGATCCGAGGGGAAGATGCTGTTTATTTTGTCGGCGCTAAGGCGACGCCAGAGAAGGGCATTTATAAAGTGATCGGTCGTGGTACTGAGTTGGTGTATACCCCTAACTTACCAAAACTTAATCCCAACTATATCTCCCGTGCTAAAAATATTACTTTTAAAACAGGTGCTAACCAGCAAGCTTACGGTTATTTTTATGGTCCGGTTAACCCCAACTATACTGCGCCTAATGATACCCGTCCGCCCTTGATTGTAATGTTACACGGCGGTCCTACGGCGCGGGCGAGTCTGGCTTATCGCAGTGACATTCAATTTTGGACCAGCCGAGGCTTTGCGGTTCTCGATGTTAATTTCCGTGGCAGCAGTGGTTTTGGCCGTGCTTATCGTCAAAGTATCTACGGAAAATGGGGCCAAGTTGATGTGGAAGATGCAGTCAATGCGGCCCGGTATTTAGTTGATAAAGGTTGGGTTGATGGACAAAAGCTGGCGATTCGAGGTGTTAGCTCTGGTGGGTTAACTGTGATGTCGTCCTTGGCATTTTATGATGTATTTCAAGCGGGGGTGAGCTATGCGGGGATCAGTGACTTTGAACAGCTCGCCAAGAGTACCCATAAATTCGAGACTGGCTACTTAGATCTGCTTATCGGCCCCTATGGTGAAAATCAAGCCCGCTATAGGGAACTGTCGCCCCTGCATCATCTTGAAGGATTGAATGAGCCTTTATTAATTTTTCAAGGATTACGTGACCAAATAGTGCCACCACAGCAGTCGCGGCAGATTTATGAGGCGTTGAAAGTGAGAGGCGTCCCTACGGCTTATATCGCTTATCAGGATGAACCCCACGGCGGTTGGAAACCTGAGCACAAGGCCGCAGGATTAGAAACTGAGCTGGCATTTTATGGGCAAGTGTTTAACTTTACCCCTGCGGGTAAGCTTGCAACACTGGTACTGGATAACGCCGCGGCGCTAAAGCCAACCATAGTGAGAAGCCAATAACGCGGTATTTACCGTTATTGAACTTGCCATCGCTATTGCGATTGGCTTTTACCGCAACACTCAGAGCCAGCATTTTGCTGGCTCTTGTGATTTTCATGGCTGCCATGAGTCTCGTGACTTAGGCTGTCGATAATGGCGCAGTGGGGCTGATCGCCGCCTTGGCATTGGGTCACCATGTGCTGCAATTGCACCCTAAGCTGTTGTAACTTATTGATTTGTTGCTCGACATAGGCAAGGTGCGTTTGGGTAAGCTGCTTAACGTCCTCGGCATTACGGCTTTCATTGCCCTTAAGACCAAGCAAGGATTTGCAATCCTCTAGTCTAAAACCTAAGTCGCGACATTGATGCACAAACTTAAGCGCTTCAATATCTTGATGGCGATAAACTCGATAACCCGCCTCATTGCGCTCGCCGCACACTAAACCAATATCATGGTAATAACGGATACTCTTAACACTTAAGCCCGTTTGTTTCGCCACTTCACCTATCTTCATTTTGACCTCTATTTTTCCAACTGAATGGTATCACCCATTTCGCCTAACAATTAATTGTCGATGTGATCACATTGAGCAAATTCATCCTTGACTCTCCAGTGATGGGAGACTTTATCTTAGACCTATAGTGTGAAACATCAAGTGAGGGATCTCCCATGTCTATGACCAGACTCTATGTCGCCAATATGAATTGTGCTGGCTGCGTCGCAAAAATTGAAAAGGCGTTTGCCGCCCAAGAGGGCGTCGAAGCGCGTGTGAATCTCGCCGATAAGCAAGTGACGGTAGAAGGCAAGATGAGCGCTGATACCGCCTTGGCTGTGATGGCAAATGCGGGTTATCCGGCGCAGGTCGTTATTGATGCTAAAGTCGCCGCCGAAGAAAAACGCCTTGAAGATGCCGCCGAGTATCGACTGCGAATGCGCCAAGCTATAGCTGCGCTCGTTGTGGGTGTGCCCATGATGCTGTGGGGATTACTGGGTGGTGAAATGATGATCAACAGCCCAAATCTGCAACTAGGCTGGGGCATAATGGGACTGGTCACTTTGGCTTTACTCATCACCACAGGTGGACATTTCTACCAAGGCATGTGGCGGGCGCTCAAAGCCAAAACCACTAACATGGATACGCTGATTGTGCTGGGTACCAGTACCGCGTGGGCCTATTCCATGTTGGTGGTCATTATGCCGAGCGCATTCCCTATGGATACCCGCCATGTGTACTTTGAGGCGAGTGTGATGATTCTAGGTTTGATTAACTTAGGTCATGGACTCGAACTCAAAGCGCGGGGCAAAACCAGCGAAGCGGTGCAGCGACTGCTCGGGTTGCAATCCACTTCTGCGATTCGTATCACGGATAAGGGTGATGAAAAGGTTGAGATAAGTCAGTTGAAACTGGGCGATAAGCTGCGTTTGCGCCCCGGTGACCGAGTTGCCCTTGATGGTGAGGTCGAAACAGGGCAATCCCTACTCGATGAAGCCATGCTCACAGGTGAGCCTATTCCCGTGCTTAAAAATCGGGGAGACAGTCTGAGCGCGGGCACAGTCAACGGCAATGGCAGCCTAGTTTACCGAGTGACGGCTGGGCAACAAGATACTAAGCTCGCCAAAATCATTGCACTGGTGCAACAGGCACAAACGTCAAAATTACCCATAGGTCGATTGGCCGATAAGATCTCAGCGGTATTTGTCCCGACTGTGGTGGCGATAGCGCTGCTGGCGGCGGCTATTTGGTATTTTGCAGGTCCAGCGCCCGCCTTAAGCCATGCGTTAGTGGTGCTGACGAGTGTGCTTATCATAGCTTGTCCCTGTGCGTTGGGGCTGGCGACACCTATGTCTATCATGGTGGCTGTGGGCCGCGCTGCCCAAATGGGCGTGTTAGTTAAAAATGGCGAAGCGTTGCAAACCGCCAGTAAAGTCGATTGTGTGGTGCTGGATAAAACCGGCACTGTTACCTTAGGCAAGCCGCAAGTCACTGACTTTGTATTAGTACAAACACTGAGTGATGCCGATAAAGAAACCTTGCTGGGCGAAATCGCAAGCCTTGAGCAGCACTCTGAGCATCCGTTAGCGGGGGCGATTAGCAGTTATGCCAAGGAATCACTGACGCAATTGCCCGATACACAGGCATTTACGAACCATCAAGGTAAGGGGATTGAGGGCAAGGTTGATGGCGTATCGCTGGCGATTGGTAATCTCGCATTGATGACGGCATTGGATATTGTCAATTCCGATGGCAGTGCCTTAGATCCAAAAGCGACATTAAGCTTTGCAAATCAAGGTAAAACCCCGATTTATGTCGCCAAAGCGGGCAAGTTAGTGGCCACTATCGCGCTTGCTGATCCGATTAAACCCGATGCCAAAGAAGCCATCGCGGCCATGCTACAAAGAGGTATTCGCGTGGTGTTGTTAACGGGGGATAACCCACAAACGGCGCAGGCAGTGGCCGACCAAGTGGGTATCACCGAAGTGATTGCCGGCGTACTGCCCGAGCAAAAACAACAACATGTGCTGGATTTACAAAAGCAAGGGCATGTGGTGGCTATGGTTGGGGATGGTATTAATGATGCGCCAGCTCTGATGAGCGCGGATGTGGGGATCGCGATGGGATCGGGCACTGAGGTGGCGATTGAAAGTGCGGACATCACCTTGTTGTCGCAGCAATTGATAGTGATTGCTAACTTATTGGCATTGTCGCGGGCGACGATTACCAATATTAAGCAGAATCTGTTCGGCGCCTTTGTGTATAACAGTTTAGGCATTCCGGTTGCGGCGGGCGTGCTTTATCCACTCACGGGCATGTTATTAAGCCCAGTGATCGCGGGCGCCGCTATGGCCTTATCTTCACTCACTGTGGTGACGAACGCCAACCGCTTAAGACGGCAGAAGTTATAAGCTGTCGATACCTAAGCTAACTTAAAATGTTGAAACGGGTATCTTGAGTTAGCTTAGGGCTATGTCCACATTAGCACTTACTGCATAAGCCTTTAGCGTCGGCAAGCTTTGCGACGCTAAGGGTCATCAGATTGTCATTCTGCTCGAATACATTGAAAGCTAAGCCAATAGGGTAAAATTAATTACGCTTCTCACGCAGGCATTGTGCGGCGATTTCGGCATTCCCTCTGGCTTTTGATCCGCCTTGGTAGTTGATAATTTAGCCCAAACTGCTATAGTGCCACGTTTATTTTTACCCCTTCGGCATAGCGTTATTTGGTTTATGCTTACTTAAGCGGCGCCAGCTGGCTCGGCCAACATTACTCGATTTGGAAGTTCATTTTGATCACAACAGCAAATATCACCATGCAGTTCGGCGCTAAGCCACTGTTTGAAAACATCTCAGTTAAATTTGGCGGTGGTAACCGTTACGGTCTTATCGGCGCGAATGGCTGTGGTAAATCGACCTTCATGAAGATCCTGTGTGGTGATCTAGATCCTAGCAGCGGTAACGTCTCGTTAGATGTGAATGAGCGTCTGGGTAAATTAAGCCAGAACCAGTTCGGTTATGAAGAATTCAACCTGATCGACACCGTGATCATGGGCCACCGCGAACTGTGGAAGGTAAAGCAAGAACGTGACCGTATTTATTCTTTACCCGAAATGAGTGAAGAAGATGGCATTACCGTCGCCAACCTAGAGATGGATTTTGCTGAGATGGACGGTTATACCGCCGAATCTCGTGCTGGCGAATTACTGTTAGGTGTAGGTATCGGTATTGAAAGCCATTTTGGTTTGATGTCTGAAATCGCACCGGGTTTAAAACTGCGTGTATTGTTAGCACAAGCCCTGTTCTCTGATCCAGACGTGCTGCTGCTTGACGAACCTACCAACAACTTGGACATCGACACTATCCGTTGGTTACAAGACATGTTGAACCAACGTAGCAGTACTATGGTTATCATTTCGCATGATAGATATTTCTTAAACTCAGTCTGTACGCACATGGCTGACTTAGACTACGGCGAACTGCGCGTTTATCCAGGTAACTACGACGAATACATGCAAGCGGCTACTCAAGCTCGCGAGCGTTTATTGTCTGATAATGCGAAGAAAAAAGCCCAGATCTCTGAACTGCAAACCTTCGTAGCACGCTTCTCGGCTAACGCCTCTAAAGCGAAACAAGCCACATCACGTGCCCGTCAAATCGACAAGATTAAGTTAGATGAAGTAAAAGCCTCTAGCCGTGTGAACCCCTTCATTCGTTTCGAGCAAGAGAAGAAATTGTTCCGTAATGCCTTAGTGATTGAAAACCTAACTAAAGGCTACGACACTCCGTTATTCAAAGACTTAAACTTAATTGTTGAAGTGGGCGAGCGCATTGCGGTATTGGGTGAAAACGGCGTCGGTAAAACAACCCTGTTACGTACCCTGATCCACGATATTCCGCAGGATGCAGGTACTATCCAATGGTCTGAAAACGCTAACATTGGTTACTATGCACAGGACCATGAGTCTGATTTCGCTAACGAAATGACGCTGTTCGAGTGGATGAGCCAATGGCGCAAGCCAGAAGATGACGACCAATCGGTACGTGGCATCTTAGGCCGTATGTTGTTTGGCTCTGACGACATTAAAAAGTCAGTCAAAGTGCTGTCTGGTGGTGAGAAAGGTCGTATGTTATTCGGCAAGCTCATCATGCAAAAAGCCAATATTTTAGTGCTCGACGAACCGACCAACCACATGGATATGGAATCGATTGAATCACTGAACAACGCGCTGGAAATGTACGAAGGGACCTTGATTTTCGTGAGTCATGACCGTGCATTCGTATCGTCTCTGGCAAACCGTATCCTTGAAGTCACTCATTCAGGCGTGAATGATTTCAGAGGCACTTACGATGAGTTCCTTGCTAGCAAAGGCATCGAAGTCTAACGCTATTTGTTATTTAGCTGCATGTGTAAATACATGCATTTAAATACATGCATTTAAATACAGTGCAGCTAAATGCAGCATCAATAAAAACGCCGCGATTCATTGCGGCGTTTTTGTATCCATTTGCTGTCGTTTTTTCTAGTGATTAGCTTTTCGCGCACTCGATTTTAGCGCATTGGCGGCACTCGTTAGGGCGCTGACTCTTGCTGCACATAAATCAAATTGTCGGTATCAAAGCCGCGGGCTTTAGACATTTCAACAAATTTTTGCAACACCTCCGGTGGCACAGTCGGGGTTTTAGCCAATAGCCACAAATAACCTGTGTCGGGTCCCGATATAAAAGCGTATTGATAGTTTTCATGATCTAATTCGAAGACCACATACGATCCATAAAATGGCCCAAAGAAGGAGACTTTCAAATAGCCTTCTGAGTCCCCATTCACAAAATAGGCCTTTCCTTCGGCTTCTTTCCATTCATTTTTAGCCGCTGAGAATCCACGATTAATGACCATCACACCGCCATCGTCTCTGAGGCTATATTCTGCGCTAACTTGGCTTAAGCCTCTTTCGAATGAATGATCTAAGCGCGCAATTTCGTACCATTTACCTAAGTATTTATTCAGCTCAAAATCATTCACGGGTTGAACCAGTTTAGGCATGCCTAAGCAACCGCTGAGCAAAAATATACTAATGACTAACAGTAGCTTTCTCAATTTGACCTCCTGATCTTAAGTCTTAGTCGCACGTCTTCGGTGCAATGTTCAATCAATCCTCTGTTGAGCTTACACTATTTTCTTCACATTATTTCAGCTACTTGGCAAAGTGTTGTTGGTTAGCTGCTCGTAATCAATACTTTGCGTTGACTGATAAAGCCTTGGCTAATGCCGGCCAGAATAATCAAGCCGACACCGCTTAATTGCATTGGGCTCAAGGTTTCACCAAATATCCACCATGCCAGCGTCACTACGATAACGGGTTCCACATAGGCGAGGGTGCCAAAGGTGACTGCTGGCAATTGCCGCAGGGCTTTTACCGCCAGTAATATTGCTAAAAATCCGGGGAAGAATCCAATCGCAATTAACCAACCCATTTGCGGCAAACTTGGCGTTAGCGGTGCATTTATCACTAAGGGCAGTAGGCACAAAGCGCCGACACTAAGCTGCACTAAAGTGCTTTGATAGGGCGAACTCAGGCTAGGTTTTCGATTGATTAACATAAAACCGCAGTAGGTTAATAAGGCGAGTAGGGCATAAAAATAACCTAATAATTCAGTGTGATCGCTCGCTTGCTGCGGCCCTGTTGGGATCATTAACATAAAGCCCATTAGTGCGACGACCACGCTTGCCATGCTTAAGCGGGTGAGTTTCTCGGCAAAGAAATAATGGGCGAAAATAGCCGACACCACAGGGGCTAAGTAAATAATCATGATCACATTGGCCATTTGGGTGTACTGAATGGCTTCAATGTAAAACGCCATAAAACCCGCGAGCATAATGCCATTCACTAAGGTACGTTTACTGGGTCTATGGCGAATTTGCTGGCCTTTACCTGTAAGCAGCATATAAGCCAATAGAAATAGGGCACCGAGCAGTAAGCGGTAGAAGGTAATGTGTTCGGCGGGCAGGGCGGCAAAGCGCGCTAATACACCGATTGTGCCCATAAGAATGGCCGCCAATAGGGCAAAAATGATAGCTAAAGCTGAGCTGGGCATAGATAACCTACAACAGAGTGAATAGAGAGTTAAGGGGCGACACCGTCCGTGGACGGCGTCGATTTTGCCTTAAAAACTCACCCTAGGCTATGCCGATGTATTAACTTAGATAATGCTTTTACGTGAGCGGAAATGGTTAAAGCTATCTTGGCTGTAGGCCGCCTTAATCCGTTTTAACGCAGCGTAATTGTGGTCAAAGTACACATCTGTTGGAATGGCCTTATCTTTGAAACTGATAAAAGCGCCCGAGGTGTTGGGGATGTCATAGTTTCGGCTGGCATCAATCCAATCGAGCGCACGATTAATGCGGGTAAACACTTGGCTATCCTGCAATTGTTGCTTCTCTTGCAGGGCGTTATTCCACCAAGTTTGATATTGAATCGTGTATTGTCTGTCCTTGTAGGGGAAGGCGCTGCGACTCTTTTGCTCTTCGCCCATAGTGCGATAATAATCACCAGTTATAGCGCCAAGGGTAACATAGGTAAATAGCCCCAATTGGCGATTACCTTCAAGCACATAGCGAGAGGTTAAGCTTTCAAGCAGTGGCTTATAACCGTCCCTCAGGCCCGTTTGATTCACTAAGCGCGAGGTGACTTTATGGGGCGCGGGTTCATCCACATCGGTTGGATTAGGTGAGCGGCTTATGCCTTGTAAGTCAGCTTGCAGATGATGAAAAGATTCCCTTTCCCAACTGGGCATTAAGTTTTCACCGTAAGCTTTGGTGAGTCCGCCCATACCCTCGATGCGAATATCATTGGGGACTAGGCCAAATTCATTAAATTGTGTCTGGATAAAGTGGTTTAGGCTGGCGGAATTGCCCTCCCAAAAACCATACATCAAGCAGTTATGCGTAATTGAGTCAGTGTCTATGTCGAGTGTTTTGTGTTGTTCTACGGGTAAATTTTTGGCATTAATCTTGAGATTAGTGCCAATCAAACAGCCAGTGCTGTCGGCATTTATGATGGCTTCCCAGCGCTGTAAAATGTCTTTAGTTGGGGTGTGCTCAATAAGTTCATGGGTTTGTTTATCGTAGCAATTCCATTCTAATTCAAACTTGATAAGGCAAGGCGGTAGTGGAAAGGTTTGCACAAAAAAGCGGGTCACAATGCCATAACTTAACCCACCACCACCCTTAAGCGCCCAGAGTAACTCAGGTTTATTGGCAACAGAGACGACTTGAGTTTCACCAATGCCGAGGACGATTTCTGCCTGTAATAGGGATTCGCAGCACATGCCGTGTTTGCGGGTCCAAGGTCCTGAGCCACCGCCCATAATAAATCCCGCTATGGCAACACTGCCACAGGTGCTATGGGGGATCATCACGCCTTTTTTCGCAAGGGCAGTGGTGAGATTGATAAAGCGATTGCCTGGGCCAATGGCCGCAATACCTGTGATGGGATCTAAAGTGAGGCTATCCATCTTCAGCAGATCCAACACTATGGTATTGGTTTCAGTGCTTTCACCTTCGTGATCATTCCCACCTGAGCGCACGCTGATTGGCAAGTTATAATCGATGGCCGCCTTATAGGCGATTTTGACTTCTTCAGTTGACGTGCATTTGATTATCGCCAGTGGTTTTTTTTGTAATCTGCGGTTGAACAGTTGGCAAGCCTGTTGATAGGCAATCATTTGCTTACCTGTGCTGACCGAGAGTTGCTGCTCACTATAATAATGGCCACCGGTAATAATATTGTCGGCCGGAATGTGTGCGCGAACTTCATTGATAAAATTAACAAAGTTTTTGGCTTGAGTGATCACTAAGTTTTCACTGATCCGCACTTCAGCACTTAATTCTTCTTCGGTTGATTGAATAATCAAACAATCCCGTTCCAGTTCATTTGCGACGGTGACTTTAATATTCGAGCGATAGGCCGTCAGCGATTTAAACACTTCAATATTGAGTGTAATATCCGCTTGATTACTCGCCGTGTAATTCACTAAATAACTAAAATTAGGCCAAGTGTTATAGTTACATTCAATAATATAGGCTCGGCGTTCGTGGGGCGGAATAATCTTAGGCAGTTGTTGATTATAGGTGTTGCTATCCGTAGTGGTTTTTATGAATTGATGTTCAGTATCATTAAATATGACCAGCAGCACTTTTTGTCTTTTAAGTGGAATAAAGTTTTCACCACGAATATTATGTGCATCTTGATGCTGATAAATGTAAAGGTTATTTTCGCTAATCGATTTTTGTTGCGCTGGATTACGGTAATAGTCAACGATTTCAGTTCGGGTTAGTAATCGATTGAGCAAGGTGATGCCAAATATTTCACCATCGAAATGTGTATCGCGATGATTCGGTAAAGACACGTTTTCAATTAAAAATTCATTGTCGGCAACCAGTGACAGGTTATTGAGTTGTGTATGGGTAATTTCACCATCCACATAACAACTGATTTCATGGTATTCATGGCAGATAGACAATAAGTGCCACTGACCGTCGTTAAGTCCACCTAAGGTTGATATTGCTTCAACCCGCAGTAAGGTGGTATTAATCACGCATTCAATATGCCCAAGTGAATTAATATCCACCGCGAAATAGGTATCTTCTCGATCGGTTTTATAATGGAACACACGCCCACCTGCGCTGGTTTTCAACCAACACTGGTAAGTGAATATGGCAAGGGGTGACGTGCTCACGGGTAAGCTTTTTTCAATCACTGCCCGTATATTTCTTGATGCCTCAAGCTTGTCCATATTCATGCGTCCTTTCGTGTGCTTTGCGTGTTTTCCTCAATGCGCTAAAGCGCCTACTGAGGTCATTAATCCCGTTGTTGATCCATCGCGGATAACTAAGCCGCGGGCAAATAAGTCGCCAATTAATGGGGATTAAAGCGACGTATTGATCCTGTCACGGCCATCGGCTTTGGCGCGGTACAATGCAGTATCGGCGGCGCACAGCATGGCGAGTGAGGTACGGAACTGGCCATTGATTTCACTCGCAATCCCTTGGCTCGCGCTCACAGAGACATAGTCGCGCAAGCCTTGCTCGGTAAAGCGCAGGTCATTAATCCCTTGCTGTACTTTTTGGGCAATGGTGAGTGCCATTTTGGCATTGTGGCTTGGCAGAATTAGCGCGAATTCTTCACCGCCGTAACGCGCTGCCAGGCCAATTTCTATCGGCACTATGTCAGCAATCACTTTGGCAATCTTACGTAGGCATTCGTCGCCTTGGATATGGCCGAATTGGTCGTTGAACACTTTGAAATAATCCACATCGATAATCACCACGCTGATAGGGCGCAGCTTACCTGTACATTCTTCCCAATAGTGATGCAGCATTTCATCAAAATATCGGCGGTTCGCCAGCCCAGTAAGTGAATCTGTGGCGGCCAATTTACGTAGCTTTTGATTTTCCGCTTTGTGCTGCGTCAAATCGTGCATCATCATCACAAACAGAGGTTCATGGCTGGGGATGTAGGAAATGGAGAGCTCGACATCTTTTGCTTTGCCTGAGGCAGTAATGAGGGTGATTTCTTCGGCGCAGTGCTGCACTGGAATACCGCAATTTTTGCCTAATTTAATATCATTGCTCAGCAGATTGTCGTAGCGAGCTTGATGGTGTTCGGTCAAAAAGTTGCGCCAATCTTGTCCCTTCAAACTGGCCTGTGGGCACGTCAGTAAGTCAGCACCTTTGATGTTGCTAAAGTAAATGTAACCTTGGGCATTGACGATAATCACCGGTTCAGTCAGATGCTGAATAAACTGTTGAATCGTTTCAATCGAGGCATGTTCGAAGAAGGTTAACGGCAATGCGGGCTCGACCAAGCCTTGCTGCGCAGTACACTGTAAGCCATTGTCTTCACCCACAAGTGATAATGGATGTTGTGAGCGAGTCTGTTTAGGTGAGCTTGTCATTGTTATCATTCTCCGTGAACCTAATGTCATCTGCGCTAAGCGCTTTTCTGATGATGACTTTATTCTTCGCAAAGAAAAGATACCTTCTGCTTACCTTCTGGTGTAA
Source organism: Shewanella sp. SM95 (assembly GCF_025653595.1). Classification (NCBI taxonomy): domain Bacteria; kingdom Pseudomonadati; phylum Pseudomonadota; class Gammaproteobacteria; order Alteromonadales; family Shewanellaceae; genus Shewanella; species Shewanella sp. SM95. The sequence continues at coordinate 409,563 of NZ_JAKKSE010000001.1, forward strand.
TTTTTTGATTTTAAATGTTTTAAATTTTACCTTCTGAGTCGTTTTGTCAGCGATTAGGTAGGATAGTTAGTTGGGCGCTTGCTTACATCTCACAAAATTTGGGCTAAATAACCTGAGATCGGTTTAACAAGCCATAACTGCAATAGCATTAAACTCCCCGTTAGTGAGGTTCAGTTGTGGCTTATTGTCTTTCAATTGATAGGCGATGAGTCCCTCAATCATATTCAGCATAAAACCATGCACACTGCGATGTCTTGAGTGCTCTATTTGAGAGATATTTTTTAACGGGTCGTTGATGGTTTCTATGATGAAACGTCTCGACAGCATCGCTCTATCCCACAATGACATCGCCTTCGCTTTCATATTCTTACGCACGTTCGTCACCAACTTTACGCCTTTCTCCAGCAATTCACTAGACAGCGCTTTACTGATATACCCTTTATCTGCATAGAGTTTATTCATATCACTGTGCGCCATCTCGTTCACCGGTTTTGTGTCATGTACATTCGCTGGGGTCACTTTGGCCGCCACTATTCCGCCTTGATGATTCACAATCAAATGCAGCTTAAAGCCATAGAACCACCCCATGGTGCCTTTACCTCTGCACGCCAGCCCCGCCAAGGTTTTATGGCGATGAATACGTAGGTTATGACACACTTTGATGCTGGTTGAATCTACAAATTCGATGCCAGTGGGGTCACTCTTAAGGCTGGCAAAGTAGCTGCAAAGCGGCACTAAAGCAGTGGGCATCACCTCAAGAAAGCGGGTATAACTGAGTAAATTGGGAAAAGCGGATTTGTAGAAATGAGCCAGATAGCCGATGTAGAAGTTCTTGAAATCACGGTGGTGAGACATCTGAAAAAGTATGATGATGGTCATCACTTCGCTCATCGTCATACGGCCAGGGCGTTGACGCTTGCGTGTGCCATCGGTTAACAGCGTTTTTTCCCATTCTGGAATGAAAACAGCCAAAAAATCATCGACATCGCAAAACACTTCCACTAATTTATGCATAGGCCCTCCGGTGTGATGGGGTTTCTCTTGGTCGAAAGATCCGATCACTTGGAGGGCTATTAGTTCAACATTTCTTATCCCGAGTTCAGGTTAAATAGCCACAAGTCTTAAGCATTACGACTGAGTCGAATATTTGTTGTTAGGGCAATTTAACGCAATGTAAGTCCATTAATTTGCTCCGGATGTAGTGCTTGGCTATGGGATTTCCCTCGACACCATTTGCCACCTTGCTTGTGTTTAAATGCACACATCGCATCCCATCGACCGCTTATGCCACTGAACTGTCGGCGAAACTCTTTGGCTGAAAGTAACCATGCATCGGATGCAATCCCTAACTCATTAAGCAGTTTAGGTCGCTGGTTATCGATAAATCCTTTTTTATCATGGCGAATCGCGCGACCCGTCCAATCGATAAGTTCCAGATAATCGGCAAAATGAAAGGGGATGCCCGTTTGTCGATGAAGGTGCGTTGCACCATCAAATTTTGCGAGGGATTTATCTGGTGTTGGCTGAGAGTTATCTACTGGGGTTTTGGTTATCAGTGGTGTGATGCTGTTAGGGGAAAGTGCATTTAGACGTTTTTGAATTGATGTAAAATCAGAGGATTGCAAAGAATCGGCAATGCCAGCTCGAATAGGATTCAAATCAACGTACATCATACACGCCAGTAATGCTTGCTCATCTAACAGTGCTTGGGATTTAAAACGGCCTTCCCAGAAGGCACCTTTGCACTCATCTTCTCGATTTGCGTTACGGGCAATCTCTTCATTTAGGCATCGCATAAACCAAGAGATACTGCTTAATCGCTCTTGCCACTCGGCAATTAAGGCATCGAGTAACATGCGTTCACCGTCGATTAATGCATCACCATTCATATATTTAGTGGCAATAGCATGGCCTTTGGTGATTTGACACCAGCGACTGATAATGTCTCTTTGCGTTAACGATTTAGCCTTCTCCACGTCAATCTTAAGCACTAAATGATAGTGATTGCTCATCACCGCATAGGCGCAGATATCGATACAAAAGATGGTGGATAATGCTTTGATTTTATCGACAATCCAGCCACGTCTATGCTCATAACTGCGGCCTGTGAGTTTATCCTCACCGCACAGAAAAGCCCTTCTGACACAGCGATTTATCACATGATAGAAGGGAGTTGTATTAGCATCGATAAGCATTCTTCTGGCCGAGGTCATCATCCGCTCCAAACAGACGCAATCAAGATAATGTAAAGGCTAGTATAAGAGGGGATAAAACACAAAAAGGCATGGCTGTCCCCGCTTTTCCGCTTTTTCCCCGCTTTTCGCCGTAGATGAAGGGACAGGGTTAGCTGTCCCTTTGACAGAGATTAGTTTTGTGGGCGATTGATAATTTGAGGATCTGGACTTAAAACGAGTAATGTATTAGCTGTATTACTTAATACAAATTGGAACTTTGTGGTTCCTGGTGTTTTATCTAAATCGACTAATTGCACTAACATGCCATCGCTACTAATGGTAACGGCATCGATAATGCCATCAAATGGGGTCACAAAGCCTACACCGACAAATTTTAAACCTTTAAGGGTTTGATCATTGAGTAAGTAAGTTATTGTGCCAGCTTGAGTGACGGTGATATCACCTTGGCACACTTGACCATTGGCATCGGTATAAATAAATACGGGTTCACCATTTTCTAGGGTTACATTGACTTTTATAAATTGAGCTAAGCCTTGTGGTGCAAACATGTTAACTTCCTTTTTTTGGGTTAAAATCTAGTGTTTTGTATTTGAGATTCAATTAATAACTTATTTAAAGACTCATCATTAATGACTTCACCTAAGCAGTCAATAGACTTAATGTAGGGAACAGTAAAGTTTGGTGATTTATCTTTTTCAATTATTGGTGAAAGTAATTTTTTTGAATCGAGGCATAGTTTATGTTTGATATTTTTGTCTTTAGCAGTTTTCGCCTCTAATAAAATACTTTCTGATAATTTAGATATGTAATTAGTGTTTTGGTGGTATTTTTTAGATAGTTTAAAGAATTCATTTTTTGCTTGCATGACAAATTCTATACTCTCAGAAAATCTCCCTTGTTGTTGTAGGTTTTTTGCTGCTGCCAGAAAGAAACTGGCATAAACATCATCTTTCTTTGATGAAGAGTTTAATGCAATATCTGAGTCAATTAATGATTTTAATCTTTCAATTTCATCACCTACAGAATGAGAGAAAACTAAGACTTTGAAATATTGGTAATACTTTTGGTTTTCCCAAATATCATTATTAGGATCTTTCTCTAGTGCCGCTGAAATAGCTTCTAAACCAAGTCTGGCTTGTTTTAGAGCCTGTTCGGGTTGGGCTTGATAGTCATATAATTCTGCAAGAATTTGATGACTAGCTGATAGCCTATCTAAAATATATGGCTGCTTATTATTTTTGCTTAATTCTTGTTGGAGCTGAGTGTGGATTCGTATTGCCGAAATTACATCGCCTTGTGAAACCGCAGCGCTGGCTAACCAAGAGCGCGTATCCGCCACATCCGCAATCAACTGACTATCCTCAGGCGCTTTTGCCAAGGCGAGCAATTTAAGCCTTAATGACTCTTCAAAATCTTGCTGCGCTTTGGCAAATTCCTGCTGTTTCATCGAAACTGAGCCCAAAGTGTTATGGGCATAAGACAGCTCCATCAGCGCATCTTTATCCTCTGGCGCAAGGGCGTACATGGTTTGGCTATAGGCCAAGTATTGCTCGAAGAAGGGGCGCGATGCCGCCCAATCACTCACATCATACTTAAGCTGTCCTAACCAAAAGGCATTGGCACCTAAGGTTTTCAGTAGGGCTAAGTTTTCCGGCTGCAATTCGAGCAGTGGCAACATTTTTTCTTGCGCCGCGAGTAATGCGCTGCGGGCTTCATCGATTTTATTGCGCGAATAGGCGACTTCCCCCATGGCCTCTAAGGTTTGGCCGTGTTGGAAGCGGGCGTCAAAACTTAAGTGTGCATCATCCTCTTTATTGGAAAAATCAGTGAAATATTCCAGTGCCTTATTGCTGATCCCGTCGAGTAAGTCCATACGGCCGATGCCGCGCATCTTGTCGGCGAAGTCACCCACCATAAAGCCGAGCAAATCTTCGGCGGCGAGGCGTTTTTGCAGGGCAAGTTTTTCGGCTTCTATGCTGCGAACGCTCATAATGACGGAGGTTAAGGTGAGGACGCACAACAGGGCAACGGTTACGCGCCTCGTCCAGCGCAGCATATTGGCGCGTTTGGTGGAGGCTGCGATAAAGGCGGTTTCGGGATCGTCTAAATCGAATAACGGATTTTGGCTGAGGCTTTGGGCCTCTTTTAACGGCTTGCCTTCGGCGAGCAGATAAGCGCTGTGTTTGGCTTCGCTGAGCCAACGCTTAGATAAATGCAGTAGGCGACTCTTAATACTCAAACTGTCACTATGTTCGCTAATCCAAGCCGTCGCCCGTGGCCAACGGCGCAGCAGGGCTTCGTGGGCGATGCTAAAACAGGGTTCTCCATTTTGCAGATGCGACACGAATAAGCGGCTATCGACCATGGCTTGCACTAGGGCGGTTTCGGCGGTGCTTTGCAGCTGCGACCAGCGAGCGGTGCGGCTGGTGATGGACTTTTCATCTTCGCGCAGGGTCACTAGCAGGGATAAAATCCGTGGTAGGCTGGCTTTTTCGGCATCGCTTAAATGGGAAATTGCCTGCTCGGCATTTTTGCCAATCGCCCCTTCAATACCGCCCAGTGCATGATAAACCGAGACTAATAACTTATCGTCGGCGCTGCGTTGTAAATACAAGGCTTGCAGAGTGTATTGCAACATGGGCAACGCATCTGGGTTACTGGCTGCATCGCTGCAGAGCATTTCATCGAGCGGCATCGCGGTGTCGCTGTCAACTTCCCAGCTTAAGTTGGCAGCCACCGCGGGCAGGCGGATCATTTGTAATAGCTCAGTGCGTGTTGGCGGCGCTAAGTCAAAGTGGGCGCCGCGGGCTTTACCCGCCATTAAGCTTGGGTAATTGACCAATAAAGGATAAAAATCGTTGCGACAGGCACTGATGATAATCACGGCTTTTGAGGTGGCGAGTTGTTCCAATAATTCTATGAACTGGGTTCGTTCGGTATCGCTAAATAGCGGTGATGAGAGCAACACTTCTAATCGGTCGATAAACAAGGCAAAAAACGGATTGGAAAAGGGTTTAGCCTTGAGCGCTTGGGTACACTGATTGATCACGCTTTGGATATCTTCGATAAGTTGAATCGCCAGAGTCTCAGCGCTCATGCCTTCGAATACTGGGATGTCGTTGATTTCCCAGTCGAGCATTGCACTGGCAAGATCGGTGAGTAGTTGCCCTTTACTCACATCGGCAAAATCTAAGCTGCTGAATGACGCGACACCAATGCCGTTATAGCCGTCGCCCTTCATTAAATTGGGCACAACACCCGCATTAATCAGGGAGGATTTACCGCTGCCACTTGGACCTAAGATCAGGCAGAAGGCACGGCCAAACAGGATTTGTTGGCTTATCCGGTTAAGCAAAGTGATGATTTGTTCTCTGCGGCCAAAAAACACCTCGGCATAATTAGCGCTATAGGCTTGCAGTCCCGGAAAGGGCGAGCCGCCTTGCCAACTCTGTGGGCTGGCGGTGGCTTGGTGTCCGATAGGAAAACGCACTTCGGCTAAGGTGCGATAGCCGCGTTTGCGTATGGTTTCTATATAGGTGGGTTCTGTGGCGCTGTCGCCTAATGCTCGACGTAACTGATTGATAATCTTGTGTAGTGGATTGTCGCCGGTATCTACACCTGGCCAGCAGTGGCTGACAATTTCATCACTGCTGACGACTTCGCCCGCCCGTTGACAGAGAAATAGCAGCACATCCATCGCCTTGGGCTCAAGTTGTTTGACTTGTTTGCCAAGGAGCAGGCTATTGGCGTTGGGATTGATTTGCCATTCACCAAAGAAAAATGTGCTGTCACTCATAACGATGTCCATTTATTGAGTATTGACCATGGCACGGTAAAAACTTGCGCCGTGAGTCACTCTTATTGTTATACGTATTGTTATAAAGATCTGTGCTTGTCATTCAAAGGTCTGACGTCAAGACGTTGACATTATGCCGTTGATGATTGTTATTTAAAAGGAATAACCCTTGATAATCAATGTAAATTTTATCAGGGTGTGGTGTGGTAAATAGTCTTTAGCTTGTCATTTTTCTGTCAACAGTTTGTGCTTTACGCTAGATGTTAAATAAGGTGATGGCTTTTAGGTGTCGATTGCAAAAGATCAACAATAAAAAAGTGCCCGTGATTGGGCACTTTGTATTAGAGAGGAACTTAAGGCTAACAAGCCTGACTTATCAGCACGTTAAGCTAAGTATCTTAACGTTAGCCCCTTAACATTGGTCCCTTTGAATTAGCGCGTTAAGGTTAGTGCCTTGGCTTGATAGCTTAATCTGGCCATTTGACCTTGATCTTGCAGTTCTAATTCATTGAGTTCGAAGGGCGGCTGTAAACCCGAGGCTTGGATAAGCTTAGGATCTAACATCAGCTTTAACTTCGGCGACTCTGGGGTCAGCCAATTGGCCGCTTGGGTGCGTAGAATCGCTACCTTTTGACCTTCGGCATTGGTGCCCGTTAACGTGCCACTTAAGCCAAAACGTCCCGCTTCGGCGACAGTTAACTCAAAGTTGATTTGGTTAGGCAAGCCTTTATCCCAAACCGTGAGCACTTCGGGCTTGATGCTCGCCGAATTGACATAGGACTTAAAGACAGATTTAACCGTGCGCTGCACAGGTCGTCCATCGACTTGGGTTTGCACTGTGATTTCAATTTCACTGAAACCTGCATTGCTGCTCGAAAGTGCGACGCCCGCGGGGATCACCGCTTGCCATGTCTCCCCTTGTTTTACCATCGCCAGCAGTTGTATATTGCCATCGGCTTGCTTGAGTGTTGCCTGTGGCACAAAGGTGTTATCACTTTGGCTGAGTGCGAGTTCAAGCCCAAGGGTTTGTGCATCCGCCGCGATGGCAGTGGGGGCTTTGACGCTCAGTTGATAGGGCGAGCCTTTTTCCTTCACATTGACTAAGTAGCTGGCGCTCGGTGTTAACGGCTGGCTGACCTGCAGGCGATATTCGCCCGGTGTGGCCTTCGCCGACATTTGCAGCGCACTGGAATCATCGGTTAACCCTGCGCTAGCCAAAGCATCGGCGTTGACCATTGATTTAACCAGTGACTCATTGGTGTTTATCCCACTGCTGTTGGCTGCTTTGCCTTGGGGTGACTGATTAGGGGTAACGCGCTGAATTTGTACGCGCTCAGGGGCAATAGCCTCTGCATGCATTAAGGCGCCAGAGCGGGTATCGCCCCGAGGTGCAATGCGCACTAAGCTCGACGCTTGGCTCATGGTGAGGCCCACGCCCGCATTAAGCTGTGCGCCTGTTACATTGACCCAATACTCGTCACTTTGGCTGGCTTGCTCAAGCTTAAGCATACTCGCTTGATACTCACCGTACAGCGGGGTGATAAAGCTAATGTAATCCGTACTGGTGTTGATGGGCGTGAGTGTTGGGCTGGCAATATTGCTATCGACTAAATCGGTATCGCTCGGCGCGGCTAGGGTTAACCCTTTGGCGTACATTGGGCTGGCATTGGTTTTGGGATCTATGGGTGTGGCTTCATCTTGGCAGGCTGCAAGCAGTCCGCTTAGCGCCAAGACACTGGCAAGTTTGCTGAGTGTGTGCATCTTAGTGCTCCTTAAATGTGGTTGCGGATCAGCGTGTCTAAATTGAAACACGTACGACGGCTCTGCTGATGGCTTAAGGGCTCTTGACCACGGGTCTTTTGTTTATCAGTAAACCAGACAGTACCTGCCGCCTTTTGTGAGCTGCAATTTAAGAAGCCGTCGGAGCAGCTATCGAGCCAGTTTTGGGTGGTTTCGAGCGCGACTTGGTATTGATAACCCGCGCAGTAACTGTCGCTGTCCCAAATGGCGGAATCAACATCTGAGCCCACCACGACTTCGAAGGGTTTACCCAGCGATGGGCGACCCGCTGTGCCATTAAGCCAAGCGTTGTTGTAGTTTGCCATCCAACCGACTTGCTGTTGTTTCACCGCGTTGCTGCCATAGCCTAAGAGCCAGCCTAAGCTGGTTTCGAACACATTACCTTGGTTCACCGCGTCGGCCAGCGGCGTACCAGCACTGGAAGGCGCGATGGCGATAACCTTTGAGGTGGCGTTGATCACTGCAGGATAACGGCTGTCCCACGTAGGGTTAGATAAAATCCACCGCACTACGTTGCCACCATTGGAGTGGGTCAGCAGAATTAAGTCGTCGATATTTTTGGCTTGGATAAAGCTATTGAGCTGCGTGGCCAGACAACCTGCGGCGCTTTCTTCCCACATGTATTGGTCAAAGTCGCAGTTGATCACTGTGTAATTGTTTGGCACTGGGATGCCTTGGCGCACTGAGTTAACAAATTCGGGCGTCCAGTAATCGGCTAAGGCATTGGTCTGGTGACCCGTACCATGGATAAAGGCGACTCCGGTTGCGGCTAACGTTACTGGGCTGACAGCGAACAGACCCAAGAGCATGAGGGCTTTTTTGATCTTCATGGCTATATCTCGTGTTGTTGGTCTTGTTGATTGTGGCCGCCAGTCCGATGCGATAGTTTAGGGCAAGTCAGTTAATGCAGGATTTGCCGTAAATAAGCTTGAAATCGGCTGGCATGGCTCGGTTTATAGGCGCTTAAGCGCGGGTTACTCACTTTGGGTAAAACATGACTTAAGGCCTGAATACGACGGGATAGCGTGAATGCGCTAGTTTACGTTGGCATCAAATGTGATTGCCGTAACTTAGCCATTATCAACAGAACTTAACTCAAGCTTATTAACCTAGACGCAACATTTTAAGCTGGCAAGTAAAACAATCATTATAAAATGCAATCGCAGGGTCGCATTTTGAACGGTTCGTTTTAATGTCAAACTAAAGGTTGGTAACCTGATGATAAGCAATACCTAATAAACTAAATTGTGCTTTATCGTGTTTGAAATAGCGATTTGCTTACACAAAAGAATTTTCTGTGACACCCACTTAGCGTTTGAGTTAATAGGTTTATCGTTCTGTATATAAAGGTTTTTTGTGATAAATAATTCAAACTCGCCCATTTACTCTGGGATTTGGGTATCACTTTAGTGCATTTAAAGACTAAACCGATTAGGCTGAGCTGAGGTAAAGTGGGATAAACGGGATAAATACCAACATTGCCGAGATGACATTCTTCTTATCTTAATCAGTCATCTGAGCCATGGATTGACTGGGAGTAGAAAAAGTAGCGCGATATGGGCAGGTTTAATCTAAATAGACAACAAACACAGGAGAATAAGTTTGGCGATAGAACATAATAAGATGGTGAGTTGCTTAAGTGGGCTGCAATGTCGCACTAATTTCACCATAAAAAACATTACTGAATACATGCTCCCAGAAACTAAAGAGGCTTTCTATTTACACCTCGACGGTAAATCACCAAACTTGATTATTCGTCCCGCATTCGAAGTCTTTTCCGGCGAACTTGCCACTATTGCAGGCGTGCATGCCAAATACGACTATTTCCACAATGCCGAGATGACACGTTTCCCCAAACGTTTACATAAGAGTTTGACCGAAACCCACTATGGCCTTGCCTTTAGTTTTGACACGGTTGAAGCCGTACAGCAATTCATTACCCGTTTGAGTGCGATAGTGAAAGGCGCATAAGCTTTTACTGTATAAATCTTTAATAGAAGGCCGCTTAATTTTTCGATTGAACGGTATCTAAATTTTAACCATGCAGTCCGTGGGTTAAATTCCTCAATATCAATGAAAATGAGGAATTTAACTGCTGCCTTTTTACGCAGCTTTTCAGTATATTCATCAATAGATGAATTTTGCTGGAGCTTGCCATGTCGCTTATTCCCGGTCGCCCAAAGGGGGTTGTGCCATTTACCGCCCAAACTGAATCACAGCCGCAGACTCCTGGTCGTCCGAAAGGGGATTCCGATGCCCGCCAACGCTTAATTATCGCAGCCCTAAATCTCTTCAGTCATCGCAGTTATCCCAGCGTTTCTACCCGTGAAATTGCCCGCGAAGCCGAGGTTGATGCCGCGCTTATTCGTTATTATTTTGGTTCAAAAGCGGGCTTGTTCGAACAAATGGTGCGGGAAACCCTTGAGCCCGTATTAGCGCGTTTTCGCGAAATATCCGCTGCGGATGCCCCTAATAACTTGGGTGAACTTATGCAGACATATTATCGCGTTATGGCACCCAACTTGGGATTGCCACGGTTGATTATACGGGTGTTACAGGAAGGCGATGGCTCAGAACCCTATCGCATTATGTTGTCTGTTTTTGAGCAAATTTTATCCCTCTCGCGGCAATGGCTCGAATCCACATTAGTCAATGCGGGGCTATTGAAGGAGGGATTAGATCCCGATTTAGTACGCCTCAGTTTCGTGAGTCTGATGGTTTTTCCGCTTATTGCGCCCCCGGTGTTAATGCGTCAGTTCGGCTTTTTTAGTGCCGATGCTGATGGTTTACAGCGTCTAGCGCTGCACAATATGCAGGTTTTTACCCAAGGTGTACTGCGTGAACCGAGGAAGTCGTAATGAGAGTGAATTTTAAAATTCTGATGCACGTGAGTGTGGGTTGTGTGATCTTGCTATTAGTCGGCTGCACTGAAGCGCCGCCCAGAGTACTTGGCACTGTCGAGCGGGACAGGCTGACGCTTACCGCGCCCGTAGGTGAGTTGATTACTCAAGTGAATGTGGTTGAAGGTCAACAGGTTAAGGCGGGTGAGGTGTTAATTCAGCTCGATACAACCTCTGCTAATGCGCGCCTCGCCCTGCGCCAAGCCGAGCTTGAACAGGCTAAAGCTAAACTTTCTGAGGCGGTCACAGGTGCGCGTTTAGAGGATATAGAACGCGCCAAGGCCGTGCTCGACGGGGCGAATGCCAGCGTGAAAGAGGCTCAGCGAGCCTTTGAACGAACAAACCGTTTATTTGTCACTAAAGTACTTAGCCAAGCGGATTTAGATACCGCCCGTGCGGCGCGGGATACCAGTTTCGCTAAACAAGCTGAGGCGCAGCAAAGTCTGCGATTGCTAGAAAATGGCACCCGTAGCGAGCAGCTAGAGCAGGCCAAAGCGGCGGTGGCTGCAGCTCGCGCCAGTGTAGCCATCGAACAAAAAGCCTTAGCAGACTTGAGCTTAGTGGCGGCGCGTGATGCCGTTGTCGATACGTTGCCTTGGCGAGTCGGCGATCGCATTGCCGCAGGCACTCAGTTGATTGGTTTACTGGCGAGCGATAATCCCTATGTACGGGTTTACCTGCCCGCGACTTGGTTAGACAGAGTGAAGGCGGGTGATAGCGTCAATATTCTTGTAGATGGCCGCGAGATACCGATTGCTGGCACTGTGCGCAATATCCGCAGTCAACCTGCTTACACGCCATTTTATGCGCTGAATGAACGTGATCGAGCGCGCTTAATGTATTTAACCGATATCACGATTTCCGCCACAGATCAGGATCTACCTACTGGCATGGCATTAGAAGTTGAACTCGATGTGCTGCAAGGAGTGCAGCAAAAAGTGGAGCAGCCATGAAAAGCGCTGATTTTGCTATCGAGGCCCAAGGGATCACCCGCGCCTTTGGTGGTGTTAATGCGGTAGAAAACCTCGACCTCACCATTCCCAAGGGCACAATTTATGGGTTTCTCGGCCCCAATGGCTGCGGAAAATCGACTTCAATTCGCATGTTGACTGGGTTACTGAGTCCAACATCGGGGAATATCCGCGTATTGGGTGAAACCTTACCCGGCGCCGAGGAAAAACTGCGCCGCCGCATTGGCTATATGACGCAAAAATTCTCCCTGTACGACAATCTTTCGGTGCGGGAAAACTTAGAGTTTGTCGCGCAAATTTATGGCCTTAACCGCAGAGCCTCAAAGCTGCGGATAGCCGAGTTAGTCACGCTATACGATTTAGTTGGCCGAGAAAAACAAATGGCGGGCTCCATGAGTGGCGGCCAGAAGCAGCGTTTGGCCTTAGCGGCGGCGACCTTACATCACCCCGAATTATTGTTCCTCGATGAGCCGACATCGGCGGTCGATCCTGAAAATCGACGCGAGTTTTGGGAACGCTTATTCGATCTCTGTGCCCAAGGCACCACGATACTTGTGTCGACTCACTATATGGATGAGGCCGAGCGTTGCCATGGTCTTGCGATTTTAGAGCGGGGGATAAAACGCGCCGACGGTTCACCCCAGCAGCTGATGGCGGCGATGGGGGCTCGGGTGGTTGAGATATCAGGGGACGACTTACGCACTTTAAAACAATCACTGATCAGCGAGTCTGCGGTATTGTCGGCGGCGCAAATCGGCAGTCGTTTGCGGGTGTTAGTGCGCAGCGATATTGAAAATCCGCTCGCTTGGCTTAAACCTAGGGTTGCCAGCCGGACGATGGAAGAAGTGCGCGCTAGCTTAGAAGATGTGTTTGTCACTTGTACTGGCGAGCGCTTGGCTGGGGTTTCCAAGGGAGAGACTGACCATGTGGCGTAGGATTTTTGCGATTGTGGTCAAAGAGCTGCGGCAGTTGTCGCGGGATCGCATGACCTTTGGCATGATAATCATGATCCCGTTAGTGCAACTAATGTTGTTTGGTTATGCGATCAATACCGATGCTCGCCATCTGCCTGCTGGGTTAGTTAATTTGAGTGATTCTGCCTACAGTCGCGCACTGGTTAAGGCGGTGGAAGCAACGCAGGTCGTAGATTTTAAACAGCGTTATTTAAGTGCCGCCGAGGCTGAGGCGGCGATCACTCGCGGCGAAGTCAAAGCTGTGCTGTATTTGCCCGCCGATCTTGATGAGCGCTTAGTGCGTCACCCAAGCTTTGTGGGTCAGCAATATTTAGCGCAGTCCTATATCGCACAACCCGCTGGCCAATGGCTAGTGGATGGTTCAGATACGGTTGTCGCTTCAACTATTCGTAGCCTAAGGCAAATGCCACTGGATGAAGTCGCAGGAAGAGCACTAAAAACGGCGATGCCGAGTTTTGAAGTGGTGCAATATTTCAACCCAGAACAACGTTCTGTGGTCAACATAGTACCCGGCCTGTTGGGGGTGATTTTGACTATGACCATGGTGATGTTTACTTCCGCCGCCATAGTGCGTGAGCGCGAGCAGGGCAATATGGAGTTTTTGATCACTACGCCTGTGCGGCCACTGGAGTTGATGCTGGGTAAAATCGTGCCCTATGTGATGGTTGGCTTTGTGCAAGTGACCATTATCCTGAGCGCAGGGCATCTGTTGTTCGATGTGCCCATTCGCGGCGGGCTTGATTCTATCGCCCTTGCTGCTATGTTGTTCATTTGCGCCAGTTTAACCTTAGGATTAGTGATTTCGACCATAGCTAAAACTCAGTTGCAATCGATGCAGATGACGGTATTTATCCTGCTGCCATCGATTCTCTTGTCGGGATTTATGTTCCCCTACGAAGCCATGCCTATCGCGGCGCAGTGGATTGCCGAAGCCTTACCCGCAACCCATTTTATGCGCATGTCACGGGCGATAGTGCTGCGCGATGCCCAAGTGATGGATCTGCAATTTGATGCCCTGTGGATGATAGGTTTTACCTGTATCGGGCTATTTATCGCCAGTATGAGATTCTCTAAGCGCTTGGATTAACCCTGTACTGAGTTTCATCATCAAGGGCAAAGTGCCGAGTTTTGATATAGCGCAAATTATCAGTAAACATTCGCGCTAAGCCATTGAAATCGATGTTGCTTAATTAGGATATCCCTTACACTGCCGCTAGGGCGATTGCCGCCATCATGCTTAGCGAAGGGAATTCATTATGCCTCCAATCATTTGTCATAGCGCGCTCGATGCGGTTGCTTTAATTCAAAGCGGCGAGACGCTGTGGACTCATTCCATGGGCGCCACACCGCGCATTTTATTAGATGCGTTGGCGCAGCATGCACTCACCAAAGAAAATCTCACCCTGTTACAGTTACATACTGAAGGCGCCGAATCCTTAAGCCATCCCAGTTTACAGGGGCATTTACGCCATCGATGTTTTTTCGGTGGGCTGCCAACGCGGGCATTACTGCAAAGTGGTGACGCGGATTATGTGCCGATTTTCCTGTCTGAAGTGCCTAAGTTATTTCGTTCCGGCGAGCAAAAAATTGATACCGCAATTATCCAAGTGTCGCCACCCGATAAGCATGGCATGTGTTCCTTAGGCATTTCGGTTGAAGCAACGCTCGCAGCTTGCCAAGTCGCGGGTAAGATCATCGCTCATATTAATCCACAAATGCCGCGAACCCATGGCGACAGCTTTATCCATATCGACCGTTTTGCCGCTGTGTATGAGCAGAGCGCGGCGTTGCCCATTCATTCCTTCGCGACGGGGGATGCGGTGAGTTTGGCGATCGGTAAAAATGTTGCCCAATTGGTGCGTAATGGCGATTGTTTACAAATGGGTATAGGAGCGATCCCCGATGCCGTGCTGTCTTGTTTAACCGAACATAAAGACTTAGGCGTCCACACAGAGCTATTTTCTGACGGTATATTACAACTGGTTGAAAAGGGCGTGATTAACAACAGCAAGAAGCGTTTTTATCCGGGGAAACTCGTCACAGGTTTCGCCCTGGGTAGCCAGAAATTATACGACTATGTTGATGATAATCCTGCGGTCATCTTTATGGACATAGAGCAAGTTAACGACACGGCCATTATCCGTAAAAATCCCAATGTGATGGCGATTAACTCGGCGCTGCAGGTCGACCTTTCAGGCCAAGTGTGTGCCGATTCCATTGGCACTAAAATCTATTCCGGTGTTGGCGGCCAGATGGATTTCATCCGCGGAGCAGGGTTATCTGAAGGTGGTCGTTCTGTGATTGCGCTGCCCAGCACTGCCGCGGGAGGAACGCTTTCTCGCATTGCCAGCGTGTTATCACCTGGCGCAGGGGTTGTCACCACT
This sequence comes from Shewanella sp. SM95, assembly GCF_025653595.1. Taxonomy (NCBI): domain Bacteria; kingdom Pseudomonadati; phylum Pseudomonadota; class Gammaproteobacteria; order Alteromonadales; family Shewanellaceae; genus Shewanella; species Shewanella sp. SM95. The sequence continues at coordinate 424,583 of NZ_JAKKSE010000001.1, forward strand.
CGGGCCCATGTGCATTACATTGTGACCGAATACGGCGCCGCCAATCTACGCGGCCGTTCATTGCGCGAACGGGCACAAGCGCTGATCGCCATTGCTCACCCAGATTTTAGGGAACAATTAAGTCGTGATGCCTTTGAGGTGTGGGGATTAAGGGTTTAATTCTCTTTATTTATCAATGGATTTTTCTTTTAAACTTTGTTTTTTATTGATTTTCAAAGTCAAAGTCGTGGGGCTTCACCCTACACCCGACCAAGGAGGACTGCTCGTCCTATCAAAAACGTCCATGTTAAATAGCCAGCTCGATATCCCTATCTCGCGCTCAAAGCGGCCGTGGGCCTTCGCCTTTAGATGCTCCAAGACGCCCCCAACGGAGTTGAAAGCCCCTAGTGCTCATCTGCAAATCGAAGTCTTCGCTTCACATTCCTGTAAAGCAATCCAGTTCAGCAATCCTTGCCGCTCGCTCCTGCACCGCAAAAGCTAGCTTGTCATCTTTGGGCAAGACTCACGCACTCTTTATTAAATCAAGAGCTCTATTGTTTCGCGGCAACTCCAAGGGGATGGTGTATTTTTGAGGCTTAATTGTTGATTGTTCGGCATATCAGAAACAAAATCTATGCTTACTGAGCTAGTCACTTTAGTCTTTGTATCGCAATGTGCCATTATTGATCCGTAAAAGCAGGAATATAGATGAGCAAGCACGTTTAAGGACAACTACAGTTTTTTATCAGCTTATTTTATCTCACCAAAAAGCTATTAACATTTTGATTAAAAAGGAACAATAAATTCCTCTAATATTGATTTTCTTATCTCAGGATCAACTCGTTTTAAGGCTTCGAATGCCGATTGGATTTCATTAAATCCAATGGTGTTGTTTTGTAACTCAGACTCTGACCCAAGTTCAAGATACACTTTTCCTTTATCATATAGGAAACAAGTTTTTATACCATTCACAACCTTTTTAGTAATAACGAAATCATTTGTTGCAACCAAAAAATCATACCAATATTTGTGTTCTTTGGGGTCAGGAAGTTGATCGACATCCGACATTGATACGTAATGTGTGGAGAATAAATTAGCTAGCAAATTTGGGAAGCTTCTAGCTTTAGCAATCAAATCAACTTCACTAATTTTCTCTTCTGCGTGTTCAGCATCGGCTGTTCTAAGTAATACCTTAATCAGTTCTTCAGACTTTCTGGCTGCTATAGTCAGATCATCAATTAACCTATTGGTTATTCTAGCATTATCATTTCTTGTTCTTTCAGCAAGCAAGTCATACATCATACCTGCCCACTGTTTCTTCAAATATGCTTCCATATCAGAAAAATCGTTGAATGAAACAATAGCGTTGTTAAGGCTATTTTTTCTAACTTCGTCAATAAAACCAAAAATTTTGATGTTGTCTATGCTGGGGTAGGTAATTTTTTCGTAGAATTCAGGATTAGTTTTCTTGTTAGAGTTATAGGTGTAATGGTCTGAATACACAGCACTTTCAACCAAAGCGAAAACTGGAATTTTATTTTTAACCGCTTCTCGATATTCGTTGTTAGTAATTGAACCTTCCTTACCTTTATGTTCTCCACCATAGCGCCCACCTATGATTAAGATAAACAGTTGGCAAGTGGCTACTTCAGTAAGGCAAGCATCGTGGGTATGCGCATCTACACTGTAGTAAACATCACCATCATCGGATAGTACAGGCTCATAGCCTATAGTCTTAACGAAGTATTTTAAGTTTTCTCTAATATGCTTTAAGTCGTAGCATGTAGAACTTATAAAGACTCTAGGGATGGCCAATTTTTAATCCTTTAATTAGTGAATACATAAGCGAGCGAGTATAGCATTTTCAAGTTGTTACTTCAGACAGTCAATTTTTTGAATGGCCTAAGATAAAATGTCATCACAGCGTTTTTTAGAAATTTTTATATAAATTCTAAAAAACTGTAGTTAGGGTTGCATGTGGTGCGCACATTTTCTGTCCCGTTTTTCGCCTGCTATCTTTGCTTCGCGGTCAGTAGGTATACACAAAAATCCACGGAATTAAGCACTGACATGAAAGTGACCGTTGGCGGCATGGATGCCGTCGTCGAGCCCTCAGGGATGAGTTTACGGCGTGTCACTGGAGTGACAGTGCTTAATTTTTGGATACCAAGGTTAAGTGATTGCTCTACAACTTTCTATATTTACTATCTCTCTCAGTTATTTCTGAGGCGCTTAAGCTATTTCCCCATGCACTCTGCTAACAGTTTGACGAAAAAGTCGCTGCCTTTACGTTCGCAAAAGGCGATGTTACGTTCTGGGATGGTTTCGGGATCGTTGTAGTTAGCAAGGGCTAACTCCATGCTGGCTTCGCGGATGATGTGCAGGGTTGGGTAGGGCGCGCGGTTGGTGAAGTTGGCTGCCCCGTCCTGTGGTTCACCATCGAAACAATAGTCTGGGTGAAAGGTGGCGAGTTGATAAGTGCCTTCGTACTCGTGTTCGATAAGCGTATCGGTTGCCATGTCGATGAGGTCGAGATAAGCATAAAACCCCTCAAAACCACGGGGTAGAATAAACAGTGTGGTTTCGGCTTCGGGGTGGGCGTCGAGGTATTGGCATTCTTCAATCAATGCCTTGAGTACGAGTTTGACTTTAGTTTGTTCCACCACCAGATACCGAATACTGCCGCGTTCGACTTCTTGTCTGGCGAAGGGGCAAATATTGTATTTCATGATCACTTTTTTCACCCAGTCGTCGGTTTGTTGAGTGATCATGTCAATTTCGTTCATGGCGGTCGTTTGCTCGTGCTTAAAAATTAGGGGGCGATCATAGGGATGATAGACGCCACAAGCAAGAGCGCCATGCTGATATTAAAAATCTTCTGTTGACGCTCATTTTTTAAAATGCGTTTAAGGGCTACGCCAAAGCCTAGCCAGACAATAGCGCAGGGAAAGGCGACGCACAAAAATACCGTTGCGATAGTGATGACCTGCGGGGTCAAATCCTGCTGTACTGACGTGAACGTCGCAATCGCGCCCACGGCCATGATCCAGCCCTTAGGGTTGACCCATTGAAAGGCCGCGGCTTGGATAAAACTAAAGGGTTTAGCAATGGCTTTACCTTCCATCTTGCTACTGCTGTTGGCAATCAACCAAGACAGATACAAAAGGTAACCTATGCCGACGACTTTAATCACTTGATGGATGATAGGATAGCTTTGGAATAGGGCGCTCAAGCCCAAACCTATCGCGAGGATCATGGTCGGGAAGCCAAGGCTTATTCCCATAAGATGTGGAATACTGCGTTTTACGCCAAAGTTTACCCCTGAGGTCATCAGCATAATATTGTTAGGCCCAGGGGTGATACCAGATGAAAAGGCAAACAACGCGATAGCGAGTATTAACTCCATAGATAGATCCACACCTTTATTTTAGTTTTATGGCATTGTGATTATTTGCCGCATTGAGCCTGCGATTTACTCATCAGACGGTACGCAATACTGTGTTGCTATTATTTATAATTGCGACATTTGATTGCAACGCAGGCGAGGCATTCTAGCGATTAAATGTTGCCGCGCCTATACGACATAGCGAGTTTATAAACTAAAAAGAATAACAAAATATGTACATGCCTCGATGGGATTAATGGCGTGAGAATAGGGCTAGCGCAGTTTGATGGTTTTCTGTGTTAGCACGAATATCAAGATATATTGGAATATGCTGATTTAACACTATGATGGATATCAGCTTTCAGTTTTAGTAATAGCAACTATCCTTAGACAGCATTTTATAGATTGAGGTAACAGGGCATGATGAATCCATCACTACATAGTGAGCTAAGTGGAGTGCTAAATCGACAGCTCAGTCGAGTTCCTTGCTGGGCTCCCGACCGAGTGTTAAGTCGGTATTTGAGAGTGTTAATACTGCTTTTTAGCAGTGTTTTAGGTCTTACTGGGTGCGTAACTGTGACGGATAACGCGGCGCAGCCGTTGCGAACCACAATCGTGATGTCTGGCGATCTCAGTGAATTACCATCAACGGCAATGACATTTACTTGGCATCCTAAATTTCAAAAAATCATCACGGATAAACGCTTAGATCCGCAGCCAGTGTTGCAACACATGCAAGCCGTATTAAAGCAAACTTTGCAGAGTAAGGGATATCGCTGGATCGAAGATCCATTACTGGCGGATTTTCAGGTTGGCTTTGGCGTCGCTATGGGAACTGAAATGAGTGATGAACAAATTTTGGCAGTGACAGGGTTAGTCGCTGGGCTGTCAACCGACGGTGTTAATACCCAAAAGTATGACAAAGGTACCGTGGTGATAGCGCTCTTTAAACCCACTAAAATACAGGGCGTTGATGAGCCAATTTGGCGAGTGCTTGCCCAAGGTTTTGGCAACATTAAAAAGATGGATGAGCTAACCGAAAATTTCGACAGTCTCATTGCCAGTATGTTGGCCAATATGCCGTCGGTTAATGTGGCTCCTTAGTCAGCGTTTGAGCTTTAGTTCAGTTCTAAGTGAATTGAGTCAGCATTTTGGTTGGAGCATTCGCCAGATAAACGGGATTAGTGCTTAATTGAGGTGTCTTGGTCCCATGTTTGTGGTGCTAGCTCCCATTTTTGAACTGTGGAACATGGTACTTTAGTGACAGCCATCTCAATAAAGGGCGCGACAGTGAAAACTGCCGCGCTTTTTCGTTTTAATGGAGGGAAGTTCCATTTTGATTTCAGACTGTTTCAGTCGTGCTCGACTGTGATCTCGTAGGATGAAAACTTACGAATGTTAATCACGCCCGTATCAAACATTAAATACTGCCCCTTGATCCCCTGCAAAATTCCGCTGACGACCACATCTTTATCGAAATTGTGCGAAGTGATCTTCTTCGGAAAGGTGTCAATTGGATAATGAATTGGCTGAATCGTTTCGTGCAAATGCTCGATACTGTAATCGCCTTTTTGCATGCCGATTTCGTGCAACTTAGCCTCAATTTGCGGGATCAGTTCCGCAGCCTTAGCATTTAAATCAATATCGTCGGCATGGCCTTTTAACATGGCTTGCCAATGGGTTTTATCATTAACCAGTTTTGCCAATTCTACTTCGACTAAGCCTGAGAGCTGTCTTGTTGAGACTTTAAAAATCGGTAAACCTTGGGTAGCACCTTGGTCAATCCAACGGGTGGGCAGTTGAGTGTGGCGGGTAATGCCGACTTTAACGCCCGAAGTATTCGACAGATATACATAATGCGGCACAAAACAGTGGCTCTGGGCCCACTCTGGTTCGCGGCAAGTGCCTTGGTCGTAATGACAAGTTTCCGGCTTCATGATGCACATATCGCAACTCGCCAACTTTTGCATACAGACAAAACAATGGCCCTGCGAGTAACTCTTCTTGCTCTTTTTACCGCAGTTGCAGCAGAAGATATTGCCCGTGTGGGTCAAAGTTAATTGCTTGCCTATCAATGGATTGAGCGGAAGCAACTCATCACCGACAACGAGTTGATATTGCACTTGTTGCGCGTCATCTAACTGCACGCGCATCTTTTTTAGCGTTCCTAACATGGTCATCCTAATGTGTTGCGTTCTGGTGCAGCTTAGTCGCTCATCATGCGTTCTAGTGCACGCTTTCGTTATATCGTCATTGCGTGACCGTCAGTATACAAGATTATCCAAGTCAGTTTAGATAGGATTTTTCGATAAGTAAGTCGATAAGTGAGTCGATTGACTGAGTGCACCTAAACCTCTTTTGTTTTACTTAACCATTTGTACACTAAGGCAATAATACTGAAAGTAAGCAAGGCTACTGGTAAGTAAATGATTATGCTCATAAATTGTGTTTGGTATTTTGTTGCTAATTGGGTATGGCTAATGAGATACCCAAAACCAACAACGGAAAAAATCCACACCATTGAACTGATGAAGTTAATGAGTAAAAAACGACGGGAAGAAATACCCGTTGCACCTAAAATATAGGGGTAAACGGTACGAACAAAAGGAATATAACGTGCGAGTAGCAGGGTTATCACTCCATAGTTATCAATAAGGTGGGTCGCTTTTTCCTGATGTTTGATATCAATATTCGACAGCAGTTTTTGGTAAATTTGGGTATGCCCTAAAAATCGACCCTGTAAATAACCTATAGCTGTACCTGTAAAGGTTGCTAGAACCAATAACGGCATAATACCGATATGAAGAATATCTTGATAAATCAGCACTCCAGTGAGAAAGAGTAGGCTATCTCCGGGTAAAAATGCGGTGGGAATAAAGCCATTTTCTAACACTAAAAAGCCACAAATTAACGCGCTGACCATGAGGGCGATTTTAGGATTGGCTAAAACCGCCAGATCATTGTGTATCATGGCTTGGGCCAGTTCGTATAACTGCTCCATACGTACTACTCCCTAAAATAATTGATAAAACATAAAGATGGAAAAGCTCGAAAGCAGCAAAGTGGTCATTCTGAACCGGAGCTATGGTGTTTCGTGGGTTATTCTACCAAGGGAGCATGAATCGAAAGGCAGTTACAACATTAAATTTTGTTGGTGTTAGTGTATTTATGATTCAGTAATCGGGTTTTGTGGGCTTTTTATAGTAAAAATATTAAACATTATTATATGGTTAATAAATTTTAAATGATGACATCAACTTACAAACCCACTTGCCTGATTCCTATGCGCATTCTAACGATTCCAACTATTCAGCATTGATTACACTGGCTTAACTTAATTTGAACACCTTGCCGCGAATATCGGTTTTTAAGCATTGTTTTAAGCGCTCTTAAAGTGCTGTTTGAAAGTGCCATTGCGAGTGCACTCTCTAAATGTGTTGGCGTGCCAAGTGTTACATCTCAGTAAAAGTAAACAAGATTAACGGCTTAATCTATCGAGCACGAGATCATCCCCAAGAGCATAGAGGGATTCAACTAATTGATCTTCTTGTGCGAGATCTGTGAGTCCAAGGCCAATGGTCGCCCGAAACAAAGCTATGCCTGTGTGGCCTGCGGTTTCATATTGACTACTAAACTGCTCGATATTGATGCCAATTGCATTGATTTTGTTAGATATATCGAGCACAAGTCCGGGTCTGTCATAGGCCACTAGGTTGTAACTTAAGCGTTTGATGGGCTTAAGGGCGACCGAGGTTTTGGAGTAGGTGAGGGACAGGCTATCGATGCATTCTAGGGCCTCAATAAGCTCATCCATGCGCAGTGACGGCACTTCGAGTAACAATATCGCGGCAAAGACACCGTCAATATGGCGTAATTCTGAGTCGAGCCAGTTGCCGCCATGACGACTCACAGCATGGGCGATTTGTTCTACTAATCCTTTTCTATCAGGTGCTTGTAGTGTGATTAAGTATCGTAGCATAGTGACTGACTCCTATTTTTTGTAAAAGGCACCTGTTTTAAAACGGGGTGTAACACAACTGTCATCTTTGCGTCATATAATCCAACGCACTTAGAATAAAGGATGTTGTTATTGCTCAGTTTACGTTCAAACAGTGTAAGCATAGCACTCGGCAAATCCTAGCGAAAAAACTCGCTAGCTATTAATAATAGAGGTTCTTAATGGAAAGTCAGGTCACTCAACCTGGTTCTGCATCGCACAGTATGCTTAAAGGCGGACGCTCGAATCGCAGGGCATTTAAGGATAAAGCGGCGCAAATCAGCGTCACTATCGGCGGCACTATGGTATTTGTCGCCTTATTGTTGATCTTCTTTTATCTGTTGTATGTGATTAAACCCATTTTCGACAGTGCTGATGTCACACCTGTTAAGAGTGTGAGTTATCAACACGCGGATGTGCCGACCTTAATGGTGGGTGCTGAAGAGCAAAATGAGGTGATGTACCGTGTGGCCGTTGATGGCCAAGTGGACTTCTATACTGTTGCCGACGGTAGCTTACTTTCTAGCTTTACTCCGACGTTACCAGCGGGTGTTACCGTCACCAGCGCCGCCGTTGCTGTACCGAGCGAACAACGTTTTGCGCTGGGATTAAGTAATGGTCAGGTCATAGTGGCGGGCCTAGAGTTTGGTTTAACGTACCCCAATAACAAACGTTTAATCACACCTAAACTGCGTTATCCCGCAGGTGAAACCCCCATAACAGTCGATGAGACGGGCAGCGCGATTCATAAGCTGACCTTCACTTATAGCTCAGACAAAATGAGTTTTGCTTATCAAGATGAGAGTGGTGTTTGGCGCCTCACTCGTCTCGAAGGGCAAGAGAACATGATGACTGAAGAAGTGGAGTGGGTTTCTACGACGTCACAAATTCAAGATGCGCCGAAGAAAGTCTCCCACGAGCTGATGACGCCCGATCAACGTCAATTGATGTTGCAAACTGGCAATAAAATTTTCGTGTACGACATCCGTGATACTGACAGCTTAGATCTGCTGCAGGTGATTGATGTTGAACGTGCTAAGGCACAAGTCAATAACGTGGCTTTGCTGGCGGGGGCGAGTTCATTACTGGTCAGTTATGACACAGGTATTGTGGCGCAGTACTTCCAAGTTAATGGTGAAAAAGGGCGTTTATATCAAGAGATTCGTCAGTTTGATGACTTACCGCCCATCAGCTCGATTGCCTCTGAGTTTTATCGTAAGAGTTTTGCGACAGTGAGCCCTGAGGGTGAGCTAACACTACTTTATACCACGAGTCATCGTGAACTGTTTGATGCAAAGTTTGACCTTAAAAATCCCGGTAAAATGGGCTTTACCCCACGCTCAAACGGCATAGTCGTTGAGGCGGACAAAAAGCTGCATATCTTCAGTGTGGAAAACTCCCACCCAGAAGTGTCATGGAGCGCTATGTGGGACAAGGTGTGGTATGAAGGTTATCCAGAGCCTAAATATGTATGGCAATCGACCTCAGGTTCTGACGATTTCGAAGCTAAGTTGAGCTTAATGCCATTGGCCTACGGCACAATGAAAGCGGCATTTTATGCCATGTTATTTGCCGTGCCTTTATCCGTTGCTGGTGCGATTTACACGGCTTACTTTATGTCGCCTAAGGTGCGCGGTTTCGTGAAACCGACCATTGAAATCATGGAAGCATTACCAACGGTGATTTTAGGCTTCTTGGCGGGTCTGTGGTTAGCGCCACTGATTGAAGAGCATCTCCCCGGCATTTTAATTCTACTGATCTTATTGCCGACCTCGATACTCACGTCTGCCTATGGCTGGAGCAGGTTGCCGGGTAAGTGGAAACAACGTTTACCCGAAGTGTACCAAGAGCTGATGTTGATCCCTGTGGTCTGTTTCGTGGGTTGGTTCTCTTTTGCGGTCAGCCCAATCATCGAAGTGGCGCTGTTTGATGGTAATACCCGTCAATTCATCACTAACGAACTGGGGATCACCTTCGACCAACGTAACGCGCTGGTGGTTGGTATTGCCATGGGCTTTGCGGTGATCCCAACGATTTTCTCCATCGCTGAAGATGCCATTTTCTCTGTACCGCGTCATTTATCTAACGGCAGCTTAGCCTTAGGTGCGACGCCTTGGCAGACATTGACACGCGTGGTGTTGTTAACCGCCAGTCCGGGAATTTTCTCGGCCATTATGATGGGCCTTGGCCGCGCCGTTGGCGAGACCATGATCGTACTGATGGCCACTGGTAACACTGCCATCATGGAATGGAGTGTGTTCGAAGGGATGCGAACCTTGGCGGCAAACATTGCGGTTGAAATGCCTGAATCGGCTATCGGTAGCTCGCATTATCGTGTGCTCTTCCTTGCTGCGTTCGTACTATTCATCTTTACATTCTTCTTTAACACCATTGCAGAAGTGGTGAGACAGCGTCTACGTGAACGCTATAGCTCGCTGTAACGGGGATAAGACAATGACATTAAATACTATTTCGCCAGTGACCTTGAGAGGTTTGTGCAATGGGTAAGTGGGTAAAATCAGGCTCGCCATGGATATGGATGACGGGCGGTGCTGTGAGCATCAGTTTGATTGCCGTCTTAGGCTTATTATTGTTAATCGCATGGCGCGGCTTAAGTTACTTTTGGCCTGCAACTGTTTACCAGTGGGAGCTTGAAGATAACACGGGTGTACGTTCGACCTTAATTGGTGAGGTTTACGATAGGGAAGAAGTACCGACTGAGCGTTTGATTGCTGCTGGCCATGTGTTTAAGCAACATCCGGGCGAGTTTGTGACCCGTTACTTAGTGAAAACCGGTAACCGTGAATTTGTGGGTTTGGATTTCCGCTGGATATTAGGTACGGACATTGTTAGTCGTTCTGTGCCAAGCGAGGTCGCACTGATCGAGCGGGCTAAAAACGGTAACTTCTACGGTTATCCGATAGCCGTGATTGAAAATGGCAAGCGTCTTGATTTAGTGAATGATGCGATTGAATCCTCCTTAATGGAGCACATCGAACGCGCTGTTGCCTTATCGGACAAAGCGGTTGATTTGCAGAAGCAAGATATTGGCTCGATTAACTACGCCATTGAAAAATTGCGTTTGCAGGAGCGTCGTTTCGAGCTAGATGGGGAACTGACCGACAGTATTAAAGCTGAGTTGGTCGCCAAGAGAGCTCAACTGCAAGAAGATTACTTAGTGCTTGAGAAAGCGTTATTTGCCCTGCGTGATGATGCGGCGCGTGACTCGGTTATTGTCCGAGATATGCGCGGCGAAGAAGTTGAACTAAAGCTCGATACCGTTCTCGATGTGACCTATGTGAATCACTTAGGACTCATAGGAAAAATTGGTAAGTGGTTTGTCGGTATTGGACGCTTTATGAGTGACGATCCGCGTGAAGCCAACACTGAGGGTGGCGTGTTCCCCGCGATTTTCGGCACTGTGTTTATGGTGATGTTGATGGCGGTTATCGTGACGCCATTTGGCGTGGTCGCGGCGGTTTATCTACATGAATATGCTAAGAAAGGCCCTATTACTAAGATGATCCGTATTGCGGTAATCAACTTAGCGGGTGTGCCCTCGATTGTGTATGGTGTATTCGGTTTAGGTTTCTTCGTGTACATGATGGGCGGTTCCATCGACCAATTGTTTTACGCTGAAGCTTTGCCGGCTCCTACCTTTGGTTCACCAGGGGTGATTTGGTCGGCATTAACCCTCGCGATTTTGACACTGCCAGTGGTTATAGTGTCGACTGAAGAAGGGTTAAGTCGTATTCCAAGCGCGGTGCGTCAAGGTAGTTTGGCATTGGGCGCGACTAAGGCTGAAACCCTGTGGCGGATTGTGATCCCGATGGCGAGTCCAGCGATCATGACGGGTTTGATTTTAGCGGTCGCTCGTGCTGCCGGTGAAGTGGCACCGCTGATGTTGGTGGGTGTCGTTAAATTAGCGCCAACTTTACCACTGGACTTTAACTTCCCGTTTGTGCATTTAGAACGTAAGTTCATGCACTTAGGGTTCCATATATATGATGTGGGCTTCCAGAGTCCTAACGTTGAAGCGGCACGTCCTCTGGTGTATGCGACCTCTTTCTTGCTGGTGTCTGTGATTGTGGCACTCAACTTGACGGCCATTAGCGTGCGTAACCACTTACGTGAAAAATATCGTTCGCTTGAGCACTAATCAGCGATTATCCTGAAAGTATTAGGACTAAATATGATTTCTATAGATTCGACAGCAATGAAAACCAATAACTTTGATTTAGCTAACTTAAGCCAGAACGACACCGCGCTGGAGATCCGTAACTTAGATTTGCGCTATGGCGATAAGCAAGCGCTGTTTAATGTATCGATGAAGATCCCCAAGAAGCAAGTCACTGCCTTTATCGGCCCCAGTGGTTGTGGTAAATCGACACTATTGCGCTGTATTAACCGCATGAATGACTTAGTTGATAATTGTCATATTGGCGGCGAGATATTGCTGCACGGCCAGAATATTTACGACAAGAAAATCGACGTCGCGGCCCTGCGCCGTAATGTCGGTATGGTGTTCCAACGCCCAAATCCTTTCCCTAAGTCGATTTACGAAAACGTTGTTTATGGCTTGAGATTGCAAGGGCTGAATAACCGTCGTGAACTCGACGAAGCGGCTGAGCGTTCATTGCGCGGCGCGGCGATTTGGGACGAAGTTAAAGACAGATTGCACGATAACGCCTTTGGTTTGTCTGGCGGTCAACAGCAACGACTGGTGATTGCCCGTGCGATAGCCATTGAGCCAGAAGTGCTATTACTCGACGAACCAACATCGGCACTCGATCCGATTTCGACGCTGACGATTGAAGAGTTAATCACTGAGCTTAAGACGAAATACACTGTGGTTATCGTGACTCACAACATGCAACAGGCGGCGCGGGTATCGGATCAAACGGCCTTTATGTATATGGGTGAATTAGTTGAATATGCTGATACTAATACGATTTTCACCACGCCGAAAAAACGTAAGACTGAAGATTACATCACAGGACGTTACGGTTAATCGCTTGAGTATCGGATAATGCCACCACGGCTTGGTATGGGTCAACAGTTAAGTAACAGGTTGGAACGCAATGGAAAACATGAATTTAAGTAAGCACATTTCGGGTCAGTTCACCGCTGAGCTGGATGATATCCGTAATCGAGTGCTCGCCATGGGTGGCTTGGTTGAACGTCAGCTAGAGCAAGCGATTGATGCCTTAAGCGCCCTCGATGCCGAGTTAGCCCAGCGGGTGATTGCAGGCGATCATAAGGTCAATGCGATGGAAGTCTCCATTGACGAAGAATGCACGCGTATTATTGCTAAGCGTCAACCTGCGGCCAGTGATTTACGCTTGATTATCGCTATTTCAAAAACCATCGCCGATCTTGAGCGTATTGGTGATGCCTGTGTGCGGATTGCAAAAGCAGCATTAGATAAACGTTTGAATAATCAGCAGCCTTTGTTAGTTAGCATTGAAAATATGGGGCGTCATGCGACTCGGATGTTGCATGCGACTTTAGATGCCTTGGCCCGTATGGATGCCGATACCGCGTTAGAGCTGCATAAAGAAGATGCTAAGCTTGACCGTGAATATGAAGGCATTATTCGCCAGTTAATGACCTATATGATGGAAGATCCGCGTTCAATCCCAGACATACTCGACGTATTATGGGCTGCACGCGCAGTAGAGCGTGTCGGTGACCGTTGTAAAAATATTTGTGAATACATAATCTACTACGTGAAAGGCAAAGACGTTCGCCATACTTCCTACGAAGATATGGAAAAGGACATGAAAGGCTAACACAAGTATTAGTCTGCTATTGTAATGCCATTCGCTGAATACAACGCTCCGCAGTCTCTGTGGAGCGTTTTGCTTTTAGGGCTTTTAAATGCGGCTTTATAAATGCCGACTGCTTTTATAGACTGATTTGACAGTACTAATAGCAATGATGAGTCAATTCGATTTGGTAAAAACGCATTGGAAAATTCTGCAGGCGAGTATAGCTGAGTGAACTGTCATTTTAGTTGCTAGGCGTTGGCTGGTATCCACACATATAGGCTTGCCATGGTACTTACTCACCGACACGCAGCAAGTCCATCTTTGGATGCTCGACCGCCACGTCCATGGGGCGGACGGTCGTCTCGCTAATCACCATGGCTCACCTTTTGTGCATTCGTGTAATCTGTAGATTTAAAAGACATACGCAACACACTTTTGGACATTTTTGAGTTAAAGCCTTAACTCGAACTCGTCAGTTCCGGATTAAAATTTCTATGGATAACGCCTCGCTAACGGGTGCTAAATTGTTTGCTAAAATTAGCGCAAGCCAACTGTTTTGCGTCCATTTTAAGCGACTTGTTATAAGCCATTTGCCACTTTAAGGTAGGACTTAGTACCAATACCAACCTGTGCCCAAACTTTACGTTTGTGATCGCCAAGGTTATCGTATTGTTCGTCCATGTCCCAGAGAGTAACTATTTGTTCAGGGAAAATATACTCCGACTCATTAAACGAGTGACTCTCCGATTCATTAGCGGAAATTGCATTAAACAAAGTTATACCTTCAACATCAAATGCGTCGATACCACCAAACATAAGTTGGTAATTATCGTTTTGAGATACACCGATAAAGTCTACTAAATCGTTTTCAAATTCAATTTGAAGGCAACTATCAAAATAGAAATCGCTAGCCCCATCGGACAAAGTAAAAAAAGCAGCGAATAGCACTTTGACTTGTTTTCTAGACATTCCAAGTTTGATGGGCCCAATTCCATCATGAGGCTTAATTAAAAACTCCATACCTTCCTATGGCTTATAACGCCTAAAACACTAGCTTGGTGAAGTTGGCGGCTTTTTGGGAACAAAAAAGGTGACTGCTTTACCAAGTCCGAGTGCTTTGACTTGTTATGAGCTTGACTAACGCACACGAATATTGTCTAGCTCTGATTTATAAAGTTCTTTGCCATTTTCTATTAGTGACAGCTCAATACTCAAATCGGATAAACCCTCCTCAGAGGTGTAGATTGGTGCAACTACACTCCATTCTCTTGGGCTACTATTTTTTACTTCTACGATGTCTAGTTTCAGGTTGTCTGGATACGAAACCAGCTGATAACCGTATTCTAAAATCGTCTCACAAATTTCATTTGAAGACATACGAGATCCGTTGGTAAATCGCTCTAATTCATCATAATTTTCACTTAATAGAAGTGAGTAGATATGTCTAATAGTTTGCTCAATCATGCTTACTGATGGCTCATAACGTCTTAGTATTTATGCGCTGTGCTGTTTGCAGGGCATAAATCGCTTGTTGGACTTGGCCGCTGCCACATCCGAGTCAATTGGTAAAATGATGCTATAGGAATTTGCTTTTTTGCGGTAGCAGTTTTTTATACAGTTTGATGGGTAATCACTTGATATCGTTTTAGCTTTATTATTTCTCTCGCTTATTTTTTGCTGATGAATTGTGATCTAATGACTCAAAATTCTAAGGAATACGCCATCCCCTCGGAGTTGCCGCAGGGCGAATAGAGCTCTTGATTTAATAAAGAGTGCGTGAGTTCGGTCATGGATGACCGACTAGCTTTAGCTGGTGCAGGGACGCATCCTTCGGAAGCGATAGCAATTTGGGCTATGAGCACAAGGGGCTTTCAACTCCGTTAGGGGCGTCTTGGAGCATCCAAGGAGGATATGACGAGCAGTCCTCCTTGGTCGGGTGTGGGGTGAAGCCCCACGACTTTGACTTTGATTAAAAAATTCAAATGAAGTTTTTAACTTCGCTTATCCCGTGCAGGCGGGCAGATATTCTGATAACTCAAGCAGGTTACAATCTGGGTCGCGGATATAGACAGAGTTTATCCGGCCTGTGGCACCGGTTCGTAGCACTGGGCCTTCAATGATTTCAATCTGAAGTGCGTTTAAATGGGCGATCACTTCTTCTATGTTGTGGCTGACCACAAAACACAGATCGGCACTGCCGGGTGTGGCTGCTGCGGCTTTAGGTTCAAATTCTGCCCCCGCTTGGTGCAAGTTAATCTTTTGGTCGCCAAAACTTAACGCAATACGCTGATTGCCAAATACCACTTTTTTCATCCCGAGCACGGTTTGATAAAATTCGACACTGACGGCGATGTCTTTTACGGTTAAGACCAAATGATCTAAGCGGGTTACGCGCATTTTACTTTCCTTAGAATTGTTCAGAGTGGGCTCTGAATTTGAACGCTGTCTCTATGCTTGAGACTATTACTGCCAGATACCTTACATCATGTGCTGGTGCAAAAGTGACTCTGTGGTAGCATTTGTGGCGTTTTTTGCGTAAATATTTTATGCCTTCTATATCCCTATGACTGAATGAGAGTGTGATGAAAAAAACCTTAGCCCGCGGCTTAATGAATCTATTACCTATGGCCTTGAGTTTGTGGCTATTTTGGTCGTTGTTTGTATCGTTAGATGGTTTAGGAATTGTAATTTTAGAGTTGGTAGGGATTAACCAACACTTTGTCGGCGCGGGATTTATGCTGGTGGTGGCATTAGTTTTTGCGGTGGGCCTGCTGTTTTCGGTCAGCCCGATTGTGTGGCTTTATGGTTGGCTTGAGCGCCAGTTGATGCGTTTCCCATTGTTTAAATCGGTTTATGGCAGTATCCGTGATATCGCCTCTTTGATGAATCGTGATGGTAAGCCAACAAGCCAAAAGACAGTGTTAGTGAAACAGGCGAATGGCAGTTTTGTGGTGGGCTTTATTATGACGGATACGCCGCCGCAGCCCTTGTTAGATGCGTTGCCTGAGGGCGATTGGGTGCCTGTGTTGTTCCAATTGAGCTATCAAATGGCGGGCGTGACGAGCTTAGTTAAGCGGGATGATTTAATTATGGTTGATTGGTCGTTTGAGGAGGCGATGCGCTTCAATTTAACTGCTGGCATTTCGCAGTCACCGACTAAGTAATCAGATGAAGGTTTGTGCGTTTTAGCGTTTAAAATTAAATTTGATGATTTTTGTGGTATAATTTTTTGGCGACCAATATGGTCGCCATTTTTTATGCTGAATATTCTAGTAATATATTTGTTTTATGCTAAAGGTGGGTGTTAGCTGCCTTAGTGGTGTTAATTCTGTTTATCCATCAATCATTGGCTTAAAAAAGTCGAGTGTTGTTAATCCCGTTGTTCAGATCCTGTCGCGTTTAGCCATAGCGAGTCGTTTCAATGATCTTTGGGATTTCCCCCATACTGGTCATAGATGAGCCACGCAGTATTAACCAAATTTTAAGTATAAGTTTTGTCCTATCTCGCCGTTGGTATGTTGAGATATTTGGAGTGTGAACCCGCTAGAAATAGGGAGAGTCAATGTCAATCAAGTCTAGTATTAATCCGCCGGTATTTTATTCGTCGGTCTTTTTCATCATCTTGATGGTGATGATTTGCGCAGTATGGCCCACAGAGGCAAACACCTTTTTTAGATCAATGCAGTCATGGATAGAAATGAAAGCTGGTTGGCTTTACATTCTAAGTGTGGCGTTTTTCCTGATTTTTATCATATTTGTCATGGTCAGTCGCTTCGGCGATATCAAACTAGGACCAGATCATTCAGTGCCTGACTACAGCTATAAAAGCTGGATCGCCATGTTGTTTTCGGCGGGTATGGGCATAGGTTTGATGTTTTTTGGGGTAGCCGAACCTGTGATGCACTATCTGGCGCCGCCGGATGCAACTCCAGAGAGTCTTATTGCCGCAAAAGAGGCAATGAAGATCACTTTCTTCCATTGGGGACTGCATGCTTGGGCGATTTACGCTGTGGTGGCATTGAGTCTGGCCTATTTCTCTTATCGACATAAGTTACCGTTATTGCCGCGAAGTGCGCTTTATCCCTTAATTGGTGAACGCATCTATGGTCCTATTGGCCATACAGTGGATACCTTTGCTGTGCTTGGCACTATGTTTGGGGTGGCGACATCACTGGGCTTTGGGGTGTTGCAGGTCAATTCTGGGTTGAGTTATTTATTCGAAGGCTTACCCAATAATGCTGTAGTGCAGGTGTGTTTGATTATCGGCATTACTTTATTGGCGACATTATCGGTATTTTCTGGTCTCGATAAAGGCGTGAAACGCTTAAGCGAACTCAATCTGGGTCTCGCGATTATTTTATTGCTTATCGTCTTGATCCTTGGCCCTACGGTTATGCTGTTGCAGGCTTTTGTGCAGAATACCGGTAGTTACTTAAGTGATTTAGTGGGCAAAACCTTTAACTTGTACGCTTATGAACATAAGGAAGATTGGCTCGGAGGCTGGACCTTGCTCTATTGGGGCTGGTGGATTTCATGGTCTCCTTTTGTCGGTACCTTTATTGCGCGTGTGAGTCGCGGCCGTACCATCCGTGAGTTTTTAATTGGTGTGTTATTTGTACCATCGGCGCTGACCTTCCTATGGATGACAGTATTTGGTAATACGGCGATTGATTCAATTATGAATCACGGCGCGACCTATCTTGCCGAGGCGGTGAATACCGATGTGTCAGTGGCCTTGTTTGTGTTTTTCGAGCACATGCCGTTTCCTACGTTACTTTCTGGGATTGCGATTTGTTTAGTCGTCACTTTCTTTGTGACCTCGTCGGATTCGGGATCCTTAGTGATTGATAATCTAACCTCGGGCGGCGATAACAATGCCCCCGTATGGCAGAGGATCTTTTGGGCACTGTTGCAAGGGGTCGTTGCTTCGGTATTGTTGTTAGCGGGTGGGTTACAGGCGCTGCAAACGGCGGCAATCGCCAGTGCTATGCCGTTCTTAGTGGTGATGCTATTCATGTGTCTGGGCTTATTTAAAGCCCTGAAAAATGATTGGCTGAAGATTAATAGCGTGCAGTTACATAATACCAGTGTGCAATACGCCAAAACTAATATGAGCTGGGAAGAGCGTATTGGGGTTTTAGTCTCGCATCCTACCCATGAAGAAGCGCAAGTGTTCTTGAATAATGTGGCTACGCCCGCTTTGTCTAAGGTGTGCCAACACTTTATGGCGAAAGGCATAGTGGCCGATCTTGAATACTTAGATGGCCGCGTGCGATTAGTGATCAGCAATGAGGTGAATTTGCCCTTTGTTTACGGTGTACGAACGCGTTGTTTTGACATCACTAACCCAATAGGGACTGAAATCGAGCAGGGCAATACCTTGTATTACCGCGCCGAAGTGTACCTTGAACAAGGTGGTCAGCATTACGATGTGATGGGTTATACCGAAGAGCAAATCCTCGCGGATGTGGTGACTCAGTATGAAAAATACTTACACTATTTGCATCTGTCGAATGCCGATCATGCCCACGTAAGCTAAGTAACGTAAGTAAACTAAGCCAGTAACCTAGGTCGGCTTAGCCATTTACGTCTACAAATCGTGCACCATTAACCCGTAAAGTGCGGGATATATTGCCCCAAGTGATAACTCGGATTATCCTTGGGGCAATTTTTTTAGGGTTTGTTTTAGGGATTACACTATGTCATCAGTGCCAGGCCAGAGTAAGTTAGATAAAGTATTAGCCGATGCGCGGGAGTACAAAGCTAAGCGTGAGAGCGGTTACCGTGAGCAGGCGTTAAAACTCTATCCTTGGGTGTGTGGCCGCTGTACCCGCGAATTTACCCCAAAAAACTTAAGTGAACTGACTGTGCATCATAGGGATCATAACCACGATAACAACCCGTCAGACGGTTCAAACTGGGAATTATTATGTCTTTATTGCCACGATAACGAACATTCTCGCTTTGAAGAATTGATCCGTTACGGTAGCACCACAGAAACCAAGCAAGCGGCGGCGACCTACAATCCCTTTGCTGACTTGAAATCAATGCTGAAAAAATAGTTTTGTAGGCTGTTAGCAGGATGAGCTTGCGCAGAGGGTGGCGTTAGCGGATGGGGTTTAGTCCTTGTCGGTTAAACGCGCTTCGGCAGCTAACCATTTATCACGACTTAAAATATGCTGGTTTTCACTGCCTTCAAATAAGGCTTTGCGGGCGGGAAGTTGCTGACAAATGGCCGCCTGTTGCGCTTCGCTACTCGTGCGCCAACTGACAATTTCATCGATATGTCGAAAACAGCCCATGCAGTAGTCTTCATCATTTAAACCGCAGCGTGCGACGCAAGGTGAAAGCATGTGTGTCCTTTGGAGCCTTATGGCTAGTTAACCGAGTCTTCTCAGTTAACGTTATGGTTGAGTGTTTAAAGGCCGCGATACTAACATTTTTTCGCATAAAGTCATCCGTAGGGCTGATTCGCTCAGCCTAATACGAGACAAGTATTTTTTACACTGGGCATGACGTGAACCAAGATAATCTGCAGCAACAATTCACTTACTCACAGCAATTTAGCAAGCTTAATCAGTTGCTTGAAAAGAGTGCTGCCCTGTGGCAAGTGCGTGCATTTGAAGTGAACGCTTTGCCTTGGGCACAGGATTTTCCGCTGTTGGCCGAAGCTGTGTGGGCGCTGGCTGATGATGAGCTTGATGGACTCGATGCCGAGCAATCTTTACTGGTTAAGACGTTGTCACCGGCATTAAACCGCGATCTTAGGGCATTAGGCCAAGATTGGGACTTGTCATTGCTTACCACTGCCATTGCTGATATTGCAATTACCGATACCACAAAGGTAGATAAAGCGCAGGACCGCGGTTTGTCCTTTGATGATGAGGCGCACTTTAGTGCTCACATTAAAGGCCGAAAATGGCAGCAAATTACCGCCTTTGTACAGCATTTACCCCAGCTTAATTTACCCGTATTGGAATGGTGTGCGGGTAAAGGGCATTTGGGCCGCTTGATTGCTAAAGCTCGCGGCGCCGAAGTGGTGAGCTTAGAATGGCAAGCGCCATTATGTGAAGCAGGGCAGGCTTTTGCTGATAAGTGGCAGTTATCGCAAACCTTTATTTGCGCCGATGCCTTTGCTATTGGCGCTGAGCACAGGGCTATAGCCACTGTCGAAACACCAGTTGAACATCCCTCAGCAGCGAATCCGTTAACAACTCATCCCTTAACTGCTCAGCAGCAAGCAGTTGCTTTGCATGCCTGCGGAGATTTGCATGTTCGGCTGTTAACGCTGGCGGCCGAGGCGGGCACGCAGGCATTGGCGATTTCTCCCTGTTGCTATCATTTAATTCAAGCGAGCCATTATCAGCCGTTATCGACTCTTGCTCAGCAGAGCAGCCTAAAGCTCAGTCGCCATGATTTACAGTTACCGCTGCAGCAGAGTGTGATAGCTAATCCCAAACAGCAGGCGCTACGCCATCAAGAAATCGCGTGGCGCTTAGGCTTTGATGCACTGCAACGTGAATGTCGACAAATCGACGAATATTTGCCTTTACCCTCGTTAAAACAGAGTCAATTGAGCGGCAGTTTTACGGATTTTTGCCTGTGGGCGGCGCAGACGAAGGCCGTTAATTTTGCGAAAAACAGGGATTTTGAAGCTTGGCTTGATGTTGGGCGACAAAGACAACAATTAACTCGCCGTATCGATTTAGTCGCGCATTTATTTCGCAGCGCACTGGAGCAGTGGCTCATCTTAGATCGCGCTTGTTTTTTGCAGGAACAAGGATATGGTGTTTGCGTGGGTGAATTTTGTGCAAACAGCGTTACACCAAGAAATACGCTGATTTTAGCGCAAAAAATGGCGGTATAATTTTGCGCGTCTAAAAATATGCTGTACTGTGATGTTTTTTATGAATTATTTCTATATTAGCGCATTTAAGTTTAGTGATAGTGAATTCAGGGCCGTCGTGTTTGGAACCTGCGCTGTGAGACAAGTCTTACACTCAAGATGGTTTTTTATTGAATCATCGGGCTTTTCTTGTTCAAATGTCGCATTAATGACGAATAACAACTGAAAGCTGACCTGCTGGTCAGTCATTCTAGTGAGCGAATAAAACAGTTTCATGAAATATTCCCGCGTATTTATTAATAGCCTGGCCTATGAACTGGCGCCTGTTGTGGTTTCCAGTAGTGAGCTAGAGTCTCGTCTTGCTCCTTTGTATCAAAAGTTCCGTATTCCTATGGGACAGCTTGCCGCATTGACTGGGATTACCGAACGCCGCTGGTGGCCAAAAGGACATCAATTGTCCGACGGTGCGATTAAAGCTGCCCGTAAAGCCATGGTTGAAACTGGGATTGATGTCGCCGATTTAGGTGCTGTTGTCTATACCGGCGTTTGCCGCGATCAACATGAGCCCGCGACCGCGTGTCGTATTGCTGCCGAATTGGGGGTGTCAAAAGACACCGCGATTTACGATATCAGCAACGCTTGCCTTGGGGTGTTATCGGGTATTTTAGATATCGCGAACCGTATTGAGTTGGGTCAAATCAAGGCGGGTATGGTGGTGTCCTGTGAGTCGGCGCGGGATATTGTCGATGTCACTATCGATAACATGTTGGCCGATCCGACCATGCAGAATTTTGCCCAGTCACTGGCGACCTTAACCGGTGGCTCTGGTGCAGTGGCGGTGATCCTTACTGATGGCAGCTTGCCGCTGACAAATGTGCGCCAGCATCAATTGCTGGGTGCATCGCACTTATCGGCGCCTGAGCATCACCAGTTGTGTCAATGGGGTCTGCAGGAAGTGGGGCACAATCTGTACCGTGAGTTTATGCGTACCGATGCCGTTACCTTGCTTAAAGAAGGTGTTGAATTGGCGAAGCACACTTGGGAGCATTTCCTTGAGCAGCGTAATTGGCTGGTTGAGCAAGTGGACAAAGTGATTTGCCATCAAGTGGGCGCCTCAAACCGTAAGCAAGTGCTTAGCGCGTTAAATATTCCCCCCGAAAAAGAATTTCCAACGTATCAGCTGCTGGGCAATATGGGCACAGTGTCGTTACCTGTGACCGCTGCGATGGCGCACGATCAAGGCTTTTTGCAAGCGGGCGATCAAGTGAGCTTTTTAGGCATAGGCAGTGGATTGAATTGCATGATGTTAGGTATTAAGTGGTAGGGTGCAGTGCACCTTTTCACGCCTTTGCTTGATGGCTAGAATACATTCGAGTCAACCCAGTAAGTCCATGATTCAGTTGATAGCTTAGTCTTTAGTTCTGTCGATAAGCTAAGCCAGCTGTACATAACCCGTTATTCGCTCTCATAAAGAATTAAGATAGGAAGCGTCATGTTAGACACTCTGTTGCCTTTTAAACGTCATTTTCTTAGCCGTAATGGCAACAAGCTACATTATATCAACGAGGGTCAAGGCGAGCCTGTGGTGATGGTTCACGGTAATCCTAGCTGGTCGTTTTACTACCGCAACCTTGTTAGCGCCTTAAAAGACACTCACCAATGCATAGTGCCGGATCATATCGGCTGTGGCCTGTCGGATAAGCCAGACGACAGTGGTTATGACTATACCCTTAAGAACCGTATCGACGATCTCGAAGCCCTGCTCGATAGCCTGAATGTGAAAGAAAACATTACCTTAGTCGTACACGATTGGGGCGGCATGATAGGTATGGGTTATGCGGCGCGTTATCCTGAGCGCATTAAACGCCTAGTGATATTGAACACGGGTGCTTTCCATTTGCCCGAGACTAAACCATTCCCTTGGCCGCTGTGGATTTGTCGTAATACCCTGTTAGGCACAGTGTTGGTACGCGGTTTCAATGCCTTTTCGTCTATTGCTTCCTATGTGGGTGTTAAGCGCCAGCCGATGTCCAAATACATTCGCGAGGCGTATGTCGCGCCGTTTAACTCTTGGGCCAATCGCATTTCGACGCTGCGTTTTGTGCAGGATATTCCGCTGCGTGAAGGCGATAGAAATTATCAATTAGTCTCTGATATTGCTGCGAGTTTACCGCAGTTTGCCAAAGTGCCGACCCTGATTTGCTGGGGTCTCAAGGACTTTGTGTTCGATAAGCACTTTTTAGCAAAATGGCGTCAGCACATGCCCCATGCGACCGTGCATGAGTTTGCCGATTGTGGTCACTACATTTTGGAAGATGCCAGCGATGAAGTGATTGCCCATATTAAAGATTTTATGGCTGACGACCACGTAGAAGCGGCGCCGTCCGAACAGGCCGCAGGTTAATGTCGACCTTGCTTGAGACTGAAGTGGCTCCTTTGGTTGCTCCTTTAGTGACGCCGTTGGAAACGCCGCTTTTAACGGGTTCTTCTACGTCAGCAACGGTCAGTGATGCCAATATTTGTCGTCATCTCAAGCAAGCCGCCCATGCCATTCCCCATCATCTTGCGGTAGCAGTACAAAGCGCTCAGGGCGCTTCTGTGGCGAATTTGCGTTACAGCGAGTTGGATTTTCTTAATCTAGACAGACAAAGCGATGCGATAGCCTTTGCGCTGAACGCCCATGGCATTGAGCGCGGCATGAAGGCTGTGCTTATGGTCACGCCGAGTTTGGATTTTTTTGCACTTACTTTTGCGCTGTTTAAAGCGGGGGTTATTCCTATCCTAGTTGATCCCGGCATGGGGATCCGCAATCTTAAACAGTGTTTTGCTGAAGCCGCGCCCGATGCCTTTATCGGTATTCCCAAGGCTCATATTGCTAGACGTCTATTTGGTTGGGGTAAGGGCAGTATTAAGTCATTACTCAATGTTGATGACGGCAAAACAGGCTTAGCGGCAAAGTTAATCCGTATCGGTACTGGTGCGATAAGTTTATCGACTCTGCTGCAAAGCACCTCAGTGCAATCTTCTGCTCCAAAGTCTGAATATCCCATGGTGATGCTTAAATCTGATGAGATAGCGGCGATTTTATTTACCAGTGGCAGCACTGGCACGCCTAAGGGGGTGGTGTATAGCCATGGTATGTTTGAGGCACAAATCCAAGCATTAAAAAACGATTATGGCATTTGCCATGGCGAGCGCGATCTCGCCACGTTTCCACTGTTTTCACTCTTTGGTCCCGCACTCGGTATGGCGTCTATTGTTCCTGAAATGGATGCCAGCAAGCCCATTACCGCCAATCCTGAATTCCTGTTTGCCGCGATTGAGAAATATCAATGCAGTAATATTTTTGTTAATCCCGCTTTGCTCGAACGTTTAGGCCGCGCGGGGGAACAAAAACAGCATAAATTGCCTAGCGTACAGCGGGTGATTTCCGCGGGTGCGCCAGCCACCATTGCCTCCATCGCCCGTTTTAGTAAGATGCTGAGCCAAGGTGTGCCGATTTTAAATTCCTACGGCGCAACCGAATCTTTGCCTATTAGTATGATTGCCAGCGATGCGTTATTTGCCACGACTGACATCACAGATAACGGCGGTGGTATCTGTGTCGGTCGCGCTATCGATGGCGTGACGATTCGCATTATTGCTATCAGCGAAGAGGTTATTCCCGAGTGGGATGATGCCTTAGTGCTGAATAACGGTGAAATCGGCGAGATAGTCGTGCAGGGGCCTATGGTGAGTCAGTCCTATTATCTAAACAATAGTCAGCACGAAAGCCAAGGCAAACGCGCGACTGCGGCGGCCAAGATTTGGGACTCGGCAACCAATACCGTTAGACACCGCATGGGCGATTTGGGGTATCTTGATGATCAAGGTCTTCTGTGGATGTGTGGTCGTAAGGCCCACAGAGTCGACGCTACTGGATTGTTTGTTAAACGTTATTATTCCATTCCCTGCGAGCGCATTTTTAATACGCATCCCAATGTGAAGCGCTCCGCTTTAGTGGGAGTGAAAGTGGCGAACGAGATAGAGCCGTTAATTTGTATCGAACTCGACCAGTCATTGGTGTGCAATAAGAGTCAGCAGTTGTACCAAGATTTGATCGCCATTGCCGAGCAATTTACGCAGACTCAGGGCATAAGGCGGTTTCTTATTCATCCAGATTTCCCTGTGGATGTGCGGCATAATGCCAAGATTTTTAGAGAAAAATTAGCCGTTTGGGCACAATCACAAACGAAAGGTTGATTTAAAACTCCACGGCTTTTTCCTGCATTTTTTACGTTATATTCTGTGTTCATTTGAACAAACTCGCTTATTTTTAAGCCCTTGTGCTTATTTTAAACTTATTACACCGACTTTAAGTTCATGTAAATGTGCTGAAATGGATACCCTTAATGACGAAAGACCCAATCAAGAGCACGACGCTTGCCCAATTTGATGCGGCTGAACAAATGGCACTCGCGCAGCTCGCGCTTAAGGTGCGACACGCCTTTGTCACGGGGGCGGGGGGATTTTTAGGTAAAGCGATTTGCCTGAGATTGTTAGCTGCGGGCATTAAAGTCACAGGTTTTGCGCGTGGGCATTATCCCGAACTTGAAGCACTGGGCGTAGTCATGCTGCAAGGGGATTTAGTCAATAAAGATCTGCTGCAACAGGCGATGCAAGGCTGCGATATTGTATTTCATGTGGCGTCTAAAGCAGGTGTTTGGGGTGACAGAGACAGCTATTTTTGCCCGAATGTAAAGGGCGCAGCCAATGTGATTGCCGCTTGTAAGGCATTAAAAATAGATAAGTTAGTCTACACCAGTACCCCGAGTGTGACCTTTTCAGGGCAGGATGAATCGGGTATTGATGAGTCTACTCCCTATGCCACAAGATTCTTGAATCATTATGCCCACTCTAAAGCCATCGCTGAAAAGATGATGCTCGACGCCAATCAAGTGGGTGACATGCCACTTGAAAATCCTAGTGTGACTCAAGTATCTAGCCAAGTGACGACTCAAGCCACTGGACCCTATGCGTTAAAAACCGTCGCACTCAGGCCGCATCTGATATGGGGGCCTGGCGATCCCCATCTAGTGCCTAGGGTATTGTCGCGCGGGCGTTTAGGTAAGCTTAAACTGGTTGGCCGCGAAGATAAGCTAGTCGATACCATCTACATAGATAACGCTGCCTATGCCCATGTGCTGGCGGCGCTGGAACTTTGCCAAGCAAAGCCTAAGTGTCAAGGGAAAGCTTATTTTCTGAGTAATGATGAACCCATCACTATGGCCGAGATGATCAATCTGATTTTGGCCTGCGATGCTTTACCGCCGGTGACTAAGCGTGTGCCTCAATCTGTCGCCTATGTAGCAGGCGCAGTATTGGAAAGTATACATTACCTCCTAAAGAAGCAAGAAGAGCCCATGATGACGCGTTTTGTCGCACGGCAGTTATCCTGCAGCCATTATTTTGATATCAGCGCAGCTAAACGAGATTTAGGTTATCGTGCGCTCGTCTCTATTAATCAAGGGATGGCAAGGCTTAAAGTGTCGCTTTAGTTTTAGATATACTGCCATCATGGTATTGGGGATTTATGAGTTGCGGTGATTGTAAAACGTCAATTTTCAGGCAAAAGATTGGTCGCTGCAAACGCTGTATGTGGCAGCTTACGGCTTTATCGGCAATCGGCTGGCCGCTGTGGTGGTGGCTTTATCGTGATGCGCCTAGGGATGTAAACTCGATTGCATTACTGTTTTTCTGCGCGGCTTTTACGGGGTTACTTGCTTTGCACCTTATCGTCTTGGCTTACCGTCGCCTCAGAGGGCGAAAGTAAGCCAACCGACTTTCTGTTTGTCTGCTTAAACTGAGTGAGTCGCCATTTTCTCGTGCATCATTTTCTTCATTAATGGCGCAAGGGCAAAGAAGACTAATGCCATCACCACGCCAATTTGCGCCGAGAAGATAAACAGTTGCTCGTATAGCGCCATCGCACTCGGTACGTCACTTATCACGCCGCCTTGGGTATCAATCGCGGCGAGTTTGTTTAATTCGGCGGCTAAGATTTCAGAGTATGAAGTGCCGAGGAACCAAGCACCCATCATCAGGCTGACTACGCGTTTTACCGAAAGCTGAGTTACGGCTGATAAGCCTATGGGCGACAGCAATAACTCCCCGATTTCTAATACAAAATAAGCCGCGACTAAGAACCAAATACTCACTAAGCCACTGCTTAGCGGCATCTGGATCCCGAGCACAAGCACCATAAAGGATAAACCCGCGAACAAAATACCGAGTGCGGTTTTAACCGGTTTACTCGGGTCACAATTTTTACGGGCGAGGGCAGGCCACAGCCAAGCGAAGATAGGCGACAAACTGATCACAAAGAAAGCGCCGAGGAAGGTCAATTGTCCCGCACTCCATTCGAGGCCGAGCATATTGCGGTCCATCACACGGTCCGAAAATGCTACCCAAGAGCCATAGGTCTGCTCATATAAGCCAAAGAAGACCAAACCCGCAACGATGAAAAGCAGCAAAGCCGACATCTGTTGACGTTCAATCGGATTACAATGTTTCACCATGAACCAGCCAATACCAAGGGCAAGCACTAGTGATACTGAGTGCAAGAACCAAATCACTGGGCTCACAGCGGGTAATAAACTGCTAATCGAAAGTACGAGGGAGTGGGTTTGAATCAACCCCCAGACTATGATTACGCTGCCAATTGCGCTTAAGTAAATCCATTGTTCTGTCGTTATGCCAGCGGTTTTCTTTAAAATCCGCGCAGGATCTCTGGGTTCGGCGAAGCCTTGCAGATGTTTCTTGCCACGAATAAACACCAACAAACCTGCTAACATCCCTAAACCTGCCAAACCAAAACCGTACTTCCAGCCATAGGTTTCACCTAAATAAGCGCAAATCAGCGGGGCTAAGGTGGCGCCTAAGTTGATGCCCGCGTAGAAAATGGTAAAACCAGAATCTCGCTTAGCGGATGATTTAGGATAAAGCTGACCTACTATGGTGGAAATATTGGGTTTTAAAAAGCCCACACCGACAATGATTAAGGCGAGGGATAAATAGAATACTTGCAGCGCTTGTTCATCCCGTTGAATTTCACCCGCAACGATAACCGCTTGATGGCCTTCAAAGGCCATACCTAAGTGGCCGAGCACCAATAAAACACCGCCAAAGATCACCGCTTTGCGCATGCCGATATAGCGGTCGGCCAATAAGCCACCCACTACGGGCATGGCATACACTAAGGCACCGTAAGCACCAATCACGTTGTAACCAAATTCGTCGGTAAACAGATGATATTTAATCAGGTAAAGAAACAGTAATGCTTTCATACCGTAGAAAGAGAAGCGTTCCCACATTTCGGTAAAAAAGCAGACAAATAAGCCCTTAGGATGCCCAAATAGCATTTCAGCTGGGGGCGAGCCTTGTGGGCCCTGCATTGCGTGCGGCGGGTTTTGTTCTATTGACACTTAAGACTCCCAATGCTGGCACTTTATGCGCCGAGCAGCTAATGATTCATTTTATCGTAATGAATTTTATTAATTATTTTTCATTATTTGTGATTATCGCGGCGCTTTTGATCACTAAAAGACGGCGCTGTTGTAGCAGTTAATCACACTCGGATGATATGGAACAGCCAAGGGTCTTGAAAGTGATGAATATTTTGTATAACTAACATTTTTAGCCGTTCTTTAAGGCTCGCTATAGCAATACTAAGCGGTTAAATTAATTCATTTTCAGTTAGGAAATGAGTGCTAAATAGTGGCCATAATTCAACTGTGGCAGTTTTATCTT
Organism: Shewanella sp. SM95; assembly: GCF_025653595.1. NCBI lineage: Bacteria > Pseudomonadati > Pseudomonadota > Gammaproteobacteria > Alteromonadales > Shewanellaceae > Shewanella > Shewanella sp. SM95. The sequence goes on from NZ_JAKKSE010000001.1 coordinate 453,349, forward strand.
AGCGGCTTTAGCCTTGATTTAGCTGTAGTTCGTCGTTTAATGGATAGTGTAAGTTTTATGATTGATAGCAATTTTGCATTATTGGTAGAGCATCTACGCGCTTGTTCGAGGCTGCTATCTAAAGGAATGTCACGAATGGGTGGGTTAGATGATTTTCTCAGGGAAGCGCTGTGATTGAGAAGTGAACTTATTCGAGGCATAAGTATAAATAAGCACCATAATTATATTGATTGTAAAAGAATTTTAATCTTGATAGTTGCATTTTTCATATAAGATTTCACAGTTTATATTTCTACAATGAGTCAATGTCTATCTGCTCAACTTTACTGATTTAGATCAGTCGTTATGTGTTACTAAGGAGACTTATGGAGTTTTTTACCACCCTATTTGTGGGTTACCCGCTTTGGGTTTGGTTAATGTTTTTCGGTTTTGTGCTGGCGTTATTAGCCTTTGACCTTGGCGTATTGCACAAGGATCAGCATGAAATTACCGTGGCTGAAAGTTTAAAGCTTTCAGCCTTTTATATCTGTATGGGCTTATTGTTTGGGGCCTGGCTCTGGTGGTACAAGGGTTCAACCGCCGGTATGGAATACCTAACGGGCTATCTGATTGAAAAATCACTGTCTATGGATAACGTATTTGTTATCGCGTTAATCTTCAGTAGCTTAGGTATCCCACGTTTATACCAACATAGAGTGCTCTTCTGGGGCATTATGGGCGTAATAGTGTTGCGCGCCATTATGATCGGTCTTGGGGCTGTGCTTGTTGCCCAGTATCAAGGTGTACTTGTGTTATTTGGACTCTTCTTGATTTTCACTGGCGTGAAAATGCTCTTCTCAAACGATGAGCACGGTGATATCCAAGACAATAAGTTTTATAAATGGTTACGCACTAAGATGCGTTTTACGCCAACGCTGCATAAAGAAAAATTCTGGGTACGTGGCGAAGATCATCAGTTAACAAAAGGATGGTGGGCGACGCCGTTATTCTTGGCGTTGATCTTAGTGGAAACCGCGGATTTGGTGTTTGCAGTCGACAGTATTCCAGCTATTTTTGCGATTACTCAAGATCCTTTCATCGTCTATACCTCAAATATCTTCGCGATTCTGGGGCTACGTGCTTTGTATTTTGCGTTGGCTGCTATGGTGCACCGTTTCGAATACCTTAAATATGCGCTGTCAGTGGTATTAGTATTTATTGGGGTGAAAGTGGGTTTAGTGTATTTCAATCACGAGGGAATAGTGGACTTTACTATCCCAACAGCAGTGTCCCTTGGTGTGACTTTTGGTCTGTTAGTCTTAGGTGTCTTGTATTCACTGTGGAAGACGCGTGGGCAAGAAGTTGAGAAATAGCTTGGACGGCTAGTCCAATAAGTAATATGTTTCGGCCGTTTAGTCATACTAAACGGCCTTTTTTATATCCTTAATATGTGAATCGTTAAGCTTTACAGAAGATGTTAAAAATTAGTCTATGCTTAATTCGAGCCGTTGTTAGTTTTGGGCTCACAAAGGGAGTTTTTAGGACTAATACTCTTCAAGGACGATATTATGAAACTCAACATTACAGCCATACTTCTGCTCACCGTTTGTTCATTGACTACAGTCAACGCAAAAGCTGCAGATAAGCAATCGCCTAACACTAGATCTAACGCAAATTCAACCTGTACTGGAGCCTATCCAAGTTACTTCCAAGATCCTGCTTTTACAAAAACAGGTATGTGGGATAATCAGGTCACCATCAATCAAGCCTATCCGGGCTGGAAGGGGCCTATTTTTAGCCTCAGTGATGCTTATTCGAGTGCTAAACCCGATAGCGCTGCACCTTGGCTTAAATTCAATCCCTTCGATAAGAATCTGAGTGAAAATGATAAAAATACCCAAGCTGAGCAATACCTCTGGGCTGTGATGAAGTACATCCAAGAGGGAAACATCGACAAAGGTGATGTCAGTAAAGACTGGGATCTGTGTAACAACAAGGTGCGCTCTTGGTACCATATTCCCTATCAGACCTATGATCCCATGAGTGGGCGGGAATTTATCCATGGCTTGACCCGAGAAGCCCCCGTTACTATGGAGATAAAAGGCCAAGGCTCCCTTAAAACCACTATGTGGGCGGTGGGTTTTTATAATCCTCAGGCGGCAAACAGCATTGGCAAGGTATGGACGGGGGCGCCATCACCTGTGATGCCCCAGCAAAACTTTGCATTTAATGAAGGCAGTGTGATTGGCAAGTTACTGTTCACTACCGCAACGCCTAATAACTATCCTTTCCTTGAAAATGTACCTGTTTGGCAAGCCAATATCAGTGCCAGTGATTTCTGCGAATGTAAAAATGCCGATGGCAGTGCTTGCAGTTTCCAACAGGAAACAGAGCAATGCCCGCGCTCTGTCGCCGATGTGTACTTATTGCAGTTTGATATTGCAGTGCGCGACAGCCGTTCACCCGTGGGCTGGGCCTATGGCACTTTTGTCGCCGATGGTCAGTTTAAAGCGAAAGAGCAAAATCCTTGGGATCGTATCTCACCTCTGGGATTAATGTGGGGGAATGACACGCCGCCAGCAACAGTGGGAGCGGCAGCATTCCCTCAAAACCCAATCACAGGGCTTAAGGATAGCGCCGTATTTCAAGAGGTCGTTGGCCGTTTGAATGAGCACACCAATGCGGGACACTTAGGGTGTAATGGGCGCCTAAATGGCCCTGCGGATAATGCATTAAGTAGTTGTTTATCTTGTCATCAAACTGCTTCAGTTCCCGATAGTACCAATAATACACCGGCAATCCTGTACCAATTTGCCTCGTATCAAGAGCCGGGCAGTGGTCAATGTTTAACATCGCCCAGCGCCCTCGATTTATCGATTGACCAAGTGTATTTCAAAACCTTTATGTGTTCTGCGTCCTTCGTTGGACCCAGTAACATAGTCCCTGCACCAAAATATACTCAAGGGCAAAAACAGTGGATTTCTACTGATTTTTCATTGCAGCTTAGTATTAGTTTCACCCAGTGGCAAGAATGGCAACAAGACCAAGATAACCTAAAAAAGAATATCAAAGTGCGTGTATTTGATGGCACTTTACCCTCGCGCTAATGTTGGCGTTTATGTAACTAATTGTATTTGGTACGCCATATTTTAATTCGTGGCATATTTTTACTTTTATATTGTATTTCAATAGCAAGGGACTCAAATAGAGTCCCTTTTGCTATTTTAGGGATTAAGAATATGTAGTTTGTTTTGCTGGCTAGCATTCTGTAAGTACATGAATATCTTGATAACTACTGTAAAGGTTAATTTTATGTGATAGTTTGTCGGTATTTTGAACTCACAGACGCAAGAGGGAAGCATGCTGACTATTTCTAATCTCACTAAAACCTATGATAACGGTGTTAAAGCACTCGATGGTGTTGATTTAACGATTTCCAAAGGGATGTTTGGTTTACTCGGACCCAATGGCGCGGGAAAGTCATCACTCATGCGTACCATTGCCGCCCTGCAAAGTGCCGATAGTGGCAGCATAGTGTTTGACGGTATTGATGTATTAGCCGATCCTCAAGCGCTGCGTAAAACCTTGGGATATTTGCCCCAGGACTTTAATGTTTATCCGCGTATTAGCGCCTATGACCTGTTAGATCATTTAGCCATTCTTAAGGGTATTAATCAGAGCAAGCTGCGTAAAGAAGCGGTTGAAGGATTGCTGGCACACACCAATCTTTATCAGCATAAAAATAAAGCCGTGAGTGGTTTCTCTGGCGGTATGCGTCAGCGCTTTGGTATTGCTCAGGCCTTGCTTGGGGATCCTAAGTTATTGATTGTGGATGAGCCTACCGCGGGTCTCGATCCCGAAGAACGTAACCGTTTCCATAACTTGCTGGTGAGTTTAGGCGAAGAAAAAGTGGTAATCCTCTCGACTCACATTGTCGAAGATGTGTCTGAGCTCTGCGCTAATATGGCGGTTTTGGCATCGGGTAAAATTCTGCTTCAAGGCAATCCACATCAATTGGTGGGTGAATTAACGGAAAAAATTTGGACTAAGACTGTGAGTCAAGCACAGGCGCAGGAGCTTGAAGCGCAATTACCTGTGATTTCTAAGCGTTTATTAGCGGGACGCACAGTACTGAATGTGATGGCTGACACTTGTCCTGAAGGATTTACCCCTGCGACTGCTGGGCTTGAAGATCTGTATTTTTCTACTTTACTCAGTCATCGCCGTCAGGCTGCCTAAGGGGATATCAATATGTTGTTATCAATGCTTAGGTTTGAGTGGCGTTATTATTTGCGTCAGCCATCCTTTTATGTTGTTTCTTTTCTATTGTTTTTAATGAGTTTTCTATCAGTCGTCTCTAACAATATTCAAATTGGTAGCGGCGGTGAGGTGATGAAAAACAGCCCATTTGGGATTACTCAAACCATGTTGATCATGGGACTCATTTCCATGTTTGCCGTGGTGAATTTTGTGGGTAGCACGGCTATCCGCAATCATCAGCATTTGATGGAAGAGCTGATTTATAGCAAACCCCTATCACCATTTGCATACCAATTTGGTCGATTTCTCGGCAGTTTTGTTGTGGTGATGATGGTATTTGCCTTTATCCCCATAGGGTTAATGCTCGGCTCTTTTATGCCATGGGTCGATGCTAGCCGTTTTGGACCTTTTGCGTTATCGAATTATCTTGTGCCGTATTTTTTACTCGCCATGCCGACTTTGCTGCTGATCTCGACTCTATTCTATGCGATGGCAAGTCATTTTCGTTCCTTAATGGCGCTCTATCTGACCGCTGTAGCCATGTTGGTGCTTTATACCTTGACGGGCGAAATGGCGAGTCAGCCACAATATCGTACTATTGCTGCTTTGCTTGATCCCTTTGCGCTGCGCACCTTTGCTGAAGTGACCCGTTACTGGACCATTAGCGAGAAGAATAGCCAGTTAATTGAATTCTCAGGACTCGTGCTGCAAAACCGGGCGATATGGTTTGGAATTGCCTGTGTATTACTGGCCATTTCCGGGATTTTCCGTCAGCCGAGTTTGACTAAGAAACGTGAGAAAAAATCCGATAAAGCAGGAACAGTTCCCAGCTTAGTGCCTTTGGCACAATTGGCTATGGCAACTGAGCCTAATGGTCGCCAGCAATTTTGGACGCGGGTTAAATTTGAAGTACGGCAAGTACTATTTACCGCGCCATTTGTGGTGTTAGGTGTGCTGACTATTTTCAATTTAGTCGGCCCCATGTTCGATGATTTTGGTTGGTACGGCACATCTAATTGGCCATTAACCCAAGATATGGTGAATAACATTGCCGGCGCGACGGGGCTATTGATGGTGATAGTGCTGATTTATTACAGCGCAGAAATCGTCTGGCGTGAACGCAGTTCAGGAATGGGAGATATCGTCGATAGCGTTCCCGTATCAAACTTAAGCTTTTGGGGCTCAAAGCTAGTATCTGTGGTCATAGTGATGACCTTGCTGTATGTGCTCGCCATGTGTACCACAATTGCTTTTCAACTGATAAAAGGACAAGCCAATCTTGAGATTGCTCAGTACCTTATTCGACTGGGATTTTATTACCTCCTGCCGCTGTTGATGACCGCTGTGCTGGCGTTTTTCCTGCAAGTACTTAGCCCAAATAAGTACGCAGGTATGGGGTTATTTGTTGCTTATTATCTAACGACATTTGTTATGGCAAGCTGGGGATTTGGCCATAGCTTATATAACTTTGGTCAATCACCGACCTTAATTTACTCGGATATGAACGGCTACGGTTGGGGCTTATTAAGCCATGCACTCTATATGATTTATTGGGGTGCCTTTAGCCTTATCCTGTTTGTTTTAGGTTATGGCTTGTACCATCGCGGACCGCAGCAGAGCCTTAAAACCCGTATGGGATTACTGAGTTATCAGCTTGGTTTTAGTGGAAAAGCCATTGTGAGCGTTGCTTTGGTGGTGTTTTTGGGCATGGGCAGTTATTTGTTCTACCAAACCAAAGTGGTGAATCATTATTTAACCCAAGATGAGACCACAGATCTGCAAGCCGATTATGAGAAGGCCTTCAAACAATACCAAAGCATGCCGATTTTAGTGGCCACTAAGGTCAATGCGAATGTCGATATTTTCCCTGAAGATCGTAAAATTATCGCTAAGGTGATGTTTGAATGGCAAAACAAGTCCGACAAACCGATCGAGAAGATGCTAGTGCAGTTGCCCGAACACACTCAGGCAGATACGGTAAAAATCAATATCCCGAATACAAACTTAGGTGAGTTAGATAGCCGCTATCGCAATGCTTGGTTGACCTTTTCGACACCTGTGCAGCCTGGACAGGTGGTGCAAGGGGACATTCAATTAGTACGTCAGTCTGTGGGTATTGCTGAAGCTGGCTTTGATATGTCAGTGGTTGAAAATGGCACCTTCATCAACAACTTCGAACTATTGCCTCTCTTTGGTTATCAAGATGGCTATGAGCTTATGGATCGCCACGAGCGCCAAAAGCGCGATTTAGCCGAAAAAGCTCGAGCGAACAAGCTTGAAGACAGCCATTACTACACGCAAAACTTCTTTGGTGTCGATGGTGATTTCATTCAGTTTGAAGCCACTATTTCGACAAGTGCAGATCAAATTGCATTAGCGCCAGGGTATTTGCAAAAACAGTGGCAGCAGGATGGGCGTGAGTATTTCCATTATTCGATGGATAGCCCTATGGTGAATTTCTACGCGATTATTTCTGGCCGTTATCAGGTGGAAAAAACTGAGCACAATGGTGTTGCGGTTGAGGTTTACTACCATGCGGAGCATCCTTGGAACGTTGCGCGCATGATAGAGTCGGTTAAAGATTCTATCGATTACTACACACAAGCATTTGGGCCTTATCAACATAAGCAAATGCGAATTATGGAGTTTCCGGGTTACCGTAGTTTTGCACAAAGTTTTGCTAATACAGTGCCTTACTCAGAGCGTATTGGTTTTATTACTGATTTACGCAATGAGGATAATATCGATCCTGTATATTACGTCACCGCCCATGAAGTGGCGCATCAATGGTGGGGACACCAAGTGGGCGCTGCGGATGTGCAGGGCAGTGCTGTGATATCCGAAAGCTTGTCACAGTATTCGGCGCTGATGGTGCTGGAGAAAAAGTACGGCGATAAAATGATCCGTAAATTCTTGAAATACGAATTAGATAGATATTTACGTGGCCGTTCATCTGAATCCATCAAAGAAATGCCTTTGCTGCGTAGTGAAAATCAGCAGTACATTCATTATCAGAAAGGCTCAGTGGTGATGATGGCGATTAAAGATGTGTTGGGTGAAGAGAAACTTAACGCTAATTTGAAGGCATTCTTAGCGCGTTATCAGTATCGTAACGATCCTTTCCCAACCACATTGGATTTAGTGAGTTACCTTGAGCAAGGTACGGATGAAGCGCAAGCTCGCTTTATCGATGAATCTTTTAATGAGATCACACTCTACGACCTCAGGTTAACCAATGCGGTAATGACCACTCTGCCTGATGGTAAGACGCAAGTTGACTTGAGCATTTATGCCAGTCGCAAAGTCGCGAGTGGTAAAGGTGAAGAAGCCGAACAACCTTTAGACGCCATCATCGATATCGGTGCCTTTAGTGCCGATCCCGATAAGCTAAAGGATGACAAACAGGTATTATTGATTGAGAAGCATAGGTTGGTCAGTGGTGAAAACAAGCTGACGATCACTTTGGCTGAAAAACCCAGTTATGTGGGGGTCGATCCCTTTGTGAAGCTCATCGACAGAGATACGAAGGATAATATCTTTAAACTCTAAATCCGTTTTGAAACCAGTTTGTTAAAACCAACGCACTATCTGGCATGACCTGTTAGATAGTGCGTTTTTTATGGCAATACCCATGGCTCATTTTGAAATTAATGCAAATTAGCTTGTTCTTCTACGTGCTTTTTCCTAAGGTGATTGCAAATGATTTTCAATGAGGCGTGATATGAATACCCATCTACAGTTACAGGTAAACCATTGGCTTGAAAATGATCCAGACCCTTGCACTCAAGCCCAGTTACAAACCCTAATTGATAGTGGCAATGATGCCGAACTCGCAGCGCGCTTTGCGGGTCGCTTGGAGTTTGGCACAGCAGGATTACGCGGTGTCGTCGGTGCTGGGCCTATGGGGATGAACCGTTTGGTGATCCGCCAAACCTCTGCTGGTCTTGGTGCATATCTACTTGATCAGATTAAAGATGCCGCCGAGCGTGGCGTGGTGATTGGTTATGATGGCCGCCACGACTCATTCAATTTTGCCCATGATGCGGCGAGTGTGCTCACCGCTATGGGCATTAAGGTGCGCTTAACGTCCAAAGTAGCGCCAACGCCGTTGGTGGCCTTTGGGGTAAAACATTTTAATGCGGCAGCGGGCATTGTGGTGACCGCGAGTCATAACCCGCCGCAATACAATGGCTATAAAGTCTATTGGGAGAATGGCGCGCAGATTATTCCGCCCCACGACTCTGACATTGCCGCGCAAATTGAGCGCGCCGCAAATCAAGCGATTCCGTTTTTAGAGCATGATGACGCGGTAAAACAAGGTAAGTTGACACTCCTGCAGGACGATTTTTACCAAAGCTATCGCCATGGCGTGCAGCAAGCTGAGGTGCTGCAAAACCATACCGCTCCTGAAAAGGTCAGTTTAGCCTATACCGCCATGCACGGTGTGGGTGCCGAAATGGCTGAAACGGTATTGAAAGATGCAGGTTTCACCCAAGTGTATTCGGTTGCCTCCCAGCGTGAACCCGATGGCGATTTCCCGACGGTGAACTTCCCAAACCCTGAAGAAAAGGGGGCGATGGATTTAGTGATTGCCGAGGCGAAAAAACACGGCGCTATGCTCGCCTGTGCTAACGATCCCGATGCCGACCGTTTTGCGGTTGCAGTGCGTAAAGAGGATGGCGAGTATCAGATGCTGACGGGCGATCAAGTCGGTGTGCTCTTTGGACATTACTTGCTATCTCACGCTAAAGATAATCAACGACTTACGGGCACAACGATAGTGTCATCGAGCCTGTTATCTAAAATTGCTCAAGGGTTTGGCACGCAAAGCTTTACCACGCTCACCGGCTTTAAGTGGCTGATGAATGTGGGGATTGCAAAAACTTCGCCTGAGGATCAATTCCTGTTTGCCTATGAAGAAGCCCTTGGCTACACAGTTGGCAGTATGGTGTGGGATAAAGATGGCTTGTCGGCGCTGGTGGCATTTGCCCAATTAACTGCCGAGCTGGTGGCGAAGGGGCAAACGATTTGGGACAGACTCGAGCAAATTTACCGTGAGCATGGCTTCCATCTCAATGCGCAGGTGAGCATTGCGCTAAAACCTGACACGCCCAATATTGGCGCCTATTTGCGCGAGCATCCACCGGTTAAGATTGGTGAGTTAGATGTGCTCTCAACCGATGATTTAAAGGCACTTGAGCGTCGTTTTGCCGATGGAAATGTTGAGAAAATCGACTTACCACCGAGCGATGTATTGACTTACTGCTTAGCGGGCGGGGCTCGGGTGATCGTCAGACCATCTGGCACAGAACCTAAAATTAAGTGCTACTACGAAGTGGTAGAAACTATGGTTGATACAGATACCTTAGCCAGTGCCCAAGCGAGGGCGAGCAAAGCCATGGATGATTTTATTCAGGCACATCAAGCCAGTTTGCCAAAGTAACGTTTTAACTAGGCCAAAACCCTCAACATTCACTTTTATTAAAAGGCTACTGACATCATGCTGTCAGTAGCCTTGTTTTATTCTTGTTGTCGCCCGTTAATGATTCAGTTCTGAATTTTATAAATAAGATTTTGAATCATTGATATTTTTCAACAAGGAGAAAGTGAAAATGTTATCTATTGCACCGTTAGTTTGGGGTGAAATTCCTGTCAGTGATATGAACCGTGCCGTTGCCTTTTATCAGCAGCATTTTGGGGTTGAGTTTAAACGTGACGATATGGAAGACATGGAATATGCGACCATAGTCACCGAAGATGCGAGTGCGGCGAGCATAGGGCTAGTCAAATGCAGCATGAGCCAACCATCGATGCAAGGCAGCACTGTGTATCTGCATTTCAGCGCACAATTGCAACCTTTAGTGGATAAACTGATCGCAGCAGAAGTGACGATTATCCTGCCAGTCACACCGATAAAAGACGGTGAGTGTGGTTATATCGCCTTATTTGCCGATAGCGAAGGTAACAAAGTCGGTCTGTGGTCTAAGGATAAGTAGTCGTAAGTGATTAATGTATTAGCGTCGTGGCCTTAAGGCACGACGCTAAAATCACGCAATTAACTAAAGCATGGGTTTAGATTTCTATGGAAGAAACAAAGATGGATGTGGTTTATATTGATGCTCTACCGTTACTTGGACTAAGCACCCGCACGAATAATCGGGCAGAAATGTCTGTCGATAGCGCGAGAATAGGTAGTCTGTGGCAAGCCTTTTTTGAATCATCCCAGCTCACCGCTATGCTCAATTCGCCCATGTATGGCGTGTATTATGACTATGAGTCAGACATGAATGGCGATTTTTCTGTGCTAGTGGGCAAGGCAATTGATGCCCCTGTTGAGGCAAACCACTTCACATCGCTGGAGCTTGAAGCCGGTAAGTACCTTAAATTTACCGGTCAAGGTGACATGCCCCAATGTGTTATCGATCTTTGGGGACAAGTGTGGGGCTATTTTAGTGCTAACGATTGTCCGCATCAGCGACGTTATCAAACTGATTTTGAAGTCTATCTCAGCGCCACTGAGGTTGAGATTTATATCGGGATTTTATGATTTAAATCGTAAACTATCACTCAAGTGAGTATCGGGATATGTCAGTGATTTATGTAAACTCACAATGCTTAATCAACTGATAGGCAGATAAAGGATTAAATCAGAGCCAATGCGCCGCGCCGACCGCCTATTTCAAATAGTGCAAATTCTTAAACATAAACGCCTGACCACAGCCCAAGAGTTGGCTGAACGGTTAGAGGTGTCCACGCGCACGATTTACCGTGACGTGCAGGACTTGTGTTTAAGTGGCATTCCCATTGAAGGGGAGGCGGGTGTCGGCTATTTGTTGCGCCACGAGGTTAATGTTCCTCCCTTGATGTTTAACGAAGCCGAACTCGAAGCGATTCAAGTTGGCATGCGAATGGTACAAACTTGGGGTGGTAAGGAGCTTGGTAGCGCCGCGAGGCAGGCGATGATTAAAGTCGAAGCTGTGTTGCCTAAACGATTACAAGCCTATCAATCCCTAATGTTTTCACCGGATTTTTACCTCGATTCCAATGAGTTTCAATTCCTCGATCCCTTGCGTAATGCGGCTCAGCGCCGCGAATACGTCAAACTCTTCTACCAAGATGTCAAACTGGATGTCACCGAGCGGGAAGTTAGGCCGCTCGCCATCTATTTTTGGCGTGGTACTTGGACCTTACTGACATGGTGTGAGCTACGTGCTGATTTTCGTAATTTCAGGGTCGATCGCATCACAGGTCTTGTGCGGTTAAACCGTCATTTTGATCTCACTCTTGGGCAAGAGCTTGAAGATTATATTTGCCTGATGGATGAGCAATCGAAGGCGCGAGCAGAAGCGAAAGAAAAGCCACTCGAATGAGTGGCTTTATATTACATTTTTAATTTGCTAGTAACGGGCTAGTTGTATCGAGAGATCTCTGAGACGATTGTCATAGCTGTTATTGAGAGTCTAATCTCACCGTTTTTAATTGTTTAACATGACTTCGCTTGATTGCGAAATTTTCAGTTTTTTGATTAAACCATCTTCATCATTGTTTTGGAGTTCGCCGACGGCAACTTGAATATTACGACTCAGTCCTAATTTTTGAGCGCTTTTAGGACGATTAGCAATATCTTCATCCGTTAGCGGATAGGATTCACTGGCATCGATATTAAATTGACTCGAATCTATTGCGGTAAATTTACCGCTGATAGGTGCGCCATGTTGTCTAACAATATTCGCCAATTGCCACTCAAAGCCACTTTTTGACTGTGCCGAATTAATCGCTGCTGGCCAATCCCATACACCATAACCGTTTATATCTTGATGAAGATATTGATCGGCTAAGGCTTCTGGTCCATTCAGATTATTCGCATTCGCTCCGCCAAAGGTGTAAGGGAAGTTAGGTCTATTTGTCGGATGATTAATATGCGCATTACCCCCCCATTTTAAGAAGTTCTCATATTTTATATCGTACATCATATATAAACTTGAGGTGTATGGAACATCCGCCTTTTGTTTAAACAGAGTGATTGAGATATAACGTTTGCTGCGAGGCGGCATAATTGCTCGGTACTGTGCTTGACTCGAAATCGTTGTACTTTTGCCGTCGGTTTCACTCCAACCTTGGCTGGCGGAAAATTCGGCACTGATTTCAGAACTCGCTCCACCTATTCCTGGAATACCCACTTCATATTTATTGGTTACGCCAATTTTCTCGGAGAAAGAGAAATTATCGGTTTTGGCCCAGCTAGTGGTGTAATCATAGTTTAGGGTGGCTACACCGGTATCTTCGGTATCGCCCCAGTTATAGATAACCACAGGAGCAGTATAAATAGCCTCACGATCATAAACTTGAGGTGAACCTAACTTTAGACTTTGAGGATTAGTGACGAAATGAATATTTTGTAAATTTACCTTCAAACGTTCATTCGCTCTGTAGCCGCTTGCATAAGGATCATTGCCGTTATAGCGGGCTTTAAGACTATATTCGTTGCTCGATTCTCTTCTGACTTCGATGTCTTCACCAACATACTGGGATGCTGTACCGCCAGCCCATGCATATCCAAGATGGTGCCCTAAGGAGAATAACGAGCTGATAAACGAGGGGTCGTTAATTGCATCATTTTTAAGCGAATCAAGATCAGGGGCTGCGTGTTCTACCATTGACAGTTTTGGAATAGTATTCGGAATAGCAGCTTCGGCCAACAAAGAAACAGTTCCAAGTGCGGTTAAACAGGATAACGTTAATATACCCAGGCTAGATTTTTTTCTCATGATTGTTCCTTTATTTTAATAAAATACGTCCTTTCATTGAGAGCGCCGATGGCAATTATATGTAGTTCTAAATCATATAAATAATCATTACTGCTAGGCACATCTAAAAACTAGCACTTTTATTTTTATTAAACAAAATAAAAATGAATTAATTTAAGGTGTGTTTTAATTTGGTTAAAAATGTTAATTACTTTATTTTTAAACGGTATTTATAACTTTATAATATAGTGTATTTACTTTAATTTTTAGTGGGTTGGTTTTTGAATGTGGATTAATATTTATGCGGCATTTTATTATGTAAAAATTTTAAATGGACTCTTCATTCCGAGAACTATACCTAGAAAAATACTGAGATTAGTGCCGTAATAGATGCAGTAAATAACATTTCTGAATGGACGTTTTTAGAGACTAAATAGTTTGAATATGGTTAGGTTAAGTATTTTGTTTTTATTGTTTGAGCCTTTGTTATTGCTGATAAATATCATCACCCTTCCATTATCGTCGATGTGTGAAATACCGTTAAAGCCGATACTGTTAGTTGCACAGACATAAGAATCTAAGTACATGAAGATTGTGGAAAATCAAGATAACGTGTCAGTAATTTTCTAGGGGGGATGTCTCAGAGAGGATTAGGCTGTGTAAAAGAGTGGTAGGGGCGGTGTAAATGATTGATGCAAGAGTCAGTGCCGTTGCTGAGCACTGACTCTTTGTTGACTTAGTGGATAAAGAAAAACAGTCCCATACTCAGTACTGTGGTCAGCAAGGTATTACGGGTGACGAGCGCCAACACTGTAGCGACTACGGCGCAGATGAGATAGCTGTTGTCTAGGCTCAGACCGAGCTGACCTTCCTGCACAAATACTATGGGCGCAAAGATCGCAGTGAGTACCGCAGGGGCCGAGTAACTTAAAAAGGTTTGGGTGCCCTTACTTAATCGCAGCGGTAGTTTAGGCTCAAGTAGTAAATGACGACTGATAAACACAACCGCCGCCATTGAAAAGATCATTAACCAAATCATGCTTTCTCTCCTGACAATGTTTTTGTCTTAATGTCAGTCCCTGTTCCTGTATCCACTTCTGTTTTGGTCTGTGCGCTTGCTAACTGATTTGCGGATTGTTCTGCGCGTTCCGCTTCCTTGGTCACTTTGGCGTAAAGTACACCTGCCGTCATTCCCGCAATGGCGGCAATGAGCAGTCCCGCTTGAATTTTAAAAACGGCGCATATCACTGCTAGGGTAAGCGAGACTAATACACAGACGAGAATCGATGGTTTTTTTATGGTAGGAACGACCAGAGCGATAAAGGTGGCTGCGATTGCAAAATCTAATCCCATCTCATCTAAATTCTCGATCGCATTGCCCGCCACTATGCCAAGTAGTGTGGCTATATTCCAACCGATATAGAAACTCAAACCGCCGCCAAGGGCGTACCAAGGGTCGAACTTATATAACTTGCCTTGATTGGCGATGGCAAACAGTTCATCTGTGAGCAAAAAGCCCAATGTTAGGCGCCACTTTAATGGCAACGGACTGATTTGACTGCGCATCGCCATTGCATATAACAGATGGCGTGAGGTGATGAGTAACGTCGTAATTAAGATACTCCACAGACCAATACCGGCTTTCACCATGCCGAGCGCCACTAATTGAGCCGCGCCCGCAAAGATAATCGCCGACATGGCTTGGCTCTCAATGGGCGTTAGCCCAACCTCAATGGCGAAGGAGCCCGCTAAAACTCCCCAAGGTACAACAGCTATCGTCAACGGCATCATGGCTAATGTACCTTTTAAAAATGCCTTGGATTTCGATGGATGCACAGGATAAACATCAGGTTCTATAAGCTTGTCAGTGGTCACTTTGGCTCCTAAAAATAGCGGCGACGGGGTTGCTGTTAAACAATGAATGCTTGGATAAGCTTGCTTGCTTAGTCAATCGAGGAGAAAGCAAGAATGAGCATGGCAGATTAACTTAAAGTGATTGTTTAGGCTTGGATAATATTGCGGCCTATTTCTTTGGCAAATTGCCCCGGCGTAACACCGACTGTCTTCTTAAAATGTCGATTCAAGTGACTTTGATCGTGAAAACCACAATCGAGGGCGACATCAAGCAGCCGTGTGCCTTGTTTGATTTTTCCTTTGGCGAGTCTCACTCTTGCTTGAATTTGGTAAGCGTGGGGCGGTAAGCCGTAATAACGCTGAAATTGCTTCAGCAAATAATAGGGGCTTAATCCCGCGAGTGTTGCCAGCTCTTCAAGGGAGATGTCGGCAGCAGGATGATCGTCGATAAAGGATTTCACCAGTGCTAACGCAGGCTTAGCGATTACAGTGAGGTCATCGCTCGGGCGATTCTTGCTATGGCGTGTCATCAACTGTGTCAAGCTTGAATAGACCAAGCTTTCGCGCAGTAAGCGATTGTCCGATGTATCTAAAGTCGTAAAGGTGAAGCGCAGTAATTCGGCTAATTCAGGATCGTACACGACGGGCTCAGGGAAATAGGGCGCACCGCGGTTTGATGCTAGCTCACTGTTAATATTGGCAAACTGCGCGGGTACTGGATACATAGCACGATAGGACCAACCGCCCTCGGTGGCGCTACAGCCATTATGGACTTCATCGGCGTTGACGAGAATGATGCTGTGCTTTGGCGCCACATGGTTGCCACCCGTGCGATAAAAACGCTGCGCCCCCGTTTCAATGACGCCGACTGTGTAACCTTCGTGGGTGTGCCGACTAAAGTTTTGTTTATGGTAGTGGGCATTGAGTAACTCGAGGCCACCTAATTCATCGGCAATCTGGTAGGCCGCATGTTCTGTGTTCACACTAGGCCTCCGTGTTTAGTGTATGAATGGGCGGGTTGTGCCTGATAGTAACCCAGAAACCCTCAGTGCTTTTGTACAAAATTGCGCATATAGGATTTTGTTTGCGTTTAATGGCATTTTTTTAATGTTTGTTGCTTAATGCTTGTCGCTTGAGATTTTTCGTTCAGTCTTGCTCGCGACAGGCGTTATTTAGGTTGCCTGCTGTAATGTTGTGAGTTCTGCCCCCGCGATAGCCTCAAGGTGTTGAGTTATTTTCTCTATCGGCCAATCCCACCAAGCGATGGTCACAAGCTCATCTATCACAGTTTGCTCGAATCTCAGCTTGATCACTGTGGCAGGATTACCACCAACCACAGCGTAGGGTGGCACATCTTTTGTTACTACGGATTGACTGGCAACAATGGCGCCGTGGCCAATTTTCACCCCAGGCATGATAGTGGCGTTATAACCAATCCATACGTCGTTACCGATACAGGTGTCGCCCTTAAAAGGTAAATCTTCGGGCTTGG
This sequence comes from Shewanella sp. SM95, assembly GCF_025653595.1. Taxonomy (NCBI): domain Bacteria; kingdom Pseudomonadati; phylum Pseudomonadota; class Gammaproteobacteria; order Alteromonadales; family Shewanellaceae; genus Shewanella; species Shewanella sp. SM95. Next base: position 469,681 of record NZ_JAKKSE010000001.1, read on the forward strand.
GCGCCGCTTTCTCCCAGCCATTGCCGAAGATATAAAAAGGATAAGTCGAGAAGCCAGATACTTGATGATTGGCGCCATTCATAATGAATTTCACGTCTTTCGCAATGGCACAGAATTTACCGATATTCAGTTTATCGCCAATAAAGTCAAAGTGATAAAGTACATTCGACTCGAACCTCTCAGGACCTGCTGGATCGTCATAATAAGTGTAATCACCGACAATAATGTTCTCGCGGGAAATAAAATTTTTAAGAAAGCCAACCTGAGGAAAGCCTTTCATCGGCGCTTTATCGTTGGGATTTGGACCTAACTGCGGGTGAGTGTGGGTACTTGGCATGAATACCTCCGTGCTTAAAAGAGTTGTTTACTAGGGTAATGCATTGTCTTTTTTGAATCGTCGTACTTTGGTACGCATATTCTTCATCGGGGAGTAAGTATTGAACTGGATCATACGGCCCAGAGTCCATTTATCGTACCAAGTTATGCCGTATAGTTGCTGATCACTGAGACTCGCAATCAGCGTTGACAATTTTTCCATTGTCATTTCATATTCATCAAGTAAATCAGTATATTGCCATTGGCTATATTCATGATGAAATCGCTCTGCTAATAATCCCAGTTGATTCCATTTATAGCCCGTATCGGGAAAATCAACGGGGAGTGCTTGCGATGTTAACTCGTACCATTTGAGCACTAATTTACCCCAGCCAATAAGGTAAGCGACTGTATCACTTACACTAATTTGTGTACCTTTGATGTTTCCTTCTATGCTGCACACACGGGACACTTGGGCTGGGATTGAACGATAGTCAGCCATCAATTTGGGGAAAACTGAGTAAATAGCCAATTCAAGTTCTTGTTTTGATTGGGGTACAGATGACATCACTACCTCGTTTACATTAGATGCTTAGGCTGAGTTTAACATCATCTATTGGGCTATTTAGTATTCACCTGTCACAATAAGCTCTTGTTCAATAGATTCAACAACTAAGGCAAGCGTACTATTGTCTCGCTTAAAGCCGACAGAGCAAATTGCCATCGCGCCGTTACCACAGGTTATTTCGGGGTAATCTGCTGTTATTGGCGTTTCATCTTCTGCTACAGGCGCTAATACCCAGCCAGCAGCTAATAAACTTGATTTCACCTCAGCGTATTTTTTACCCCATAACGCGCTGCTGTCCTGTGCTGGAGCATATAGAGGCAATGCGCCAAGACTTAGCATGATCAGTGGGAGAATTATCTTTTGCATATAAAGCTTTCTAGTTCCTATGTGGTTTCTGTTGGTCGCTTAGCGCTTGTGAGCGTGTTAACAGCATATATTATTCATGGTCCCTCTGCGCATTATCCCTATGTGCATTAGTTGGGGGAATTATGTCTGTTCTTGTTTATTCGTTTTTCCCAATATTTTTCATACAGTATCTGTGTTGATATAAAAATAACAACGAACACCCCCGTATCAATAATAAATTTCAATGGATCAAAAGGGTCGCTAAAAATTTCGTAGTGAAAATCGAAGTATTTGAATAATAATTTTGAGCCAATAAAAGCAAAGATAAAAGAGATAAAGAACTTCAATGGTTTTTCCTTAAAATATGTTGATAAATTAACCATTCTTTTTGGCACGTTTGTACTCTTGTTGGGATTGATAAATTCCCAGAATGATCAGGCCAAATACGAAATAGAACATTTTTTGCGCTGAAAACTCGATTGTCAACGTAGGATGTTCTAGGTGGCGGTATAGAATACTGTGAGAAATTGCCTCTGTTATCGTCAGAATAAATGGATAGCTAATTAATGCGATAGACGATATTTTCGCGAATTTGTACGTTTGAGGTTGTTTAATGAATTTTGCAATAAATAGTAACGCAAATGATAGCGTCAGATTGCTTATCCATAAAATAGCCGCCGTAATTCGTACTTGAGTATGACTGGCTTGTTCCGCATCGGGATAAACCTCTAATATCTCCTGCAAGTAGCTTGCTGGGCTCACTAATCCCCAAACAGGGTAAAGGCATAGCAGCACGGCAGTGAGCATTAAAATATATCTGATAAACATCCTTTTTCTCCGACAGATTCTGCTTAGAAAGCTATACTTGTTATACTAATCATTACCTTAACATTGTTTTTTACAAGTTGCGATTGCTTTAGCTAAACTAAATTATTGTGACAAAAGTTTTTTAATGGACAGCTAAATTTAAACATGAACTAAATATTTCAGGCTTAAAGCAGTAAAAATAGCCCTAGGCCATAGACGCTATGTGTCAGTAAACTTAGCCTCCGAGCTTTCCATGGTGAAGGTGTTTTATTTGCTGCAATCCTAAATCCAAGACAAGGTTGAATTACATAGAAAGGAAACACTACGGTAACAACACCAGTCATTAGTGCAGGTATCAACGTTGGCTCAAATAACCACATTTCCCCAAAGATTAATACATGAATTAAAGCAATAATAATACCGATAAAATAATGCAGAAACCAACCCAGAAAGGTTTCTCCTTTAACAGATGGGGTTGCCATAATAGGCTGATGAACCAGCTGACCTCTGTAAATAAACTAACGTCCCACAAATGTATAGTCAAGAGTTGGATTATGAAGTACGTTTTTTGCCACCATGACCATGAATCCATTATTAATGTGGCACCAATACCCACTAATATTGACTGTAGCCAAATAGAAATTTCCATTCAGTTTTCCCTCTTGGTATTCTTTCCTGATATTGATATAGTTCAGGCATGGTACAACTTGAAGTCGACTTTAAGTCAAGAGTGAATATTATGGATATTGCAGAGGTATCACGCGAATCAGGATTAGTTCCTTCAACATTGAGATATTATGAAAAAATTGGACTTATCCAATCCATTGGCAGAAAAGGACTTAGACGCCAATATCCCCTAAAATCATTAATAAATTGAATATTATCTCACTTGGACGTATTGCAGGTTTATCATTAAACGAAATCACTACGATGTTTAATGAATCGAATCAATTGACCATTGATCGTAATTTACTGGCGCAAAAAGCATCTAATATTGATCTCAACATTAAGCGGCTAAAAGCAATACGAGATAGTCTTAACCATGTAGCAAGTTGCCCACAATCAGATCACTTAGAATGTCCATCATTCCAAAAAATAATGAAATCGGTAAAGTCTTTTGAATCTTAATCAGTGATAGAAATCAATCACTCGCTATGCGTATAAGGAATATTGTGGTCACTTAAATTTAGCAATTGAATTTGACACACAAAGGAGTGAATGATAAGTACTTAATCTTGGCAATAACGTTTAACTTATTTCGTGCTAATCAAACTTATTTAAAATAGATAGAGCTGTAAAACAATGGGTGCTACAAGATCTGATGTGCTTATCGTTGAACACCCACCATGTCAACCTTGTGTGATGGAAAACAAATTTATTCTGAAAAGTATTTAACCCAAATCCAACCAGATACTGCCCAATAAATGGATAAGTTTCATATTAAGTCTAAGCTAATTAATTTTAGCCTTAGTCCATCATATATAGATAGTATTAGATTGTTAATTCTTTCTCGAAGAAAAATAAGCCATCACAGCTATCATACTCCCAATTACAATACCTGTAATTCCAAAAAATAAGCCAGCTTCTTGTCCATATATAGCACCTGATTGTAGCAGTGAATAGACAGGTGAAAGACCGAAGTATCCCCCAATCACACAACCAGTTACAGAAAGTAAAAGACCAACCTTAGTTCCAATGTTCATTTTATAAAATCCTTTTTTGGTAAAAATTTACTTGTACATAGACATTACTATTCTCGGTGCAAATGTCTGCCTCCGTGTTTTTCGTGGATTAGTTAAACTAAAGTCTGAACTTCCCGTCAAGCCGCAAACAAGCACTGGAGCAACGTAACATATATAAAAATAAAATAAAACTAACAAACTTTGGTTTGATTTGTTCAAAGGGAAAGACCATAGACACTTAACCTTAGTGGCGCGTAAGCTAATCTCACTAAAGAGTGAGACACCTACACCCTTGGTGTTTTTCAAGCTAGTTTTCACTCTTATGTGTGGAGCATGACTGCCTATGTGATAGTGGTATGTATTTTTCCATATGCAGCAGATTACGCAGAAATTAGCCAAGGCGAATTCAGCTGTTGACGTGACCTTCGATGACATGGATGTCATCGCAGAGCCGCCATGGATGGCTTCATGGCGTGTCACGGAAGCAGTTGAATTCGGCGTACAAATGACAATGAATAAGCGCTTAATTTTGTCTCTTTAACGTTCAGCTAATTTAGTACCATAAATAAAAACAGCCGCAAAGATCTTTGCGGCTGTTTTGCTATTAGAAAATTTATATCTGAAAACCGCTATTTGAAACTCATCATCCCAAACTTGCTATTCAGCAACCATCGCCATGAGTGCGGGTAAAAACTCGTTATCTAGTGCGGCGATTTCGCTTTGTTCGATTAGTACTTGATTGAGAATGTCATGGCTGGTGAGAGGGTTGGCGAGTACTACGCGAAACACTACGGTCGCTTGTCTAAAATAGCGGGCTGGCTGAATGCGGGTGCGAGAGACGAAGGATTTACCCTGTTCGCGTTGGTGCTTTTGAATAAACTGGGTGAGGCCATCGAGCAGCTCATTAAAGCGGGCGACTCTTACCGTGTCTGCTTGCTCACAGGCAAGCTGTATGGCGGCTTGGACGCAGGCGGGGACATAACGATAAGTCAGCAGACACAGTTCTGGCTCAGTGACCAGCTCAAAATCCTCATGGGCTTTGATTTGTTCGGCAAAATAGCGCGCTTTTTCAAGGCTGTTATTGATTAAGATTTCATAACCATCGCGGCCGATGATCTGCAAGCAAGCGTGCACTAACATCGCCATGCCGGGGCGTGAACCTTCCAGCGTTTGGCTGCCTAAGTCCTTTGAACCACGGCGCAGAATGTATTCGGCGTGATGGGCAATGGCGTGGGCGAACTCTGGGTCTTTAAATAACACCATGCCTGCGCCCATAGGCACGTACATTTGTTTGTGGGCATCGATGGTAACTGAGTCTGCAAGTTCGATACCTGCGAGTAAGTGGCGGTATTTATTGGATAATAAACTTGCGCCTCCCCACGCCGCATCCACATGGAAATGGCAATTTAACTCTTTTGCCAGCGCCGCTAATTCTGTCAATGGGTCAACATTACCGGTTTCTGTGGTGCCAGCTACGCCAACAATCGCCAACACTTTGATATTTTTACGGGCAAGTTCAAGGGCGGCTTGGCGCATTTTCGCGACATCGACCTTGTTATCGCTGCCCGTGGGTATGCTGATGATGTTGTCGCGGCCGATACCAAGCAGATCGACGGCTTTGCCAAGCGAATAGTGACCGCGCTCCGAGACTAAAATCGCTAAATCATCATAGCCGTAGTGACGCAGTGCCTTGAGTAAGCCTTCGCGGCTGACGCCTTTAAACTCGCCATCGGCTTTCAATAATTGGTTGCGGGCAATCCACAGTGCGGTGATGTTGGCCACTGTGCCGCCGGAGCAAAATGCGCCGAGGGAATGATTGGCACTGTGCATCCAGCTTTGATAAAAATCCGTATCTTGGTCGTAAATCAAATGGTGCATCATGCCGAGCACTTGGCGCTCAAGCGGCGTAAATGCCTTTGAGGTTTCGATTTTGACCAGATTTTGATTGAGTCCCACCATCATTTTCGACAGCGGCAACACAAAGTAGGGCAGTGCCGACGTCATGTGGCCGATAAAACTCGGTGCCGCTGTGTGTACCGAATGCGCCACCAAATTTTGCATAATCTCGTCGGTGTAATCGGAGACGAAACGCGGCTGAGTTGGGATCTCAAAGGCTTGAAAATCGGTTTCGATTTCAGACAAGGGTTTTTCGAGCGCGGCGATACTGTCACCCAAAAAGCCTGCTAAGTCCTCGGAGAGCTTTTGCTCAATAATACTCAGCGTTGAGCTTGCATCTTCCGGTGCAGTAAAAATGCGGAGCAAACTTGCTTCGGATGCGGTGGCTTGGCGAGGGAGTTTCTGGGTCATGGGGCTTGCCGTCTATTAATTTTTATAGTGAAACCGCAAATTGGCTCGAAGAGTATAACGGACCAGTGATGCTCGATCAGTGACGCTCAAATGTTCAATCAGCGGAATACCAAAAAGGGAGCTCACTTTACTGCAAGGCCTTTTAGGCATCAAGCACTAAAATTTCATGTATACCAATCACGTTAAATATCTAATCAGTTCAGAGCCTCACAGGCATCTCAATCCAAGGCGCATTGACGCAGAAATGGTTATTCCCTTTTAAGGCAATGCAACACGGGAGTGGGATGGCTGTGAGGCTCCCGAAGGGCGGCTGATGTTCACTACATGGCAACGCGCTTTATACTGCGTTCAAGGCTTTCGACAGAACACCACTATGCCTTCAAGCCTTCGCCTTGTCTAAAGCGCGTTGAACTCCCGCTGAATGAACAGATATTTAATACGATTGGTATTGCCAAAGCGTTGCGGCCTAAATAAGCAAAGGCGCCGTTATGGCGCCTTTCTTCAAATCATTAAACAGAGGGAATTACTTAAGCATTAGTTCCAGTACTAGCGCTGGCCTAACATGAGTACCGCGCCGATATTTCGGGCGGTATTGCAAAGGTTTAGTTTGGCATTGGCCAGCACATCATCAAGCGGACTTAAGTGCGGGATGATAGGGAAGATAGCCGCCATACCGTGATCCAATATGGCATTAGCGTTTTCACCGAGGCAGCCCGCGATACCGATAGTGGGAATGCCCTGCAGTTTGGCTTGCTTTAACACGCCCATTGGGGTTTTACCAAACACGGTTTGACCATCGATGCGGCCTTCACCTGTGATCACTAAATCGGCGCCACGGATTTTATCCGCAAGGCCAACGGTTTGCATTACAATCTCAACCCCAGGTTTAAGCTCGGCATTTAAAAAAGCCATCACGCCAAGACCCATACCGCCAGCCGCGCCAGCCCCGGCATGATCGCGGTGATCGCTAATGCCATTGCGGGCAATCACATCGGCATAATGGGCAAGAGCGGCATCTAGCTGCTTAACCATCTCGGGCGTCGCACCTTTTTGCGGACCAAAAATTGCCGATGCACCGCGTTCACCGCACAGTGGATTATCAACATCGCAGGCAACTTCGAAGCTGCACTCACGTAAAAGTGGATGAGCGTTTGATACATCGATTTGGGCAAGGTTCGCCAGCGCTGCGCCGCCAGAAGGTAAGGTTTTACCTTGGCTATCGAGCAATAAAATGTCCAGCGCTTGGGCCATACCCGCGCCGCCATCGTTGGTGGCACTGCCGCCCAGCCCCAAAATGATGTGCTTTATCCCCCGATTAAGCGCATCACAAATCAGCTCGCCTGTTCCATAACTTGTGGTAAGCAGCGGATTACGTTGCTCCCTCGGCACATGGTGCAGACCTGAGGCTGAGGCCATTTCAATCACGGCAATCGCGCCTCGATGTGGCGATTTGTTCGTTGGATCTGCACGTGAAACTGAAGCAGAACTTGTATTGATCGCAGCGCCGAGAATGCCTTCACCAAGGATGCCATAGTGTGCTTGCACTCTATGCCCCAGTGGCCCCATGACCTCTAAGCTGACAATACTGCCGCCCGTGGCGTCCACCATAGATTGCACTGTGCCTTCGCCACCATCGGCAACGGGTATTTTGATTATGTCGCAGTCGGGTATCACTTGTTTTAAGCCTTGTTCGATGGCGTTGGCCACTTCGAGCGCGCTTAAGCTTTCTTTAAATGAGTCGGGGGCGATAACTATTTTCATTAAAAATCCTACAGCTAAATGGGATAAAACAGGGCTCAATATTGAACACTAAACCCAATGCCACTTACGTTGGGCGCAACAACATCCCTGTGCTAAAACTGAGGTGATATAAAGGCATTTATATCCATCACTGGCACATTAATCTGTTGCAATTATTAGGGCGTATAACAGAGATATATCTTGGGCACGGTATGTGCCCAAGGGACAATATTGAATCAAGAACTCATTAATATTAGAGCAACACTAGGCTTAGCACATACACAGTTACCATGGACGTTACACCTTGGATTAGGGTCGCCATAGTTTGGGCTTTATAGGCTTGTTTGACACTCATGCGGCTAAATTGGGTGACGACCCAAAAGAAGCTGTCATTGGCGTGGGAAACGGTCATCGCACCTGCGCCAATCGCCATTACTGTTAACACTCGGCCCATATCGCTACCAAGACCAATATCGCCAAGCATAGGCGCAACCAGTGCAGAGGTTGCGACTAACGCTACCGTCGATGAACCCTGCGCCGATTTAAGCGCGGCAGCAACGATAAATGGCATGAAGATACCGATACCCAGTGCCGACAGTGATGTACCCAAAAAGTCACCTATAGGCGTGGCTTTTAATACCGCACCAAAAGCACCACCTGCACCTGTGATTAAAATAATCGGCGCGGCAGTGACGAGCCCTTGGCTGATGCGTTCGCTAAATTCGCTGATCTTATTCTCACCCTTTAACAGCAGCAGGGATAAAAACAGGCCAATCATCAGGGCATTAACGGGCTGACCGAGGAACACGAGCGCATCAAACACAGCTTCTTTACCCAAAGGCGCTGAAGGGAAGTTAGCGATAGAACCTAAACAAATTAATACGATAGGCACAAAAATCGGTGCGAAAGCTTTTACTGGGCTTGGTAGTGTGCCATAGCTTTTTTTCAGCGTTTCATAGTCACTGGCCTGCGCTTTAAGTTCTTCTGCGCCTTCACCATCGGGCTCAACATCGGCAAAGCGGTTTGCCCATAACATACCTGCGAGTGCCGCAACAGCTGCCACAAAGAGACCCACACCGATCACTAAGCCTAAGTTGGACTCTAAGCCTAAGTTGCCTGCGGCGGCGATAGGGCCTGGCGTTGGCGGTACAAAGGTGTGAGTGGCGTACAGACCTGTGGCTAAGGCAACGCTCATGGAGACACTAGAGACCTTCATGCGGTTCGCCATCGATTGTTTCAGTGAGTTTAAGATCACAAAACCCGAGTCACAAAAGACCGGAATAGACACGAGATAACCGATAATTGACATAGTGAGTGTCGGGAAGCGTTTACCTAATATCTTGATCACCACATCGGCCATGGTGATGGCGGCGCCACTTTTTTCCAGAATAATCCCTATGATAGTGCCTAAGGCGATCACTAAGCCGATATAGCCTAAAATATTGCCAAACCCTGTGGTAATGGTTTTAGCGATTTCCCCGCTCGGCAAGCCATAGGCGAAGGCCGCGATAAAGGCGGCCAGAATTAAGGTTAAAAAGGGGTGGAGTTTAAATTTTGAGGTCGCGATAACAATAAATGCAATCACGCCGATGAGAATAAGCACTAAGTTCATAGTTTGTCCCGTTCAGTTCTTGGCTGAAGTTTTTGAGTAAGTTATTTGACTTATAGTGTAGGGCGCAGTGCTTATTTGGGCCTGAGTCCAAATGAGGGCTGCTTTAAGGTCATCCTATTATTGTGCAGGTATGTTTGAATAGCTTTGGCTAAATCCACGGAATTACCGCGTTATGTTTCGCCATTTTTGTGCTCATGCACAAAAATGCTTAGGTGAATTCGAATGCAGGAGGAGGCGTTTTGTCGGTAAGGGAGGCGCTTGTCGATAAGGATTGGCAAATAGGGCTATTTGCCAATCCTAAACAGGAGGGACTTAACTCGACATCTTTATTGACGACGAATAAAGGATTCTACATAGGCTGCGGTGCGGGCATTGAGTATCGGATCGGCAGATGCAGTAATGCCCTTAGGCAATAACAGTGGGTTAAATATGCCTTTATCACACTGCTGTATTTGGGGATCGCTATCTCGCTCGCCGTTAATCATCACTTGGCCTACCAGTAAACGCTGGCGAGTTTCAGGCCAGATCACGGTTGGGTCATTAATCTCATCACCCATTTCGGCGAGTTGAATATAGAGGTTCCATTGTGCTGGCTGGATTTTAATGCGCTCGAGTAATTCCGCCTTTAAAAAATCATCACTGAGATTGGCAAGTTCACTGGCTGACAGCGCGGCAGTACCTGCGACAGGTTCAAAAATCCATTTACCCGCGACCGTTTCACCTTGTTGAACACTGTTTTTTTGCGTGCTGAACAGGAAACTATTTACACCGAAGTAGCGGCTGTTGGCAAAACTTGGGCTGGGAGGCAACTGTCTAACATGGTCGAAAAAAGCTTTGGCGCTGGGTTGATTATCAATAAGCCACTGTTTACCTTCAGGGCCTTGTTTCACTTTGGTCTGAAAGTTAAAAAATTCTTCGAGATTTTTGGCAAAGAAAACGGGAACGTTAGTGGTGACAAAGTTAAGGTTTTCTTTATCGCCGTCAATTTTGAGTGACATAAAGCGCCCAGCGGTTTTATCTGAGATCTGCGGATTTGTACCACCAAGGGAAAAACGGGCCGTGACTTTAATGGCATCTTGATTAAAAAACGGAATCGCCAGTGTTTGTTGTAATTGCGGATCCGGTTTAAAACTACCTGAGGTGCAAAATCCTTTTGTATGGTTACGCAGTTTGACTTTTTTACCCGCCTCGCGACTTGCCGCATCGGGAGTGCCGTTCACGGCATCGACCAGTTCGGGAATGGTTTTCTCGGCCGCGATTAACGAAGGTGAAGTCAGCGCTAAGCCGCTAATGAGACAAGCTTTGGCGAGTAAAGTCAGTTTGATTGAGGTCATTATCATTCCTTTCAATGGACTAAGTCGAGAGCGCTAGCATATCGACGCGATACTATATGAAAGGATAGGAAAGGGGATACGGTATAAATCTTTCAATTAATTTTTTAGTGCAGGCCAAGTTTTACTCAATTGATCTGGCCATCAGGTCGGCGCCGTCATCTGCGGGCTTTTTTCTGGCTAATCTGTTGAGTTGCTAAGTCATTTGAGCGTTAAGTTAAGCGAGTCGAAGTATCAATTAATTGCCCAAGATACAGGCTTAATAATCCATGTAGGGATTGAATGTCGGCTTGGGTGATTTGCTGAATTTTATCAAGGCGATATCTCAGTGTATTGCGATGAATAAACAGGGCATTCGCGCATTGCTGTGCATCGCCAAAGTGGGTGATATAAGCCGCTAAGGTTTTGCGTAATTGGCCGTTTTTGTCCGCCTTGGCGAGTTGCTGGTAGGGCGTTGCCAGCGCCTGACCGCGCCAGTCATGTTTTAGCCCTGCAAGTAACACTTGTAGGGAATAATCTTCAAACAGGTATTTATTCCCTTCTGCATTGAGCTGCTTACCGAGTGCTAAGGTTTCTTGAGCCGTGTGATAGGAGCGCGCTATCCCACCTTTTTCCGGGAAGAAATGGCCTAGGGCAATTTTAAAGTTTAAATCCATTTGGGCGGGTAAGCGCTGCAACAGCTTATCGATACGCTGATTTTCAAGCTCAGGATCCCATTGTTTTCCATCTAAAAAAGCAGGCTTTAGGATCACCAACTGCGACATTGAGGTCATGGCAATCAAGTTACCACGGTCAGGATATTGCAATAGATGCAGCACTTGCTTGAGGGTTTCACTGACTCTGGGGCTACGTTCATCGGCGGGCTGAGTGGATACCTCAGCTAAGTACAAGGCCGATGGGGTGGTGTCGGTCTTTAAGTGGTGTTTCTGGATGTTTTTCTCGCTGATCTCAATAATGGCCGCGACTCTTGGCTGGCTGATATCAATGTCGAGCTGTTTTGCCCAGCGGTGCAACTGTGCATCATCGGTTTCAGCTTTGATCAGTTGCAGAATAAACTCTTCACGCTGGCGATTCTCCCATTGCAATTTATCCTGCAGGTTGGCTTGTTCAACAATCATTTCGGCGGTCATTTTGAGTAACTCACCATAATGGGTGAGCTCACGTGGATCACCGGTAATGCCGACAACGCCGATAATTTGTCCTTGATAATGTAAGGGTAAATTGATGCCTGGCTTAACGCCATGCAGCCCTGAGGCGACTTCTTGACTGATCTCAACATTGCGATTTTGGGCAATCGCCAGCAGCGCGCCTTCGTGGGTTGACCCTATACGCTTAGGGTCGCCTGAGCCTAAAATCACCCCTTGGCCGTTCATCACATTGATATTGTGGCCAATGATTTTCATTGTGCGACTCACAATTTGCTTAGCAATGGCAGAATCAAGCAGATACATACAGGCGCCTAGTGGGGTTGAAGGTTTAACAGGGATGCAATACGCATTCTTAATCTGGGTAGCATATCGCGTTCAAACTCAGGATGCTGCTTAAGCCAAAGATTATTACGCGGGCTTGGGTGCGGCAAGACAAGATACTTAGGCCAATATTGCTGCCATTGCGCGCATGCTTGGGTCACTGTTATTGGTTTCAGTTTGGGGATGGCTGTTACTTTAGCGCTGGTCGAAATTTTACTGCTGGTTGTTTGAGGCTCAGTGATCGGCGAAGTGAGGTTTACGGCCTCGGACGATTCGCGCGGTAGATGATAGTCGATGGCATATTGGCCGAGGATCACAATTAGCTCTATTTGCGGCATTAGGGCGAGCAAGGCCTGATGCCAAGTGGCAGCACATTCGGGGCGCGGTGGTTTATCACCCTGCTTTTTACCGTTTTTTTCGATACTGCCCGGAAAACAAAATCCCATAGGGATAATGGCAAAAAGATTGGGGTCGTAGAATTGCTCCCGCGTGACATTCAACCAAGTGCGCAGCCGTTCACCGCTGGCATCGTCAAAAGGTATGCCTTTATGGTGGGTTTTTACGCCCGGAGCTTGGCCTGCAATCAAAATCCGCGCTTGGGTACTGGCCTGCAATATCGGCTTGGGCGCTAAGGGTAAATGGGCCTTACATAAAGTACAGGCGCTGATTTTTGCCAGCAGTTTAGCCATTGATGCCGAGCATGATGGCGATACAGTTACGCAAAGTGGCGATGGCGCTTTAGTGAGATTCGTCTTTGTCAATTTAATCGCTAATTTTATCGTTGTTCATTCATTTTCAATCAGGATTGGAGCATCATCACTGTTTGATATACCCAGTAGCCAAAAAGAGAATAGCCAAGGATTAAACTGATATAACTTAATATCTTAGGAATTTGATTTGTGCTTGAAGCCAAACAAATGTGGGCCAGCACAATCGTAAAGAGGGCTAAGGGCGCAATCACATAGCTCAGAGCTAAGATGAATAATGCCCCTAGGCTGATGATCCAATCTGCATTGCGATTGGTGGGTTTATCGATTTGGCAAAGCTGTAGTGGCAATAAAATCAGTCCAATACTGACACAGATAATGCCTAAGTTAAGGGCGAAATCACTCCAACCTCTATGATCATAAATGGCTAACGCAATGGCAATTAATGGCACTATTAGTGCGCTTAATACATGGCGTTTGGCAAAAGTGGCGCTACGATACTGACCCGCAAAAAAGAATAAGCCCTGTAGAAACAGATTGATTAAGGTAAAACCACCTAGGCCTAAAATGATAAATAGGCTCGCTGTGCCACCCGAAGGGTCGAACGCCATAGCGGGTAAGGGTAATAGGCTTAGCCCCAATAGTACGGGAATTGATAACAGCCACTGAGATTGGGAGATTGAAGAATAAATACGCATGGGCTCAGAGGATTAACTAAAAGATTGAATTAAGATCCGCTAAAGTGAGCCAAAACTCAAGGATTAAGGTTTTTATGGGCGGACTTTCGCGCCAGAGTCTGATCTTATTCAAGATTTTTACTGTTATCTGCCATGATGTTATCGCTTTAAAAGATCCTGCTTCGCTTAAACAAAAGCCCGCATTTGCGGGCTTTTCGTGTTATGAACAGTATCGATTAGAGTTTGTAACTCATGCTCAGCATGATCATTTGCGCTGTGTAGTCATGGCTATTGCTGCCAAAGCCTACGACGTTCCAGATCCCATCGACGGCGATATCATTGGCGGTATCATTGTCTTTATAATTCTCAATTTTATAATCCAAGCGCAGCGCCATTTTCTCGGTGGCTTGATATTGAGCATATAAGTTAATGTTGTGCACTTTGGCAAAATAATCGCCATAGTCGCCTGTGATACCTTGTCTGACTTGAGTGTTACTGTCGGAGTTTGAATAAGTGTAATCCAATCCCATGCGTAACTTGTTCTCAAGCAAGTTGTTGTAGCTAAGGCCTGCCCCGACCACATCTACATTGTCTTCAATGAATCCTGTCCATGTTGGGGTGCTGTAATTACTGCTTCCCGCTTGTTCAGACTCAATGATTTGATAGTTGTAGAAGGCTGTCGCCAGTAAATCATCGGTGATCATGTAGCTGATGTTGGCATCATAACTGGTGTCTTTTGACTCAGTTAAGCCAATAACTGTGTCAGAGTAGTCATCTAATGCGTAACGGGCACCGAAATCTATGGTCAAGCTGTCGATTGGCGAGTGGGTGACTCGAGCTTCAATCTGGGTTCTGTCGCGGTTAGCCAGATTGTACTTACGTAACAGGCTGTTGGTTTCAGAAGATGTCCATTCAGAAGCTTGATATTGCGAGCCATCACGCTGACCGTAACTGCCCTTAACCCACATATCCCAAGTTTCAAAGCTGTTAACGCGCAAACGTGCCCAAACGGTATTTTCATCCGTGGTTTCACGGTCTTGATAATTACGGTCGTCACGTTTGAAGTCATAGCCGCCATCAAGCTTCAGTCCATGGGTAATACGATAATCCGCCGCCACTTTGAAGCGTTGGGTAGTGTTATCGTAAGGGGTGTTATAGGCCACCTTACCATTGACATTGTTGATGCTGACTTGGGTCCACTCTTCAATTTGAGTATTGTTATCACGGTCGCTATAGTCGTAGCTACCACTTAAGCGCAGTGAGTTAGTTACTTTACTGACGATTTTTAAGTTCAACCCTGTGAGGTCAACTTTGGCATCAACGGCCTCTGTTGGCACTTGATAGCCATAGCCTGAAGTGACTAATGCTTGGTCTTGACTCATTTGTCCCGCAAGCACACGACCTGTTAACACATTGGTATTGTCGTTGTATTGACCCATGAGCGACACTGTGTGTGACTGGTTGTCAGGGTCAAGGGCGAGTGTGCCAGAGGTTTGAGCACCAAAGGTCGGATTGAAGGCACTGTCAAAGTTTAACTGGTTGTACTCGTTCTTAAAAATTGAGCCATTGTAGTTAAGTGCAGTGAACCAACGATCGCCTTTTAGTTTAATGCCGGCTTCAATGGAGTCAGTGGTGTAATCAACTGGCTCAGCTAACATCATGGATTGGTTAAAGAATCCACCTGATGTTTTTTTCAAGCCAGTTTTTTCTTCACGCATGTAGCTCACATGCGTACTCCACAGCGATTCACCTTGATAGTCAAAACCTAACCCTGTGCGTTCACGTTTGAGCGACAGTTCTAAGGCATTTAGGTTGTCCATCAGTAACGGCATCTGGCTGCTTGAACCCGCAGTTACCCAGTTGTCTGGCAAGGTTAAATTATCGCTGCCGACACCAGAGTAGGGCGTTAAGGCGCTATTACTGTTGTAAGTGGCGATTTGGCGATAGTTTACATTGACATTATACTGGCCCTGTTTGCCCGCATTGACATCTAAACGGCCACCATCCATGCCCAGTTGATAAGCTTCAACGCTGGCTTGATAGCCTTTCTCACCACGGAAGGTGACATCGGCATCAAATTTACCCGCAACTTCGTTTGAAGTCCCAAAGGCATTCGCCGAGCGAATATCCTCTTCGCTGTTGTAACCCACGCCCACACCCACAGTGCCAGACGTACCCGTTTCAACAACGCAGCCTTTACAGCTCCAAGCGGACATTTTGACTTTTTCTGTATTGGCATTGGCTAAGCCATACCCGTCGGCCGCTATTGCAAAACCTGTGTTTGCTAGTAACGCCAGAGTGATCAAATTGAGTTTAAATTTCATTTTCTCGTCTCCTTAGCGCTGTAATAGCTTGCCAGATGGATGGTTTGAACCATGGACCTGACTGTGGCAATTTAAACAGCTTCTTCCACCCGTAAAGGCATTGTCGCCGACGTTTGAACCTAAACCAGTGTTACCTAAGTAAGCATTGCTGGCGTGGCCATCGCTGGCGTGACATTGCTGACACAGCTGCGGTGCGCGGGTTTTCAACATGGCATCATTCACACTGCCGTGAGGATTGTGGCAAGTCACACAGTTCTCAGTGACGGGTGCATGTTCCCACAGTTTTGGGCCGCGTTTCTCGGCGTGGCAGGAGTAACAGGTTTCGTTAATGCTAGGCTTGTTTAGATCGGAATCTGTCATGCTCCCATGGGGATTATGACAATCGCTACAGGTCATTTGAGCCCATTTTAGTGGGTGACTCGAGCGTTTATTCATGTCTGCTTTTTGCTTAGTGTGGCAGCTAGTACAGACTTCCATTTCGGTGTTTTTTGATAACACAGGATCTTTTGCGACATGCACTTGGTGGCATGAGGCACAAGCGACATCGGCATTGTCATGGTGACTACCGTTCCAAGATACGCGTTTATCATCTTGGTGACAGCTCATACAGACACTGTTTTGTTTTTCTGCACTTAAGGTCGATTGCTTACCAAAAGTGATCATCGGCTCGTTGCCGCCTTTATTGTGTTGACCCATAGGACCATGACAGGCTTCACATTGCAGGCCAGCCATTGGGCTCTTTGATGAATCAATGGCGCCATGGACACCCTTGAAGAGGTCCATCACTTTTTCAGATTTTTTGTGGCACATCAAACAAGAATCGGCACCTTTAGGGGAGTAGCTGCCTTCGGCAAACTTCTTATCTAAGGTGGCTTCGACTTGTTCTGGCGTCATTTTGTCATCCCACTTTGAGGCGTGTGCACTCGGTGTGATGCATAAAGACATCACTGCAGACATTGCCATGGAGATGACAAGTGCCGGCAGTAGGTTTTTCATTTTTAGGCTGTTCTTCATAATAGGCTTCCCAATTTGTCCCAACAAAATTCAAGAAAGGGGGAGCGAACTCCCCCTGCTTGGGCAAATTACATCTTCACCTGAGTGTGATCTGTTGGTGTGGGTTTGTGACAGTAGAAACAGGTTTCTGACTGCGCCGCTTGATTGGCTTGAACATAATCACCGTTCACAATCGCGCCCATATTTTCTAAGCCGTGGCCAATAGATTCTGGCGCGTGGCATGAAGTACAAGTGGCAGTGATTGGCGTGGTGTATTTACCCGCAGTTGTTGCCAGAGCGCCTTTGACCTTGAATGCATCTAGGTTGAAGTCGTTATGACATTGGGTACATTCTTTGA
Source organism: Shewanella sp. SM95 (assembly GCF_025653595.1). Taxonomy (NCBI): domain Bacteria; kingdom Pseudomonadati; phylum Pseudomonadota; class Gammaproteobacteria; order Alteromonadales; family Shewanellaceae; genus Shewanella; species Shewanella sp. SM95. The sequence goes on from NZ_JAKKSE010000001.1 coordinate 486,916, forward strand.
TGACACCTTGTTTACCATGAACAACGTGTAACTTCATCTCCAACGCACCTTTGTTAGCACCATTTGCATAGGTACCATCTGGGGTATGACAAGCGACACACGCATCCACACCTACGATTGGCTTACCGCTGGCATCTTTTGCATGTGATAGCTGTTCTGTCATCACAAAACCCGCATGGTGGCCTTTGTGAATTTCGAAGCTATCACCGTGACAACCTTGACAGGTACCAAACTCAACTGAGTTAACATGACGCATGCTCGGTGCTTTACCAGACTTAGTGCCAAAAGCTAGCTCGGCTTTCATGCTCGTTGTTGCGCTGTCTGCGGTACATGCGGTTAAGCTTGTACCAGTGCTACACACTTCTAAACCGATAATGGTAAAGGCGGTATCAGTATCGCCTGCACCGAAAGGTAGAGCGGGTGTTGTAAAGACCAATTTACCGTCAACTAAGGTTACACCTTCTTGCAGTGCGCCATCTTTGACTAAGTCTTTCGCTATTTTCGCTTTACCGCTACCTGGACTTGGGTTGTAGCCCATGATCGGGAAGTTAGGGCCAACGTTGGTAACGGACTCTAAACGTTTAATTTTATCTTGAACGGTTGCCGCATCAATTGCGTTACCATCTTTGTCTAAGATAGACACGGTTAATACTGCAGTATCATCAGCTTGACCAGCAAGTGCTGCTGACATACCTAACTGAGCGATAACGGCTTTTTTGTCTGCAGTCTTACCTGTGTGCAGTTCTGCAGTCCAATCGCTGTTATGACAGGCGATACAGTTAGAGTTATCTAGCTGTTGTGAGTGACCTTTACCGGCAGCAAAGTCCACTGCGCTATGGCAGCTTCCACATGAGGCAGCAGTTGGGATACGTGACCAATTACTCCAATCAGGCGTAGCCTCATTTGCAGCGTGACAGCTTTGACAGCTTTCTAATGAGCCTAAGGTGAGGTCTTTGTGTTTAGCGTGAACGAGAACATTGAACTCTTTACCTACACCGACTTTTCCGGCTGTGTGGCAAGTTGCACAGTAATTAACGTCAGAATACGCGCCGCCATGTTTAACATTGGCTAAATCTTGGTGACAAGTATTACAGCTTTCTGTGGCGACAATTTTGCGACTGTATGTTGGCAGTGCGCCAGTATCGGCAGTGAAGTCGACAAAGGCGTTACTGTTTGGTACTTGAGTACCATCGGGAAGCGGAGTGTTATAAGCGCGGATTAATACTCGTTGAGCTAACTGTTCGTTATAGGTGACTTTAGTGTTAGCGGTCAGGTTCATACTAAAAGTATAACTGTAGTGACCGTTTTTCTTGTCAACGAAAGTCCCTGGGCATGTTGCAGCGACATCACAGGTTTCATCACCAAAGTATTGCCATTGTGACGCATTACCTGCACTAGTTGCACCTTGTGGGATTAATTGTGCTGCGGCAAAACGCATTTTTTGTAGGCCAACAACGGGTAAATCATTTTCGTTAGTGACGGTAAACTCAACACTCGGAATACCGTTAGTGACGACAGATTTGTCAAAGGCGAAATTAAGGGTTTGAATCGCTGGAGCAGGTTCGCCACCAGGTTCACCGGGATTACCATCATTACCATCGCTGCCACCACAGCCCGCTAAGGCCATAGTGACTGCACTTGCTGCTAACAGCAGTGCGATTTTAGTTGTTTGTGCGTTCATCATTTTTTTCCCTGCATAGGTTTGGCATTGCTTAAACGCTATGTTCTAGAGCCAACAGATTCTATGTCTGTGTTTTTGGTCACTAGAAGCGACTTAAGTGGATGCTGGAAATAGAATTCCCCAAGGAAAGGCTAACCTAACATGACCTTAAAATCTCCAAGGCCTTTGCTAATGTGTGACTTGGATCTTTCTATTTCTAAAGAGGTATTTAAAGCGAGAGGTAAAAATGATTTTAGAACAAAAAAACAGCGGATTTTTGAAAGGGAAGAATATAAAGAGAGAGGTAACAACCTCTCTCTTTAATAACAATAAAAACATTGCTCTGAATGAGAGCGTTACATCTGTTTAGTTACCGTGGACTTCACTCAATTGAGCTGGTGTATGGCAAGTCGCACAACTTTCAGATGCACGGGTTTGCACATCGGCTGCACTAGTACCGTTTAAGATACCACCGTTAGCTTCAATATGAGATTTAGCGGCATCAGAGAGATATTTCTGGTGACAGCTTAAACATGCGCCAGCATCAGAAGAGACCCAAATATCGGTACCGTTATTGTTGATGTCACCAAAACGCCATGCACGTTCAGGTGCACGGCCTAAGGTAATACCTGTAATGACGTTTGATTTATCTACAGTATGACATGAAGCACAATCGGTTTTAAGTACAGTGCCTGATTGTACGCCTGCATATTTTAGATAATGGCCTTCACGTTCGTGAGCTTTCCAAGCAAAGCTAGTTGGGATTTTGCCACCTGGATAGCTTGAATCGGTTTTAAGGGTTTTGTCAGATGTATGACAGGCTTGGCAGTTTACACCATTGTCATAATGATGGATTTGTTGATTGTGACAGCCTTGGCATTTAGCTGTGTCAATAATTCCACGACGCACACCTGGTTTGGTACTTTGATCTGCAGCTGTGCCGTTCCAAACAAAATTGAATGGCGCTTCTTTTATCATAATTTTGCGCACATTTTCTGTCGTACAATCTGTCATTACAACATCAGCAACGCCGTAACCACCATTGTTGAAACAAGCTTCAAGAGTTGACCATAGTTCGAAAGTTTTTCCTACTGCGTCTGCAGGAAATACCATTTTACTAGCAGTTAACGAATAAATTTTGCTAGCAGGATCAAATGTACCTTCCGACAATGCAACTCGACGAGAAGAGGCTGAAGCATATTCGGGGTAGTTCTTATCACTATCCCATGCAATAAGCACTCTACTGGACTGATTTATTAAGGTTTTATCTACAGCACTACCAGAGCCATCTAATATTTGAACTTTGAATGTTAGTTTGCCATTGATATCAGCAGTAATGTCAGTGAATTTCACGCTCATTGCTTCTGCGTCTTTATATGCTTTCAACACATCGCCATGACGTTTAGCCGCACTGCCTGTTCCACCGTAGGGTTGAGTTGCATTATGACAGGCAACACAGTCATTGCTGCTGTGGTGAGCAGATGGTTTTTCAGTGTGACAACCAATACAGGCTTGATTACTTAAATCAGCCTTAAATAGATCGGCATTAGCTGGCGCGTTCGTTCCTTCTACGTGACAGGCTGCACAATCCGCGGCAGGTTTTAATGGGAAACCAACCTTGCCATAGTCAATGACTTTACCGCCATACCCCACAATTTTATATGGTGCAGGAACTTCCGCTCCAGTTTCATCATAGGTATGACGTTCGCCACCTTTATGGATAGCATGAATCATGTAAGTAAATTCAATGCTATTGCCTGATTCAGGGTCACCAGATGTTGCCGTATGGCAAGATGCACAGTTCTCAATATCAACTCTGCGGCCGCCGTGTAACTCTAAACTTTCTGGTTGGTGACAGGTGTAACAGGCTGTTATTGAAACAACGTTACGTGTTTGGATTCCTTCTGTTTTACCTGTTGAAGGCTGCCAGTCAAAATGTGCGTTTGCTGAAAGTTGTGGTAACTCAAGCTCTAAGGTTGCACGTTGAGTCGCTTCAGCGCTGTAAGTGATGGCTAAGGGCTCAGTGACATTGACGATATTGGCTTGATAGGTATAACTGTAGTTGCCATCACCATGATCGACTAAACATGTATCACACTTGGCTGCAGCTTCAACGTTGGCTTGATATTGAGCGGATGGATTGAGGTTATCCACGCCAGAAGGCACTGTGCCAGGTTCTTTTTTCGTATTGATATAGGCTTGCCATTGGTAACCGCGGTCAGCGGGTTTTGCTGGATCTTCTGTTGCTACTGTTACGTGGCTAAGTTGCGCAATACCAAAGCGAATGTCGTGATCTTTATTCAAGCCAAGTACAGCCACACCATTCGCATTTTCTAATGTGAAATTAACAGTCACTTTACCTGCATCGACTGTGGCGTTAGTGAAACTTGCTTTCAGTGTAGGAGTTGAATCGATATTAACACCGACAACGCCAGGTTTTCCGTCTTCACCATCTTTACCGTCACTACCACCGCAACCGGCGAGTAGTAGAGAGAGTAAACCGGCACCCAACATCGCTTTTGTTGCGGTATTGAAATTGAACCGTTTCATCATGATATTTCCCTGCAATAGTTGTAATCATCATCAAACGCTTAGCAAATAAGAATAAATCTCATTACCCGCATAAGATGTGTGGAATTAGTTTTCCATCTGTAAGGCTAACTAAGTCACTGGTATTTATCAGTCACTTTAGGCGGGTAATGTGACTGAGATCTGACTATTTCTTTAGGAGTAGATGGCTGCATCGTATGAGTTCCTTTTATATCTGCAGTTGCTGGCCTTTTTAGGCCAGCATCATAGGGTTAGTCTATTGGATGCACTTTCAACACGTCCGCGACTCCGCCCTGCCCATGACAGAAAGCACAGGTTTCAGTTCCAGCGGTTGCATCGGATTTTGTACCTGCAAAAACAGCACCTTGCTGCGCCATGTGGTTATGAGTGCTGGTATCTGAATGGCAGTTGCTACACACAGCGGCAATTGGGCTGGTAAAAGTGCCGTTATTGAGGGCAAGGGGTTGCACCGCTGAATTTAAGGGGAGGGCGACGGTAGAAATTCCCGCAGTATCGTTAACATGGCATTGGGCACAGTTACCGATTTTTCCTGGGTAGTTTAGGCTTTCAAACCCTGTGAATTGACTGGTGTGAATACCGTGGATCAGCTGCTTAAAGTCAAATGACGTGATTGAAGGATTGGCTGCCGTCGCATCGGCCAGCATATTGGCGTTATGGCATAGCTGGCATTGACCATCGAGATCGTTACGTGAGCCGTGAATATTCAGTTTTTGATCACCATGGCAATTACCGCAGCTTGTATTACTGACAACAGTGCGGCGACCCGTACTGCTTAATGCTGCCATATCAAAATAACTGTGGCTGGATTTAATCACTAACACTTCCGCCAGTTCAGTCGTGCAATCAACCAGTACTTTATCTTTGGCACAGACTCTGCCTTGAATCGCAAGTCCACCATGATCCGTTTCAGTGCCTGCTGGCACGGTAAGGCCCGCTATCGTATAGGTATAAATGCCATTAGAGCCTGATATGGGTGTGGATTCCGGCAGTTTAATCGAGCGAGCTGAACGGGTCGCATAATCAAAACTGGTTCCCCAGTTGGCATATATCCTTAAATCATTGATAAATTTTAGCTTATTGGCACTTTCGCTATACACAGTTCCTGTGGCTGGATTCATTAGTTTAACCGCAACAGTGACCGTGCCATTGGCATCCATACTGGCGCTGGTGATACTTGGGCTAAATTGCATCAATGCCGCGTTTTTAGCTTCATCACTGTGTACGCTTGCGGTCCAGTCGGCATTATGACACGCCACGCAGTTACTGTTATCTGTTTGCACTGGGTGTCCTTCGCCTGCGGGGAAATTGATCTGTGTATGACAGGCACCACAGGCTTGTATGGTCGGGATTCTGCGCCAGTTTTGCTGTTCGGTTAACTCAGCCTTATCGACGTGACAGGTTTGGCAGTCACTAATGGGTTGCGGGAAGCCGGTTAAATGTTTGCTGTGGATCATTTGTGGGAAAATATCCGCAGGGTTACTGACTTTTTTGCTGTTATGGCAGGTGACGCAGGTTTCGATTTGATTATATCTACTGCCATGGAAAGCTAGATTACTGTGGCAACTATTACAGGTCTCTATTGTGACTAAGTTGCGGGTGTAAGCGACATTACTACCTGAAGATTGCCAGTCATAATGCTGATTGGTTATAGGTAAGGGCGTGTTATCGGCAAGTTTATCGCCGCCAATTTTGACCACCATTCTTTGGGTCGCTTCGGGCATAAACGTCACTCCATTCATGCCATTAAATGCGGCGCTGAAGGTATAACTGTAGTGACCGTTTTTATGATCTGTGAGACTGCCTGGGCAAGTTGCCGCGCAGGTTTCAGCGGTAAAGTGCTGCCATTCACTGCTATTCCCCGCGCCTGTATAACCTTGGGGGAGAAGCTGCGCAGCAATAAATGTCGCCGATGGGATACCAATCACGGCTTCATCATCTTGATTGCTCACTTGAAAATCCACTTGAGCAATGCCATCTGTCATCGCGACTTTATCGACCATGATGTTAAGGTTAGTTATCGTTAATGCAGGCGGTTTCGCAGGCTCACCGGGATTACCATCTTGGCCGTTATCACCGCCACAGGCGCTTAATAGGGAGACTAAGGCCAGCATAAGACTGAATTGAGTGCGAATTTTTGCAAACTTGTTCATATTTCTATCCTTGGAATGCGCTGTCAGTGCCTAAGTTACATTTGGTAGCTTAAGGTCAAGCCTAAGTAGTGAGCGTTGTAGTCGTGGCCCATATCACCAAAACTGAGTACGTTGGGAATCGTGTCCCAGCTTGTGCCTTGGTTTTGCCAGTTAGCATCTTGATATTTTTCGAATAACCAATCGACGCGCAGCGACATACTGTCGGCAAACTTATATTTGGCATAGGCATTAATATTGTGTTTGCGGGCGTAAAAATCGCCATAGGGACTGGTGATGCCGTAGGTCACTTCTGTATCACTCTGTCCATCGGAATAGCTGTAATCCAAACCAATATCGAGGTGATGATCGAACAGGTTTTGATAACTAAGCCCTGCACCAATCAAGGTCGATTTTTCCTCGGCAGTGCTGTACCAATCGGGTGTCGAGAAGGAATTACTGCCCGCTTGGTCTGAATCGCGCCAATCTTGGTTAACAAAGGCGGTTAAATTGAGGTCACTGCTCAGCATATATTGGGCTGACAAGTCGTAACCGAGATAGGACACCTTTGTTAGACCTACTAGGGTATGATGATAGTCGTCATTAATACTGTGTAAGCTGGCACCAAGAGATAGACCAATGTCGCTCTGATAATCCGTGTGTAAGGTGACTTTCTGTCTTTTTCTATCGGCAAGGTAGGATTTACGTAGCCAAGGATTACTTGAACTTTGAGTGGTTGCGACGGGATGATATTCACTGCCATCTCGCTCTAGTGCTTCTCCTTTCAACCAAGCTGACCATGCGGGCGAATAGCGATAACTCAGTTTAGCAAACACGCCAGATTCATCGATGGATTGGCGGTCGAGTTCGGCATAATCGTTTTCATTATGGCTGTAACCCGCTTCGGCATAAGCCGCTGAGGTAAAACGGTATTTGCTTTTAAGTTCGAGTTTTTTGGTGCGCTTATCATAAAGGCTATTTTGGGCTGTGCCTTGATTAATACTGTCGGTGATGATCTGCGGAAAGGCTAATTTGGCCGTTTTGTTATCTCTGTCTTGGTAGTTATAACTTGCCTGTACACTTAAGTCTTGGGTGATCCGGCCTGAATATTTAAGGATCATCTCAATAATATCCACTTGGCCATCTAAGGTATCGGCAGGCAGGACGGGCGATGGGCCATTGATGGTGGCTGGAATAAAGGCGTCATCTTGGGTCATGCGACTAAAGCCTGCGTGCATCAATACATTTTGACCATTTGCCCCCCCTGAGGCTTCTGCGGCAACTCGGTAGGCTTTATTGTCGGGGTCGACCGCATTCTGGCCTAAGTATGCTGCGCCAAAGGTGGGTGTGTAGGCAGACTGCCACAGCATGGCTTGGTGATCATTTTTATATTGGCTGATTTGGCTATTGATGCCAGCTTGCCAGCCTGAACCGTTAAAATAAATTCTCGCATCGACTTCATCAGTACTGTCATCAATCGGTTGGGCTAGCATAACGCTATTGGTGAGTATATTGGCACTGGTCTTTTTTGCGCCACTGCGGTCTTCATGCTGATAGTTTAGCGAGGCTTTGTAGTGACTGTTATTGTCACCTTCAGGTGATATTTTGCCAGCGTAGTAACCACCGATACTAAAGCGATCACGTTGAATACTTAAATCTTGGCTAACAAGGCTGCTCTGTAACATAGGCATAGATTGCGTTGTGCCGCCTGTTATCCAGTTATCGGGCAATAATATTTTATCTTGCACTGAGGTATAGGGGCTTTTGAGTTGATTATGGTTATAGTTTGCTAAGCCTCTATAACCCAAGTTGATTTGATAGTTTCCCGGCCTTCCGGTTGTGAGCATGGCAGATCCAGCGTCAAAGCCTAACTTGTCCGCGACCAGCTCGGTTTGATAACCCGTCTGCGTTTTGTACATCATATCCGCACCGACGGCGCCAACGAGACCATCATTATCTGTCCCTGTGCGGTTACCGAAACGGCTGTCCTCACTATCGTTGTAAGCGAGGCTGGCACTGACATTGCCAATATGACCTGTCTTAAGTTGGCATTGCTTACAGCTCCATGCCTCGGTCTTTATGTTACTTCGATTCGCTTCTTGCAGCTCATAACCTTCGGCGTGTGCTTGAGTCAAAACACCGCTTATCGCCCAAGCCAGCAAAGTGAGGGAGAAATAAGCGCTAGGGTGGGACATTTTAGCTGTTCGCATGATCATTCCCTTGTTATCTCTGTAGTAATTTGCCAGAAGGATGGTTAGAGCCATGCACTTGTCCGTGACAATTCATACAGGAATTACCAGAAGTGAAGGCATTGGTTTGATTGCCAAAATAGGCATTACTGCTATGGCCATCCGAAGCGTGACACTGCTGACACAGTTGTGGCGGTTTGCTGATCAGCATGGCTTCGTTCACGCTGCCATGGGGATTGTGGCAATTAGCGCAGTTGTCGGTGACGGGGGCATGTTCCCACAGTTTAGGGCCGCGTTTTTCGGCATGACAGCTATAGCAATTTTCATTAACACTCATTTGCTTCAAGCTTGAATCGTTTAAACTGCCGTGGGGATTATGGCAGTCACTGCACACCATTTGTTGCCACTGTAATGGATGCGCCGAGCGCTTGTGCATATCGGCTTTTTGTTGGGTATGGCATTGGGTACAAATGGCGACTTCATTGGCTTTATCGCTGATAGGATCTTTTGCGGTATGCACTTGATGGCAGCTGCTACAGGCGACATCGGCGTTATCGTGGTGATTGCCTTTCCATGCGGTACGTTGACTGTCATTGTGGCAACTCATGCAGACACTGTTTTGCTTTTGCGCGGGAACAGGGGAGTTAGCGCCAAAGGTGATCATCGGCTCTTTGCCACCTTTGTTATGATTCCCTAAAGGGCCGTGGCAGGCTTCGCACTGCAAATCGGCCATGGGTGAATCTTTCACATTGGGGTTGCCATGAACCCCCTCAAATATTGCCATCACCACGGCACTTTTTTTGTGGCACATCAGGCAAGTATCAGCGCCTTTAGCGGAATACTTACCTTCGGCGAATTTTTTGTCTAATGTCGCAACAACTTCTTCTGGTTTTTTGTCATCCCAAGGGGTCGCTGAGGCCGAAACGCTTGCGATTGATAACAAAATACATAGCATAGCCTTAGCTATGCTTCTGAACTTTAGCCCTATTTCCATGGTTATGTTTTCCCGAGTGCATTTATATTTGTTATTTTTACGCTTTCGATATTGCTAATTTAGCTTATTGAGCTCGGTTAATATTAGAACAAGTGTGTGACACGTGCTTAACATTGCGTGGTCTTTTCACTGTAAAGAAGGATGATTTTACAGGCGATATAGATTAAGTGTGATTTTGATCACACTTGCTTCGGGTGGGATTTGTTTACAGCGTTTTGACTTCTGTGCATCGCTTGATAGTCACTAATGCTAAGGTGCGGATTTTTATTTTCGGTTGGTCGTTTATTCATTGGAATTTTTATCACATAATACCCAACACAATTGAAAACTATTATCGTTACCAATCAAAAATCTTGATCTAGGTAAAGTTATTAGTGTCATCGCTCGGTTACAATGGGCGCAGTTTTTCGAGCTGAACCTGTTGCAAGGTGGAATACGTAATGAAGTTAAGCGAACTCAGTCCCGGCGATCGCGGTCTTATTTCTGAAGTGGGGCGTTTGGCGCTGCCACAAACCGTGAAGCGCAAGTTGTTGTCCATGGGGATCACGCCAAATACGCGTTTTTTATTGATCCGATACGCACCTATGGGTTCTGGTCTCGAACTGGATATTCGTGGTAGTAAACTTTGTATGCGCAGAGATTTGGCAGACATCATTGAGGTGGAAAAGACGAATGGCTAAGCAGTTTCATTGCGTCACAGTAGGAAACCCTAACGCGGGTAAATCTACACTCTTTAACGCGCTAACAGGCGCAAATCAGCAAGTGGGTAACTGGTCTGGTGTTACGGTCGAAAAAAAGACTGGTCATTTCACCTTAAACGGTGCTGACGTCTATCTGACAGACTTACCGGGTATTTACGATCTTCTTCCGGCGGGTAATAGTTGCGATTGTTCACTTGATGAGCAAATTGCGCAGCAATACCTTGCCGAGCAACGTGTCGATGGCATTATCAATTTAGTTGATGCCACTAATATCGAACGTCACTTATATCTCACAGCCCAATTACGTGAACTCGCTATCCCTATGGTGGTGGTGCTGAATAAAATTGATTCGGCTGTCAAACGTGGGATTAAAGTCGATCTAAAGAAAATGAGCCAAGAGCTTGGTTGCCCTGTGATTGGCGTGTGTTCGCGAGATCCTGCCGATGTCGCTAAAGTGCAGGCACAGGTACTCGATTTACTTCAAGGCCGAGTCTCAGAAGCCCCATTAGTGCTTCATTATGATGAACAAATTGAAGCGGGCGTGCAGTTACTCTGCAGCAAAGATGCCCAATTAAGTCGCGGCCGCGCTTTGGCTATGCTAGGTAATGGTTCAGGTTGTGGTAGCTGTAAAAATGCTGAACTGCAGGATGAAGTGAATTCCTGTACTCAGATTATTGCTCAGCAAGGCCATGATATTGAAGTGATGGTGGCGACCACGCGCTTTAATTTCGTTGAACAAGTCTTTCAAGGTTCAGTGAAAGAGTCAGGGTTCCTCACCCTCAGTGACAAATTAGATAAACTCGTTTTACATCCTGTGCTTGGCATTCCTGTGTTCTTGTTTGTGATGTATTTGATGTTTATGTTCAGCATTAATATTGGCAGTGCTTTTATTGATTTCTTTGATGTTTTTGCTGGCGCATTGTTTGTCGATCACTTCGGTTCATTCTTGACGAGCATGGGCTCTCCGGCTTGGCTGGTCACTATCTTAGCGGGCGGTGTCGGCCAAGGCATTCAAACCGTATCAACCTTTATTCCTGTTATTGCGGCGCTTTTCCTCGGTTTGTCGATCCTCGAAAGTTCTGGCTACATGGCACGCGCTGCATTTGTGGTTGACGGTTTAATGCGTCGTATTGGCCTGCCTGGTAAAGCATTCGTTCCTATGATTGTCGGGTTTGGTTGTTCAGTGCCTGCAATTATGGCTACGCGAACCTTAGGCAGTGAGCGTGAGCGTATTGTGACAGGGATGATGGCACCATTTATGTCCTGTGGTGCACGTCTTCCGGTTTATGCACTATTTGCGGCGGCTTTCTTCCCTGATTCAGGTCAGAATTTAGTCTTCTTGCTGTATATTATTGGTATCTTTGCCGCTATCGGTACGGGTTTATTACTCAGAAGCACTTTATTACCCGGCAGCAGTAGCGCTGTGGTGATGGAGCTGCCAAGTTATGAACTACCTAAGCTGAAAGCTGTTATGGTTCGTACAGGTAAACGCACTAAGAGTTTTATATTAGGCGCAGGTAAAACGATTGTTCTAGTTGTGACCTTATTGAACTTCATTAATGCTATTGGTGTTGATGGTACATTTGGCCATGAAGATAGCCAAGCATCACTCCTAAGTGTCGCGAGTCAAAAAATTACGCCTATCTTCTCGCCTATGGGCATAGAGCAGGATAACTGGCCTGCAACCGTCGGTATTATCACGGGTATTTTCGCTAAAGAAGCGGTTGTTGGTACCTTAAACAGTCTATACAGCAGCGCGGCGCCGACAGATGAAGAGCTTGCACCATTGAGCGAAAGCTTTAATGCGGCTCTGGCAACGATTCCAGCTAACTTGTTTGGTTTAGATCTTGAAGATCCGCTTAAACTGTCGGTCGGTGATTTAACCAATAAAGAAACCGTGGCTGAAGAACAAGGTGTTGCGACATCGACTTTTGGTGCTTTACAAGCAGGTTTTAGTGGTAAAGTTGCGGCTTTCTCCTACTTGCTGTTTATCTTACTTTATACTCCTTGTGTTGCGGCAATGGGCGCCTTAGTGCATGAGTTTGGTTCTCGGTGGGCGACGTTTGCGGCAACGTGGACTTTCTCACTGGCTTATGGTTCTGCAACGGTAGTTTATCAAGCCGCTACCTTTACGCAGCACCCAGTTCAATCAAGTCTGTGGATTGGTTTCTTCTTGTTTGCATTAGCCGCTTTTTATCTGTGGTTGAAACGTAAGGGTAAAAGAAGCCAGCAGATTATTCCTGGGATCCGCATTATCACCGAGTAAGATTTACTGAGTCGGCGTGACTGAATAATAAATGTCAGCTTAGTTAGGTCAAAGATAAAAGCAGCTTTCATGGCTGCTTTTATTGTTTTACTATCGCGGTTATAACCCCAAACAGTCAAAAACCAGAGTTTTTAACCCTAGGCATTGTAACTAGTGGTGATCTGTAGGATCATGCTGGTTTTCTTAAAATTGCCATTGTTCGCAAAGAGGAATTCCATGAGTCATGTGGACACTGAAGTACGTCCGAGTAACTTTATTCGTAATATCATAGATGAAGATTTACAAAGCGGTAAGCACACGAGTGTACAGACTCGTTTCCCGCCGGAACCGAATGGCTATCTTCATATTGGTCATGCTAAATCTATCTGCTTAAATTTTGGGATAGCGCGAGACTATAACGGTCTGTGTAATTTACGTTTTGACGATACTAATCCTGAAAAAGAAGACATTGATTATGTGAATTCTATTCAGGCGGATGTGCGTTGGCTTGGATTCCAGTGGGATGGTGATGTTCGCTATTCATCAAACTATTTTGATCAGTTACATCAATATGCGGTTGAACTGATTAATAAAGGTTTGGCTTATGTGTGTTTTTTGAATGCGGATGAAACCCGCGAATACCGTGGCACGTTAAAAGAGCCAGGTAAAAACAGTCCTTTCCGCGACACATCAGTCGAAGAGAACCTCGCCTTATTCGCTAAGATGCGCGACGGTGGTTTTAAAGAAGGTGAGTGTGCGCTGCGTGCCAAAATTGATATGGCGTCGCCATTCATGTGTATGCGTGATCCTATCATCTACCGTATTCGTTTTGCCCATCATCATCAAACAGGTGACAAGTGGTGCATTTACCCAATGTACGACTTCACGCACTGTATTTCTGATGCGTTAGAACATATTACCCACTCTTTATGTACATTAGAGTTCCAAGACAACCGTCGTTTATACGATTGGGTGTTGGATAATTTGAACGACTTTCAAGCGCCGAATCGTACTCGTCAATACGAGTTTTCTCGCTTAAATCTCGAATATACCTTGATGTCTAAACGTAAGCTGAACGACCTTGTGACCCGTAAACTCGTGTCAGGTTGGGATGACCCACGTATGCCAACGATTGCAGGCTTACGTCGCCGTGGTTATACACCGGCGTCAATTCGCGAGTTTTGTCAACGTATCGGCGTGACTAAGCAAGAGAATATGATTGAAGTCGGCATGTTAGATGCGTGTATTCGTGAAGAATTGAACGAACATGCACCGCGTGCGATGGCCGTATTACGTCCATTGAAAGTCATCATCGAAAACTATGCTGAAGGTGAGCTTGAATACATTCAAGCGGCCGCTCATCCAAATGATGAGAGCATGGGGACGCGTGAATTAGCCTTTGGCCGTGAAATATTGATTGATGTGGCTGACTTTAGAGAAGAAGCCAACAAACAATACAAACGTTTGGTAGCAGGTAAAGAAGTGCGTTTACGTAATGCTTATGTGATTAAAGCTGAACGTTGTGACAAAGACAGCGAAGGTAATATCACGACGGTTTACTGTACTTATGATCCTGAAACTTTAGGTAAAAACCCTGCTGATGGCCGTAAAGTTAAAGGCGTGATCCATTGGGTTGAGGCATCTACAGCTAAGCCTGCTGAATTCCGTCTCTATCAGCGTTTATTTACCGATCCTAATCCTGCTGCGGCAGAGACTGTGGATGAAGTGTTAAACCCTGAATCATTGATCGTTGTACAAGGTTTTGCAGAAGCAAGCCTAGTGAATGCACCTGCGGAACAAGCCTATCAGTTTGAGCGTGAAGGCTATTTCTGCGCTGACAGCAAAGATTCATCGCCGGATAATTTAGTGTTTAACTTAACCGTAGCGCTGCGTGATTCTTTCGAGTGATTTTGCTTAAGTGGAGCTGTTTGACTGAATGAGTAAAACAGATCTGCTAACTCGCTCAGAGCGTTAATTAAACCCAAAAAAGAAGGCCTTTACGGCCTTCTTTTTTATTTTCTGCTACAAATTCAATTGCGACGCAGAGCTTGAGTTGCTGTTGATTAAATTTGTGATGAATTAAAATGGTTATTGGTACATAGGACCAAAGCCTAAGCTCCATAAAATGACACTAGTTGCCATTAGCCCCACCAAGAGTACTAAGCCTGCAGTCACCATAGAGCTGGCGTAGATAAAACCTTTCTCTTCAGGGATATTCATAATGATAGGCACCCCAGCGTACAGTAAATACACTGAGTAGGCTAAACCAATCAACCCTACTATCATGATAAACCATAGCACTGGATATAATGCGGCTAAACCGACCATAAACAACGGGGTTGCAGTGTAGGACGCGAGCTCTAATGCTTGGGTGTAAGTTGGGTTAGCATCGAAGGTTTTTGCCATCCAATAGGCTAAATAGGCAAGGGCGAATACGCCTGCAATCAGGCCTAAATACATGCCTGCGGACATAAACAGGGCGCTTTGTGGCGTAAGGTAAATAGGATCGCCAGCGCCAGGATTCCAGCCAATGTAAGCCGTAGCTATATAGCTGCACACCGCCGGAATTAAGGCGATAAGTACTACATGGCTTAAGCTACTTTTTAGTGCCTCATGGTTTTTTTCAATTGTTTGCCACTCTTGTTTTGGATGAGTGTATAGCCCCATTAAGTGATTCAGTATCATTATAATTATCCTTGTTCAGCATTGATGAATGGCTCGCCAAACGTCAGACGAGCTGATAACAGCTCTACAATCGAGGTTAAAATGGTGTCCTGTCTTTTTATCCATCGATTGGTTACACATAGAGAAGTGAGAGGCTGTGTGATCAGGATCTCAGTTCTTTAGAGTGTAGATTATTTATTGAACAAAAAGTTCAGCGCGTCAAGTTTACTTAAGCCTAATGCTATAGCTTATGAGTAAATATGCGTAAAATAGCGCGATATTCAGAATGATATTGAGTGAGTCCATGCTGCAACTTCTTGCCCCCATCCACGCATTTCTTCACTGTGAAACACCGCAAACTTGGATTGATGTCGCGATAAAATCAGATTCCTTGGATGAGTTGCTGATCGACCATTGTAACTGTGAGTACTGTGGTAAGGTGTGCATACGAACTTTTTGAATGGTCGATTAATATGAAAAATCTTACTAAAGTGTATTTATATCAGCGTTTCAGTAGTCCTAAGCAGGAGTTGGGTAGCTCATTGTACCGACAAGGAGACGAGCAGCGAGCGTGGCTTGAGAGAAATAAAGATTGGGCTGTTGAAGCTGGATTGTATGAAGATAAAGGATTGTCTGGGCATACAGGAGCACATTTAGATAAAGGTTCCTTAGGTCGTCTTGTTAATGATATTGAAATAGGGCGAGTAAGGCATGGTTCTATTATTCTAGTAGAACGTTTTTCACGCCTTTCTCGAATGAAGGTATCTGAAACTCAAGAGTTATTGCGGAAGATCTGGAAAGCTGGAGTAACCATTGTAACTGCGAAGGATGATGCAAGATATGGCCCCGAAGGAGAAGATGATCTTGGGATACAAGTTAAGCTTCTGGTTGAAATTCACGGTGCTTTTTCTGAGTCTCAAAATCGTAAAGAACGAGTATTAGGTAGTTACAATAAACGAAGAGATGAAGCTCGAAAAGGTATTACTCCAAATATCAGAAAACCATTTTGGTTGAATAGTGATGGTACTGTTAACGATAAGCATGTCGTTATTAAAGATATGTTTGAGCTATATCTTTCTGGAAATGGGCAACGAAATATCCTAAATCAGCTGAAGGACAAGTATCCTGATTTGCTAGAAGTTCAAAGGATGAACCCGTCAACAGTTATCAAGTGGATCACATCTGATGTTGTTCTGGGTTACTGGCGAATCAACGAAGTTGAGCGTTATAAAGTTTATAAAGCTGCTGTGGATGAGTCGATTTATTACAAGGCTCAAACTGTACATGAAAAGCGTCTACATAAAAATGTAAACCCTAACCGAGAGTGGCATCTCAGCGGTTTAGTGCAATGTGGCCACTGTGGAAATGGATGTTCGATTCAAAAGTCGAAACATTCTTGGCCAGTATTGCGCTGCAGTTACAAGCAACGTCTGGCTAGAAATGCATGTAGTTCTAAAGGAATATTCCCTTACCTGTTGCCTTTATATTTTTTTAGGTCAAACCTTGAACACTTCTTTTTAGCTAGGTTAATGGAGTTAAGTCAAAATGAAAAAGCTAACTTAACTGTTTCAAAGTTAGATATCGAAATAATCAAGTGCAATGAGAAACTACAAGTTCTTGAAAATAAGCTGCTGAGTTCTGAAAACGAGATGATAAACTCGTTACTTAAAGTTATGGAAAAGATCACCGCGCAACTAAATGAATTAAAAGGACAAAGAGAAGAGGCATATAGTATAGCTACAGGTAATAGCATACTTAACTGGGTAGACTTGAAAGATATAACCAGTGATTCAAAACGACTTAATCTATTATTCCAACGACTAGACTCAAAGATGGTGATTAAAGATGATGAAGTTTCATTTGACCATGGGGACTTAAGAAAAACGATTAAATATCTTGGTTACTCCAGAAAAGATGAAGCTTACCGTATTGAGAAGAACTACGCTGACATGGGCGATCTAGAAGATGAACATGCTGTTATCTTCATTGATGACCAGATTGTGGCTTATGATGAATTAGCAAATATGTTGGAAAAAATGGGGGAAGTGACGCAACTAGAAGCAAATATCAAAGTATTGACTAATTTGCACCCTAAGCAAGTGATTATCGATTAGAGCCATAGCCTTTAGTCCTTTTGCCTTTCATCTGTGAACGCCTGCTTATCAAGTAGGCATTTTTTGTCGTATTTTATTGTATTCGATACCTAATTTGTGATTAAAAGCATCAGTTTTTTGATGAGAAATAGGCAAATTGTGATATCGTCTGTGGATTAAGTTGCCGTGTACAGGCATTGCAGCACTTTTCATTACTGGACGATATTTATGGCTGATAACTTCTCTTCTACCGCAGCGTTTCTCTGGTCGGTGGCCGACCTTCTTCGTGGAGACTTCAAGCAATCACAATATGGACGGATCATTTTACCGTTCACGCTGCTAAGACGTTTAGAGTGTGTGCTTGAGTCAAGTAAATCCGACGTGTTAGCCAAATATGAAGCCGTAAAAGCCATGCCCTTTGAGGCGCAAGATAAACTACTCACTCACGCCGCCAAACACAGTTTTTACAATACTTCTAAGATGGATTTAAACCGCCTTGGTGAAACAGGCGTTGCCAGTAACTTAGAAAGTTATATTCAATCATTCAGCCCAAATGCGCGCGAGATTTTTGAGCATTTTGACTTTTTTAATACCATCGATAAATTAGCAGAAGCAGATTTACTGTATAAAGTAGCCAAACGCTTTGCCACAACAGACTTACACCCTGACAATATTAGTAACTATGGCATGGGTTTAGTGTTTGAAGAGTTAATTAGACGTTTTGCTGAAAGCTCCAATGAAACCGCGGGTGAGCACTTTACCCCAAGGGATATTGTGCGTTTAACCACTTCATTAGTATTCAGTAACGATGATGATGTGCTGACTCAAGCGGGGTTAGTGCGCTCTATCTATGACCCAACAGCAGGAACAGGTGGTTTCTTATCGTCAGGTATGGAATATGTTCATGAGCTAAATGAAAAGGCTTCATTGTCAGCCTTTGGTCAAGAGCTTAACCCAGAATCATACGCCATCTGTAAAGCCGATATGCTGATTAAAGGGCAAAAGGTCGATAACATTAAATTAGGTAATACCCTATCTAATGATCAACTACGTGCTGATAAATTTGACTATATGCTATCAAACCCTCCATTTGGTGTAGATTGGAAGAAAATCGAAAAGTTCATCAATGATGAGCGGAACGAAAAAGGCTTTGAAGGTCGTTTTGGTGCAGGTTTACCACGAGTATCTGACGGTTCGCTATTATTCTTAATGCACCTCGTCAGTAAAATGCGTCCGCAGCATGAAGGTGGTTCACGTATCGGTATTATCTTGAATGGCTCACCACTGTTTACAGGTGGCGCAGGAAGTGGTGAAAGTGAAATTAGACGCTACATTCTTGAAAATGACCTACTTGAAGCCATTGTTGCACTCCCTACCGATATGTTCTACAACACGGGCATTGCTACTTATGTTTGGGTGTTATCCAGCCATAAGCCAGCTAATCGTAAAGGTAAAGTGCAGCTTATTAACGCATCAAAAGAACGTGCTAAAACAGGCGGTCGTGGGCGCAGTGGTGGCGGTGAATCTGATGAAGAAGTTGAAAATGTATTTTATCAAGCGATGCGTAAATCGTTAGGCAGTAAACGCAAAGAACTGACCGAAGAAAGTATTGATATTATCGTTAAAACCTATGGTCAATTTGTTGAAAATGATTTTAGTAAGATTTTTGATTACAAAGCATTTGGCTATCGCAGAATTACCGTTGAGCGTCCACTTCAATTGACTATTTACCCAAAAGACGCACTACGTCTTGAAGCCTTGCAAGCCGATAACGCTTGGTTAAAAATGGATGAAACTACCCAACAAGTCATTCTTGATGCCCTCACTTCCTTTGAACAAGATAAATACTTGTCTCGTGATAAGTTCCTCAAGCAATTAAAAACCAAACTAGAAAGCGCAGCCAAAGCAGTCAAACTCAGCGCTGTTCAGTTAAAACTAATCGTCAAACATCTTGGCGAGCACGATGACGAAGCTGAAGTATGTAAAACAAAAGGTCAGATTGAAGCCAACCCAGAGCTACGCGATAACGAGAACGTGCCACTGACCGAAACCGTTGCAGATTACTTTGCCCGTGAAGTGCTACCGCACGTACCTGATGCGTGGATTGATGAGAGTAAGACTGATGAAAAAGACGGTGAAGTCGGTATTGTCGGTTATGAAATCCCCTTCAACCGCCATTTCTATATTTATGAACCACCAAGAGCATTAGAAGCAATTGATGCTGATTTGGATGCAGTGTCGGCTGAAATTATGCGTTTGCTAAACGAGGTGCATTCATAATGGGGTATTCATTTCAAAAATACACAGAATACAGAAATATAAATGATTTAGCTTTTGATGAAATACCTGTTGCTTGGAAATTACAAAAAGTTAAACATCTCTTTAAAATTGGAAGAGGTCGAGTCATATCACAAGAAGAGTTAGATGATAATGGGGTATTTCCAGTTTATTCTTCTCAAACTCAAAATAATGGTTGCCTAGGTTATATCCATACTTATGATTTTGATTGTAAACAAATCACATGGACAACCGATGGCGCAAATGCAGGAACAGTATTTTTACGTGAAGGTAAGCATAACTGTACTAATGTTTGTGGAACGTTGAAACCAATCAAAAGTAACTTGAATTACCATTTTTATCTCTATTTATTACAATACGTTACTCAGTTTCATAAGCGTCCTGATACAAATGGTGCAAAGATAATGAATGGTGAAATGGCATCTATTTCATTATGTATTCCATCTGATACAGAACAACAAAAAATCGCCAACTTCCTCGATCACGAAACCACCAAGATCGACACCTTAATCGCCAAGCAAGAAAAGCTGATTGAGCTGTTAAAAGAAAAGCGCCAAGCGGTTATCTCTCACGCAGTGACCAAAGGCATCTCTTATAAAGGGCAGCCAAACGCACCAATGAAAGACTCTGGTGTGGAATGGTTGGGCGAAGTACCTGAGCATTGGAAAATATCAAGCTTAAAGTATTTTGCTTCAATCCAAGGTGGATATGCCTTTAATAGTAATGAATTTGTTGATAATGGAGTTCAGATATTAAGAATAGGAAACGTTTACCAAAATAGACTGGCTCTAGGCCGACAACCCACTTTTGTAAACGATACTCTCTACAACCAACTACCAGAGTTCAGGGTCACAAAAGGTGATATTTTGATGTCTTTGACTGGTACTTTAGGTAAAAGAGATTATGGTTTCGCAGTCAAAGTAGATCTAGATGGCCACTACTTACTCAACCAGCGTGTTGCAAAACTAACTCCAGTTAGTCAAAAAATCACTCGAAGCTTCTTGCTGAATGTGCTTTGGTCTGAATCTTATCTCACTCAACTATATGCGTTACCGTCAGGAACTAAGCAAGCAAACTTATCTAATAGTGATGTACTTCGAATTGTAGTTGCAGTTCCGCCATCAAAAGAGGAACAACAAGAAGTTGCTCTTTATGTGGAAGAAAAATTAGCGAAACTTGACGATTTAACGAAACTAGCAACAGAAGCTATATTGTTGATGAAAGAACGCAAAACAGCCCTTATCTCAGCAGCGGTAACAGGCAAAATTGACGTTCGCAATTGGAAAGGTGACTGCTAATGGCTGGCGCTGTATCCGTACAAAAACTATCTACATTTATTGGGCATATCTCTGATATTAAAAAGAAGCCAGATCACACTCTGTTTTTCCGAGGTCACGCAGATACTGAATATCTAGCTCAACCATCCATTTTCCGTTCTATTCCTGATAGTGAAACCGCAGCTAAATATATCGACAAAGAAGAACAACTATTTCACGATATGATTATGCGTTGCCCTGAAGACTTTGCTAATTGTTCATCAGCATTTGATTTTCTGGTAAAAATGCAGCATTACGGGTTACCGACACGACTACTAGATATCACAAGTAATCCTCTTGTTGCTTTGTATTTTGCGTGTTGCTCGTTGTCTGGAACAGGCAAAAACAGTAAGACTGGTGAAGTGCTCATTTACCAAGTCCCTGATAAAGACATCAAGTTTTATGATAGTGATACGGTTTCTGTCATTAGTAACTTTGCTAAACTACAAAGTAACTTCGACAAAAATAACAGAATTGACCGAAAGCGCTATATCCACACAATAAAAGCAGAAAAGCCTTACTTTGAGGACGATATTGTAGAGGATGATCTACATAGAGTTATCTGCGTGAAACCGAAGTTAGATAACAAACGTATTATCAAACAAAGTGGCGCATTTCTATTATTTGGTATGGGAAGAAGCACAGGGCATCAAAAGGTAACAGCAGCTAAAATACCTGATGAGTTTAATTCAGCCTCAATTAATCGGATAAATATCTCCGCATCATTTAAATCAAAAATCATTGATGAGTTGAAAAGTGTCGCTATCTCTGAAGCAACTCTTTTCCCTGAAATTGACAGTGTTGCGCGATTTTTAAAGGGATAAGTAATTGAGTAGATTAGAAAACAAAATCGAAGCCAATAACCGTTCTATCTTAGAGGTACTGGACAACAAAAAATACACGGTTGATTACTATCAACGAGAGTATAGCTGGGAGCAAACTCATATTGAGCAACTTGTGACTGATTTATCAAGTGCATTTTTAGATAACTATGACTCTGCTCATCAACGACAAGATGTTGCTGACTATAACAGTTATTATTTAGGCCCATTTGTATTAAGTGAGAAGTCAGGTAAGCGCAGTATTATTGATGGTCAGCAACGCTTGACATCACTCACGCTATTTCTTATCTATTTAAACAATAAACAGAAAGAGATTGGTTTGAATGAAGCGATTTCAGGAATGATTTTTTCTGAGAAATTTGGTCAAAAATCTTTCAATATTGATGTCCCAGAACGTACTGCTTGTTTAGATGCATTGTTTAACAAAGGTGAATATACCCCCCCCGAAGATGCTGATGCCTCAACACTAAATATGGCTGCGCGTTATCAAAATATTTGCGATGCATTCCCTGTTGATAGAATTGATAAACACGTTTTACCGCTTTTTTTAGATTGGTTAAGAGAACTTGTGGTTCTGGTTGAAATTGTGGCTTATAGCGATGAAAACGCCTACACCATTTTTGAAACAATGAACGACAGAGGGATGAACCTCACGCCAACAGAAATGTTAAAAGGCTTCTTGCTATCAAAGTATCGTAATGATGCAAAGCGACATCAGTCTAATGATTTCTGGAAACAAACCATTATTGACCTAAAAGCTTTCGATAAGGAAGAAGATCAACGTTTTATTCAGGCGTGGCTAAGAGCAAAGTATGCCGAATCAATCCGCCAGAGTAAGGCTGGCTCACTCAACGAAGACTTTGAAAAAATTGGTACTCGTTTCCACAACTGGGTGAGAGATAACTTATCTCGTATGAACCTTGCTAAAGCGGGTGAAAATGAGTTTGATGCCTTCATCAATACAGAGTTCAAATACTATGTGAATGCGTATAAACGCCTTCGCAAAGCAGAAGAAACTATTACGCCTGAACTCGATTCAATTCATTACATCTACCAGTGGGGTATCGCAACCTCTCTGAGCTACCCTTTGATGCTTGCGCCACTAAAAACAACAGATTCCATTGATTTAGCAAATAAAAAAATGAACTTAGTGGCAAAGTACATTGATATCTTCTGTGTTCGTAGAACCATTAACTTCCGAAATTTTTCAGCCAGCTCGATTCGCTACACTATGTACAATTTGGTTAAAGAAATACGTAACAAAGATTACAGCGAGTTACTCACCATTTTTGATAAAAAGCTGGATGAAATAGATGAGCAATGGGGTGGCTTTGACTGGTTCCGTCTACACGGACAAAATGGTCGTTTTGTTAAATACTTACTTTCACGCTTATCAGGTTATGTAGATGGTTTAGCTGGTGCAAACACCGACTTTGCTACGTACTATCACGCTGCCAATGGCAAGCCTTTTGAGATTGAGCATTTATGGGCAAACAACTTTGAAAACCATACAGACGAGTTTGAGCAAAAAAATGATTTTGACGATGCTCGCAATAGTATTGGCGCACTGGTTCTACTACCACGAGGAACAAATCAATCATACAGTGATAAACCTTATGTAGAGAAGCTTCCTCACTACATTAAAGAAAATTTGCTGGTGAAGTCTTTGCATCCGCTGACATATGAGAACAACCCGAACTTCAATAAGCTTTCATCTTGCAATGGATTGGCATTTAAAGCTCACCCAGAAATGAAAACGGCTGATATCAAAGAGCGGTGTGATTTGTATCGTCAGATAGCAGAGCAAATATGGTGCTTGGAGGACTCTCTTGATTCTGTATAAGTTTCGTTCGTTGGAGAACTTTCAATTTGTGTTAGACATATTGATTAACCAACGAATGTATGCAGCGGCATTCGATACGATGAATGACCCAATGGAAGGCTTCTATACTTCAGACGAAGATATTCCTCAAACATCAATTGAAGCACTTGAACAACATCAAAAGTCGCTAAAGTTCTGTTCTTTATCGAAATACTACAATAACCCTCTTATGTGGGCGCATTATGGTAATGGTTGTCGTGGTGTAGCCATTGGGGTTGAGTTCAAAGAATCTGACGATATGCGTGAAGTGATCTATGGTTCCCATTCACACCTTATTGCGTCAAAGCCAACAACTATTGAAAGGGCAAAGGATGTATTGAGCTTTAAAGCTGATTTTTGGCAGTATGAAGATGAAATAAGAGTTTTTGCGGAGAAAGGAATCTTTATTCCCGTTAAAGTGAAAGAACTAATTTTTGGAGAACGCGCGGATAGAACGCAAAGATCTTTACTGAAAAAAATTGTACAAGCTGCTAATCCATCAGTTGAGATTATCGAATGGGATGACTCAATGTCATACGTTCACTCACAACCAGTTTATAAGACTAAAATAGATGAGTAGATATAATGAACAATAGCACTGAGCTAACAGCTGCTATAGATAATGATGAAGGACTAAAATCAAAGAGGAAACTATTAACCGTTACCTCTTTAATTCTACTAGGCCTTTCTTTTTCTGGTGCAACAATTGATGAAGCAAACACATTCATCTTCAAGATTAAGTTCGCCAATCAAAATGGGTTAGGAATTTTGCTAGTATTATCAATTGTTTTTTTGATGGTTAGATATTACAACTATGCAAAACTATACCATGACAAGCTCTACAAACTTTGGTCTGACCGATTAGTGAATAGATCTTTTTTCTACTCTCGAAGCCCTTATGATGATCAAGATGGTGGAATAGTAGCTGATAGTCGATGCTCAGAGTTAAATGCAGGCTTAAGCTTAGATGGCAGTGTTAGACGATGGGAACACAACTATGTATGTGGTCTGCCATTTACCCGCTTTATAGTTCATTACTGGGGATATAATGATTGCAACGATGAAGACCGAATGGACAGTGTTAATATTTTTACTAAATTTGGTCTTCAAGTCTATCTACGTTGTTTATGGTTAGAAGCCAAAGAGCAAATAAGATCTTTTTTCACCCATCGAGAAAACCTTGATATTTTAGCGCCATATGTGCTTGGATGTTTAGCTATTGGCAGCTATTACTTCAATACCGAATTGATGAGTTTATTAAATTTTATTTCGCCACAGACCAGTAAATAGATGTCAGGGAAGAATTAGTAATGTCAGATGTAGCACAAGAAAAAATATTTCAAAACGACATCCTTGACCAGATGCAATCTCACGGTTGGCTGCTAGGTGAGTCGAAAAAATACAACAGACAATTAGCACTTTATCCTGAAGATGTGATTGCTTTTGCCAAGGCAACACAACCTGAGCAATGGGATAAACTATCAAAGCACTATCCAGACACTGACCGTAATCCGACAGCTACCGCTGATGCGTTACTTAAATCATTAGAACGTGATTTAAAAGCGAAAGGTACGTTATGGGTATTGCGTAACCAGATAAAAGATCGGGGCGCTAAGTTTACTCTTTGTAGTTTCAAGCCAGATCATGATTTAAACCCTGATGCGTTGATTCGTTATCAGCAAAACATTCTGCGGGTTGTGCCTGAGCTAGTTTACTCACCTAATGGCTATGACGGTCGGTTAGATTTAACCTTGTTTGTGAACGGAATTCCCGTTGCGACTTGTGAGCTTAAATCAGAGTTTAAGCAGTCGATTAACAACGCCAAAGTCCAGTACATGAAGGATAGGCAACCTAAAGATCCTATAACTAAAAAACCAGAGCCACTATTAACCTTTAAACGGGGTGCATTGGTTCACTTTGCGATAAGCCAATATAACGTGGCTATGACTACACGCTTGGCGGGTAAAAAGACCTACTTTTTACCGTTTGACCAAGGCACCGCTGATGGTGGTCAAGGTAACGATATCCCTGCAAATGAAAGTGAATATGCAACCGCTTATCTTTGGAATGAAATCTTCCAGAAAGATAATTTGTTGTTGATTTTAAGCCGTTATATTCATCTTGAAGTGAAAGATGAAGAGCAATTAGACGGGTCGATCCAAACTAAAGAAACCCTGATTTTTCCTCGTTACCACCAATGGGCGGTAGTATCTAAACTTCTGAACACCCTTGATATTGAAGGTACTGGACAAAAATACCTTATTCAGCACAGTGCAGGTAGCGGCAAATCTAATTCGATTGCGTGGCTCGCACATCAACTTGCGTCAAAACACTATAGTTCGCCTGCGATAGAAAGCGATCACCCTGAACTGGGTAAAAAAGTCGGTGATAAGGTGTTTGACTCTGTAATTGTGATTACTGACAGAACGGTACTTGATAGCCAGTTACAAGATACGATTTATCAGTTTGACCATAATGAAGGCATGATTGCACGTGTTAATCGTGAAGAATCACAAGGCAGTAAATCAAGCCAATTAGCTGGAGAATTAAAAGCCAGCACATCAATCATTATTGTAACAATTCAAACTTTCCCACATGTTTTAGAAGCCATTCGTCAAGACTCTACGCTGGCTGGTCGAAGCTTTGCGGTTATTGCTGATGAAGCGCACTCAAGCCAAACGGGAACTACAGCTCGAAAACTCCGTGAAGTGTTAATGTCAGAGCAACTTGAAGGGGATGAAGAGCTAGACAGTGAAGATATGCTGCGTTTATCGCTTGAAGCGCGTAAAGGCTCAAACAACATCAGCTATTTTGCATTTACGGCTACGCCTAAGGCTAAGACGTTAGAGCTATTTGGCCGCAGACCTGATCTGGACTCCCCTGTAAGTGATACCAATAAACCGTTGGCATTCCATGTTTATTCAATGCGCCAAGCCATTGAAGAAGGCTTTATTCTGGATGTGTTACAGAATTACACCAGTTATCGAGTGGCTTATCAGTTAGCACATGAACACCCTGAAACCGACCATGAAGTAGATAGTAAAAAAGCCGCTTCCAAAATGGCTAAATGGATAAGGTTACATCCATACAATATCAGCCAGAAAGTGGAAACCATCATTGAGCACTTCAATAGTAAAATTAAACACTTACTAGGTGGTGAAGCAAAGGCTATGGTGGTAACCAGTAGCCGTTTAGAAGCGGTGCGTTATAAATTAGCGTTTGAAAAGTATGTACAAACTAAAGGCTACAAGAATATCAATGCAATGGTGGCGTTTTCGGGGGAGGTGAATGATCCTGATTTGCCTGATCAACCATTTACTGAAAATAACATGAACCCAAACTTGCGTGGTAGGGATATGCGCAAAGCATTTGATACTACGGATTATCAGGTTATGTTAGTAGCCAATAAATTTCAAACTGGCTTTGATCAACCCAAATTAGTCGCTATGTACGTTGATAAGCCCTTAAAAGGTGTTGAGTGTATTCAAACGTTATCAAGGTTAAACCGCACATTTAAAGGCAAGGATATGACCTTTGTGCTCGATTTTGTGAACAATCCCGAGGATGTATTAAAAGAGTTTAAAGTTTATTTTGAAACGGCTGAACTTTCAGGCGTGTCAGATCCTAATATTGTTTATGAAATCATGGATAAACTTGCAAAGGTCGGCATTTACCAGTGGTTTGAAGTGGAAGCATTTGTCACTGCCTATAACAGTAAACATGCCAGCCAAGCAAAACTGGCTAACCTCTGTAAAGCACCTGTTGAACGCTTTGCTGTACGCTACAAAGAGGCGACGATTGTGTTGCAGACTGCACAGGCCGAGCTTTCAAAAGCGAAAATGGTACAGAATGATAAAGCGATTAAGTTTGCTGAAAACAGCGTGAAACATGCAAAAGAAGCCCGAGATATTTTAGAGGTGTTTAAGAAAGATTTAATTTCATTCTATCGCTATTACGAGTTTAGCTCTCAGATAGTTGATTTTAATGACTACGACCTAGAAAAACTGAGCATCTTTGCTAAGCATCTACATCCATTGTTACGCTTTGATATGCTGGAGGATGATGTCGATCTTTCTGATGTTGTGATGACACATTACCGTTTGCATGAACAGCGTGAAGCGAACTTGCAGTTAGGAACAAAAATAGGTGAAGAGCCTAAGTCTTATTTAGCGCCGAGTAAGGAAGGCGCTGGCGCGGCACCTAAAGATCCGAAAACTGAGCTATTGAATGAAATTATCGCTCGAATGAACGATTTGTTTGTTGAAGATGGTTTATCTGAAACCGATATGATCAACTATGCAAATACCATAGCGGGTAAAGTATCTGAAAATGAAATCGTCATGGATCAGTTGCGCAATAATACTAAAGAACAAGCCATGTTAGGCCAGTTTCCAGAGTCAATTAATACCGCAGTGATTGAAAGTATGGGCATTCATGAGCAAATGGCAATGAAGGTATTGTCCAATGAAGCCGTTGCGAGAGGCTTTGCAGGCTTGATGTTTGACATGCTGATGAAGGGCTTGGGGAAGAGTGAAACAGCCTTTGACTCTTTAAAATCATAAGACTAAATATTGCTATTTATTTACAATTATAGAGGTGATGATGTTTAATGGTATAAGAGTTTTTGACACTATATTAAACTCAAGAAATACAAAGGATACTGTTTCTAGAAATTCAGCCGACTTTTGGAAAGTATATTGTCAGGCATCAGGCTGGCAATTTAGCCATGAGAGGCTTCACTCTTTAGCCGATTTTAAGTATTTCATGTCCAGAAAAATCAAAGAAGATGTCATTATTTTTTCTGGTCATGGTTCTGATGGGAAAGAAGCAGAAGAAGGTTTTCATTTTTCAAATGGTGACGTATTTTTTGGACAGGAAGATGTAAAGATCCATGCTAAAAATTATGGCAAAATAGTCATATTTTCATCGTGTTTAATCGGTAAAAACAAAGTTTTGTCAGAAGCGTTAAAGGATTCATTTAATGCAAAGGCATTGTTTGCCTATAAACACTTGATGTTGGATAAATATTGTTTTCTGAACGAATCAATATTGCTTTCAGCGATTGAACATCAATTTGAGCGTGGGAAGTCGTTCACTAAAAACACATTTAATGGTTTTTTAAGTAATACTGAGTTTTTAAAAAACATGAATGAGAAAGGAGTGAGATCTCACCCGATGGCGATGTATTAAACATTCTGGCTAATTCAATTGGGTATATAATTCCAGAAAATCCTATTGATATGGACACAACACCAGACAGTAAATGGTGTATCTATGCTTGAAACGCTAAAGTGATCTTACTGAGTTCCAAAGTTAAACTCGGTAAAACTGCGTTAGCAGTATTAAAATAAATGTTGCTGAGAGTTGCCATAACCAAGCCAATTAATTAAGAGCATGGGGCATGTTTGTGTATAGATAGATGCTAAAAACACAACCAGAAACTAACCGTTTTTGGTTGTGCTTAATTCTTTCTGTTAATCCATCAATCTGATATCGAAACGATCCGCTAGAAAACTGATGATTTTCACAGCTTCTAACTCAATATTAGTTTGATGACGGTTTGCATCGATGAGGTATTGTTCCAAGCTGAGATAGCTTGAAGATGCAAAGTAATTAGTCGTTGTCTCAAGATTGCTATCTTCAATGTTTTTTAGCGCAAGCAGTAGTAGGTTACTACAGGAATTTAAGTTTATTTTTCGTTGTTTAATGATGTCTCGCAACATATTTGCATATGTTATCGCGACGTCCTTTGAACTTCCTGATGTGATACTTTGAAGTGAAACCCAATCGGCATGCCATTCTTTTAAAATGTTGATGATTCGACTTGGTACGATAACTGCTGAAGATTGTTTAGTGGTGATTGATAAGCCCATTTTTGTCTCCTTTATATTTTTTAGGCAAAAGGAGGCTTAACGGCACAAAATCAGGTTTTGTGACACCTCCCACTCAGTAATAAATTCACTAAGATTTGGTCAAACATTTGGTATCCTATTTGGATGTTTTTACGTGTTTAGATTGGTTTTTTACCTGCTATTACAAGCCGATAGAAGTACTCACTTGGGTAGTAAAACTGCACTATTTCGATTGCAATACTGAAGTTAATACTATCCATAGACTTTAACTTATTAAGTCTGTAGTTCTTCCCTTCATACAAGCACCTGACGAACTCATATAGTCGGGGCTGTTGTTCTATTATTTTTGCAAGTTCTTCATATGATAGATCCATAGATATTCTCCTTTGATTTGTTTGTTGGCTCGATTACGTATCGTGACTTAAAATGCTGCCTTTTACACGGCAGGTACTTTCTGTGCTGTTACTGAAGCATGGTATTCATGCTGTTTGTTGCATCCACCTCCTTAACAAGAACCCAGCGTGTCCCTGGTTTAAGATCCTTGTACTTACCTTGATAGTATCTTTTTGCTCTAAGATTCCTGTAAAACGGGATTCGATACTTAATTTTTCGAGCTTCATCCGCAGATTTATTTTGTACTGGAGCGCGAAGTATTAACCCTTTGAAAGCTGATCTATTCTTTCCTATTGGTAGTGATACTGCTGACTTTGGATAGCCGTCAACAAGCTTCTTACCATCAGTCGCTGAGTGATAAACGCATAAAGACAACGCTATTCTAGTTAAAGTATCTAAAACATCTGTTCTTCGATTCGGTAAAGGTTTTTTAGCATTCTTTGTTAGTGTTTCTGTAAGTATTGGGATAGGACTGAAACATGAATCCGTTCTAAATTCCTCGCTTCTGTAATGGACATGGACACATAACTGGTTAGGATATGTGGTTGCGAACTCTCCCCAAATTGGTTGACATTTGTCTTTGTATAAATCAACGAACTCTTGTTCTGTCATAATGGTCACAAGGCAACTAGTTAGTTTTACACCGTTAACTAGCGTTCCTTTCGGAAATGATAAGGCAAAAGATTTAAAAGGAGGCTGAACAGTAAAGTTGTTTTTAAAATCGAACTCAGCAGTAAAAAGGTTGTTAGCCAATGCTTCGTTTTCGATAAAGATGACAGGAGAGCCGCATTCACTCCATAACATTTCTTCACTAAGTATTTTTCCCATACCAAGGTTAAATTCACTTTCACCTTCAGTTTCAATGAGTCTCTGCCTGACGATAGATAATAAATCTTGAAGATTGACGGGCTTTTTTCCAAATATTTTTCTCAAAGCTGCTTTACCTTGACTGTTACTTTTAAAGCTATCTAATTGAGTTTTGTATATAGAGTGGTTCATTATTTTCCCTTAATTATTAGTGTGTTAAATTTTGATTTTGCTGGTTAAATAAACTTTCGAAGCCATCAGTGATCCGCCTCATCGATGTTTTTTGTTCATTGTTACCTCCATTTTTCTAGTCTCACCAAATTCGAAGCGCAAGAATCCTGTCTGGTGAGTCCAGCATTAAATTTTTATCTTAAATTTTGGGTGCAAGAAGCCGTAATCATTTAGAAAATGACTTTCGATAACTCACGTGCGAGGTTTGTTCGAATTTAGCTTGAGTTGGCGTGTTTCATCATTTTCTCTCCTGTTTTTTATTCTGGCTGAAGAGTAGGCGACCAGAATCTGATTCTAGCTCCACACCTCCAATAATGATTTATCTATTTGTATTAGCTTATTCATAATTTACTTGTGTTTTTTTAAATACACGTTTGACAACGTTGCACATGTTATCAACTGAAACCGAATAGTCAAGTGTATATAAAAGTCAAGTTAAAAATATATTTTTTGATTTTTTAAATTCTTCAACAAGTATATTAAAAACAATGCGTTATAAAAATCAATATTTTTTGCTTTTTTAAAATAATTGTGATTCATTTTTTGACTTTTAATTTTTTTATGGTTTATTGAAATTAACTAGTGTGCTTTTTCACTAGTGTCATCGGAATCAATTTATGGAGAACAACGAAAATACCAGTGTGTTGACACTCATCAAACAGAAGTTTTTAGCATCACAATCTGCAATTAAGTCAGTAAAGCAACTTGATTTTTATATATCACGAGGGCGAACAGCTAACGATAAACTGACTGCAAAAAAATTTACGCAATTTCTAAAACAGCATCAACTCACTCAAATTTTGAAACAAGCTGGATCTGATGCTACAGAAGATGAAAATTCTAAAAGCTTGACTGAAGTTAAAGCACTGCTTGAGTCTATTGAAATCGAACAGCCGAAAAAGAAGAAAAATGATCAGGTGGTGTTGGAGCAGGTACTAAAGATTTACCGAAGTTTTATCGAAAGTGGTGAGGAGTTTAAGTTCAAAAAACCTTGGGTAGATCATCTGGTGTTGGGTTTACCCAAAAATGCCAAATCAGGAGAAGTTTATTTAGGTGGTAATGATCTACTTTTAAGTCTCTTGCAAGGCGAATTAGGCTTAGATTTACCCTTTTTCCTAAATCGATCAAATATTGAACAGCTTAATCTTGATGTACCTAGTGAGTGTATAGCAGTGTGTCAGAAAGTAGTTGAACTTTACGTTCATGAAACTTTAGATAGTAATGATCCAGAGAAATGGATATCGACAAAGAAGTATAAGTTGTTAACACCACAAGTGCAGGAAAGTTATCGCCAACAAAAAATTATCAAGCAGTTTGACATTTATCATCATTCGCAATTTACTAATGGATTACGCGACAATGAGATTTATCAAAGCTGGATTGAAAATTATAAAGAAACAAAACTGCTTAAGAAGCTCGAACAGTGCCGAACAGATGAAGAACGTCAAAGATTGTTTGATCCAAAAATTTATGCGGCCAAATGCGTGATTGACGCAAGTCGAAAGGCTATGGGGATTGATTTAATCGAACATCCAACAAGTTGCCATTACAGCCCAGCTAAAGATCAAATAGCGATGGTTTCTGAGCAGAACTTTATAACTGATAATCCTGAGTTAGTATACACAGGGGCTTATTGTCATGAGTTATCGCATTCAACTGGTCATGAAAAACGACTAAAACGTAATCTTACAGGAAACTTCGGTTCGTCAAATTATGGTATGGAAGAGCTTTGTGCTGAAAGTTCATCATTACAACTTTTAAAGCGCTTTAACTTGCCAAGTGTCACAGATAAACAAAGTGCCGCATACATCGCTAATTGGCTAAAAACTCAGCAAGATAGTGGTTCTAAAGATTTTCTTAGCATTGCCTGTCATCAGGGCAGTAATGCTGCTGATTTTATATTAACTAAAGCCAAAGAGTATCAAGCGAAGCTTGTAGAAAACTTGGATATTGAGCAATTCAGAATAAGCTGTTTGAGCAAAGGCTATAGCAATGTTGATACTGATACGCTATTTATTGCTGATTATCTTAATAAGACTGCTATGAAAGCGATTAATAAATTCTTAAATCAGCGATTTGATGCGTTAAATGAGGTTGAGCGACTTCTGGCTACAGGTAAGCTACTTTCAAGCTCAAAAGAGCAGTTTCTGTTGGATTATGACTTTAGAGACTTTTTGAAAAAAGAGCATAGTGTTTTAATTTTTGATGCTACTCAAGCAGGAAGGATTGTTTCAGAGTATTCGTTAAATGATATTTTCAATACTGATGTGGATGCTAGGTTTGATGATTATGCATTAATCAAGCAGTTTCATGCATCCTATGGCAAAGATAAGATCACTGAGTATCTCAATCAGCTAGAAATTGATGGTGTTCAACTGAAGGGGGATGCTGAAGCTGTCGACACGATAAGGGAACTGACGGACAAGCAATATCTATTCGATGTGAGTGATAAGCCAAGCTGTAGAAGAAAAATTACGAGATAAATACTTCCCATTCAAATGGATGTGGGGGTCGGTTGATGTTATATTTGTCATAGCTTTTTATGTTTATAGCGTCATAGTTTATGCATGACTCTACTTATTGCAAGGATGTTTTTTTAAGGGAATTGTGTGAATAAAGAAAGTATAAACGATATCGCTTTTGTGAAGAATCACTGTGAGCTGATTGGTGAGCAATATGAAGAAGCCAAAAATTTGTATTTGGATGCACCAATCCAGACTTTAGTTATTCTCAGATCCTTGATTGTTAATCTATGCGATACGATCAGCGATAGGCTTTGTTTAGAGGATAGCGAGAAAGATCTTTTTGATTCAATAAAAAATATTGCTGCTACAAAAAGAGTAGACCGAGAAATCATTAAGAAACTTCATGATATTCGCATAGCTGGCAACAAGGCCGCACATAAAGAAAAGTTTAATATTGAGAAAGGGGACTATACTACTCTTGCTCTAAAAAGTCTTCAAGGTTTCTGTGAAGTCGTAAATCTTATCAGGTCTTCCTTTCAAAATGTTATGAGTCCTACCTATAGCTTTGAGACTCAAGTCCAGTCCTCGTTGAAAGATTGGTCATACAAAGCTCTTTTTGAGAATGAACCTAACGCAAAGTATGTGGTTGGCTGCGCTTTAGCACAAGTGCATTATAAAAGGCTTGATGATTTCACTAATCCTGAAACAAATAATGGAAGATATTTTTTAGAAAATGAAGGTCAGCTCAAACGGGGTGTAGACCTGATTGAATCAGCAGCGATTGATGATGGTCATTTAGACAGTTTGTATGAATATGCAACTATTCTAATAAATGGTATTGAACGTGAAAAAGATTTGAACAAGGGTATTGACTGCTTTAGAAGGGCTGGTTCCAAGGGGCATATTGGTGCTAGAGCATACTATGGTTACTATGTCATCAATAGACCATCATCCTTAGATTTCGAGATAGAAGAAGCTATAGAAAACTTAGAAATAGCTGCCGCTCATAATAACCCTATAGCGTTAGACACTTTGAGTGTTTTGTATCAAGAGGGGAGACACTTCAAGAAAGATATTGAAAAATCTGTTGAGTACCTCGAAAAAGCAGCTAATCTAGGCTACCCAGAGTCACAATATAAACTGGCAAATTATTATCATACTATATGTAAAGATCATGAAGCATATGTTTTTTATATGACTGAAGCCGCAAAAAATGGTTACTCCGCTGCATATTTAAGCCTAGCTAGAACACTCGCTCTTAAAGTAAATTCAGATGAAACTTACGAACAAGCAGTAAAAACCTACCAAAAATATATTGAATTGAAAGAAGATCCTGTTGCTCAATTTGAGCTAGGAAGTTTGATTTTTAAACTCAGAAAAAATGATGTTGATAGTATTAGAACAGCATTGACTCACTTCATGAACAGCTATCGTAGTAATTACTGCCCCAATCATATCGCCAAACAGATTGAGGTAAGTTCAAAAAAGGCGCTAAACAACCTTGCAAATGAAATGAGAAGTCAACATTTTTCTGTTGAAAAACAGAAAGATATTTCTGCTCTGTTTTTATATTTCGATTCTAATGGTAGGCCATTTAAAACAACAAACGAGATGATGGAAAACTTCAATTCTATTTGTGAAAACCCCAAAATTGCAAATGAAAAAATTTTTATGCCTAGTAAAAATAATGTTAAACCTTTAGAGCGAAGAATTGGGCGCAATGAAATATGTCCGCTTTGTTCTACTGGAAAAAAGTACAAAAATTGTTGTGGAAAGTGAGTCATATTTAATGATTTAAAAATATTCGTCATTGCTATTTTGCTCTCTAGCTTGGGAGTATCATAGACCGCATCTATGATGCGGCTATGGTTTATGGCCTATAGATTTAGGAGGATAAAGTCTCGCATCTAGGGCTTTATTTGCTAAAAGCATGATCACTTTATCTAACAGGTTGATGATCTCAGATTGGAATTTTCCTGTCTGAGTTAGTGAGGAAAACTCGTCAACATCCATATCAAAAATTAGCCTAATCTCTTCTATCAGTAATATCTTATAAAAATGAATGAAATACTCAAGACTAAAGGTTTGCTCTTTGCCTCGTTCATTTATCCTCTTTGAATGGCACTTATAGTGTCTTTCAATTAAATTAATGCTTCGCTGAAAGCTAATGTTTAGGTTTACCACTGTAACTACCTCCTGAGCTAGAGCTTTTGCTACGTTTTTCTAACTTTAATAAAGCTAGATTTCGTTCAACATCTTCTGAATGAGGATATTCAAGTAAACTACTTATTTCAGATGAATCAGA
The DNA here is from genome assembly GCF_025653595.1 of Shewanella sp. SM95. Taxonomy (NCBI): domain Bacteria; kingdom Pseudomonadati; phylum Pseudomonadota; class Gammaproteobacteria; order Alteromonadales; family Shewanellaceae; genus Shewanella; species Shewanella sp. SM95. The sequence continues at coordinate 522,529 of NZ_JAKKSE010000001.1, forward strand.
GTTATCATCAGTGCTTATGAGCTTTTCTAATCGCTGAATCATCATGATCACCGAAGGCTTTTCTATTAGGCTTTCTATCTGAGCAAGATGGAAGATCCCGTTTTCAATAAAATGGATATCAGTGGTTGGATTTTCATGTTTAATTCTCATTATTTATTCTCTTAAATAAATCTTTCTTGATGACGTTTGATAGCATGTTTAATTCAAGCTCTAAGCCTAAAATAATCTTCTGATTAGTACTAAGCTCATAAGCATTAGATAAGCAAGTTAGAGCCTTTTTTATATTATTTATATCATTATTATTCATTTTATTCTGTCCTCTTTTATATCATCGTTACACAAAAAATCATTTATGCAATAGCGTAATGAAAATTATGGTTTGCCGATTCTATTCGATATTTTTGCATTTGAATCGATGTTATTTTTCTGCTCAAATGACTTTATTTCATCTAATAGAGCCGTTTTTACGCCTTCAGGGAGTTCATTTATCATCTCAAGCTGAAATAGAGTCAGAGAGGCTGTTTCTTGACTTGGATGGAGTTGCCAAATATCTATCGCTTCGAGCATCTTCTTCTGTTTTTCTTCTGTAGCATTATTGATTGCATCAAGCTGTTCAGATAGAAGGGCTATGCTTTGCGATAGTTCATTTGATTTGTCTTGTAACATGTTAAATCGAGATTGGGTACGCATGTGTATGGGCAAGTTCTCTTCGATCATACCAACAATATTTTTGAACTCTTTTCGCTCACTTCCCTCAAGAAACCTGATGCCTATGCCATGTAAGTCAAAGACTTGTGTTTGTAAATGTTGTATGAACATGAGCTGGAGGATCTGGCCGCAAGCTACTAATATTTGTGGCGGTAATTTTTTAGACGGTTCTATGGACAACAACTCTGGAAATTGATCAGAGTAATGGGCTTTAGCCTGTTGTTGAGCAAAAGAGATGTACTGTTGCGACCAAGGAGTATTAGCGTTTGGCGATATAAATACATGGGCGTTTAGACCAGTTTCCAGATCATCACTCATCCCTTCATCAGCGTGCAACGCTGCTAGCTCAATCTTCGCACCATCAAAGTTGTTTTCAAAAAAGCTAACACAAGCTTCGAGCATCTCTTTCTTACCAATTTCCTTAAACTCTCCGTGTCGATGAGGGATCTTGAATACTTGTTCTGAGATAGAAGTGGAATTGATATTCTTTACTGTTCGGCATTCTCTTGATTCAAGCAACGCTTGGTGCTTTTGTCGATGAGATAGGTAATTGTCAAGTACTCTTAGCTTGTTTTCTTGATGTTTTTGGCTGAATCCTAGTAGTTCGTATTGCTTCAAAAGGTAAGCTTTCAATTTAGCAACAGAAGCACTATGTACTTTTTCACCGAGATCTAAAGATTTATTCTGATGTAATTCAAGCTTGGATATCTGCTCAACAAACTTAGCATGATTATGATGGCTTGCTGGTAATAGCTTTTTCAATTTACAAAAATAACTGCTTCGATAGCGTGAATACTTAGCTAATTCCTTTTTGTGTTTATCATCAGACTTGTTGTTAGCTATCAGTTTAACTTCGTCAAAAAATGATAAATATTGCTCTCTGTTTTTTACAAAATCCTGATGAGTTAAGTAAATACCATCTGCATAGTAGATGTTTTTATGTGATTGATTATCTAGCCATTCTTCACAACGATTTTTTTCTTTGCGAGCACTGTGTGTCAATGAAGTATTAAGGGCATTTAAGCTCAGTTCCCCGTTGTTTCTATGGTTATAATTCATACTTGAGTAGCGCACGGTGATATTTCGTTTGTAATGTATCCCATTTGTCTGGTTGTTATGTCTAAAAATCTTAGCGAGATCTTTGCGAAAAGCGAAGTTGTTGAGAACTCTATTCTTTGATTTGGATGATGATGCAGACTTACTTGCTGCATGTTTGATAAGTTTATCAAACTCTAATTGCTCTTTTTCTGCTAGAAGTTTTACTTGTTGGTCTTCTGCCGCTTTTATTGAGGCTCGTGATTTAAGTTTGGCGATTTCACGTATACCACGTTCATAATCTACCTCATTCTTAGTTTTTTTCTCACTGTCGTTTTTCATGATTACTCCTACTTAATTGGCAAATATCAATCAGAGCAACCTTTGTTACTTTTGTGAAAGTAAACCGAAACTACTTATACAAACTTGTGCGTATAATCGAAAACTTGTTTTGAGAGAAGTAGTTATATCGGGTTTCCTTTGTTAATCTCTAATCATTGCTTACTTAAGTTGTAACATAAGTCCGATAGATTAAAAGAGTGAAAAACGAATTTGTGAAAAAAGTTATTAGATATTGGTTTGTTTATTGTTTGTAAAATTTTTTAGCTTGGTTGAAGAATGTGTTTAAAATAAATATGTGCTCGCTTGGTATAACAAAGGCGTATAAAGTAAAGAATTGCATAAGGGATATATTTTTTTGTTAAACGAATAATGTAATGCAGGATTGATGAAGCTATTTTGGTGAAATGGTGAAATGGTGAAATGGTGAAATGGTGAAATGGTGAAATGGTGAAATGGTGAAATGGTGAAATGGTGAAATGGTGAAATGGTGAAATGGTGAAATGGTGAAATGGTGAAATTATGTTTGACTGTGTACCATCACTTCTAATAAATATAAATCAGAGATGTTTAAATGTTGAGCTTTTAAAGTGCTTTTGCTTTTACCACAGATAAGGCTTTTGCTCTTATTGTATTAGAGATGGTTAATGTTTATTGTTTCTCGTTACTATTAATTAAGTAAATTGATCTAACATTTTAAAAATTTCAGGGCGATGATTTTATATTTTATTATTTTTATAACTTATATGTGATTTTTCATAACTTATCAGGCATAGTTTTCAACTGTTTTTCAATTTTAAATCAATTGCTTGCGTTTTGGTGTGTGTTCTGCTAAACGCCTTTTGTGTTTTCTTAAACGCCCAAAATATTCTCTTAAACGCCTATTTCGTTCTCTTAAACGCCTTTTGTATTCTCTTAAACGCCTTCCTGAAAAAAAGTTCAAGGGGCTATTGAAACATTATTTTTTTATGCGACAGTATAAATATGAGCACGTTAGCGAGGAAAATATGCAAAAAATTAGAACTAGAAATGGCAAAGAATACTATGTGAATATTGACGCTGGTGAGTTTGAGATCCCGCAGCTATTTTTGGAGACACCGCTTTTCTTACCCGAAAGTAGAAAGAAAAAGGATCAAATTGGGATTGGCTATAGTGATGATCAAAGGAGATATCAAGATGTTGAGCATGATGTTTCCCTTTCTAACGGCTTAGAAACGATGACAATTAGTGGTCCACAGTTGAATCTGTTACGAGATTACCCTGTTTTTCATTACATATTTTCTCAAATTGACAGTTTTAGTGAGCATAGCGGTAAGTTAAGTTTTTCTGCATCTAAACTCATCAAAGCCTGCTGGCCAAGGCATAAAGTTAACGACACACCTGTCAAGATGCGCCAGTCATTCAGGAATGAGCTTAGAGATGTACTTCTAAAGCTCAATAAATGCCAAATTAGTTATAGACTAAATGACGATAGTTGGGGAGCAATGACTCTCATTTCTGATTTTCACTATGACTCTCAGAGTGATAATTGCACCATACATGTATCGCCAAAATTACAAGTTCTTGCGCAACTTGCTAAAAAGCAAAAGTCTAGTTTGACAACTTTTTTATCTATTAACTCACAAGCAGGACGGTTCGCTTACTTAACTTACGTTTCTAACAATTGGAAAACGAACAATAAAAAAGCATCAGTGAATGAGTTTACCCTCAGCGTTGCTACGATTTTGAAATCTTTTGGTAAAGAATTGTTGCTTACTGATAAAGAGTTGAAAGACCTTGATGAGAAGCTAAGTAAGAAAGGCTCAAAAGTAGTCAATTGCAGTAATGAAAAGGCAGAGTTAACTTACAACCGTAATAATATAAAGTTGTTTAAGCGAGGACTGAAAGAGCTTCAGGAACTAGGTATGATCCACAGTTTTGAACATATTGATCATAGCTGTGAAATTGATGGGAAAATTAAAATAATTCGTTCAATAACAAAGGCTTGTTAGCATTGTGGTTGAATGTGTCTAAATAGAACAAAAGAGATGGTTGTCGAATAGCGATGCTAGTTCTTATACAATACAGTACATGCAAATTTTTGATTTAATGGATGTCCGCGATGTATGAACAAGCCCTATTAGAACCAATCCTTTCTTTTTTGAAATGTAAAACACCCGATGAGTGGGTTACAGAGGCAATTAAACCTGAAAATTTATCTACGATTTTACGTGATCATCTAGTTTGCGAGTTAAAAGCAGCTCAGAGTGCAGTAACTCTCATGAGAAAATATGCCGTTGATAAAGAAAGTGCTATTCGCTTATCTGACTGGGTTAGACCATATGCTGACTATGCTTATAAAAAAATTGGAGGGATTGAGTCACTTAGGGTAAAAAATAATGTAATCAAGCAGGTAACTGTTCGTGAGGATTCAGATTATGGGCAAGAATTAGTTGATAGAATGATGTTACTTATAAAGGAAGAGTTACATCACTTTTATCAAGTGATTGAGCAAATGGAGCAAAAAGATATTCAATACGAATTGATTGATGCAGGTCGATACGCTAAAGGCTTGCTTAAGCATGTTAAGCCATTCGAACCTGATGCATTAGTTGATAAATTGATTATAGGGGCATTTATTGAAGCTCGATCATGTGAACGTTTTGCTAAGCTTGCTCCACATTTAGATGCAGAACTAGGGAAGTTTTATGTTTCTCTATTACGTTCAGAAGCCCGTCATTATCAGGATTATCTTGACCTCGCTGAAATGATTTCAGACAAAGATATTTGCGCAAGGGTATCATTTTTTGCAGATATTGAAGCGGAGCTTATTCTGTCACCAGACCAAGACTTCAAATTTCATAGCGGGAAGCCAATAAATTAAATTTAATTACTATTTACTTGTTAATCAGTCACTTGTTAATGTATGCACACCTATGCTTAAAGTGAGTTAAAAGCCGCTCAGACAGCGATTTTTTTGCTACGAAAATATGCGTTAGATAAAGACAGTGGTCGAACCCTGTTGGCGTGGGCTAAACCCTATGAAGAGTTTATTTATTCGCAAGAACATGATGTGGAAAGTTTTTTAGCCCGTGATGTGAAAAAGAATGAGTTGGTAACTGACCTTATACCTAAGCCCAACTTTAAGTTTGCTGCGAATTTAGTTTCACCTTTAATCCGCTTGATTAAAGAAGAGTTTCATCATTTTGAACAAGTATTGGATTTAATGCACAAGCGCAGTATTGATTACCGCAATATTCGCGCGGGGCGTTATGCCAAGGGCATGATGAGTCATGTGACAACCCATGAGAAAGATATTTTGCGGGATAAGTTGATTGTAGGGGCATATATTGAGGCTCGCTCGTGCGAGCGCTTCGCTAAACTCGCGCCTTATTTAGACGGTGAGCTGAGTAAGTTTTATGTGTCACTGCTGCGCTCTGAAGCGCGACATTATCAAGATTATCTTGCGTTAGCTCAGTTGGTTTCACCTGAGGATATTAGCGAGCGAGTGAAGTACTTTGGAGAGTTAGAAGCTGAGTTGATTTTAGCGCAGGATGATGAGTTTCGTTTCCACAGTGGGTCGCCTCTATTAAATTAATTTGAACGGCTTTGCTTCCCCAAACGAGTAGAGTTAAGTCCATACAGCTGAAAAGATTAACGGTTCTAACAAACCGTTAATCACAGTATTTTCAAGCTATTAAAACTAAAAATTTAAGCCATTTAAGCTTAAGTAACGCTAAATGAGGCTTACTTAAGCCAATGCCTTTAGGTCATCGTCGGGTCGAAGGGTAAGGACTGTAAATTGATCCCTTCGGCGCTCACACTGAGCACACTGCCTTGTTCATACCAATCGCCAACCACTATACGCTTACAGCCATTGGCAAGTTGATGAATGGCCGGTCTGTGGGTATGTCCGTGGATCATATGCTTAGTGTGTGTCTTGGCAAATAACACATCGACCGCATTGGGCTCTACATCCATGATAGTGTAGCTCTTTTGCTTATTGCTGTTCTTGCTCTTGCTGCGAATTTTATCAGCAATGCCCTGACGGGTTTTCTTGGATAAACAACCGTACAGCCAACGAGACAGCGATAAACTGCGCAGTTTTCGAAAGCGTTGGTAGGCCTTATCTAAAGTACATAAGCTGTCGCCGTGTAAAATTACAGTGTCGACACCGTATAAATTGAGGCGAGTGACTTCGGGTAAAATTTGCATGCCTGCGGCGCGCGCAAATTGTTTGCCTAGCATGAAGTCACGGTTGCCATGGATAAAATACACGGGCAACTTTTGTGATACTTGCTTGAGTTTTTCGGCGATGTCGAGGGCAAAAGGCAAGGCAATATCATCACCAACCCAGACTTCAAACAAATCGCCTAGGATATAAAGGGCGTCGGCATCATCGAGTTCAGTGTCGAGAAAGCGAGTGAACGCTTGGGTGATATCAAGGCGATCTGCACTCAGGTGCAGATCGCCTATAAATAGAGTTCGCATTCGCCGTATTATGCCGCGACGCTGACTTTTTCAATCACAATGGCTTCTAATGGCACATCTTGATGCATACCACGGTTACCAGTGCTAACAGCTTTAATTTTTTCGATAATGTCCATGCCTTCAACGATTTCGCCGAATACGCAGTAGCCCCAGCCCTGTGAGGTTTCTGATTTAAAATCGAGGAAAGTGTTGTCGTTCACGTTAATGAAGAATTGCGCAGTAGCTGAATGTGGATCTGAGGTACGCGCCATAGCGACAGTACCAGTACGGTTTGATAAACCGTTATTGGCTTCGTTCTTCACTGGCTCGTTACAACGCTTTTGGCTCATGTCTTCGTTGAAGCCACCACCTTGGATCATGAAACCGTCAATCACACGGTGGAAGATAGTGCCTTCGAAGAAACCTTCGTCAACATATTTCATGAAGTTTGCTACTGTTAACGGTGCTTTTTCAGCGTTCAGTTGCAGTTTAATGTCGCCCAAATTAGTGTGTAATGTGATCATGTTTTCATACTCTGTGTAAATAGTGGCGCGATTCTAACTTATCTCGGATTGCGCGCAAAGTGCAGTATTCAAAACCTGTCAGGCCGTGATAGACTGACTCCTTGATTTTACACCTGAATGTATCATTGAAGAGAATATCGATGTTGAAGATTTACAACAGTATTACCCGCCAAAAACAGGAATTTAAGCCAATTAATCCCGGGAAAATTGGGATGTACGTGTGTGGTGTGACCATATACGATCTCTGTCATATTGGTCATGGCCGTACTTTTGTTTCTTTCGACATGATAGTGCGCTACCTGCGTTACGCGGGTTATGAAGTGAATTTTCAGCGCAATATTACTGATGTTGATGACAAAATAATCAAGCGCGCTAACGAGAATAACGAAAGCTGTGAAGCCTTAACCGAGCGTCTTATTGGTGAAATGCACCAAGACTTCGATGCCTTAAATATGTTGCGCCCCGATTTTGAACCGCGCGCGACCCTTCACATTGCTGAAATCATCGACATGGTTGAGTTATTACTCGCCCGTGGTCATGCCTATGTGGCGAGCGATGGTGATGTGCTTTTCAGCGTGGCCTCATATCCTGATTATGGCCGTTTATCGGGCCAGAATTTAGATCAACTGCAAGCCGGTGCTCGGGTTGAAGTGGACGAAACCAAGCAAAATCCAATGGATTTTGTGTTGTGGAAAATGTCTAAACCTGGCGAACCAACGTGGGAATCTCCATGGGGACCGGGTCGTCCTGGCTGGCATATCGAATGTTCGGCCATGAACAGCAAACATTTAGGTTTGCATTTTGATATCCATGGCGGCGGCTCTGACTTACAGTTCCCACATCATGAGAATGAAATCGCTCAGTCTTGTTGTGCCCATGACACGCCATACGTCAACTATTGGATGCACACTGGCATGGTGATGGTTGACCGTGAAAAGATGTCTAAGTCCTTAGGCAACTTCTTCACTATTCGCGATGTACTTGGTCACTATGATGCTGAAACTGTGCGTTATTTCTTATTATCTGGCCATTATCGTAGCCAACTGAACTATTCAGAAGATAACTTGAAACAAGCTCGCTCAGCTTTAGAGCGTTTGTATACGGCGATTAAAGATGTCGACTTAACTGTCGTTGCGGCGCCTGCAGAAGAGTTTGTCGCGAAATTTAAAGCGGCGATGGATGATGACTTTAATACACCTGAAGCCTATTCAGTCCTTTTTGACATGGTGCGTGAGATCAATCGTTTAAAACTGACCGATATGGCACAGGCATCGGCATTAGCGGTCACCTTGAAGCAATTAGCGGATGTGTTAGGTCTATTAAGCCAAGAGCCAGAGGCCTTCTTTCAAGGCGGCGGTAGTGACGATGAAGTGGCCGAAATCGAAGCCTTAATCGTTGAGCGTAACCGTGCTCGTACCGAAAAGGATTGGGCTGCTGCGGATGTGGCGCGTAATCGTTTAGATATTTTGGGCGTTGTGCTTGAAGATGGTCCAAGTGGCACCACTTGGCGTAAGAAATAAGCTTATTCGCTATATTTTTAATTCAAGAAAATCTTCAGTAAATAAAAAACCTGCATCATGCAGGTTTTTTTATGCTTGCTAGAACCTAGAACCTAGAACCTAGAACCTAGAACCTAGAACCTAGAACCTAGAACCTAGAACCTAGAACCTAGTCATGATACTGCTCGGCGGCATATAAGGTGTTTTCTAATAGGCTTGCAATCGTCATCGGGCCAACACCGCCGGGGACTGGAGTGATAAAGCTGGCATTTTGCGCAGCAATGTCATATTGCACATCGCCGACTAAGGTGCCGTTATCTAAACGGTTAATTCCTACGTCAATGACGATAGCGCCGGGCTTGATCCACTCGCCAGGAATAAAGCCAGGTTTACCCACAGCAACGACCACGAGATCTGCCTGACGGATTTTTTGCTCGAGATTCTTAGTGAAGCGGTGGCAAGTAGTGGTGGTACAGCCAGCCAGCAGCAACTCTAAGGTCATTGGGCGGCCGACAATATTCGATGCGCCAACCACAACAGCATCTAAACCATAGGTATCAACGCCGGTGGATTTGATGAGTGTCATTATTCCCATTGGGGTACAAGAGCGCAGCACCGGAATACGCTGGGCTAAACGGCCGACGTTGTACGGGTGAAATCCATCGACGTCTTTATCTGGGCGGATACGCTCGATGACTTTTGAGTCTTCGATATGTGCGGGTAATGGCAGTTGCACTAAGATGCCATCGATGGTCGGATCATCATTCAGACTATCAATCAGGTTGAGTAATTCATCTTCAGTGCAGTTTGTTTCTAAATCGTATGAACGAGAAAGAAATCCAACTTCTTCACAAGCCTTACGTTTACTCCCAACATAAACTTGTGATGCCGGATCGGCTCCCACTAATATTACGGCTAAACCCGGTACGCGTTGTCCAGCCTCTTTGCGGGCGGTGACTTTTTCGCTGAGCTTAGTGCGGATGGATTGAGCAATCGCCTTGCCGTCGATTATTTGGGCTGTCATAGGTGTAGGATATCCTTTATATGGGCGATGGTGAAAACAGTAGTTAACACAGAGATTGGCAATCGTGGCTATTTTAACAGGGCACAGCTACTGTGTCATGGTTAAAGCCGTTGCCAAGTGGATAAAAAAAACCAGATTAGCCTGATAATTCAGCACCTAGAGTCGAACGATAAAAAAATCGTTGACGGGTGTAAAGTGAGGGGATAAGATGCGCTCCGTTCTCAGGCAGATGTGTTCATCTTGCGCTGAAACTGTCATGTAAGACCTTAGGTAATTAGCGCAGTCCGATAGTGCATCCAGATTTTGGATGAGAGCGGACCAGAGGGAACCCTCTGAGTTGATACCAAGTAAAATGTAAGACTTTCGGTGATTAGCGCAGTCCGATAGTGCATCCAGATTTTGGATGAGAGCGGACCAGAGGGAACCCTCTGAGTTTATACCAAGTAAAATGTAAGACCTTCGGTGATTAGCGCAGTCCGGTAGCGCATCTGGTTTGGGACCAGAGGGTCAGAGGTTCGAATCCTCTATCACCGACCACTTCATTGTCGTTTGCTTCGATGAATTCAAAATAATTTGAACTAAAATAGGCAAATGATAGGGTTAGCATAAATGCTTTCCAAATCGGTTAGGATACAGAAAATTCTGTAAACCATGCGCCCGTAGCTCAGTTGGATAGAGCACCCGCCTTCTAAGCGGGTGGTCGCAGGTTCGAATCCTGCCGGGCGTACCAGTTTCAGTGGTGATTGTAGCTCAGTTGGTAGAGTCCCGGATTGTGATTCCGGTTGTCGTGGGTTCGAGCCCCATCAGTCACCCCATTTTTAGTACTTTGAGTACAAATTAAAAAAAGCGACCTTGTGTCGCTTTTTTTATACCCCAGATTCGGCTGTTGAGGCTCGACTCTGCAGAAAACGGTGGCTATAATGTCGCGTCTTGATAGATATCAACTATGAGCGACCTGTGCCTAAAGCCAGTTGTGGTGGGCATTGTAGTCAAATTTAATGATCAAGAAACGAATACCTGAATAGTTGATGAATCGGCTATTACAAAGGACGTTAGACAAATTTCGAGGTAAAACAATGCAAGTTTCTGTTGAAGCAACCCAAGGCCTAGAGCGTCGCCTGACCATTTCTGTTCCTGCTGAACAAATTGAAAAGCTGGTTAAAGACAGTTTACAACGTGAAGCTAAGCGTGCTCGTATCCCAGGTTTCCGTCCTGGTAAAGTGCCTGTTACTGTTATAAACAAACGTTACGGCGCAGCGATTCGTCAAGACATCATGGGTGAAGTGATGCAACGTAACTTCATCGAAGCAATTGTTGCTGAGAAGTTAAACCCAGCGGGTGCACCGACTTTTGTTCCTGGTTCTACTGATGGCGAAAAATTCGAATTTATCGCTACCTTTGAAATCTATCCAGAAGTTGAGCTGAAAGGCTTAGATGCAATCGAAGTAGAACAGCCAAAAGCTGAAGTGACTGACGCTGACGTTGACACTATGATTGAAACCTTACGTAAACAACACGCGACTTTCGCAGCTGTTGAGCGTGAAGCTGCTGATGGCGACAAAGTGAAAATGAACTTTGTTGGCTCAGTTGACGGTGAAGAGTTTGAAGGCGGCAAAGCTGATGATTTCGAACTGCAACTAGGTAGCGGCCGTATGATCCCTGGTTTTGAAGCGGGTATCTTAGGTCACAAAGCGGGTGAAGAATTTGTTATCGACGTGAACTTCCCTGAAGAATATCACGCTGAAAACCTGAAAGGTAAAGCGGCTAAGTTCGCGATTACGCTGACTGAAGTGCAAGCGGCTAACCTGCCAGAAGTAAACGATGAGTTTGCAGCTCTGTTTGGTATCAGCGAAGGTGGCTTAGAAGCCCTTAAAACTGAAATCCGTAAAAACATGAACCGTGAACTTGAGCAAGCGTTAAAAGCTAACGTGAAAGAGCAAGTGATCAATGGTCTGTTAGCGAACAACGATATCACTTTGCCAAAAGCATTGATCGATGGCGAAGTTAACGTTCTGCGTCAACAAGCCATGCAACGTTTTGGCGGCCAATCGGCTAACATGCCAGAACTGCCAGCTGAATTGTTCACTGAACAAGCTGCACGTCGTGTTAAAATCGGTCTGCTATTAGGCGAAGTCATCAAGACTAACGAACTGAAAGCGGAAGATGAACGCGTACAAGGCTTGATCGCTTCTATGGCTTCTGCCTACGAAGATCCAAGTGAAGTTGTTGCTTATTACAACAGCAACAAAGAGCTGATGCAAAACATGCGCAACGTTGCTTTAGAAGAGCAAGCGGTTGAAGCACTGTTGAAATCTGCCAAAGTGACCGAAAAACAAGTCGCTTTTGAAGAATTTATGAACAAGGCTACCGGTCGCGCATAAGCTAAGCTTGACTTGATTAGCTGTTCGCCATTTATAATGGCTCGTATGAGGCTCCTCATGCGAGCCATTTTTATTTAGGGAAGTGAATAATGCATAATGCGTCAGACATACAAAGTGCTTTAGTGCCTATGGTGATCGAACAGACTGCTAAGGGTGAACGCTCATACGATATTTATTCTCGTTTGTTGAAAGAGCGGATTATCTTTTTGGTAGGTCAAGTTGAAGAACACATGGCAAACCTTATCGTGGCGCAATTATTATTCTTAGAATCAGAAAGCCCAGATAAAGATATCTTTTTATACATTAACTCTCCTGGTGGCTCTGTCACCGCAGGCATGGCGATTTATGATACCATGCAGTTTATTAAACCGAATGTTAGCACTGTCTGTATCGGCCAAGCCGCCAGTATGGGCGCTTTCTTGTTAGCCGGTGGTGAGAAGGGTAAGCGTCACTGTTTACCAAACTCTCGCGTGATGATCCATCAACCGCTGGGTGGTTTTCAAGGTCAAGCATCAGATATTGCTATTCATGCCAAAGAAATCTTAGGCATTAAAAATAAGCTTAACCTAATGCTCGCTGAACACACAGGTCAACCGCTCGAAGTGATTGAACGCGATACCGATCGTGACAATTTCATGAGTGCAACTCAAGCCGTCGAATATGGTTTAGTTGACTCTGTGATGACGAAACGCGGCTGATTTTTGCTTTTGACTGAGCTATGCTTTGTAAAAGTTAAGCAAATTTAAGACAGGCAGTAGAGCAGACTGCAAATGAGGTAATTAATGGGCGACAACAAAAATAATGGTGACAGCGGTAAATTGCTGTACTGCTCTTTTTGCGGAAAGAGCCAGCATGAAGTCAGAAAACTCATTGCTGGCCCATCAGTGTATGTATGCGACGAATGTGTTGAGTTATGTAACGACATCATTCGTGAAGAGATTAAAGAAATCTCTCCAAAGCGTGATAGCGATAAATTACCGACACCACATGAGTTGCGTGCACATTTAGACGATTATGTTATTGGCCAAGACAGAGCGAAAAAAGTGCTTTCTGTGGCAGTGTATAACCACTATAAGCGTTTAAAAAATGCATCGCCTAAAGATGGTATCGAGCTGGGCAAGAGTAATATTTTGCTTATCGGTCCAACGGGTAGCGGTAAAACCCTACTGGCTGAAACCCTTGCGCGCTCACTCAATGTGCCTTTCACTATGGCAGATGCTACTACGCTGACTGAAGCGGGTTATGTGGGTGAAGACGTTGAAAACATCATTCAAAAGTTGCTGCAAAAGTGCGACTATGATGTTGAGAAAGCGCAGCGTGGTATCGTTTATATCGATGAAATTGATAAAATTAGCCGTAAGTCAGACAATCCATCAATCACCCGTGACGTATCGGGTGAGGGTGTACAGCAAGCGCTGCTTAAGCTGATTGAAGGTACTGTTGCCGCGGTTCCACCACAAGGTGGCCGTAAGCATCCACAGCAAGAATTCTTACAAGTCGATACTTCTAAGATCCTGTTTATCTGTGGTGGTGCGTTTGCAGGGCTTGAGAAAGTGATTGAGCAACGTGCGCACGTTGGCTCGGGTATCGGTTTTGGTGCTCAGGTAAAAGGCGAGAAAGAGAAGGCGACGATCTCTGAAACGTTATCGCAAGTAGAACCTGGCGATTTAGTCAAATACGGTTTAATCCCTGAGTTTATTGGTCGTCTGCCAGTGGTTGCGACTCTGACTGAGCTGGATGAAGAAGCTTTAGTACAAATTCTATCTCAACCTAAAAATGCCCTAACTAAGCAATACAGTGCGTTATTTGAGATGGAAGGGGTTGAGCTTGAGTTCCGCGAAGATGCGCTTAAAGCGATTGCTCACAAAGCCATGTCTCGCAAGACAGGTGCCCGTGGTCTACGCTCCATCGTTGAAAGTATTCTGCTGGATACCATGTACGATATCCCATCCGTTGACGGTGTGGTGAAGGCCGTTGTGGATGAATCAGTCGTGAAAGGGGAATCAGCCCCAATCTTGATTTACGAGCACAATGAGGCCCAAGTGGCATCAGGCGAACAATAATTGTACTGATCGCTAATAAACTGAAAAACAAGGAGTCCAATGGACTCCTTTTTTCGTATTAGCCATTGAAACTCCATAAAGCGTCCCAATATACTCCAGTATTAATCCATTTCACCAAAACGGAATCGAACTATGACCCAAGAGCGTGAAGCGCATATCGAACTCCCCGTGCTGCCACTGCGAGATGTGGTGGTCTATCCCCATATGGTAATTCCGTTATTTGTCGGACGAGAAAAATCTATTCGATGTCTCGAAACCGCAATGGCGCAGGATAAGCAAATTATTTTAGTGGCGCAGCGTGATGCCGAACTTGATGAACCATCAAAAGATGACATCTTCGAAGTGGGTACGGTTGCCTCTATTTTACAGTTACTTAAGCTGCCAGACGGCACAGTCAAAGTGTTGGTAGAAGGCGGTCGTCGCGCCCGTATTACCCGTTATACCCAAGAAACAGAATTTTTTGTGGCTAAGGCTGAGTATCTGGAATCAGAACCGCTGGAAGACAAAGAAGAAGAAGTGTTAGTGCGCAGTGCTATTGGTCAGTTTGAAGGTTATATCAAGCTGAACAAAAAGATCCCGCCAGAAGTCTTGACCTCTTTATCTGGTATCGATGAAGCGGCGCGTCTGGCCGATACTATGGCCGCACACATGCCACTTAAGCTTGAAGATAAGCAATCTGTGCTTGAGATGGTCAACGTCGGCGAACGTCTGGAATATCTAATGGCGATGATGGAATCGGAGATCGACCTATTACAGGTTGAGAAACGTATCCGGACTCGCGTTAAAAAACAGATGGAAAAGAGTCAGCGTGAGTACTATCTGAACGAACAGATGAAAGCCATCCAGAAAGAACTGGGTGACTTAGATGAAGGCCATGACGAATTTGAAGCCTTAAATCGTAAGATTGAAGAGGCTAACATGCCCGCTGAGGCGAAAGAGAAAGCCCTCGCCGAGCTTAACAAGTTACGCATGATGTCACCAATGTCGGCTGAAGCGACGGTGGTTCGCAGTTATGTCGATTGGATGACAGCGGTGCCTTGGAGCCAGCGCTCTAAAATCAAACGTGATTTAGCCAAAGCCCAAGAAGTACTCGACACCGATCATTTTGGCCTTGAAAAAGTCAAAGAACGTATCTTGGAATATTTGGCGGTCCAAAGCCGAGTGCGTCAGCTTAAAGGGCCAATCCTGTGTTTAGTGGGGCCACCAGGTGTGGGTAAAACCTCGCTAGGTCAATCGATCGCTAAGGCCACCGGTCGTAAGTATGTGCGTGTTGCTCTCGGTGGCGTGCGTGATGAAGCGGAAATCCGTGGTCATCGCCGTACTTACATTGGGTCTATGCCGGGTAAAGTCATTCAAAAGATGGCTAAAGTCGGCGTGAAAAACCCGTTATTCTTGCTCGATGAAATCGACAAGATGAGTTCTGATATGCGCGGCGATCCGGCTTCTGCTTTATTAGAAGTGTTAGATCCTGAGCAAAATGCGACCTTTAACGATCATTACCTCGAAGTCGATTACGACCTATCCGATGTGATGTTTGTTGCAACGTCAAACTCCATGGATATTCCTGGGCCACTACTTGACCGTATGGAAGTCATTCGTTTATCGGGTTACACCGAAGACGAGAAACTGAATATTGCTAAGCAACATTTGCTGAATAAGCAAATCGAGCGCAATGGTTTAAAAGCCACTGAAATTAAAGTCGATGATAGTGCTATCGTTGGCATTATCCGTTATTACACCCGTGAAGCGGGTGTGCGTTCACTCGAGCGTGAATTGTCTAAGATTTGCCGTAAAGTCGTGAAAATGATTTTGCTCGATAAGTCTGTCAAGTCTGTGACTGTCAACCAAGAGAATCTTAAGTCTTTCCTTGGCGTGCAGCGCTTTGATTACGGCAAAGCCGAGTCTAAGAACCAAATCGGTCAAGTGACTGGCTTAGCTTGGACTCAAGTGGGCGGTGACTTACTGACGATTGAAGCAACTTCAGTGCCTGGTAAAGGGAAGTTAACCTATACCGGTTCCCTTGGCGACGTGATGCAAGAGTCGATTCAAGCAGCGATGACAGTTGTTCGCGCCCGTGCGGAACAATTAGGTATCAATGCGGATTTCTACGAGAAGCGTGATATCCACGTGCATGTGCCAGAAGGTGCGACACCCAAAGATGGTCCATCTGCAGGTGCGGCAATGTGTACCGCGTTAGTATCAAGCTTAACGGGTAACCCCGTGCGTGCTGATGTGGCCATGACAGGTGAAATAACCTTACGTGGTGAAGTGTTACCTATCGGTGGTTTGAAAGAAAAACTGCTGGCAGCACACCGCGGCGGCATAAAATTGGTGCTTATTCCAAAAGAAAATGAGCGCGATTTGGAAGAAATTCCTGCCAATGTGATTGCCGATTTAGAAATTCGTCCCGTGCGTTGGGTCGATGAAGTGTTAAAACTGGCCCTAGAAAGACCAGTGGAAGGCTTCGAAGTGGTTAAAAACTTGGCATAACGCAAGAAATTGCGCTATCACGTTAAAAAAAATGAAAAAAGGGGCTTAACAAAGCGCAGACCTGTGGTAGCCTAGGTCTGTGGAGAGCCAGCTGCTCCAAGCCCTTGGCGCAACTGGCTTTGAGCTGTATCCAGTTTTAATTCTTTGGTTTTCGAACTCAGCTTGAACTTTGAATTCAAGCTTGTTATAAAAGCCTCCGCAGACCGCTCTAGAGACGGATTTGGTTGCGGCGCAAAAAAATTACATTCAAGGGGATGACATGAACAAATCTGAACTAATCGAGAAAATCGCATCTGGTGCTGACATTTCTAAAGCCGCTGCTGGCCGAGCACTGGATTCTTTTATCGCTGCTGTGACCGAAGGTCTGAAAGAAGGTGATAAAATTTCTCTTGTTGGTTTTGGTACTTTTGAAGTGCGTGAACGCGCTGAGCGTACTGGTCGCAACCCACAAACGGGTGAAGAAATCAAAATCGCAGCAGCTAAAATTCCTGCATTCAAAGCTGGTAAAGCACTGAAAGACGCTGTTAATTAATCATTAATATCGTAGCCTTTGTAAGGCGTTCGTAATGACAAGCACTGTTTATCAGTGCTTTTTACGAATTGAAAGTAATGGAATATGAAGCTTAATTTCTGCCATTACTCGGGGTTTTAGAATTTACCAGTGGTAGCGTCTGAATATTCCCCATAAATTACAGAAAGGCGCATCTCAACCTGATGCGCCTTTTTATTTTGTTAATCGCAACAAGCGAGAAATCTGATGTTAGAAAAGATCCGCGATGGTTCGCAAGGCGTGATTGCTAAAGGCATTCTCGTACTTGTGATTTTATCTTTTGCATTTGCAGGAGTCAGTAGTTACTTAGGTTCAACAACTGATGTGCCTGCGGCAGAAGTGAACGGTGACAAGATCACTAAAGCCGAGCTAGAGCAGGCGTACCAGAGCGAGCGCTCTCGCATGGAGCAACAGCTAGGTGAAATGTTTGCTGCGTTATCTGCTGACGAAAAATACTTACAAAGCATTAAGCAGAGCGTATTAGAACGCTTAGTGGCTGACAAGTTGATAGATCAAGCTGCTAAGGCTATGGGTCTACGTGTATCTGACGAGCAAATTGTTGCTGCAATGAGAGCTGAACCGGCATTTCAAACTGATGGCAAATTTGATAACGATCGTTATCAGGCGATTCTGCGTCAGTTAGGTTATCAGCCACAGACTTTCAGAGACATGATGCGTGTCGATATGACCCGTCGTCAGTTAACTGCAGCCCTTGTGGGTACTGAATTCGTGTTACCTGGCGAAGCTAAGCAATTGGCTGAGTTACAAGGCCAAACCCGTGATGTGCGCTATTTTATTGTCGATTCTGCACCATTCTTAGCGACAGCGGTTGTGACTGACGAGCAAGTGAAAAACTATTACGACGCAAACCAAGGGCAGTTTATGAGCCCAGAGATGGTGAGCTTAGAATATGTTGAACTGAATGCTGCTGATTTTGCTAAAAATAATCCAGTTTCTGATGAAGAAGCACAAACGTATTACGAAGAGCATAAAGCACAATATGTTTCTAACGAGAAGCGTCTTGCCGCGCATATTTTGGTTATGCCAGGTAACGATGAAGCTGCAGCAAAAGCCAAGGCTGAAGATCTCGCTAAGCAATTAGATAGCGGTGCCGATTTTGCTGATCTGGCTAAAGCTAACTCTGATGATACTTTGAGTGCAGAGCAGGGCGGTAAACTGGATTGGTTTGAACCTGGTGTAATGGACCCCGCATTTGATGCCGCTTTATTTGCATTAAATAAAGGCCAACATTCTGCGGTGGTTAAAACAGACTTTGGTTTCCACATTATCAAGCTATTAGATGTGCAATCTGGCGCGACTGTACCGTTTGCTGATGTGAAAGCTAAGATAGTGGCTCAATTGCAAGATAAGAAAGCGGTTGACCAGTTCTATAGCTTACAAAGTAAATTAGCGGATACCAGCTATGAAGTGCCAGATACACTATCTGAAACCGCAAAAGCTGTTGACGTTGATGTTAAGACTACAGCACTGTTTTCTCGCGATAACGCACCTGCTGAGCTAAACAAGCCTGACTTAGTTAAAGCAGCCTTCTCTGAAACTGTAATGCTGAAAGGTTTAAACAGTGAAGTGATTGAGCTTGAACCTAACCATGTGGTTGTTATCCGAGTGAAAGAACATCACGATGCGGGTACTTTGGCCTTAGCTGAAGTGAAAGCCAACATCACTGAGCGCTTGAAGCAAGATCAAGCAAACGAAGCCGCCCGTGCAAAAGCACAGGAACTGATGGCACAAGTTAAAGCGGGTGCAACTGATCTTGGTTTAGTGTCTAAAGCGAAACTAGGCCGTGGCGCGCAAGACGTTGATGCTGCGATTGTAGGCAAAGCGTTCCAAATGCCAACACCAAGTACAACTCCTGTTGTTGATACCGTTGGTTTAGCAAACGGTTATGCTGTGGTTGCACTGGATAAAGTCAACGCTGCAGAAGGTGTGAGTGATGAGCTAGTTAATGCACTTAAACAACGTCTGAACGCACAATACAGTGAAGCAGACTACCGTGGCTTGATCGATTCGCTTAAAGCCAATGCCAAGGTGCTTTACCCTGTAGAAGATTAATTTCAGTGAGGATAGTGAGTTATTAAATTTACTATCCGACTGATTAAATAGAAAAGGCCAAGTGAGTTCACTTGGCCTTTTTGTTTTTTAATTCGATAAAGTTTACCAATGAAGTTCGAAGGATATCCACTATCGCAACACTGTCAGACTCCATATTCCATTACTTCAATCGCCACGTTACTGAATTGAATGGTTAATCATCAACGCCAATCATTACGCTGCTGGCTTTGATGAGGGCATAAGCCGAATCACCCACTTTGAGCCCTAGGCGCTCACAGGAAGCTTTAGTCACCACAGAGGTCAGTACGACACCGGGTGCAAGTTCTATTGTCACTTCATTGTTTACAGCGCCCATTTCTATGGATTTGATTGTACCGCTGAGGGTGTTTCTTGCGCTAATTTTCATTGATTTTCCTTATTGAGGGATTATTAGGGGTCAACTGCAGCTAGTGTAGCGCATCTTAATCTGGGAGTTATAAATAAAAACGCCACTAAAAAGTGGCGTTTAACGTTTGTGATAAGCAGTGATTCGCTATCGAGTTGATTAGAGTTCGATAACGTCAAATTCAACGTATGGGTTAACGTCGGCATCGTAATCAATGCCTTCGATACCAAAACCAAATAACTTAATAAATTCAGCTTTGTATTCACGGTAATCAGTCAATTCTGATAAGTTTTCTGTGGTCACTTGTGGCCACAAATTACGGCAGTGTTGCTGAATATCTTCACGCAGTTCCCAGTCATCTAAACGTAAGCGATTATCACTGTCGGTCTCAGGTTTTGAACCATCGGCACGGAATAGGCGCTCACTGAATAAGCGATAGATTTGCTCCATACAACCTTCATGGAGACCTTCCTGACGCATTTTCTTGAATACCATAGCGATATATAAAGGCATGACAGGAATGGCCGAACTCGCTTGAGTCACAACGCTCTTTAGCACTGCAACATTTGCGCTGCCGCCAGTGGCTGACAGTTGTTCATTTAAGGCTTTTGCTGCGCGGTCCAGATCCATCTTGGCCTTGCCAAGGGCGCCGTGCCAGTAAATTGGCCACGTCAGTTCTGTACCTATATAGCTATAGGCTACGGTTTTGCAGTTATCGGCTAATACACCGGCTTCAGATAAGGCTTTAATCCACAGTTCCCAATCTTCGCCGCCCATAACGGTGACAGTATCAGCAATTTCTTGCTCAGTTGCTGGCTCAACGGTGGCTTCAATGATGCAGTCTTTATTGGTATCAACGGCAGTCGCTGTGTAAGTTTCGCCAATGGGTTTTAAAGCTGATCGGATAAGCTCACCTGAATCTGGGAGTTTGCGCACTGGTGATGCCAGTGAGTAAACAACCATGTCAATTTCACCGAGATCTTGCTTGATAAGCTCGATGACTTTTTGTTTAGCTTCATGGCTAAAGGCATCGCCGTTAATACTTTTAGAATATAAACCTTCCGCTTTAGCAAATTTGTCGAAAGCGGCAGAGTTGTACCAACCTGCAGTACCTGGTTTCGCTTCAGTACCTGGCTTTTCGAAGAACACGCCAATCGTTGCGGCATCGCTACCAAAAGCGGCTGCGATACGTGAAGACAGACCATAACCACTTGATGAACCGACTACTAATACCTTTTTCGGGCCGTTAGTGATCTTGCCTTTTGCTTTAGTTAAGGTGATTTGTTCTTGAACGTTTACTTCACAACCGACAGGGTGTGTAGTGGTACAAATGAATCCACGAATTTTTGGTTTGATAATCATGTTTAAGCTTCTTCTATCAAAATGACCAATAGGATAAATATTTCGGCGGGTAAATGGCACCTATTTTTAGCCAATTCACCTGATTATTTAAGTGGTTGGAGCAGTTTAACGTTTGTGAACAAACAGACTCTGCTCTTGGACCAACCTCTGGGTGTATTCATGTTTTGGTGAGTTAAATATTTGTTCTGTATCAGCTTTTTCAACCATTACACCTTTGTGCAGTACCATAATTTTATCGCTGACATGGCGAATAATATTGAGATTATGGGACACGAAGATATAAGACAAGCCGAGATCTTTTTGCAGTTTTAACAGCAAATTAAGAATTTGCGAACGCACCGAAAGGTCCAGAGCGGTTAAGGCTTCATCGGCAATGATAATTTTAGGATTGAGCATTAAGGCTCGTGCTACTGCGACTCGTTGTTTTTGCCCTTCGGAAATCATGTGCGGATAAAACTCCGCGTGTTCGGGTAATAAACCTACTTTTCGTAAGGTATCGACCACTTGGGTGTGCCGCGATTGCGCAGACATTTGGGTGTTGAAACGCAGCGGTTCATCGAGCAATTGACCAATCGTTAGGCGCGGGTTCAGTGAAGTATTCGGATCTTGGAAAATCATCCGAATTAAGCGGCATCTTTGCTTCACATTGCGGCTATCTAAGGCTTCACCTTCGAAAAAAATCTCACCACCGCTGCGGGGCTCTGCACCGACTAAAATGCGGGCGAGGGTACTTTTACCTGAACCCGCCTCACCCACTATCGCTAAGGTTTCACCGCGTTCGAGTTCAAAGGATACGGGCGCTAATGCATCGTTATATTGGCGGGAAAAGCCCTTATAACCAGTATCATATCTTTTATAAAGGTCATTAACTTTAAGCAGTGGGGTCGTCATTATGGGTTTCGCCGTGATAAGGGAAATGACAGGCAAAATAGCGGTCTTTGATATGACTCAAATTTGGCTGATTAACGCATTTTTTTTGTGCTTCAGGGCAGCGTGGCCCTAAACGACAACCAATAGGCAAATGCTGTAAGGCGGGCGCAGAACCCGGTAGGGTAGGCATAATCGCCTTGTGACCACCTGAGCCTGAATAGTCGGGCATATTTTCGAGTAACGCCTTAGTGTAAGGATGATAAGGCTGCTTAATCACTTCGTCCGTCGGCCCAGATTCCATGACTTGACCGCAATAGAGCACGGATAAGTGATCACACCATTGGGCTAAGGTTTCCAGCTCGTGGCTGATCAATAGAATCGATACGTTTTGTAATTGATTTAATTGGGATAATAATCTGAAAATTTGCGCCTGAGTGCTGAGCTCCATCGAGCTTGTGGGTTCGTCTGCAATCAATAGGCGAGGCTGGTTAGCAACCGCCATCGCAATCATCACCTTTTGGCATTCGCCTTCGGATAATTCCCATGCGTAGCTAGACATCACCTGCCGCGGATTCTTGATCCCGACTTTATGCAGCCATTTCTGTGCTGTAAGTCTTGCATGCCTGCGCCGTTGCCAAAAATAGGCGCTAGGATTTTTAGGCATAGCTTGCATTAACTGACTGCCGACGGTTTGTGCTGGATCTAAGCTGCCAGACGGATCTTGGAAGATCATCGCCATGTCTGAACCCATCAGATTACGGCGCTCTTTTGAGCTCATGGCCATCAAGTTATTGCCATCCCACATCATGCGGTCTGCTGTGATAGTCCAGTTAGGGCCGGGGATGCCTAAAATTGCTCTGGCTAACAAACTTCGTCCTGAGCCAGATTCACCGACTAGCCCATGAATTTCGCCCGCATTGAGCGTTAAGCTGACTTTTTCTAGCGCCCGCACTCTACCGTGGGGCGTATCGAGTTCAATCGTTAGATTTCGTACGTCGAGTAAGGGCATAAGTTAGTTTCTGATGGGCGCAAGCGCCGACCGTAGGCCATCGCCAACCAAATTAATGGCCAGCACACTAAAAAGAATCGCTAATCCCGGAATCGTTACCGTCCAAGGTGCGGTCAATAAATTATCCATTCCTTGGGCGACCATAGCGCCCCATTCTGGACTCGGCGCCTGTGCGCCCAAGCTTAAAAAACCCAGGGCAGCGATATCTAAAATAGCAGCTGAAATGGCAAGTGTGGTTTGAATAATCACCACTTCCCACACGTTTGGCATAATGACATACCAAAAAATTTGCATCGAGTTAGCGCCGTCTAAACGCGCGGCTGTGACATATTCTTTTTGTAATTCTTCATGCACTGACTGGTGTATGGAGCGCACAAATTGTGGGGTTAAGGCTATCCCGACGGCCCAGAACACATTTTCAAGCCCTGGTCCCATTACAGCAACTACTAAAATGGCCATTAATAATGAAGGAATTGATAACAGCGCATCGAGCAAATGACCAAGAATACTGGATTTTAAGCCCCGCATCATGCCCGACAACGACCCTATGATAAAGCCTGTGAATAATGCAGTAACTACGATCAGCAGCGCCATGCCAAAGGTCAAGTGCGCGCCGTGTAATAATCGGCTGAAAATATCGCGGCCGAGATCGTCAGTCCCTAAAAAGTGTGCCACTGTCCCTGAAGGGTCCCAAGAGGGTGGCAATAGCAAGGCTCTTGGATCTTGTGCTTCTGGCGGAAAGGGCGCAATCATAGGGCCAAACAGGGTTAGCAAGAGCAGAAATGCAATCGTCCATAGACCCGCTAAGGCGAAAGGATTAGCCGAAAAGTTAATCCAAACCCGCATAGTCGGAGAGGCAATTTGATCTTCTTGATAAATTTTAACTGGTGGCATAAAGGTCTTTTCTGCTCAGTGGATTAAAGGCTGTGTGCAGCACTTCAATCAAGATACTTAGGAAGATAATCAATAGGGCCACGGCCAAAATCCCACCTTGGATAACAGTATAGTCCCGTTGGTAAATCCCTGAAACCAGCCAAGATCCTACACCAGGCCAAGAGAAAATCATTTCAACCACTATGGCATAACTGGCAAATGAGCCAAGCATTAGCCCTAAATGTTTAAGTACGGGGATTAACGCATTGGGCAGGGCGTGGCGCAGTATAATCGTGCCAGTATGCATGCCTCTGGCTTCGGCGGCGCGGATAAAGGTTTGATTCATCACATTCACCATTGCCGAACGGGTGCTACGAACCACTACAGTAAAAGGTAACACGGCCAGTGTTGTGGCAGGCAAAATGATATGCAGCAGGGCATCTTTAAATGCCGACATGCCGTATTCAGACTCTGACAACAAGGTATCCACTAGCATAAAGCCAGTGACGGGCTTGATTTCATAGAGCAAATTGATTTGTCCCGAAATTGGTAACCAACCAAGATCGACGCCAAACCAAAGCGAAAGATAAAGGCCTAACCAGAATACGGGTACAGAGTAGCCCGTTAGGGTAATCGCCATAATGGTATTTTGGGTGAGCTTATGTTGACTCTGGGAGGCGAGCACGCCTAAGGGCACGCCCAAGCAAATTGCGATAATGCCCGCCATCACAGCAAGTTCGAAGGAGGCGGGCAGGACGGCACTGAGTTCTTCGGCGACTTCTTGATGTGACGTGACTGAAATCCCTAAATTACCGCTAAGCCTTTGTTGTAGGTAAGCGATAAATTGCCACGCTTGGTTTTTATCTAATTTGTAGTCTTGTTCTATTTGAACCAGTTGGGTCGCCGTCGGTGTATGTATGCCAGTGAGTGCATAGGTGCGCTCAACTGGAAACAAGCCTGTAGCGTAAAATAAGACACCCACCATGACTAACGAAGTAGCAAGAAATAAATTGAGGCGACGCAGTAGGTATGTAAACATTAATTCGCCTCCTGTGGTGCTTGGCTAGTATGGGTGAAGGAAATCCCACCAAAAGGCGTAAGCTGCATATCCTTGATATCACTGCGAGTTAACGCTACACGTTTGGCATGGGCCAGGCTCAGCATAGGTACTTGTTCAGCTAAAAAGGCTTCTGCTTGTTGATAAATCACTTTACGTTCCGCTTGATCTGATACTTCCCTTGCGCTGTTTAAGATGGCATCAAACTCAGGGTTACACCAGCGAGAACGATTGTTGTTTGATTGCATTGCTGCGCAGCTCAGCAGCGGATTAAAAAAGTTATCGGGATCGCTGTTATCAGCATTCCAGCCAATCAGCACAGAATCATAGTCGTCGCGGCTCAGTCTCTGATTAAATACGCTCCAATCGTAACTGACGATATTCACTTTTACGCCGATGTTTGCTAAATCGGATTGAATTAATTCGGCCGTTTTCAACGAATTGGGGTTATAAGCGCGGGCAACCGGTATGGCCCAAATATTGATGCTGAGATTTTTTATACCAGCTTCTTTTAATAGGTCGCGTGCTTTTTGCGGATTGTAATCGACAAGTCCTTTGTTATTTTCGTAGGCCCATGATGCTGGCGGCAGAACGCCGGTGGCTTCAATGGCAGTATTTTGATAAACCGCTCGCAGGATATTTTGTTTATCAACAGCATAGGCAAGTGCACGACGTACGCGAACATCATCTAACGGTGGCTTTTGTGTATTAAAGGCCCAAAATGCTACGTTAAGACCTGGTTGTGATTCGATGTTTAATTCTTGATGCTGTTTGATAACAGGCAGTTCACCTGCTTTGGGCAGCGCAGAAACGCTGCAATCCCCCGCGATAAGCTTAGCGAGCCTAACTGTACTTTTGGGCGTGATATCAAATACCAGCATATCGATTTTTGCTGGCTCTCCCCAAAAATCGGGATTACGGCGATAGCGGATATATTCGTTTTTAGCGTATTGCACTAAGGTGAACGGTCCTGTACCAATGGCAAAGTGGTCGACGTTTTCAGGATGACCTAAAGCTAACTGCTGCTGCGCGTATTCGTTGGATAAGATCACCGCAAAGTCGGTGGCTAAATTCGACAGAAAAGAAGCGTCTTTGCGGGTTAAGTAAAAGACCACTTCATGATCGTTTATCTTCTCTATCCCTTTAACTTGCTGAGAAAAGCCAATACTTTGGAAGAAGGGATAACCCGTGCGGGAGACAAAATGATAAGGATGTTGGGTATCGATAATACGATTAAAGGAGAACAACACATCGTCGGCATTAAAGGGGCGAGTTGGGTAAAAACGCTTTGAATGCTGGAACTGCACGTTTTCCCTGAGAGTGAAGCGATAGCTTAAGCCATCATCAGACATGGCCCAACTCGTCGCCAAGGCAGGGACAAGCTTGCCTGACTGGGTGTCATAATCCACTAGGCGACTATAAATTTGATGTGAGGTGGCATCGATTGTCGTGCCAGATGTCACCAATTGTGGATTAAAAGACTCAGGGTTCCCTTCGGAGCAATACACCAAACCAGAAGGGAGTCGTTGGGGGCCACACGCGACCAACAACCAACTCATGCAAGAAACTGCAGTTGTTAGGCACAGGCGTCTAATTAGCACACTCATTTATAAATCATTATTTTATCGACTATGAACGGCTATTTTAGCAGTGCATCTCCCCCGTGGGCAATCTGCTTATGCTTTATCAAGTAAATTGTACTTTTTAAGGATGCCACGCAGTTGGTGGTAGCTTAATCCGAGCATGTCGGCGGTTTTCTTTTGGTTATATTGGCTGTTTGAGAGTGCCTGCTGGATCAGATCCATTTCGTACTTCTCAGTTTGCTCTTTAAAATCCAGCGGAAAATTAAAGCAATTCGTTGAATACTCAGTATTGACTTGCACTTCAGCCTCAAATGTCGGCGCAGATTGTGACGTACTGGCAACAGTTGTTGGCGCGACTGAGGTGATTTGGCGTTCGCGAGTCTTGATCCGCGTTTGGGGCCGATACGGTGAAGCAAAGGGATCGAGGGTAATATGACCGATGGGTCTATTTTCACCACCATTACGGTAAACGCTGCGCTCGACTACGTTTTTAAGTTCACGGATATTACCCGGCCAGTCGTGGGTCATTAATTGCTCGACCGCATGGGCGCTGAAACCGCTGAACAGCTGCAGTTTTAATTGGCGCGCCATGCCAACGGCGAAATATTCCGCCAGCGTCATTATGTCTTCTGGGCGGCAACGCAGTGGTGGCAGAGTAATTACATCGAAGGCGAGTCTATCGAGCAAGTCGGCACGAAATTCGCCTGCGTCAGCAAGTGATGGTAAATCTTCGTTGGCGGCGCAGATTAAACGAACATCAGCCTGCACGGTTTTACTGCCGCCGACCCGCTCAAATTCGCCATATTCAATGACGCGCAGGAGCTTTTCTTGGATAAGTCCTGAGGTGTTGGCTAATTCGTCGAGAAATAAGGTGCCGCCGTCGGCGCGCTCAAAGCGGCCTTCGTGTTTGCCTTTGGCGCCAGTAAAGGCTCCTGACTCATGGCCAAATAATTCACTCTCGAGTAAATTTTCACTCAAAGATGAACAGTTTAGCTTAATAAAACTTTGATCCCAGCGCTTAGACAGATAATGTAAGCGTTCGGCAATAAGCTCTTTACCTGTACCACGTTCACCAATAATCAGTACGGGTTTAGACAGAGGCGCTATTTGCGACACATGTTCTAACACTTCGAGCAGGGCGTTGGATTGACCGATAAGGTTGTCTTGCTGAAATTTATTATCCACGATATTTTTTAGTCTTTCGCGCTAAAATTTGGTGAAAATGATAATAAGTGGCTTGAAGCGTAAAAGGAAGTAAAAGTTAATATTTTGTTTAAGATGCTGTATTTAAATAAAAAATAAAAGTTGGCACGGTTAGTGTATTACCTTGTACGAGACCAACATCAATTTGAGGATAGGATTATGGGAATTTTCTCTCGTTTCGCCGATATCATTAACTCTAATATCAGCGCATTGCTGGATAAAGCCGAAGACCCAGAAAAAATGGTTCGACTGATTATCCAAGAAATGGAAGACACACTCGTTGAAGTGCGTTCTACCTCAGCTAAAGTGTTAGCTGAAAAGAAAGAGCTGCAACGTCGTATCAACCGCGTGTTAGAGCAAGTGCAAGATTGGCAAGATAAGGCTGAACTGGCACTGTCGAAAGACCGTGAAGACTTAGCGAAAGCCGCTTTAGTTGAAAAACAAAAAGCGACCGGTTTAGCAGATACGCTGAATCAAGAGTTAGCCGTCATCGATGAACATATCGCACGCTTGAAAGATGAAGTGGGCATGTTGCAAGAAAAGCTGCTCGATGCAAAAGCGCGTCAAAAGACCATTATTTTGCGCACTCAAACAGCGTCATCACGCTTAGAAGTGAAAAAGCAGCTAGATTCAAGCAAGATCGACAACGCTATGCTTAAGTTTGAGCAATATGAGCGCCGTGTCGAAGGCTTAGAAGCCCAAGTTGAATCTTACGATCTTGGCAGCAAGAAGACCTTAGCCGATGAGTTTGCGGCGCTAGAAGCGGAAGATTCTGTGAATGCAGAACTGGCAGCGCTCAAAGCCAAGGTAAAAGGTAAAGCGCCAACTAAGTCAAAAGAATAACAATTCAGAGGTGAGTTATGGATATGGACGTGCTAATGGCGCCGATTATTATTTTCATGGTGATAGTCGCGCCAATATGGTTAGTTCTTCATTATCGCAGTAAGCGACAAGTGAGCCAGGGACTCACTGAGGAAGAGTTTTCACAACTCAATGATTTGATATCCAAGGCCGATAAAATGGCGGCGCGTATCGAGACCTTAGAGGCCATTCTGGATACAGAATCGCCCGAATGGAGGGGGAAACATGAGAGGATCTAATGGCCGTACTTTGTACCGCATTCCCCAGTCAGGCAAAATAGCGGGTGTATGTGCAGGGATTGCCGAGTACTTTGCGATTGAAACTTGGTTAGTGCGAGTGCTGACTGTGTCTATCTTCTTACTCGGCGGCTCAGGTGTGGTATTTATCATCTATGTCGCTTTGTGGGTGATTTTAGACATCAAGCCGCAAAAGCATTACGATAGAGACGATATCGAGGTGAAGAAGAAGCCGTGGCAGTCGGGAGAACCCGCAAAGCAAGCGCTAAGCGACGTGAGTCGTCAATTTCGAAGTCTAGAAGTTAGGCTACAAAATTTAGAACGCCATGTCACCTCTGACAACTTTGATTTAAAAAGACAAATCAATAGTTTGTAACCCTTCTAAAGGGCGGCCATGTCCGCCCTTGTTGCTTAATCTCTGCTCCATTCCAGTGTATAGTCAACATCACTTGACATAAGTTAACATCATTCGACATAAGGGAAGTCTCTATGGGAATGCTTGATGCCTCGCTCCATAAATTAACCCAAAAGGGCCAATCCCTGTTACATCGCACCGCGGACCGGCATTTACGTTTGGCCGTGACTGGGCTTTCTGGTGCAGGAAAAACAGCGTTTATTACGGGGTTAGTCAATCAGTTACTCAATTCTGGACCTGTCTCAACCTTACCCCACGCCCGCAACAACAGCGCTTTGCCACTGTGGCAGGTGAGCCGCGATCAGCGTTTGCTCGGTGTTAAGCGTGCCATGCAGCCGGATCTTGAGATCGCTAGTTTTGATTATCAAGGCGCCATGTTAGCGCTCACTTCCGAACCCGCGACCTGGCCTGCCTCCACTCGTACTATTTCTGAGTTACGACTGGCGATTAAATACCAACCTAAGAAGGGCTTACTGGCCAAGTTTTCTGATACCGCCACCTTGTATTTAGACATAGTCGATTATCCTGGCGAATGGTTACTCGATTTACCTATGTTGCGCCAAGACTTTGTAACCTGGTGTCGCGCTCAACAAGTTCGCATCGAGAATCTTAAAAGCTCGCCTTTGTATGCCGAGTTTGAGCAATCTTTGACATCATTGGATTTAGCCGCCAGCGCCGATGAGCAGCAATTAAAGCAGATTGCCGATCAATATCAGCTATTGCTCAATGATTTAGTGCACGTGCAAGGTTATTACCAAGCGCAACCTGGGCGCATGTTATTGCCGGGTGAATGGCTGGGGGCTCCCTTATTGGCTTTTTTCCCCCTGTTATTGGTTAATGATGAAAAGTTTGCTGCGCTTTCGCAAAGCGATAAACACAGTGGATTCCATGTACTTGAAAAACGTTATCAAGAATATGTAGCTAAGGTGGTTAAGCCTTTCTATAAAAACCACTTTGCCGGTTTTGATCGGCAGTTAGTACTCGTTGACTGTTTTAGTGCGTTGAATCGCGGTAAAAAGCAATTTGAGGATATGGGCGCGGCGCTCAATGCCATTATGGAAAGCTTTCAGTTTGGCCAATCGAGTTATTTACGGCGGTTATTTGCACCCCGCATAGACCGTTTGTTGTTTGCCGCGAGCAAGGTTGACCATGTGACTCGCGATCAGCAGAGCCATGTTTTGTCCCTGCTGACCGATATGTTGAAACACAGCCAGCATTTTGCCAGTTTCGATGGTTGTAAAGTGGAGACGATGGCGATTAGCGCCATCAAGGCGACTCGCCATGGCATGGTGACAACTCAGGACGGTGAGGTCGAAGTCGTGCAGGGGATGGGACTCAACGGTAAAGCCCTGACCTTATTTCCTGGCGAAGTGCCCACTCGCTTACCTGAAGCGCATTTTTGGCGTGACCAAGGGTTTAACTTTGTCGGCTTTGCACCGCCGAGCAATGCCAATGTTGACCTCTCTCAAGTGCATTTTGACCATATTCGTCTCGATCATTTGCTGCAGTACTTACTGGGAGATAAGTTGGAATGACGTTAAAGCTATCGGATAACGCTAATGAGCAGGCTTCTAATTCTTCTGCGAACTCATTTGAACGCTCGGCTGAACAATCAGTTGAGCAATCCATTGAACAACAGGCCATTAAACAAAAGCCGCTGAAAAAGCAGCAGCTGTTTGACCCAGAAGTCGTGGATCTCAAACCCAGCAAAGAGGAGCTCAAAGGGGCGAAAGCCTTTGATCCCCATACGCCAGTGCAAGAAGTGGCTGCCGATATTGAGGAATTGATGGATGAAACGCTGTCTGCCCATCCAAAAATGATTGATGCTAAATCGGTATCGCCTCAACTTGTTAAATCACGCCGTTGGTCTTGGCTCGCCCGTCTAGCTGCTGTGAGTTTATTGCTGCTTGTAGTCGTTCAAACAGGATTAGGACTGAGGGATGCTTGGCTTGAGAGCCCTTGGTTGTTCAGTTTTTATGGTGTGGTGCTTGGGGTTGTCAGTGCGTGGGCATTGGCGGGCGCAGTCAGTGAATACCGTAAGCTCAAGCGACTCAAACAGGTCGCCGATACTCAAGAAACAGGTGCAAGGCTAGCGCAGAGCATGCAAATGGGTGAAGCAGACAGCTTTATCGATAATATCGTTTGCCACTATGAAGACAGCCAAGGTTTGCAGCAACTTCGCCGTTCATTAAAAGATGAACATAATGATGCCGAGAAAGTCTTGTTATTCGAGGACTTAGTGCTGACTGAGCGGGATGAACTGGCAAAGAAAGTGGTGCGAAGATATGCAGCCGAGTCGGCAGTTTTACTGGCGGCCAGCCCTTTAGCTGTGCTCGATATGGCGATTATCCTATGGCGTA
The DNA here is from genome assembly GCF_025653595.1 of Shewanella sp. SM95. Classification (NCBI taxonomy): domain Bacteria; kingdom Pseudomonadati; phylum Pseudomonadota; class Gammaproteobacteria; order Alteromonadales; family Shewanellaceae; genus Shewanella; species Shewanella sp. SM95. The sequence continues at coordinate 553,878 of NZ_JAKKSE010000001.1, forward strand.
ATCAACGTATGCTGCGCGATGTGGCCCGTTGTTATGGCATTGATCTAGGTTATTGGAGCCGGATTAAACTTATCCGCAGTATTATCATTAATATTATTTATGCGGGTACCAGTGAGTTAGTTACCGATTTAGGAACACAGCTGTTATCGGTTGAAATGACCGGTAAATTGTCTGCTCGCTTGGCCCAAGGTTTAGGCGGCGGTATGCTAACGGCGCGTCTTGGATATCAAGCCATGGCGCTGTGTCGGCCGATTGTGTTTAGAGAAGATCAAAGGCCTAAATTGTCTAAAGTGCATCAGGAATTGTTGATCGAACTTAAGCAGTTTTCAGGCAAGCTGTTTACCAAAGAAGGTCGCGACGCATTAAAAGGCCAATTCGCCGATGTTGATGACAAAGTCTCTCGGCCAGCTAAAGATAAGTCTAAAGAGTAGATGCTATTTAATATCAAATAATTAACCGATTGAAATGGCCGAAAGCAGATGCGCTAATGGACTTGTTCCTTGGCGCATTTTTTATGATTTTCTTTGCAGGTACCGAGTATGACTAAGTGCGACGTAAAAGTGCTATGTAACAAGTTAATTACACTTTTGAGCGCTGCTATTTTTGCCATGCTACTGGCTTAAGTGCTTGGCCGCGTTATGGTAGGGCTTATTCGATAGGGCTAATGTTTCATTAACTTATCTATTAGATTATCCATAATGCGGGCATTGAGCGCTCCACACCAACAATCAATCAAGAACGGGAACTGCTCAATTCCAATGACAAGGAGCTAGGTATGCAAGATGTGTCAGGCAAGATGTGGAAGGCGGCAACACAGGTTATTCATGGCGGCCATGAGCGAGAGGCCTTTGGTGCCTTAGTCACGCCGCTTTACCAAAGTGCGACTTTTGTGTTTGAGTCTGCACAGCAAGGTGGTGAGCGATTTGCGGGTAATGAGCCGGGGTATATTTACACGCGCTTAGGGAATCCGACAACCGCTGAGCTTGAACGTAAAATGGCGATTTTAGAAGGGGCTGAGGCCGCAGCAGCAACTGCTTCTGGTATGGGCGCAGTATCCGCCGCATTGCTGGCTAATTTGCAGATGGGCGATCACTTAGTGGCGTCGAATGCCGTATACGGTTGTACTTATGCGCTAATGACGACTCAGTTTGCTCGCTTTGGTATTGAAGTATCCCTAGTGGACTTTTCATCGGAAGCAGAAATAGAAGCGGCGATTCAATCCAATACTAAGGTCATTTTCTGTGAAACCCCAGTCAACCCCCATTTACAGGTGTTTGATTTAGCGGCAATTGCGACTATTGCTAAACGTCACCAGTTGGTCAGTATTGTCGATAATACCTTTATGACTCCATTACTGCAGCGGCCGCTGGATTTTGGTATTGATTTGGTGATCCACAGTGCGACTAAATATCTGAATGGTCATGGTGATGTGATTGCGGGGATAGTGTGTGGCAGTGAAGAGCAGCTCCATAAAGTGAAGTATGAAATTTTAAAGGATATTGGCGCTGTGATATCGCCACATGATGCTTGGCTGATCTTACGCGGTCTTAAAACCTTAGATGTGCGTTTGCAGCGCCATTGCGATAGTGCCCAGCGCGTGGCAGAGTTTTTGGCGGAACATCCAAGCATTACACGTGTGTATTACCCCGGGCTTAAATCTCATCAAGGGCATAAATTCATTGGCCAGCAGATGAAACGTGCTGGTGGTGTTATCGCGTTTGAACTGGCGGCAAATTTAGAAGAAGCCATGGCCTTTGTCGGATATCTAAAGTTGTTCTCAATTGCGGTGAGTCTAGGTGATGCTGAATCCCTGATTCAACATCCTGCATCGATGACGCATTCACCTTATACGCCAGAGGCAAGGGCTGCCGCTGGGATTGGTGATAATTTGCTGCGGATCTCTATTGGTTTAGAAGATTGTGACGACATCATCGCCGACTTGAACCAAGCGCTAGCTCGATTAGCTTAATGAATGTTGTTATTTTAAAGACCGTTAGCTATTTGAATGATAAAAGGATGCTTTTTGCATCTTTTTATCATAGTCAAGCACTAGCTCATTGAGCCGAAGACAGAAGTTTAGCGATAGTGAATATTTATGACGCCGATTTGGTATTTCGGGACAGCTTAGACTATTTTTGATTTGAGGCCACGGAAGTAGGACGAAAGGCCGCAAATCATGGAATAGAGGAATTGTTATGAAAACCACAAATCGTATACCTGCTTTTATGAGTGCCATAGCATTAACGGCTTTTTTGGCAAGCCCAGCAATTGCAACAGAAACCCCAACCAAGGTCGCCGTGAAAGTACAGGCTAAAACTGAAGCGGGTGAAATGGCATCTGATGCGAAAAAATCTATGCCAGATGCCGCTCAAGTTAACATCAATACCGCTTCAGCCGAGCAGTTACTCGTACTCAAAGGGATCGGTGCCGCAAAGGCTCAAGCGATTGTCGACTATCGCACTAAAAATGGTAAGTTCAATGCTATAGATGACTTAGCGAATGTCTCTGGTGTTGGGGCTAAGATAATTGAGCAAAATCGCCATTTGATCAAGTTGTAACCACCTTTGGCGATGATTGCGCTGTAGCCTGCTGATTTTTATGATAAGAGATTCAGTAAAACATATATAAAAGTCTGCATTTGCAGGCTTTTATCATTTCAATCACTCCATTTGCTTATAGATTGTGCAGTTAGGTGGGATATTAAGAGATCTTATCGATTAGCGCTTGATCCCATAGGGTCCATGGGGGATAATCCTTCGCGTTCAAGCAATGCTTTGGTTTATGTCATTCAAAGTAATGTTCGAAGTTATGGTGACCCTAGGGTCCCCCCGCAATGATAACTTGTGAACTCGGCCAGGCCCGGAAGGGAGCAACCGCAGCAAGCGACTCGTGTGCCGGGGTGTCGGCTCTAGGGGAACCTCCAATTCAGCAGTTCCTCTGCTTATTTCCGTTGTACTTCTCTATATCTACTCAATTTATGTTATTCAATATTTTAGCTTGCAGACTATTTCCGTTTTCTGCTGTTAATCATTTATAGCGTTAATATTTTTGCACAATGAGATAATCCATTGCCTGCCTCTTTTCTTGCCACGACAACGGCTAAAAATGCTCTCAACAGTAACCTTTAACGAAATTAACGATTGGCTTCGGCTTCTTCCTGTAATCTTTTTTGCAGATTTTGTTTAAGAAAAGCGCGGGACTTTTCTAGTGCGGTTTGGATCTCACGCTTTAATTCCTGCAGCTCGTTATAGTCTTCAAAGAAGTAAGTATCGACGAGGTGGCGTATGTAGCGCACTGGCAGTTGATTTAAGGTCACGCAACATAAGTCGGCGAGATAGTCCTCAGGAAGTTCGTCCATAAGTCCTTCATCTGACAATATTTCCATTAAAAGAACTTCGTAGTAATTACGGATTTCGAGTTGCATTGTTATGCTCCATGACGGTTTTCATTGAGTTTGCTACCACAAATGATTTGCCGCAATAAAAAGTTGGCTGTGTCTTTGGCTTAATTGTAGTGCGTCTCTGCTGTAGCCGCCGCCTATCACGGCTGCAATTGGAATATTTTCCGATTTTGCCATTGATAACACAGTTAAATCCCGTCTGAACAGTCCTTCTTGGCTGATATTGAGCAAGCCAAGATCGTCATTTTGATGAATATCGGCCCCAGCATCATAAAGAATCAGATCTGGTTGATGGATTCGGATAAGGAGGGCGAGTGTCTGCTCCACAGTTTCAAGATACGCACTATCGTCCGCTCCTTTAGTTAGTTCAATATCATGGTGGGAATGCTGCTTACGACTCGGGAAATTCTCTTTGCAGTGAATCGAGCAACTGATGATCCCTTGATGTTGGTGGCTGAGGGTTGCACTGCCGTCACCTTGATGCACATCGCAATCAAAAATCAGTACCTTGTGTACTTGCTGGCTCGCGATGGCATTTCTGGCCGCGAGGATAAGGTCGTTGAAAATACAATAGCCGCTGCCAAAATCGTAATGGGCGTGATGGTAGCCACCCGTGAGATGCAGGGCAATACCCTGATTTATGGCTAATGAAGCTGTGAGTGTGGTGCCAGCCACAGAATGCAAGGTACGCTCAACTAAGGCTTCACTCCATGGGAAACCAATCCGTCTAAGCGCCGCTGTTGGCAAGGTACCCGCGATAAATTGCTCTACATATTCGCGTTGATGCACTTGCATTACATCTTCTGCAGTCATGGCCGTTGGCGTGTGGAACTGTGCAGTCGTGGCAATGTGGTTATCGAGTAAGTACTGCCGTAAATGTGCGTATTTAGTGGTGGGAAATCTGTGATGGGGAGGAAGCGCCAGCTTGGAATAGCTGGCGTGATAAACCAGTGGGATCAGAGTCAATATTGACTAAACCTCGTTATCGCAAGTTGTTATAGCTGTGAAATTGCCCAGCTCATAAATTCTTTACGGGTTTTTTCATCCGCTTGTAGCCACCAGTATTGCAACATTTGTTGTGGGTTGGCTCCTGCTGCTTTAGAGGTGTCTACGGGGGCGGTGAGTGATGTTGCGTTAACGGTCGCCGATGTTGTCACGGGTGCTGGTGCAACGGCTACTACTGCTCCAGCGGCACCGGTTGCTGCTGCGGCAGTACCGGATACGTCAACGGCTTGATTACCACTGAAAAGGCGAGAGACGAAGCTTTCTTCTTCTAAATTGGTATTCACCACTTGGTAATTGACGCTGCCTTTGTCACTACGGGTTAATTTGACTTGTGGGTTTTGCGCGTAAACTTTAGGCTTTTTAACGACTTCACCTTCGGCCGCTTGCAGGTAATATTGATGGTCGCCATCAACATCTAAAGTAACGATGAAAGGTGCTGACTTAACAAAGGTTTGGCTGTCACTAAAATCATCCTCTACCATTTCATGATAACGAATGGCGATTTTGTGAGTGCCGGGGGCCAATTCTAAGCTGCTTTTATGGTTGAATACGCTCGACTCGACTTTTTTACCATCAAGAGCAAGGTACTCAAATGACATAGGAATGTTCAGATCTGCAGCGAAGGCTGAGGCAGATCCGAGTAATACTAGCAGGCTGCTAATTGGCAAAAGTGATTTCATTGTTACTCCTTAACGGTTATTACTCTGATACGGGCGTTCGAATATTTGAATGCGATCTTCTATATAACTAATAGCTTGCCTGCATTTTCCTAGACGACGATGCATCAAAAGGATGTCATTTTGCAATTTTATTTTGTCAGCACTATGACAGTTTTCAAGTTTTGATTCCATTTCTTCAATTTTTTGTTCAAATTTTTTCGCCCAATTCAGATGTTTGTTCAATTCTTCGTAGATCTCATGACTATTTTGCATCACGTTATTGGCGATCCAATCGAAACCACTGGCTTGGTGAGACTGATTCTGGCGTTGTGCAAAACGGGCACGGCTACTGGCACGCTGCTGAGTTTTAGACTTAATGTCGATAGAAGTGGTCAGCAAGGCTCGTTTGACTGCGGTAAATCTATCTTGGATCCGCTCACAGCTCAGGGCAATGGTCTGGGGGGCGAGTTTAAGCTTAATTTGTTTTTCGAGCTGCATAATACTGCTACGAATTTGTTCAATACAGGGGCCGAGTTGGGCGCCGTGTTGGACAAACAGCGAGTGATTAAAACGCTCCGTTTCTTGCAGAAGTTTACGCTGCGGCGGGGCGAGTCGATTATCGTGTTGCAGCACTTCTTGTTCTAAGGCTTTAAGCTGATTCTTCAGCATCACCATTAATTGTTGGGTGTTCACAACCATGCGCTCCATGCCAAATTCGCTGCAATCATTAGCACGATCAAAATAAACAGTGGACGGATAAAGGGCATGCCAAATTTAATCGCACAGCGGGCGCCGATAAATGAGCCTAACATCATGCACAATCCCATCCACAAACCTATTTGCCACTCTACCTGCCCAAGCCAGCCAAAGATAGTCAATGCGGTCAAGTTGCTGGTGAAGGTCATCGCACGGGCGAGGCCGCAACTGTGCAGTAAAGGCAGTTTATACAAAGAGCCGGATGTGACAGTCCAAAATGCGCCAATGCCTGGGCCAGCAAAACCGTCATAAGTGCCTAAAGCCAGTCCCTGTAGCCATTGTTGCTTGGCTGGCGGCTTGCTGGTTGGTGCTTGGCAGTTAACGTCTGACATCGCATTGGGGCTGACTAAACTGTAAATGGCGATGCCAATGATCAGCAGCGGCAGGACTTTTTCGAGCCATTGGGTATCGACTAAATAGACTAAAAAACTGCCCAATACCGCGCCGATAAAGGTGGCGATAAAAGCCATGTACCAAAACGAGGGTTTAAAGAGGTGCTTGCGATAATAGGTCCAAGCCGCCATAAAAGAGCCAAAGCTTGCGGCTAACTTATTGGTGCCTAATACGGTATGCGGCGCAATGCCTAAGGTTAACAGTGCGGGGATCGACAATAGGCCACCGCCACCCACGACGGCATCAATGAATCCAGCGATAAGACCTATGACTGCCAACAGGGCCCAATGACTGGGCTCGAGTAACAACTCCAAATTTTAATCCTACTCTATAACACGTCTAAAGGGCGGTAAGGCATCCAGTAAGGACTTGCCATAGCGTTTAGTGACTAACCGCCTATCTAAAATGGTCACTCGGCCATAATCTTGCTCTTTACGCAGTAATCTACCACAACTTTGAATAAGCTTACGTGAAGCATCTGGGATCGTCAGTTGTAAGAAGGGATTACCGCCTTTGACTTTGACATATTCTGCGTGCGCTTGCTCAACGGGCGAGGTTGGCACGGCAAAGGGCAGTTTAGTGACGATCAAGTTCGTCAGATAATCGCCGGGCAAGTCGAGACCTTCAGAGAAACTGCCGGTGCCAAACAAGATGCTTGGTTCGCCCTTATCGCATTTAGCTTTATGATTTTCTAACAATTGTTGCCGTGGCGCATTGCCTTGAATAAGCAGCTCTGTGGTGAGTTTACCTTCAAGTAATTCAACCACTTTTTCCATCTGCCAGTAGGAGGCGAATAACACTAAGGTGGCCATTTCTCCTTCAATCAGGGTGACGATTTGCTCGGCAAGTTCTGCCGTATAGGCATCATCCGTCGGCTCAGTGCGCATTTTGGGTAAATAAAGTGTCGCGTTATTAGGATAATCGAAGGGCGATTGTAAGGCTAAATAACGGCTGCCATCGTTGAGTGATAAACCGACTTGATGCACAAAATGGTCGAAGTTATTGAGTGCGCGCAGCGTAGCGCTACATAAAACTACGCCCGCTGCTTTTTGCCACAGCATGGATTCCAGCATAAAGCCAACTTCGATAGGCGAGGCGCTAAACAGATAATCCACTTGTTTACCTGTGATGAGCTCGACCCAGCGCGCCATAGGTGCGCCTTTGTGCTTATCTTCCTTGGCCATCATCCTCCACAATTTCTGCAGGTTTTCGAGCCTTTGCAGCATAAATCCGGTTTCGGCCAATAGCGCTTCGGATTGATGTTTAGGAATATCGCCATCTTTAATCGCTTCGGCCAGCAGTGACAGCATTTTATTAAACTGTTTGAGGGCTAGATTAGAGGTCACTGCAAGGTTTTCAGCCAGAATGAGTAATGACTCTGGTAGTTTGCCGTGCTCAAAACGCAGACGGTTTTCAGGATTGGCAAAGTGTTTGGTCTGAGTATCGCAATAGTGGGCCACTTGATTGAGCTGGGCGATAAGATCGCCTAAATGATCTTGCATCGCCTGCGCGGGGGCAATGATATTGTTGCTCTTTATTTGGTTTTGTAACTTGGCGCAGGTTTTACCAATTTTTTCGAGCCAGTCGCATGCGCCCCTCAGCGTGGCCTGTGCACTGGAGAAATCCCGCGCCACAATCGGTAAGTGATGTGCCTCATCGATAACATAAAATACGTCTTCTGGATCGGGCAAAATCACGCCGCCACCTAGCTCTAAATCGGCGAATAACAAGCTGTGGTTGGCGATGAGTACATCCCAGGTATCGACATCTTCGCGGGCTTTATGGAACGGGCAATTTCTGTGGCTGGCGACTTGGCGATGACAGCTGTGTTTGTCGCAGGCGATTTGTTGCCACAGGTGATCGGGCAGCGGCACGGCTAAGGTGTCGATTTCGCCGTTCCAGCGACCTTCGTTATAGTCTTTTAACAGGCCGTGCATCATAGTCACTTGGCTATTGTCTGGTTTAGTTTGCCACATGGCCATTTGTGTACTGTTGTCGTCACCGATGAGCATCGCCAGTTTCGATAGACACACATAACGTTGTCGACCTTTTACTAGGCCAAAGCGGAAATTTAAGCCGGATTGCTCAAGGAAGAAGGGCAAGTCTTTATGCAGTAATTGCTCCTGCAAAGCGACGGTTGCTGTAGCGATGCAGACCTTTTTCTTGCTCGCTAATGCCAGTGGAATGGTACCGAGGATGTAAGACAATGATTTACCGATCCCTGTGCCTGCTTCGACCACTATGATGCGCCTATCTTTATCATAGTCGCCGGCGAGAGTCTTAGAGATTTCCGCCACCATATAGTTTTGTTCGCGTCGCGGCCTAAAATTAGGCAAGGCGGTAGCGATATCCTTATAGATGGCGCGGATCTGGGTTTTTACATTGTCAGGTAACATGCGTCACTACTTTATCGAATTAATGCTGTACATAATAACAGTGATTGCATAGCCTAAGAAACTTTTCTGCCATTTGGCGGCATTTAAATTGAGGAACCATCTAAATTGACTAGCTATGCGATTTGGGAACCCATGCGATGAAGTCAGAGGCTACCGCGGCCGTTAGTGTACAAGGTCGAGTCTTAACACGCCATGCGATTCATCGTCATGGGAGTTTAGTGTTGCAGTATTATCTGGCTACCGCCCAAGGCCCTGTGCTGGTGGAAGTGCAAGGCACTGAACACATTTGTTTTTGTCATCAAACTGATGTCACGGCTTTGCAGTTGCAAACGCCGGGTCAAGCATTGCGGTTTGTACCGTTAGCACTCAAAAGCTTTAAAGGCGGTGCGGTTAGTGGTGTTTATGCTAAATCTAGCAATAGTTTACGTACCTTACAGCGCATCGCTAAAGATGCCGACATCCCTTTATTTGAAGCCGACATTCGCCCCGAACAGCGTTATTTAATCGAGCGGTTTGTGGCGCTGGATGTGGCATTTTTAGGGCATTTCTCTGCGACGAGTAACATACACGCGCCGACTAGCGACAGTCTTGAGGCTAACTCGCTGCCCGTGTTTATCGCCGAGCGGGCTAAGAGTATTGCCCCTTTAACGGCTGTACATTTGCGCTGTATTTCACTGGATTTTGAATGCAGCTTTGAAGGTTTACTCTATTCAGTTGCACTATATGGTCAATACAGTGGCCGAGACGAAGAGCAAGACAGTCTCAAGCAGACTTATGAAAAAGTGATTATGGTGGGTGAGGCTGAATCAAACTCTCCCGAATATATTGAATGGGTGGCCGATGAGGCTGCACTCATTCATCGATTAATCGCGTGGTTCCATGAGTTTGATCCTGACTTTGTCATAGGTTGGTCAGTGGTGAGTTTTGACCTCGCACTCTTGTCACGCCGGGCATTATTACACCGTATTCCGCTCACCATTGGCCGCGGAGGGGCAAAGCTTGAGTGGAAAGTCGATAATAAATTTCGGCCAGAAACCTTAGTTTTACCGGGCCGTGTGGTACTCGATGGTATCGATTGGCTTAAAGCCGCTTTCTATCATTTTGAGCGGTTTTCGTTGGAATTTGTTTCGCGGAAATTATTAGGTGAAGGCAAGGCCATTCATAACGTGGATAATCGCGTTGAAGAAATTGATCAGCTGTTTAAGGCCCACAAACAAGCATTAGCGCATTACAATCTTACTGACAGCCGTCTGGTGTGGGATATTTTTAGTCATACTCAATTATGGGAGTTCGCCCTCGCGCGAGCTGAACTAACAGGTTTAGAGTTGGGGCGGGTTGGGGCTTCGGTGGCGGCATTTAATCATTTGTATTTACCGCATCTACATCGAGCAGGTTACGTCGCTCCCGATGCTCCTGCGAGTGATGGGATCGAAAGCCCCGGTGGCTATGTGATGGATTCTGTACCGGGACTTTATAAGCATATTTTAGTGTTCGATTTTAAAAGTCTATATCCCTCCATTATTCGTACTTTTTTGATTGACCCTAAGGGATTAATTGAAGGTTTGCAATTGCCCGAGTCTGACTGTGTTGCGGGGTTTCTCGGTGGCCGTTTCAGTCGGCAACAGCCCATTTTACCTAAGCTTATCCAAACATTATCTGAGCAGCGCGAAAAGGCCAAAAGTGAGCACAATGCGCCGTTATCTCAAGCGATAAAAATTATCATGAACTCGTTGTATGGGGTTTTAGGTTCTCAAGGTTGTGTTTTCCACGATGCAAAGTTAGCAAGTTCGATCACTATGCGTGGCCATCAAATCATGAAACAAACCCGCGCATGGATAGAAGAGATGGGCTATCAAGTGATTTACGGCGATACGGATTCGACCTTTGTCTGGCTTGGCAGCGAGCCTGATCTCTCAGACCTTAACGCCTTAGGTAACACTCTGGCGCGGGAAATTAATGCTAAGTGGCAGGCTAAGATCGCTGAAGATCATCAAGTTGAGAGTTTTCTCGAGTTACAGTTTGAACGCCACTATGAGCAGTTTTTTATGCCGACCTTAAGGGGGTCGTTAGAAGGCAGTAAAAAACGTTATGTTGGCGCGTGGCGCAATGCGAGCGATGAACTTGAGCTTACTTTTAAAGGTATGGAGCAAGTGCGCAGTGATTGGAGCCCTTTAGCGCGCAAAGTTCAAGAGTCACTCTATGAACGGATGTTTAACCAAAGGGATATCAGTGTTTATTTGGCCAGTGTGTTTGAAAAGCTGCTTGATGGTGAGTTGGACGATGATTTGGTATTTCGCAAACGTATGCGACGCAATATTGAAGATTACACGGCTAAATCTTCTCCCCATGTTAAAGTCGCTCAACAATTATGCGACTTAACAGGAGATGCCTCTTTTGGCAAGCGTGGGGCGCAGATTGATTATCTGATTACTGTAAATGGACCGGAATCCTTACTGTACAGAACGTCACCAATTGATTACCAATACTACATTGATAAGCAAATTGGCCCTATTGCCGAGCCTGTTTTTTCGATAATGAAACTAAACTACATGGATATTGCGTCAAAGCAGTTGCTGTTAATATAGTGTTTTTAATGTTCTTTATGTGTTGCGCAGGGTGGCGAATGTAGCGTTTTAACCTGTTTTGTAGAGGTTAACTGGTTTGTTTTTGTGATGTTAATCGACATATTCTTTAGGTTTAGCTTTGAGGGAATATTGAAAGTTTGCTACCCTTTAAGAGGAAATTGTAAGGAAATATAACAACGGAATGACGTTGACAGAACATAAACAAAAAAGGTTAAGCACCAAATGAACAAGACGTTAGTAGCAACTGCGCTTGCAGCAATTTTTTTAGTTCCATCAGTCTCAGCTATCGAGATCTATAAAGATAATAAAAATGCCGTAGAAATCGGTGGTTTTATTGATGCACGCGTGATCAACACTCAAGGGGAAACAGAGGTTGTTAACGGCGCATCTCGCATTAATTTTGGTTTTAATCGTGAGTTGACTGACGGTTGGAAAGCATTTGCTAAATTGGAATGGGGTGTGAATCCTGTTGGTAGTAGCGACATCGTCTATAACAATCGCTTCGAATCTGTTCAAGAAGAGTTCTTTTATAACCGTTTAGGTTACGCTGGTCTGTCCCATGACACTTATGGAACGCTGACTATTGGTAAGCAGTGGGGCGCTTGGTACGATGTCGTTTACAACACTAACTATGGTTTTGTGTGGGACGGTAACACTGCAGGTGTTTACACTTATAATAAAGATGATGGCGCGGTAAACGGTGTTGGTCGTGGTGATAAAACAGTTCAATATCGCAATGCATTTGGCGATGTAAGCTTTGCAGTTCAAGCACAGTTGAAAAACAGCAGCTTCTATACCTGTGATACAACGGATGATATTTCACAAGCTCAGTGTCAAGCGAACTGGGAAAGCGGTGATAAAGCGGCTCAACAAGTAGAATACAATTATACTTATGGTAGCGCGCTGACCTATAAAGCCACTGATATGCTGACCTTAACTGCGGGTGTTAACCGCGGTGAGTTTGATGTGAGTTTTGGTAATGGCGAACAAACCACTGCGGTTGATCTTATCTACGGTGCGGGTATCACTTGGGGTAACTTCGATAGCAATGGCTTATACGCTGCTGCAAACGTTAACAGACAAGAAAATCATGACACAGACAATATTGGTCGTTTGATTAAAGACGCCTATGGTATTGAAAGTTTAGTTTCTTACAAGTTTGACAATGGATTACGCCCATTCATTTCTTACAACGTGCTTGATGCCGGTAAAGACTACGTCATTCAACCTAACTTTAATGCCGATCCTAACGATGAGTTCAAACGTCAGTTTGTCGTAGTTGGTTTGCATTTTGTATGGGACCCAAACACAGTGCTTTACGTAGAAGCACGTAAAGATTACAGCGATTTTACCAGTGCAGATAAAGAACAAGAAGCTAGAATGGCGCTTTCAGAATCTGACGGTGTTGCCATTGGTATCCGTTACACACTTTAAGTTTCCAGTTTCTATATAGTAGAAACCACTTTTTTAACAAAAAGCCAGTCAGCAATGCCGAACAGTTAAGACGAAATGCTTGACTAGTTCACTTAAAAGTTAAAAATCCGATGATCCCATATCATCGGATTTTTATGTAACTCCAAGATAAATTAGTCTGCACCTATATCACCCGCTTAACCTGTTTGGCAGATGTTTTTATGTCTGTAAGGTCGAACCCTAGCGGGTTAAGCCTCTTTGAACGTGCTCCAAATGGGGGCATGATCTGAGGGTTTATCTATGCCGCGCAGATCGTAATCGACATCGGATTCGACTAAACGTGCTGCCAGTGAAGGCGTTGCTAAAATCACATCAATACGCAGGCCACGGTTGTCATCGAAACCTTTGCTGCGGTAATCGAACCAAGAATAACGTTCGATGCGCTCTGGGTGTAATTGACGGAAAGTGTCGATTAAGCCCCAGTCTTGTAAGGTTTTTAACCACTCACGCTCTTCCGGTTGGAAGCTACATTTGCCGGTTTTTAGCCAACGCTTACGATTGACTTCACCTATGCCTATGTCTAAATCGGTCGGCGAAATATTGATGTCACCTATGATGACGATATCTTCATCGTTGCTGTGATTTGTCTGCAAGTAGTGCATTAAATCCTGATAAAACTTACGTTTAGCAGGATATTTTGTTGGGTGGTCTATGCTTTCGCCTTGGGGGAAATAGCCGTTGAACACAGTCAATGGACGACCATTCGCTTGGGTAAATGTGCCGATAATCATGCGGCGCTGGGCATCTTCATCATCGCTTGGAAAACCCTTTTGCAGTTTTTCTGGTGCGACTTTAGACAGCATGGCAACACCATAGTGAGCTTTACCGCCGTGGTAATGCACTTGATATCCCATGGCTTCGACTTCGGCTAATGGAAACGCCTCATCGTGCACTTTGGTTTCTTGCAGGCCGATAATGTCGGGCTGGTGGCTATCGATTAAGGCTTGCAATTGATGCAAGCGTGCCCGCAGACCATTGATGTTAAAGGACACTATTTTCATTAAGGCAGGACTCGTTTAAAGGGTTTAACCACAACACTTTGGTAAACGCCCGCTTCGATATAGGGATCGGCATCGGCCCAGTGTTTTGCTGCGACTAAGGATTCAAAATCTGCGACAACCAGTGAACCACTAAAGCCAGCATCACCAGGGTTTTCGCTGTCGATGGCTGGGTGTGGGCCAGCGATCAGTAAACGACCTTCATCGGCGAGGGCTTGCAGGCGAGCTAAATGGGCTGGGCGTGCGGCTAAACGTTTTTCTAAACTATTCTCAAAATCTTGAGCTGAAATCATATACCACATTATTTGAGTTCCTTGCGTTGATCTTCGGGAAGGTGTTTATAAAGATAAAATACGGTCAGGACAGTATTAATTAAGGTTAAAGCGGTTAAACCAAACACTTTAAAATTGACCCAAGTTTCTAATGGCAAACTAAAGGCGACATAAATATTGACTAGGCCACAAGCGGCGAAAAAGATCACCCAATACCAAGTTACGCGAGCCCAAATTTTGTCGTCTACTTGCATTTCTTTGCCTAACATCGACTTTAATATCGATTTATTGAGCAATTGACTGGCACCTAAGGCGATGGCAAACAAACTATAGATGATGGTCACTTTCCACTTGATAAAAGAATCATCGTGAAACACTAAAGTGAGTGTGCCAAACACTGTCACCATAGCAAAGGTGATTAAGTGCATCTTTTCAAGTTTCTTATATAGCGCATAGGTCACGATCAATTGAAGCGCGGTGGCTGCGATCAATGCGCCGCTGGCGATATAAATATCGAAAAATTTATAAACGGCAAAAAAGATGACGAGGGGCAGGAAATCAAGCAGTTGTTTCATAAATAATCATGTTAAAGAGACATGGGCTTGAGTGTAGCATGTGCAACATAAGGGCAAAAGCACCATGGGCCTAGGATTGCGATCTTGCCCATTAAATGGGTTTAATGGGCAAGTTAGACTTGTGCCTGTTTGGCGGCGTTTGTCTTAGCGTTAGGGCGACTTAGTAGTGGGCAATCGTGGCATTGGCCAGTGTTGGCGAGTTGATACCTTAGGCAGCAAGTACGGCGAATGCATTGGATGTTCGTGCTGCCTTCTTTGGGGTCAACAATCAAATTGATGCTGTTATACAGTGGATTTTGGGTGCCATCAAAAAAGGTCGCTCTGCGAAACAGAGCTTGCTTAAGTTGCTGACTTTGTTGCTGAGATAATCCCAACTCTCCTAGATACCAGTGGATCAGATAGCCTAAGTGACTCCAATATAATTTAACGGGCACGGGGCTTAAAGTGAGCAGGCGCTCAACACTCGGTTGCAGTAAGTTTAAGATAAGGCCTTGTAGGGCTAGTTCTTTATCAACTGGCGGCTTATATGAGGCTAATGGCGAGTGTACCTCAATGTCTGTCTTGAAACTTGACTTAGTGTTGGTTTGGCAAAGTGGCTCGATGCCGTGGTGTTTTTTAAAGGTCAAAGCGGTATTTGGCTGTTGCTTTGTTATTTTAAATTCAAATTTTGCCACTCGGCCACTGGCGTGTACCTGCATAAAAACGGACTGTGGCTGCCAGTGAATAGGCTCGAAATCGGCTTTTTTTGCGTTAAAAATCCACTCCATCACAGGCGGAACTAAAAGGCCAAAATACCATTGACCCCAAAGTGAATACAGCGCTTTGCGAGTGTCTTTTCTACTGGCCGTAGCGCGTTTACTGACTAAGGCGCTTTTACTGACGAAAGCGTGCGCTCGGCTGGTTGCAGCTGTTTTAGTAGCCTCGGTTTTATCTTTAGTTACAGCCTCAGTTTCACTCTGAGTTTCAGCGCTAGGATGTGCGATGGCAAAACGTGCAATGAGTTTTTGATAAGTATCGACGTTACTCCATTCATCAAAACTGAGCCCTGTAGGTGACTGGGTTGCGCGAAGGTGTTCGCCATAGAAGGGCGCCCGCTCATGTAACAGCTGATTGAGTGTCAAAATAGTTTGATTCAACGCGTTGTGGCTTGGCGAGGTATCGCACAATGTTTGCAGCCTGGTGTCTCTCCGTTGGCTTGCCATAGTGACTCCTTAATGGCTGTGATTGATTGCCGCGGTTATCGATAAGTCCATGTAAATGATTACCTTGCGAGCCCAAGATTTGGGCTCACAAGGTTTTTCGAACGATCTCAATATAAATCTGACTTAGAAGCGATAGTCTAAGGTTAAGCTGGCACTTCGCGGCGTACCGTATTGGAATTGGCTGTATTGACCGACTTGGCTGTAGTAGCTTTTATCTAAGGCGTTGTGCAGGTTTGCGCTGAGCTTAAGTTGCTCGGTGAAGGCGTAACTCGCCATTAGACTCGCTAGCGCGTAAGAGCCTTGCTCGACTTCGACTTTGCCAAGTGGCGAATTAACTGTTTGGTAGACGCGGCTCTGCCAGTTAACTCCCGCACCTATTTGCAATTTATGCCAATCACCGCCAAAGGTATAAGTGGTGAAGAGTTTTAATTGCTGGCGTGGTGACGTGGTACTGATACGTTTGCCTTCAGGATCTTCGCTAGTGAACTGGGTGTAACCTAAGTAAAGATTCCAGTCATCAGTGATTTTACCCGTCGATTCAAATTCGAATCCCTGTGTTTTTGTACCGTTTACGCCTTCATACACTTGCGTTGTTGTTCCTGGGATCACATCGCCAGTGCTGACTCCGACATTGTCTTGTCTGATCTCAAACACCGACAGCGACATATCTAAAGCCTCATCGAACAGGCTCGCCTTAATCCCGCCTTCGTAGTTTTTCCCTTTGACTGGATCTAGGTAGCTTTTATCGATTCTTTGCTTAGTTTGCGGTGCAAAAATATCCGTATAACTGGCGTAGAGCGAATATTGCTCGGTCAGGGCGTAGGTGAGGCCGAAGTAAGTCGTGAGTTCGTTGCTGATGCTGAAATCGTAGCGGCTGCCAAAATTATCTTGGTCGGTTTCCCACTCATTGAGGCGTAATCCGACGAGGACAGCTAAAGCGTCGCTGAGATTAAGCTGAGTCGCTACATAGGCTGCACTCTGTTTGGTTTCGCCAAATGAACCCGTGGTATAAGTTTCCTTCCATTGAGGTTTTGGATATTGGAAGTTCGGATCGCGAAAATCCCCCAAAGGCGGTACTGCCGCAGTGGGATAATAGTAGGGATTGGCGAACTCTTGGCGTTGGCCATTCCAGCCAAACATCAATTGATGTTCCTGACCAAAGAGTTGGTATTGTCCTTCGGCGCGCAAATCCACATTGTGTTGGGTGCGACTGCCGTCGACATAGGCGATAGAGCCTGCAGTGGCGCCGATATTGGTTACAGGATCAGGATATCCCGTGGCCCATAGTACATCGAACTCCAATGAGTTATCGCCGTAGGTGTAAGTCCCTTTTAGGTTCCAACCGTTATCTAATCTGTGTTCGAGACTCGCAAAGGTGTTGAGGCCTTGGGTATGCGCCGAGCCCCAATCGGGCGCCGTTGAAGTGGCACGATCATAATTAGTGCGACTGCCATCGCTGTAAAATAGCGGTAAACCACCCGACATAGTGCCGCTCGGTGTGGCATCTTGGTAATCGACACCAAGGGTGAATAAGGTGCTATCGCCAATATCGGTTTCGACTATGCCGTATAGCGTAGTGCGCTGCTGCTCGTACCTGTCTTGGAATGAATCCTTATCTTGATAGGCGGCCACCACGCGACCGCGCACAGAACCTGAATCATTTAAGCCGCTGGAAACATCGACCATACCGCGCACATTATTCCATGAGCCCACACTTAACGAGGTGTTGCCCATAAACTCTTGAGTCGGGCGTTTACGGATAAGGTTAATGGCCGCCGAGGGATTACCGGCTCCCGTCATGAGGCCAGTCGCGCCGCGTACCACTTCTACTCGCTCGTAGATGGCGGTGTCGATCAGATTATCGCCATAGTTGAAGCGGGTATCGTAGGTCGTTGGCACGCCATCGTACAAAATGCTGGTCACGGCAATGCCGCGGGCACTAATACTGTATCTGTCGTTATCCATTGGGCGGGCATTGATCCCCGCAACGCTGGTCATGGCATCAATCACGCTATTAAGCTGTTGATCATTCATCATTTGGCGGGTGATAGACGTGACCGACTGCGGCGTTTCTAGATAGGATAAATCGAGCCCAGTTGCCGTGTTCATCGCTTGGGTTTTATAACGGTTGTCGTGTAAGTCCTTAGCGCCAATGACATTGATGACTTCAATTTCTTTCTGGTGCTTTTTAGTCTTACTATCCGTATCGACAGTGTCAGCTGTGGCATGGGGAACTGTGGCTAACATGGCTGAGCACAGCAATAGCTTCGGGTTAACGAGGGCTTGCCGACAGACGAGTGCGATGTTGGAGAGAGGAAAAGTCTTCATAATGTTGATCTTTAATTCCGTTTAGGTTGGGGGTTAAACAAGCTGGGCCAACATTGGCCCATGCTAAAGTTTCGGGGTTATCCACTTTGTGGTGTGTTAACGTGTCCTTTGCTCAGCGCTGCTAAGCATAGGGCGCTTAAAGGTATGGCTCTGTCTAAAGGTCGCCAAGGGATTGTCGATGCCGCCGGCGAAACGCAGGTTTTTCTCCCTGTCGGCGAGGTCTATCATTTGTTGGTTATTATTCAATTGGATACGATTGAGGCACGTACGTACAAAGCTGTCCTTAAACAGATCGTATTGGGCAAACTTGTCGGCCAAATGTGGATGCTGGGCTTGGTAATCACGTACATTGTCCGCCACTAACTCCCAGAATTGGCTTTCACTGACACTGGTTTGCTCATCGAGCAGCGGTGCTAAATAGCGGAAAATACAGTCAAAAATATCCAGTAAGATGTAGTTAAGCTTCATCTCTTCTTCAAGGCTCACCGCAAGGCGTTTTACATCATCAGGTAGCGGCTTCGCGCCATTGAGTACCGCGACTTCTTCGCCTATGTCTTTCATCAAAATCTTGACTGGCACATATTCATCGAGCACTAAGATCAGGTTTTCCCCGTGCGGCATAAAGACCAGATCGTAGGCAAAAAAGGCATGTAACAGCGGCGATAAATACAGGTTTAAGTAGCGACTGACCCAATCCTTTGCTGGCAAGCCTGAGGCGGCTATCAAGGCTGCAATAAGGGCCTTATCTTCATGATCAGTATGCAGTAGCGCAGCCATGGTCATCAGATTTTGTTTAGGCTCAATGTGTGGCAGTGGACTTTCGCGCCACAGGGCAGAAAGCATTTTTTTATAGGCGCTATCTTGGGTGAGTGCCTGCTCGTAATAATGGTGGTGGTAACCTATGGCTGCAATTTCTTTAAGGATCACAAACCCTTGCTGAGTAAAGTAAGGGTCGCTTTCAACCAAGTTCGCCACCCACGCATTGATTTGCGGTGTGCAGCTCATGTAAAGGGGCGATAGACCACGCATAAAGCCCATATTTAGGATAGAAAGCGCGGTTTTGACATAGCACTTTTGCGGTGATGCAAGATTGAAGAAAGTGCGTATCGATTGCTGCACTTGGTATTGTTCGCTGCCTTCACCAAGGTAAACCAGATCGCCACGGGCTATGTCGCCGGCAAAGACGCGGGCGATTTTTTCACGCCACTGCCAAGGGTGCACTGGCATAAAGTAGAAGTCCTGTGGATCATGCTGCTGCGTTTTAAGACGTTGTTGGAAGTCAGTGAACTGCTGGCCAAGCTCTTCCTTTAGTACCGCATCGTGACTCAAGTTTTCGAGGGCGGCAAACGTGGTTTTGTTTTTGCGGACTCCAAGCCAGACTAACTGCATCGGCATCGCGCTTTCAGGGGCAAATTGACGGTAATCCTGCATATCAAAACCAATCCGGCCATTATTGGCAATAAACACCGGATGACCTTCTGTCATACCCGCTTCTATGCTTTGATAATCGGCTCGCGCCAGTGTGGCTGCGGGAATCGCCTGATGCGCTAACTTGTATGCCTTACTGTAAAGGGTGCTGGTGATTTCTTCTAAATAAGTTGGTAGTAAGGTTTCGCTGATCCCTAAGTCATTTTTAAGGGAAATAATCAGCGACATCGCATCGAGGGTTTGTTCTTTGCCTGCAAGTGAAACGCGGATGGTATCGGCATTAATCGCGAGATGATCGAGCTGATAGTGCCGCGCACTAAAATAGTAAGTGCTGTCTTTGAGCCTGAGTTCATAGTGGTTAAGCCCCGTTTTTTGCCCGTACAGGGTCGGCGTAATGAGTTTCTCGTGGGTGAATTCGCAGAGGATTTTCTTCACTAAATGACGATTAGCCGCTTGCCAATAGGCGGGAGTCAAATGCTCCGGCATAGAAGTCGATGTTGTCGATAGCGTCGGGCTTTGTTGAGCATGTACTGCTTGAACATGATGATCTTGCGTTGGCAATGGGTTAATTAATAAGGCTTTTGTGGGTAAGTTCATCTAATTCACCTGAAGAGTCGATAATGTCATGGGAGAGGTTGGAGATGCCGCGTGCGAGCTTGGCTTTGCTAGGGTTGGGCTTGCTAAGTATTGTTCTGCTAAGTTTGGCAGAGCAGGCGTTGACTGAGCTGAGCTTGGCAGGGCTAAGGTTGTTTGGGCTAGGCTCGTCAAAGAGGGCGTGCTCGATGGTTGAAGGCGCTGGACCGCAGTGCAAAATCCGAGGAAAGCAGCTTTAGTGTTTAACTGAATCGCTTTTTCATAGCGAATGCCTATCAGGCTATTTAAGCGATGAATTTTGCTATTGAGTTGATCGGGTTCAACCACGAGGCGATTAAAGGCTAGTTTTTCAAGCACGAGCTGCGCTATCGCATCCATCACTTTCAAGGATAAGCCGCTGACGGGTTTGCCATCTGGCGGCGCGATAATCAGATGCATACCACAATCACCCGGCGCAACACGATAGTGCTGACCAACTTCATCGTGGACGGGATCGTAGAGCTCCACCATAAATAGTGCTTTGGCCTGCCATTCACCTATCAAGGCAAACTTGTGTTCTGTTGTTGCTAACAGATTTTTTATGGCATCAAGGTTCAAGCCCTGCATACCCCAAAACTTGGCGTAATCTTGGTTAAACCAAGACTGTAGTGTTGGAATGTCTTGTGTAAGGTCTAACGCTCTGAACTGGAAACCATTAATGCTCGAAATAGCGGATAGTTGCATTAAACATAGTTGCGTTAAACAATGGTTGCTAAATTGGCTTGCCATTATTATGCCTCCTGGTTCGGCGCCATTAAGACCGGCATATTGGTTCCCGCGCCTGAACTCACGGTTGAACTTGCGCCAGAACTTGGAATCTTGGTTGGAGGGATAGTTTGTGGCGCATCAACTTGAGTTTTTCTGTGCGGCGCCTTAGGAAAATGTCTTGGATTAAGATCCAACGTGTTAATTGCATTGGCGCCGCAGGGCTGATGACTGGCAAGTTTGGCCGGATCGAAGGTTTGAAACGCGATATGTTCCTCAATGTGGTAGGGCGCATAACCGAGCACAGCTTTTAAGATGGTGCCGTTGCGATAACAGCCCATACCCAGATCTGGAGAGCTTATCCCATGGGTATGCAAACCGACATTCTGGACAAAAATATCCCCTCGAATATCTATGCTGTAATCACGCTGCACGCTAAGTTGTCCGGCGTCATCGAATTCGACTTGTTGCTTAATACCACTGATAAACTCGGGTAAACGATAGTGGTAACCTGTGCCTAAAATAACGGCGCCCGTTTCTTGCTCAAAGGTGTGATTTTTTTCATTGTGGTGGAAATGCAACTTGAGCATATTGGCTTGTGGCTCGATATGAGTCAGCGCCGCATTCGTCATCAGTCGGCATTGAAAATCGGCCAATAGGCGTTTTTGATATAACAAATCGTAAATGTCCTTTATCAGCTCAGAATTTATCCCTTTGTAGAGCTGTTTCTGGCTGGCGATCAGTGAGCATCTTTGATTAGGGGTCAACTCGTGGAAGTAATCGACATAATCTGGCGAGGTCATCTCTAAAGTAAGCTTGGTATATTCCAAGGGATAAAAACGCGCTGATCGTGTCATCCAATTGAGTTGATAACCATAGGTATCAATATCTTGCAGTAGATCGTAAAACACTTCCGCCGCACTCTGGCCACTACCAATTACTGTGATGGCACTCTGACTCTGCAGGTAGGTTTTTTGCTGCATATAACTGGCGGTATGCATGACCCGTGCATCTTGGATTGGGCAATCCTTTGGTAGATAAGGTTCAGTGCCAGTGCCTAGCACTAGCTTTCGGCATTGATAGGAATGGGTTTTACCACTGCGCCTATCAAAACCTGTAACTCGATAAATACTTTCACCTGCGTTGTAATCCACTTGAGTGACCTTAAAACCAAATTTAAGGTTGTTGAGTTGTTGGCTCACCCATTGGCAATACAAGTTGTATTCGTGGCGGGGTAAAAAGAAATTCTCACGAATATAAAAGGGATAAAGTCTGCCCGTTTGCTTGGCAAAATTAAGGTAGCTGTAGCGGCTGGTGGGATCGGCCATAGTCACCAGATCCGACATAAAGGGTGTTTGTAATCTTGAGGATTTGAGTAGCATGCCTGGATGCCAGTCAAAACTGGTTTTAGCATCTAAAAATAAGCAGTTAAAGCCGTCAATAGGTTCTGATAAGGCGGCGAGGCCAAGATTGAATGGGCCAATGCCTATGCCAAGTAGATCAAAGATTTCGCGATCCATTTCCCTTTGCTGTGTACTCACTTACGCCTCCTTGGCAACATGCTGCTGCGCGTTGCCGATCCAGTAATCAGTTACCTAAGGACGCAAACCAAAGTGAATGCGGTTATCAAAATAGACTGTTTGGCTATTTATCTTGCGTTGATTAACTCGCTATTTTTAGCTCAGTCCTTAGGCCATTTCCTGCTGTCTCTGTCCCGACAACGGTAGGTAAATTAGCATGTGAAAATATTCAAATGCAAATCATTCTCATTTGTGTGGGGCTGTGGGTTAATACTTTTAACTGATGAATAAGGGGGGCAGATACGGTTAATGGTACAAATAAGTAAATGACAAAGGAGTGATAATTAGGCAGCGTTTTGAGGATGTATCATTTAGGGTTTTACGAGCTCTATTTTTATAAAATATATAAATACAGTGGGTTACATTAATGCTTGAGTTGGTTCGAGAGCAGAGGAAAATTGATTTAGATGGGAGTCATGTCATCCTTATACAATAAACATAGGTGCCGCTAAACGGTCAGTGTAAATCCATTGTAAAGCGTGGACTGGGGGCTCAATGAGCGCTTTGATTTAATACGATTGGTATGGTGTAGGTCGTACTGTTTTAGTTTAAGTGAATATTGGCAGGGTAACAGATCGAGCAATTATCGATGTGATTTTTAGTCGCTGTACGCATAAGAGAAGGAGTTCAAGATAAAGCCGTCCTAAAACGGCTTTGAAATAAAATAGTTAAATCGGAAGATTAAGTCGTAAAACTAGCGTAAATCGACAAAATGAGCTGTGATTTTACGCACCAAAGGTAACACCATCAGCAGTGTAGGAAAGGCGACAACCCATGAGATCAGCCAAGCGCCTAGCCAGAGTTCGAGAAATTGCGGTGAAGCGCCAACGCCATTGAAAGTGCTGATCCCAGAAACGATACAACTCATGAGAATAGAGAGAAAAAATGGCATCACCACAGTGGCATACTTGGCCGGTAATTTGGGTGTTCCCAAAAAAGTACGAGGTTTGTTATCGGGTAAAGATTTAGAAATGGTCATCGGATCCTCTAATGGATATGTATCAGGCGAATGATTTGTTACAGGCTAGCACTATACCTTTTTTTATCGACTCAATTCATCCAATTTGTTACCCAAAGCTCGCCTGTTACATTAACCCAATGGCCTAGCGAGATAGGGGATTTCCCAAGTTCATTATCAAAGGGGAGCGGTAAGTTTGATTGCAACAGGTAAATTGTATCTTCGGGTGTTTGGCTGATGTCGATGATTTGTCCCGAAGCTTCAAAGTGACAGTTATGCAACGGGAATTTCAGATGCTGGTGTGGCGTTTGTTTAATCATATCAGCTTGAAGACTGGCACTTGCTAATCGGCCAAGCAATTCAACTGTGACCCATTGGTTAACCGGAAAGCGAATTTCGGCCTGCTGATCGCTACCTTGGTAGTAAAACCAAATTGGTGCACCATTATCGCATTTACCTGCAACTTCACCTTCAAAACCACAGCCCCAAGGCGTTAATTCGAGAATATAGATCCGATACTGCATAAAAAGTCCGTTTTTCTTCGATAGGGCATTCTATCGAGGAACTGTGACTAAATAAATACGCTGTCAGTGTAGTACTGCGTGAGTGTCAGTATTGCCTTGATAGATTGTGTTTGAGGGAGATAAAGGCTGAGTAAACATAGAGCTTGGTAAATACAAACAAAATAAGCGAGGCGACGAGTCTACCTCACTTATTTTATTTGTAATTGAACTTTTGATTTATATTGGATTATTTAAATCAAGACTCGCTTAGGTTGCAGCCTTCATTGCGCGAGTAAATTCCCCAAGCGTTGCAAGTAGCTTAACTTCATCGTGCTGGTGGGTTTCGATGATTTTTACTACGGCAGAGCCAGAAATCGCCCCCGCAGCGCCCGCTTTGATGGCGGCGCTTACCTGTGAAGGCTCGGCAATACCAAAACCGAGGAGCGGTGGCGGGGCGTTAAAGGCTTTTAATTTAGATAAAATTTCCTCTACCGGCACGCCAGCTTTCGTGTCTGTGCCTGTGACCCCCGCGCGGGATAAGAGATAGGTGTAACCTTCACCACTTTTACTCACTTGCTCAAGGGTTTCACTGTCGGCATTGGGCGGTGCGATAAAAATCGGCGCAATACCATGGGCTTTAGCGGCTTCGCTAAAGGGCGCTGATTCTTCCACTGGCACATCGGCGATAAGTACTGAATCCACACCCGCTTGTTGCGCTTTGGCGTAAAACGCATCTATGCCATTAGCAAACACCAAGTTTGCATACAGCAGCAAACCGATTGGAAGTTCAGGATATTTTGCACGCACTTGCGCCAGTAATTCAAAACACGCCGTTGGAGTCGTGCCTGCGGCTAAAGAACGCAGGTTAGCGCCTTGGATCACTGGGCCATCGGCCAAGGGATCGGAAAATGGAAAGCCCAGTTCTAAGGCATCGGCACCGTTTTGCACTAAGGTATCGATAATTTTTAGCGATAACTCAGGGCTAGGATCGCCAAGGGTGACGAAGGGGACAAAAGCGCCACGGCCTTCGGCGTTGAGTTTGGCAAAGGAGGCTTGGTAACGGCCAGTGTTGGTAGACGTGTCACTCATGTTTATTATTCCTCTTTACCATTCAAAATGTCAGAAACGGTGA
The DNA here is from genome assembly GCF_025653595.1 of Shewanella sp. SM95. NCBI lineage: Bacteria > Pseudomonadati > Pseudomonadota > Gammaproteobacteria > Alteromonadales > Shewanellaceae > Shewanella > Shewanella sp. SM95. The sequence goes on from NZ_JAKKSE010000001.1 coordinate 578,859, forward strand.
AAATATCTTTGTCGCCACGACCGGAAAGATTGACCACTAAAATGGTTTCTTTGGTGCACTCGCGCGCCATTTTCACGGCATAGGCGATAGCATGCGCCGATTCCAATGCAGGGATAATCCCTTCACAGCGCGCCAGTTGTTGGAAGGCTTCTAAGGCTTCATCGTCGGTAGCCGATTCATAACGGGCGCGGCCTGTAGCATTAAGATGCGCGTGCTGCGGGCCAACGGAGGGGAAGTCCAATCCGGCTGAAATCGAGTAAGATTCTTCAATTTGCCCTTCGCTATCTTGCATCAAAGGCGCTTTCATGCCGAAGAAAATCCCTGTCTTACCGTGTTTAAGCGGCGCGCCGTGCATTGGCGTGTCTATGCCTTTACCCGCAGGTTCGACGCCAATCAGTTCGACACTTGGTTCGTCGATAAAGTCAGCGAACATGCCGATAGCGTTGGAACCGCCGCCAACACAAGCGATAACGGCATCGGGCAGGCGACCTTCACGTTCCAGCATTTGCTTCTTGGTTTCTTCACCAATAATGCGTTGGAATTCACGCACGATTGTTGGGAACGGATGTGGCCCCGCAGCGGTGCCCAGAAGATAGTGGGCCTTTTCGTAGCTGCCAGACCAGTCGCGCATTGCTTCGTTACAGGCATCTTTTAGGGTGGCAGAACCTGAGGTGACAGGGATCACTTCCGCGCCCATCAAACGCATTCTAAATACGTTAGGTGATTGGCGCGCAACGTCTTTTGCGCCCATATAGACTTTACATTTCAAGCCTAATAGCGCGCAGGCAAGGGCGGTGGCAACGCCGTGTTGTCCTGCGCCAGTTTCGGCAATAATTTCTTTTTTACCCATGCGCTTAGCCAGCAGTGCTTGGCCTAACACTTGGTTGGTTTTATGGGCGCCGCCGTGGAGTAAATCTTCCCGTTTAAGGTAGATTTTCACCATAGGATTTGGGCTTAAATTGCGGGTTAAGGTCAGTGCTGTTGGGCGACCCGCGTAGTTTTTCAGTAAATCGGTAAATTCGGCTTTAAAGTCTTCATCTTCTTGCGCTTCCACAAAGGCAGTTTCTAATTGCTTAAGGGCTGGCACTAAAATCTGTGGCACATACATGCCGCCGTATTCGCCGAAATAAGGGTTAAGCTTTAACTTTGACATACCTTTTTCCTTATCTTATCAATCAGTTTGTCAGTGGCTTCGATTGTACTAACAGCGTCTTGGGGTTAACCGCATCGTTATCTATTTGGCCACTGGCATTAATAGGTTCATATTGTTTGTTGAGCATCACGCTTGTCCTGCACCAACAGCATCTAGGGCTTCTTGCTTAGCGCGATAGGCTAGAGACGTAAATGGGCAAAAGCCGTTTGGATCAGTTGCGCCGATTTAATTCCTGCGGCGGTTTCTAGGCCAGAATTAAAATCTAAACCGTAAAATCCTTGGGCATTGGCACTGGCCGCATTCTCGGCGTTGAGTCCACCCGCCAACATGGCATGGGCCTTTTGCTGGCCTAAGGACTTCACATCAATATTTTGCCAATTAAAGGCTTGGCCCGAGCCGCCAAATTGGTTTGCCGTTTTACTATCAAACAGATATCGCGATGCTCCCTGAGGTAAGTTACCAAGCTCACCCGTTTGCGCATCGACGCTGACGGCTTTCCAAATTTGAGTGGTGAGTCCCGCTTGCTCAAGTCGCTTAGTGAGCTCTGCGATTTCAAGTTCAGTTTCCGTGCCATGCAGCTGCACGGCAGATAACTGCAAACTGGCTGCGGTATCCGTAATGGTGCTTGGCGCTGCGTTAACAAACACACCGACGAATTCAATGGCGGGAGCCGCGGATGCGCGATATTCCCTGAGCAATTGTTCAGCGGCGTTAAGGGTTAACGCGCGCGGGGATTTTTCAGCAAAAATCAGCCCGGCATAGACGGCGCCTGACGTTGCCGCGGCGCGAATATCTTCCATGCGGGTGAGGCCGCAGACTTTATTGTGACCGAAGATCAATTTACGGCAGGCTAAGTCGATATCAGCCTCGGCCATTATCGAACTACCGACGAGGAAACCATCAACCAGTGGACTCAGGCGGCGTACTTGCTGATTGTTGTAGATGCCTGATTCGCTGATCACCACGCGGTCGCTGCCAATATGTGGCGCCAGCGTTTCTGTGGTGGCGAGATCGGTACTCAAATCCCTTAAGTTACGGTTATTGATCCCGATAATCGGCGCATCTAATGCGATGGCGCGTTTAAGTTCTTCTTCGTTACTGACTTCGGTCAGCACATCGAGTTGATACTTAGCGGCTTCTTTCGCTAGGCGGTGATATTGCGCATCATCGAGTACGGATAGCATTAACAGAATGGCATCGGCACCTTGGTGGGCGGCGAGTTTAATTTGGTATTCATCGACAAAAAAATCTTTGCACAGAATAGGTTGGTTCACCCGAGCGCGCACCTTAGGGATATAGTCCATATCCCCTTGGAAAAACTGCTCGTCGGTTAATACCGAAATGCCCGCCGCATATTTTCCGTAAATATCGGCAATGGCTTCTACATCAAACACATCGCGGATAAGCCCTTTGGACGGGCTGGCTTTTTTACATTCTAAAATGTAACCCGCCTTGGGCGCCTTGAGTGCGGCAAATAAACTGCGGTCAGAGATTTTTGGCGACAGACTGGCCTCGGGGAAACGCAGCTTCAGGGCGGCAATATGGGCAGCTTTGGTATCGACTATACGGGTTAACACATTACTTTTTGGCATAGGGTTTGTGGCTGCCTCTGGCTGAGTACGCAGGTCTTGAGTCATTGCTGTTGGAGTCACTTCTACTTGAGACATTCGCTTATCTTCCTCTTTCTTGACCGTTGGCATGGGCTTCACCGCTGACTTTTGCGAGCTGGCTTAACAATTCAAAGGCTTTACCGCTTTGTATGGTACTGAGCGCAAGTAAGGTTCCCGTTTTCACTGAATCAGCAATTCCACACACATATAAAGCACAACCGGCATTGATGGCGACCGCATTGGCATGTGCTTCAGTACCGTTGCCTTTTAAAATCGCCTCGGTAATCAAGGCATTCTGCGCGGGCTCGCCCCCTTCTAAGTCTGTTATTTGCGCTAAAGGCACACCTAAATCGGCGGGCGTGAGTTGATACTCAATAATGTCGCCGTCTTTTAACTCAGCAACTTGGGTGTTGCCGTGCAGCGCGACTTCATCTAAACCGCTGCCGTGCACTACCATAGCGCGTTTTGTGCCAAGCGCCTTTAATACTTTCGCTATCGGTAAGACTAACTCAGGGCTATAAACGCCAAGTAACATAAATTCGGGGCGGGCAGGATTGATAAGTGGCCCTAACACATTGAATAAAGTGCGCGTTTTCAGTGCTTGCCTGACCGGCCCCGCATGTTTTACTCCGCCGTGGTAGTGGGGCGCAAATAAAAAGCACAGGTTCAATGCGTCGAGGCAACGACTGGCGGTGTCTGGTGACATGGTTAAGTCAATGCCAAACTGCGCCAAAAGATCCGATGAACCCGATTTACTCGACACGCTACGATTGCCGTGTTTGGCGACCTTGGCGCCCGCCGCCGCGGCAACAAAGGCCGCAGTGGTGGAAATATTAATGGTATTAAAGCCATCGCCACCGGTGCCAACTATGTCAACGATGCCATTGCTAAGGTTATCGCCATTCGAGTAGGGAAACGTCTTGGCAGCGGCGCGCATCGCATCGGCGGCGCCGCTGATTTCATCAATGGTTTCGCCGCGCATCTTGAGCGCGACTAACATTCCAGCCATAGTGGCTTCACTCATTTCACCGCGAATTAACGCGCTAAAAATCTCAAAGGTGTGCTCGCGACTTAAACTCTTACCTTGGTATAAAACGTCGAGTAAAGGCTGAATATTGTTTGTACTCATGCATTTACTCCTGCTGTCATGTCTTGGGTCAGAAATGCCAAGGTTTGAATGAGCAGTGTGCTGCCCAACGTCGTCAGAATTGATTCTGGGTGGAACTGAAATCCAACGGCTCTATGCTGCGGGTGCAAAATTGCCATAGGCATAGCGTCAGTGGTTGCGATCACTTGCAAGCAATCCGGTACTTGAGTGGCGACGAGACTGTGATAGCGGGCAACGGGCAGGGGAGAGGGCAAACCAGCAAATACGCCAGTACCGTCATGGAAAGTGGGGCTTGCCTTGCCGTGTACCACAAAAGGTGCGCGTGCCACTGTGCCGCCGTAATATTCCACCATGGCTTGATGCCCAAGGCAGATACCCAGCATAGGCACCTTACCCGCAACTTTGGCGATAAGTGCCATCATAGAACCTGCCTCATGGGGTGCACCTGGTCCTGGTGATAACACGAGGGCTGCAGGCTCTTGTTCGTTTAGCAGTTTTTCAGCGATATAATCGGCGGCAACATCGTTGCGGTAAATCACCACTTCACAGCCAAGGCTGCGAAATTGATCCACTAAGTTATAGGTAAAGGAGTCAAAGTTATCGAGTAGATAGAGTTTCATGTTTGGCTCCTATTTATATTGTGCTGAAGAGGATTGTGCTGACGATTCATTCACTGGTGATTCAGTTACTAGCAGTCCAGCGCCCATTTTGATGGCTGAAATCACGGCTTGGGCCTTCTGACGGGTTTCATCTGCCTCGCTTTGTGGATCAGAATCAAATACCACGCCAGCGCCCGCTTGAATAAAGGCGGTGCCATTTTTCACAAAGGCGGAGCGGATAACGATGCAAGTGTCCATGTCACCAAGGGCATTAAGGTAACCCACTGCACCGCCATAGCTGCCGCGACGGGCTTTTTCTGCTTGGCGTACCAGTTGCGATGCACGTACTTTTGGTGCGCCCACTAATGTGCCCATATTCATACAGGCCTGATAAGCATGCAGCGCATCTAAATCTTGGCGCAGTTGACCCGTTACGCGGCTGACGAGGTGCATCACGTGGGAATAACGGTCAACTTTTAATAATTCGGCGACTTTGCGGCTGCCGCTTTGGCTGATGCGTGCGATATCGTTGCGCGCTAAATCGACCAGCATTAAGTGTTCCGACAGTTCTTTTTTATCTAAACGCAGTTCAAGTTCAATACGGCTGTCTAAGTCAAAATCAATCTCGCCCGTTGTGGTTTTGCCGCGTTTGCGGGTGCCAGCAATTGGGTAGACCTCGACTTGATTACTGCTGGCATCAAATTTGAGCGCACTTTCTGGCGAGGCGCCAAACAGGGTGAAATCATGGCCCCTGAAATAAAACATGTAAGGGCTAGGGTTAGTCAGGCGCAGGGCACGATAAGCCCCTAAAGTATTCGGGCAAGGCAAACTAAAGCTACGGGATGGCACTACTTGGAAAATATCGCCCGCAATAATGTGTTCTTTCAAATCGATAATGGTTTGTTTGAACACCTCATCGGAAATATTGACTTGCTCAGTTGCGTCGATGGCGACCAGTGTCGGTATATCGGCAGGTGAATTACCCAGAGTTTTACATTGTGTGCTTAACTGCTGAACTCGTTCGCTTAGCGCTGCGGTGATGGCGGCATACTGGGCTGAATCACGACTGAAATTATGGGTAATGATGTCGGCTTGTTTCAGTTTATGGTCGATAAGGATTAAGGTTTCAGCGAGGTAAAATAAGTAGTCAGGGCAATCGTTATCGCGGTTCGGTACGGCAGGCAGTGGTTCGACGGTATCAATCAAGTCGTATGCCAGCACGCCACCTAAAAACAGATCCTCAAAGGCGGGCTTGGTCTGGCTGTCAGTATGGGCGCCACAATCAATCTGCTGGATAAACATCCGCAGGCCATCGAGTGGCGAGGTCGATTTTAAGCGCGCATCTTCATCCTGCAGTTGAGTGTCTTTTTGCAATGTCACCACTAAGGTCAAGTTATCTCTGGCGACATTGACTGCTGTACTGAAAAACAGCGCGATGGGAGCAAGTAAGCTCGCGCCATTGTCGGTCAGTGCGGTGAAGGTCAGCTGATAACCGTCACAGCGGATCATCATGGCGGCATGGGTCATTACCATGCTTTTTAAGTGATCTTTACTGTCGATTTCGGCCGATTCGAGCAACATAGTATGGGGCGCATCTTGGGTGATGTGCTGATATAAGCGTAGTGGATCGCTGTGGTAGGTTAATGCCGCTTTGAGTGTGCTTGAGCGTGCGAATGTCTGTTTGGGCATGTTCATATTCCAGCTACCTTATAAAATGTCTTTAACATCATGAGTTATCTCGCTTTCTTAATTTTTTGCCCGAGTCTGCCGACATTTTTCGCACCTAACAAAAAAGCCCGCATTTCTGCGGGCTTCTTGTTGATTCTGGTCACTTTCAAATGAGCACAGAGCTTCACACCACCCGCTACGTTGGGAAGTGCCACCACCAAATGATGTTTAATGAAGCGTTAATGTGTGTCATTCAAAAGGGTCTCGCTAATTCAGTCAATTGGTGTATAGAAAACCTTAGCTGGAGCTGAATGTCAATTGAATATTTTTCACTTCCTGCGATTTATTCGCTGCAATGATGCATAAAATTGATGTTACTCAGCCACAAAATACGAGATAGCAGCGCATTTGTTAACAAGTTCGCGTACAATAGCGCCATGAATACTCAAAGCATATTGGCTGATCTACACAGCCACACGACCGCGTCCGATGGTCAGTTAACGCCGTCTGAATTGGTGGCAAGAGCCCTTGAAAAGGGGGTGCAGTTATTTGCCATTACCGATCACGACACAGTGGCTGGTTTACCTGAAGCCCGTGCCTTTAATCAGGCACAAGCTACTCCATTGAAATTGATTTCTGGCGTGGAAATCTCTACTCGCTGGAACAGTTACGATATCCACATAGTGGCGCTTAACTTCGATGCTGATAATCCAGCGTTATTAGCATTTTTAGAAAACCAGCGTGAATTACGTGAATTACGGGCTCAAGAAATTGGCCATAGATTAGCTAAAGCTGGCATTGAAGGTGCCTACGAAGGTGCTAAGGCGTTGGCGGGTGATGCGGCATTGAGCCGTGGACATTACGCTCGCTGGATGGCTGAAAATGGTCATGCTGTGGATATGCCCAGCGTCTTTAAACGCTACCTTGCACGCGGTAAAACCGGTTATGTGCCTAATAATTGGGGTGATATGGCCAGTGCCATTGATATCATCCATAACGCAGGTGGGTTAGCCGTGTTGGCGCACCCCAGTGGTTATAAGTTATCGGCTAAGTGGCTTAAGCGCTTAGTGCGTGAATTTAAAGAAGCCGGTGGAGATGCCATGGAAGTGGTGCTTGGCCAGCAAACATTAGACGACAGGGCCAATCTTGTGGCGCTGAGTGTCCAAAACCAGTTGCTCGCATCGATAGGGAGTGATTTTCACTTTCCGAGCAATTGGATAGAATTAGGTAAAAATCTGTATCAGCCCCAAGGTATTGATTGGGTCTGGCAATCGGAATCTTGGATGGAACGACCATGAGTCAGTTTTTTTATGTACATGAAGTAAATCCGCAAACGCGGCTTATTAGTCAGGCGGTCGCCGTATTGAAAAGCGGCGGTGTGATTGTTTATCCCACCGATTCGGGCTATGCCTTAGGCTGCTTGATTGGTGAGAAAGACGCGATGACGCGGATGGCGAGAATTCGTCAAATTGAGAACGATCATAACTTTTCCTTGATGTGCCGTGATTTATCCGAGCTTGCGACCTACGCTAAAGTGGATAATCAGGCGTATCGCATCCTAAAAAGCTGCACGCCTGGGCCTTATACGTTCATTTTCAAAGCGACTAAAGAAGTACCGCGTCGCTTACAAAATGACAAGAAAAAGACCATAGGTATTCGTGTGCCCGACAATGTAATCGCACTGGCGTTGCTGGAAGCCTTAGATGCGCCGCTGATGTCGACCAGTTTAGTGATGCCGAATGCAGAATTTGCCGAGTCTGATCCTGAACAAATTCGTGATTTGCTCGAGCATCAAGTGGATGTGATTATCCACGGTGGTTATTTAGGCGAAAAGCCAACGACTGTGATTGATATGTCTGAAGATGGCGCCGAGATTTTACGTGAAGGCGCGGGTGATATCACGCCGTTCCTCTAAATCTGCCACATTAGATTTATCGCTAATGGATGCGGGTAAGTGATTCTGATCGTGGTAGTCAACATTTGGCAGTTTTATCGCCGTAGATTTACAGGTATAATCGCGCGTTTGGCGTTAGCCTAGGTTGGATAGCGCAGTGTTAACGGAGCAAGATAGCGGATGCAGGGCACGCAACAAAGTTTACCCTTAGCCGTTATTCGTGGTCAGGCAATGACCGAAATGCCGCTGGATTTGTTTATTCCGCCTGAGGCATTGGAAGTGTTCCTCGAGTCCTTTGAAGGGCCATTGGATTTACTTTTATATTTGATCCGTAAGCAAAAATTAGACGTTGTCGATTTACCCATTCAGCAAATCACCGCGCAGTATTTAGAATATATTACGTTGCTGACTCAGGCTCGAATCGAACTTGCTGCCGATTACTTAGTGATGGCGGCAACGCTTGCCGAGATTAAATCCCGTTTGCTGCTGCCGCGTATGGTGGCTGAAGATGAGGTTGAGGAAGATCCTCGGGCGCAATTGATCCGTCAGTTGAAAGCCTATGAAGTGATTAAAGAAGCGTCGCAAAAACTCGATGATTTGCCGCGGCTCGAGCGGGATGTGTTTCAAGCCAAGGCAGTGGCAGCACCTGACATTAAGCCGTTAATGATCCCGCCAGAAGTCTCGTTGTTTGAAATTGCCCGTGCCTTTGGTGATGTACTCAAACGTATCGATGCCTATGAAGATCATCACGTTAAGCGTGAACAGTTATCGACCCGTGAGCGCATGAGCCAGATTTTAGCCATGTTGAACTCGGAAGATTTTACGGCATTTGAACGTTTATTTACCCTAGAAGAAGGCCGTGCCGGCGTGGTTGTCACCTTCTTAGCTTTGATGGAATTAGTCAAAGAATTATTGGTCGAATTGTACCAAACAGAACCGTTTTCAACTATTTACGTTAAGGCCTATTAATTGATGCAGATAAATCCTACTCAATTAAAACAGCTTATTGAAGCGAGTTTGTTTGTATTGGGGAAACCCTTGTCGGCGAAAATGTTGAAAGACACTGTATTGGTGGATTTCACGGTTTCCAGAGACAAAATAAAAGCTGCATTGGATGAGCTGCAGCAGGATTATCAAGACAGAGGTGTGCAACTTGTGAAAGTCGCTGGGGGTTATCGCTTCCAGACCTTAGAAGTCTTGAGTCCATTTTTGCAGCCTCTGTGGCAAGAAAAGGCGCCTAAATATTCGCGTGCGACATTAGAAACCTTGGCGGTGATTGCTTATCGTCAACCTGTGACTCGCGGCGATATTGAACAGGTGCGCGGTGTGGCTATAAGTAGCCATATCATAAAAAGTTTGTCAGATAGACATTGGATTAAAGTAGTTGGCCATAAAGAAGTACCGGGGCGACCCGCGTTATATGCCACTACCTTAGAATTTTTAGCATATTTTGGCTTAGATACCTTAGCGGATTTACCGCCGTTGTCGGATACTGAGTCATTGCAGGCGGTTTTTTCAGGTTTGAAATCAGCGCCAGAACAGTCAGAAGAGCAAAATACTAATGAGTGAAAAATTGCAGAAAGTCTTGGCCCGTGCAGGCCATGGCTCCCGTCGTGAGATGGAGGCATGGATTGCTGCAGGCCGAGTTAGTATTGATGGTGAAATTGCTAGCCTTGGGGATCGTATTGAAGCTGATGCTAAAGTGCGTATCGATGGCAGAGCCATTTCGTTAAAGTCTGCCGAAGATGTGATTTGCCGTGTGCTGGCATATCATAAACCTGAAGGCGAAATTTGTAGTCGTAAAGATCCTGAAGGCCGTCCAACGGTATTCGATCGCTTACCTAAAGTGCGTGATTCACGCTGGGTAGCGGTTGGTCGTTTAGACATTAACACCTCAGGCTTATTGTTGTTTACGTCAGATGGTGAGTTGGCGAACCGTTTAATGCATCCATCGAACGAAGTCGACCGCGAATACGCAGTGCGTACCTTTGGTGAAATCCCTGAGGCGACAGTGCAACGTTTACGTACTGGCGTCATGTTAGAAGACGGCCCTGCGCAGTTTGATAGCATCAAGCCAGCGGGCGGCGAAGGCATGAACCAGTGGTGGCATGTGTGTTTACGCGAAGGTCGCAACCGTGAAGTGCGCCGTTTGTGGGAATCCCAAGAAGTACAGGTGAGTCGTTTGATCCGTATTCGTTATGGTATGGTCGAACTGCCAAAATCACTGCCTCGCGGTGGCTGGGTTGAATTGCCAGTAGAGCAAGTTAACTACTTGCGTAAGCTGGCGGGTCTTGAGCCCGAAACTCGTACTATGCTCGCCGCTGATAAACACAGCGTAGCCCGTGCTCAGGTGAAGAGTGCTAAAATTCGCCGCGCCGTACGTAAGCATAAAGTGACCGGATCGGGAAAACCCAAGCCATCGCGTCAGCGCAGCTAAGTTGTTTTATCCCAATGAAAAAGGCCGCTAAGCGGCCTTTTTGCTTTCTGTTATTTGCAGCTATGTTATAACAAGTCTCAGTTGGATTGAGGAGTGAATGAATGAAGCTAATTTCAGTGAAACGGATTTGGGAACACGCTGCCCATAATGCGTTTACCGATTTAATCACGTTTCAGGGGGCACTGTTTTGCGTTTTCCGTGAAGGGACAGCCCATGTGTCACCCGATGGTGCGCTACGAATTCTACGCTCAGCGGATTTAGGTGACACTTGGCAGAGCGTGGCGCTGATCCGTTCGGATGAGGCGGATTTACGCGATGGCAAACTGATTGAGTATCAAGGGGAATTACTCTTACTCGGCGGCGGGACTTTACACGATAAGTCTGGTTTACAATCACATCTTTGGCGCTCAGCCAATGGGCTAGCGTGGTCGGATGCGTTAAAAGTCGCTGATAAAGGCTATTGGTTATGGCGCTTAACCGAGCATCAAAATGCACTCTATGGCGTGGGTTATCGCGCTGGGCCCGATGGTGATACCCGTTTGTATAAGAGTGAGGATGGGGTGAAGTTTGAAACTTGGCTAAAGCTGTTTAATAATCAAGGTTATGTCAACGAAACTGCCATTGTTTTTCATCAAGAAAACGGCTTTTGTCTATTGAGGCGCGATCCCGTATGGGGCCCAGAATTTGTCGGTTTACTCGGCCGCAGTCAAATGCCATTCACTGATTGGCAATGGCAAGAACTCGATAAGCGCATTGGTGGGCCAGTGATGTTGATGTATCAATCCCGTTTGTTGGCTGTAGTGCGTTTATATGATGAACGAGTTCGCACGGCTTTAGTTGAAATTCATCCAGATACTGGCGTGGTTCAAGAACTACTGACACTGCCATCGAAGGGCGATACCAGTTATGCGGGCGTTGTGATTGACGGAAATGAGTTGTGGGTAAGTTATTACTCCAGCCATGAGTTAGCTGACTCACAGCTGGATACACAAAATTCGCTTGATGAGTCAAACAGAGTCGCCAAAGCTAAAACGATGATTTATTTTGCAAAAATTCAGTTAAGCTAGGATTGGCGGTGCGGTATCTTTGTCGTACTTAATATCATCGACAAGTTCTGGGTTTCATTTTGAGAATATCTAAAATATTAAAGAGCCATAAATAGGCCCTTTAATATTGCTGAATCATATCGGCAGAAACTCAATAAGCGATTCGATTACTGTGCGTTAAACTGCCGTCCGTTGACGGCACTAGAATCTTGACCCATCAAATAGAGATAGGTCGGCATGATCTCTTCAGCTGTTTTGAGATCCAGTGGATTCTCTGCAGGGTAGGCTTTAGCGCGCATCTCAGTGCGGGTAGCTCCTGGATTGATGCTGTTAACTCGAACTGAGGTGCCATCGCATTCATGGGCGAGAACTTGCATCATGCCTTCGGTGGCAAACTTAGAGAAGGCATAAGGTCCCCAATAAGCGCGGCCTTGACGACCCACACTGCTCGACGTAAAGATAATCGATGCACTGGGTGCTTGGCGCATCACAGGTAGTAATGCTTTAGTTAGCATGACTTGGGCCGTGACGTTCACTTTGAGCACGTCTTCGAGTGATGGAATATCTATGTGTTCAAACGGACCTAAGGCACCGAGTAAGCTAGCATTATGTAATAAGCCGTCTAAATGATCGAATTGCTCGGCTATGGTATCGGCCATATCGCGATAATTTTGTTCCGTTGCGCCCTTAAGATCCAATGGCACTATGGCAGGCTTGGGATAACCGGCTTGTTCTATTACGTCGTAAACTGCTTCCAATTTTTTCACTGTTTTACCAAGTAAAATCACAGTGGCGCCGTGTTTTGCAAACTCAATGGCGGCGGTTCGGCCTATGCCAGCACCAGCGCCTGTGACTAAAATCGTCTTGCCCTTGAGTAAATCTTTTGCTGCTTGATATTCCAACATGAGTCTCTTTTTCCTCTTGGCGAGAATGCCCGCCACTTCTAGAGTCGCCGAAGTGATAAACGCATGTTTCAAACAAATGAATGAAACTTTGTTATCAATAGCTGAAATCTTTGTGACAAACTTGTGGCTAACTCAATATTTTTACGTTAACTTGAAATGAGTTAGGGGCTAACATAAGCCCTATTGGTCACAGATCTAAAAGCTATTGTGACTAATTTCTTGGGGAAAACAAAACTATTACAACAAGATTTGGGGAAAAAAGATGAAAAGACTCATTTTGGGTGTTGCGATTGCATCTGCACTGGGCCTCACAGGATGTGGTGAGGACAGTTTTAATGAACTCAAGGATAAGACAGAAGTGCTCATCCCTGAATCGCACATGGTGTTCGACCCTGCTAATTCAAAAGTTCCATTACCGAATGATTTGCTGTTCAGTGGCACCAAAGATGGCACATTATCAATTCCGGGTGAAAGCTCGGGCAATTATGTTGATCCACAAATAGCGCTTGGGGCGTTAGATGGGTGGTCGACAACATCACCGATTTCTATTGATATCGATTTGGCGAAAAAACATGACGGTACACCGCTAACCTTAATGGCGGCATCGGTTGCGCAACCGGGTGCTGTCAGAATGTTTGAAGCCACAGTAGGCGGCGCATTATCATCTGATCCCGAATGTAAGGCTAAACCGTCAGTTTCAGCCTGTAAAGTGGGCGCTGAGTTGCAGTTTGGCGTTGACTTTATATCAACCGCTTCGGGCAAAAAAGTGGTGATAATTCCGCTTAAGCCACTCAAAGCCGGGCAATCTTATATTTATGCGACAACGAATCTTATTCAAGATTCTGAAGGTCGTGGTATCGCTCCTTCAACGACCTATGGTTTGTTGAAGCTGGATATCAATACGTTACCTTTAGAAACGCCAGATCAATTGATGCTGCAAACCTTAGTGAACAGTTATGAGAAAGGGATTGCTGCGGCCCATAAGGTCGATCCTTTAACCATCAGTTACTCTGGCTTATTTACCACTCAGTCTGTTGCTAACGTCTATGAAACCACCAAATTGCTGATGGCGAAGGGTGCTCCCTATGCACCAAGCTTTGCCCAGATGCCAACACCGACTGGATTGACTGTGGCTCAAGTGGCAGGCTTAACACCAGCTGCTGGAGCTGCCTATGTTGCCGCAAACTTGGCTGATGTGTATACGGCAAAAATTAAACTGCCTATTTACGGTGATTGTTCTTCAGTTGGTTGTTTATCCGCTGAAGGTAAACCATTAATTAATGGTCATTGGAAAGCCCAAGGTGATAGCCCTGTATCTGTGCTACTAGCACTGCAAGCGGGCACACTCAGCCAGAATAATTTTGGTATGCAAGCGGTGGCTAATGGTATTGCCAACCCTGCTGATGCTTTAGCCAATCCCTCGTTAATGGCGGGTAAAACATGGGTTTTAGACGATGGTACGGCAGTTGATAAAACCAAACATCTGACTAAATTCAATCCTATTCCAGCAATCAAAGGTTATGAAACAGTATCTGTACTGATTTCTATGCCCAATGCAACGAAATTGGCCGCTTTTTATCAACAGCAAGGTCGTGAGTTTATTCCTCCTACATCTGGTTGGCCAACAACAATTGCCCTTCACGGTTTAGGTGGCGGTAAAGAAATGTCATTGGCCTATGCCGGCACGTATGCGGCAATGGGGGTTGCGACTGTTGCTATTGATATGCCACTTCACGGTGCGCGTTCATTTGATGCTAACGGAGATGGGATTTATGAAGTCTCTGCGACAGATCCTGCCTTCGGTGCAGTTGTTGGTAAACCGGACGCCTTTAAAAATGGTAACCCGTTGGTGTTTGTGAATATTTCTAGCACTTTGTCGGTGCGAGATAATTTCCGTCAAGCGACGATGGACCATTTAGGGGTGCGTCTTGCTCTTACGGGCTTAGCACAGGGCTTAGCACAAGCAGGTCAGCCGCAAGTATTTGATGTGACTAAAATCAGTGCTCAAGGTCTGAGTTTAGGCGCCATTGTGGGCACCGATTTTGCGACCTATGCCAGCACGGGCATGAAGAATCCAGCAACCGGCGATGCCTTGCCAAATGCTTATGTTATCAATGCTGTATCCTTAGTTGCGCCAGCAGGTGGATTAGCAGGATCATTCGCAGGTTCTGCAACCTTTGGCCCAGTACTGTTTAGTAATATTACGGCATCTGCAACTTTCCAAGCACAGGTCGATGCGGCTAATACAGCTGGTTATGAGCCTGGTAGCCCTGAATATGCGGCACTGGTGCAGGGGGTATATGCCCAATTTATTCCGACGTTTGCCTTTGCGGTTCAAACAGCGGTAGATTCTGCAGATCCTGTTAACCATGCTGCTATGTTAAAAGCGACAGGCTTACCTGTTCACTTAATTGAAGTGGCGGGTGATGGTAACGGTAACTTAGCAGATCAAGTGCTGCCTAATCGCGTCGATAACTTCCCATTATCGGGCACTGAGCCGCTGATCGCTGCCATCGGGCTACCTTGTGCCGATAGCACGAGCAAAGGTCATGGCGTTGTGCGTTTCGCTAAAGGTCACCACAGTTCGATTGTTGATCCTAAAGAAAAGGAATCAACGGATGGTATGGCCGCGGCTGCCACGGTTGAAATGCAGACTCAAGTGGCAACCTATGCTGCTACTGCAGGTAAGGACGACGTGACGATTTTAGTGACAAACAGTGGGGTCATTGCGACTTGTCCTAACTAATCTTGCCTTAATCGGAAAAACCCAGCCTTTGCTGGGTTTTTTTATGGGCCTTTAGGCTGTTAGAATAGCGCGCAATTGATTGAATGATGTAACGCCCTAACGGAGAACACTTTGGAATTTTTATACGAGTATGGAATGTTTTTGGCGAAAGCCGTCACAATAGTGGTCGCAATCGTTGCCGTTATTATTGTGGTGTTGGCTTCCACTGTAAAACACAAGTCAGATAAGGGCGAGCTGAGGATCACTAACTTGTCTGAAGAGTTAGAAGAACTTAAGCATGGCTTAAAAGAAGAACTTCTGTCAAAGAAACAATTCAAAGCCTATGAAAAGCAATTAAAAGCTGACGAAAAGGCAAAAGACAAAGCCGCAGATGAAGCCTGCACGGGCAAAGTGTTCGTGATTGATTTTAAGGGCAGTATTGATGCCGCTGAGGTCGCATCACTGCGTGAAGAAATCAGTGCAATTATTGCTATCGCAGAAAAAGGCGATGAAGTGGTTGTCAATGTAGAGAGTGGCGGTGGTATGGTGCATGGTTATGGTTTAGCCTCCAGCCAGTTAGATCGCTTACGCCAAGCTGATATTCCATTGACTGTCTGTGTTGATAAAGTCGCCGCCAGTGGTGGCTATATGATGGCCTGTGTAGCGAATAAAATTTATGCTGCACCTTTTGCCATTGTCGGTTCTATTGGTGTTGTTGCTCAACTGCCTAACTTTAATCGCCTGCTGAAAAAGCATGAAATTGATTATGAGCAACATACGGCTGGTAATTTTAAACGCACCTTGACAGTGTTTGGTGAAAACTCCGATGAGGGAAGACAGAAGTTTCAAGAGGAACTCGAAGAAACCCACGTCTTATTTAAAGCGTTTGTTGGTAAGTATCGCCCTGAGTTGGATTTAGTGAAAGTCGCTACTGGCGAGCATTGGTACGGTCAGCAAGCTATTGAATTAGGTTTAGTTGATGCGATTTCGACCAGCGATGATGTGATAATGTCACTCGCCACAGAGCGTACTGTGTACAAGATACGTTATCAGGTGAGAAAGAAACTCGCCGATAAAATTGCCCACGGTGCTTCTTTGTCTGTGAACGCTATTTTCAATCGCCTCATAGAAAAAAATCGTCCTATGTAATTCTGTCTATTGGTGAATAAAAGTAAAAATGCCTGCATTTGCAGGCGTTTTCATTTGCTGAGCTTTCGCGGCTAATACCGAAGTGGGTTAGATTTGATAGCTGATATGTTGATGGAAACGTACGATGAGATCTTCACGCTCCGGATCGACACCTATGTCGGCTGCGAAGGCCTTCAGAGCCGTTTCAACATTGTTCATAAAACGACCGAAACCCGAATCGTCACAGTCCTTAGTACCTGCCACTATTGTAAAGTGCGCGGCTTCGACTAAGTTATCGGCATCCCAGCGACGGATAACTTGTTGCTCAGTCGCATTAGGATCGAACCCTATCATTTGTACTTCGGCTTTGCTGTCGAGCTTTTCAAACTTACTGTTACGCACAAGTGGTGTTAAGCCGTTCGCTATCATAGCAAGGCGTGTCAGTTGTCTATTAGCTGCCGCTTTGAGGAAGCAGTCTTCAAGATGCTGATATAAAGGCGTAAAGTCAGTGGCTGAGTCAGGTAATAAACCCTGTTTGAGTTTGCGACTCAGCGGCAAGCTCACCGTCACATAGGTAAGAGAGCTAACGTTTTCTGGTAACTCACATTTTCTGGCTTTATATCTTGGGCCGATGGCGCGCAGTTTATAACCATAGGTTTCTTTATAGCCCTTAGCTTTTGCGAACAGATCATAGGATAAATGCTGATGGTCGCGGACCTTAACCTTAAGATCGCTTATTGGCATTAAGGGCATTAATTCAGTGAGCAACTCACGCACCTTGATATGGAAACTGGCGGAATTACTGCGAATATCGTCACCTGTGGCAAGAAACACAATGCGCAGTTTGCGGGCGCGATAGTTTTCTTGCGAGAATAAGTTTTGGGCTTCGTGGTAGGCTGGGTTATAAAAAAATAGAATTTGTTCAGTGGTTTGGAAGCAATATGCTTCGGTATGGTAACGCACTACTGGCAGTTTATCGTTAGTGATCACGTGAACATTACGGAGATCGTGTTGTTCTGCCAAATTAAATATCAAACGGCTTAAAGTTTGATAACAGCTTTGATAATCGGGATATTGATTGAGTAGCTCATCCGTCACCTTGATTTCGGCTGTGATGTATTGATTTGTACGGGCTTCCTTGGGTATGTACACTTTTTGCTGATGGCTAAGGGACATATTGACTCCTTGTTTGAGTTAACCATTTGCTAACACGAATTTTACTGTTTATCTATAGGGTTAATCTTGCGTTAGAACACGTTTTTATCCGTTGAGTATGAGTTTAGCTAAGTAAGCGGTTCGTTAGCTTAAAATAGCAGCTATTTTATTGGGTTAACGCATTTTCTATCCATGGTTGCATCCAAGCCGCAATCTGAGCTTGTGCCTTTTCGTTGGGATGAATGCCATCCCTTTGCATTAATTCTGGATGGGGCGCGATATCCTGCATAAAGAAGGGGATCAACACTATATCCTGGGTTTTAGATATGTCTTGATACACTTGGGTGAACTTTTGGGTATAGCGAGGGCCATAGTTAGGCGGTACCATGATCTCGGTCAGCAGCACTTTTGCGCCGCTATCTTTGGCTAGGGTAATGATTTGGATTAGATTATTTTCGAGTTGCGTTGGGGGGAATCCACGTAAACCATCATTACCTCCTAGCTCAACGACCACAAGATCGGGAGCAACAGAATCGAGCAAGGCGGGTAATCGGCGTAGGCCGCCCGCTGTGGTTTCGCCGCTCACTGAGCCATTGGTAAACTGATGTTCGGGCAGATTTTTTTGCAGTAGTGCTACCCAGCCTGACTGTTCTGCCATGCCGTAGCTAGCGCCTAAGCTATCGCCGAGGATCAGTATCTTTGCCGCGTGAGCGGGCGTGACCATGAGTACACTCAGTAGGATGAATGCCCCTAGGGTCTTCGCCATTGATTTTAATCTTAGCGATTGATACCAGAACGATTTATATAAGAAGGATCCTATGTCTAACGTCATCTTAAAAAACAGTGCCATTAATGTTGTTAACCTCGAAAAATCAGTGATTACTCAGGAAGGAACGCTCACTATCCTCAAGGGCATTAACTTAGATGTCAAGCAAGGTGAGAGTGTGGCTATTCTCGGCCCATCAGGTTCGGGCAAATCCACCTTATTGGGATTGCTTGCGGCGCTTGATACGCCTACGTCGGGGGAGATTTGGCTCGATGGTGTGGCATTATCACCACTGAATGAAGAGCAAAAAGCGGCACTGCGTAAACAGAAGGTCAGCTTTATTTTTCAATCCTTTATGTTAGTGGATACCTTAACTGCGCTCGAGAACGTCATGTTACCCGCCGAGCTTGCGGGCGTGAGCAATGCCAAGGAAAAAGCGCAGGCCATGTTGGTGCGGGTTGGTTTATCCCATCGCTTGACTCATTTACCCAAACAGCTTTCGGGTGGTGAACAGCAAAGGGTGGCGATTGCCCGCGCTTTTATCTGTGAGCCTACAGTTTTGTTTGCCGATGAACCAACAGGCAATTTAGACAGCGTCAACGGCCATAAGATTGCCGATATGTTGTTTGAGCTTAATCAAGAAAGCCATACAACCTTAGTCCTCGTTACCCATGATCTGCTGCTGGCCAAACGGTGTGAGCGTCAACTAGTGATGGATAACGGCCATTTACAGGAAGATATTACTCAAACAGAACCGCTAGCCGATGTTAAGGAGGCTTAATAATGGAGTTAAGTCTGGCATGGCGTCTGTTTAAACGCGAGTTACAGCAAGGGCAATTGTTATTGATTATCCTCGCTATTACGCTCGCGGTTTTGTCTGTGAGTGGCTTGGCGCGGGTGAGTGAACGTCTGCAAGTGGCAATTAGTGGTCAAGCTTCACAGTTTATTGCGGCCGACCGTATTATCGATTCGCCGGTTAAAATTGATGCGGCGATTTTATCCAAAGCCGAAGCGCTTGGGCTTAAGCATGTGACTAACATGCAATTTAATTCCATGGTCTATTCGGGAGATAAGTTTCAGTTAGTCACAGTACGCGCCGTAGAGTCGGGTTACCCGCTTAAGGGCGATATTGAACTCACCAGCGGTAAAACAAAGGCGTTACCTCAAGCGGATCAAATTTGGTTTGAGACTCGCTTAGGCGGACTTTTGGGTTATCCCAAATCCATCGAACTAGGTAACAGCGAATTTGTGCTCAGCAATGAGATCAGCCGCTTACCCGACGCAGGTTTTAATCCTTTTGCTTCATCGCCAGTGGTATTGATGCGGATGGAGGATGTCGCCAAAACAGGTGTTATTCAACCGGGCAGTCGCGTGACTTATCTGTATCAATTTGCCGGAGATGAAGCCTCGCTTACGGCCTTTGAACAAAGTGTTAAACCGCTTTTGAATAGTACCCAGCGTTGGGTCGATGTGCAATCCGGTGACTCGCCGATTGCGGGAGCCGTTAAGCGAGCGGAGCGCTTCTTACTGCTGGCAAGTTTGATGGGCATTGCATTGGCCTGCGCGGCGATAGGTATTGCCGCCCAGCGTTATTGTCAGCGCCATTACGATGTGGTGGCCATGCTGAAAACCTTTGGCGCCTCGGCAAAGCAAATTCGCCTGTTGTTTGGTACTCATTTATTGTTGGTAACGCTACTGGGAATTGGTCTAGGCCTTATTGGGGGAGGGTTACTCGATTTTGGGATCAGTTATCTCTTGCCACCCGAAATTGCGGCCTATTCACCGCCACTCACACGGCCATTATTACTCGGTATCAGCACTGGGCTCATCAGCGCCTTTATGTTTTCGGCTTATCCATTGATGCGTTTACTGGCTATTCCGCCACTGCGGGTGTTGCAGCGTCAGTTAGAAGGCTTACAGCTTGGTATGTGGCTGCATTTGCTACTGAGTCTAGGGGCTATGGCACTACTGGGCTATTTGTATTCCCAAAGTTGGACTTTGACTCTGACTGTGGTCGCGGCTGTGCTATTGCTGGCTGTGCTGTTAAGTCTGCTTGGATTTGTGATGATACGAGCAGGACACAGTGTTGGTATGAAGACTACCAATCCTTTGCAATTAGCGCTGGCGGGGCTAAGGCGTCGTGCGCGGCAAAATGCGGTGCAATTGGTTGGTTTTAGCGCTGCACTGGTACTGTTATTGACGATTTTGGCGCTAAGACAAGATTTACTTAACGAATGGCAAAAACAGTTGCCCGAAAATGCGCCTAATTATTTCCTTGTCAATATTGCGCCTGATGATGCAAAGCCCTTGAATGATTTCATGACTACTAAGGGGATAGTGGCGACGGACATTTATCCGGTGATCCGTGGCCGGTTAACCCAAATTAATGGTGAAGCACTGATTTCGAATGAACAGTCCGAAGCGGGTGAAAAGGGGAGAGTGGGCATTTCGCGCGAGTTAAACCTAACGTGGCGCAATACACTGCCTGCTAACAACGAACTGTTAGAGGGGCATTTTAATCAAGCCGCCGATGAAGTGTCGGTGGAGTCCGGCGTGGCGGAGCGTCTAGGTATTGGTCTTGGCGATAAGCTGACTTACGTGATTGATAATCAAGAGCTCACAGTTAAAGTTGCCAGTATTCGTGCCGTGCATTGGGAAACACTGCAACCGAACTTCTTTATGATTTTCACCCAAGAAGCGCTCGCGCCTTTTGCGTATACCTCGATGGCGAGTTTTTATCTGAATGATCAGGCGACTAACGATAAGACTATTAATGCTGATGGTACGCCTAAGGGGGCAGTGATCCTTGCGCTTATTCAGCAATTTCCGACGATATCTATCATAGATGTTGGCGCTATGGTGGGGCAGTTGCGGCAGATAATTGAGCAAGTGTCGCTGTCGTTGTCTTTAGTGCTGGCCTTAGTGTTATTAGCCAGTGCCTTAGTCTTGATTGCACAGACTGAGGCTGGCATGGCAACTCGGCAACGTGAATTAGCTGTGTTGCGTACCTTTGGTGCTTCAGGATGGTTATTGCGCAGTGCAACGGGTTTAGAGTTCGCCTTACTTGGCGGTATTGCGGGTGTGTTAGCCGTAATTGTGGCCGAATTTGCGTTATATCTACTTAAGACGCAAGTATTTGAACTTAATGTATACATGCACTGGCCTTGGTGGGGTATTGCCCCTGTTTCTGGAGCCTTAATTGTCGCCCTACTTGGGGTTTGGCGTTGTCGACAATTGCTCAGCCAATCTTGTTCCGAGCTATTGAAGGCTGGGAGCTAGGGCGGTTTGTGAACTCTGTTGATGGGCTAAAACATAAAGCTTATTAAGACAACAAGCTGAGCCAACATTAAAAGCACTGATGCTGCCTAAGCTCAGTGCTTTTTTATTGTCTGGCTGATTCTGCTGAGTATGAGCATGACTCGAACATGAGCATGACTCGAACATGAATTTGAGCATGAACATGCGTTTTTGCATTGGCTTACAAATTGATCTGTGCTTAAGCAGGTAGCAACAGAACTTAGTGCAACTCAATGGGTCTATCTAACTGAGAACAGCGACTAGCTTATATATGCCATAGAGGGAATATTATGTTCAAAGGAATAACAAAACTGCTTAAAGATAATCGCTCTTTTTTTCTGTTTATCAGTTTAATGTTAGTGTTCAGGAGCGCTGTGGCCGATTGGAATACTGTGCCATCGGGTTCTATGCTGCCGACTATCGTCGAGGGTGATCGCATTCTAGTTAATAAGATGGCTTATGATCTTAGGGTGCCATTTACGCATATCGCATTAGTTAAACTGGCAGATCCTGCTCGCGGCGATATCGTGGTATTTGACTCAAAAAAGGCTGATAAAAAACTGATTAAGCGGGTAATAGCTGTGCCAGGCGATACTGTGATGATGCAGGATAATCGCTTGTATTTAAACGGCGAACTGCTCAGCTACACATCCCAAGCATTGAGTACTTATGCTCCCGCTGATGTGACAGAAATGCAGGAAAATTTACTCGGTATGGTCCACAGTATTCGCCTTAACCCAGTACCCTCAAGGCTTGCCAATTTTGGACCTGTCACAGTGCCGGATGCGCATTATTTAGCACTGGGTGATAATCGTGATAACAGCGCAGACTCTCGGGTTATTGGCTTCGTGCCCCGTGATGAGATTGTTGGCCGTTCAAGTTCAGTCGTTTTCTCCCTTGATTATGATGATTATTACCTGCCTCGGCCTGAACGCTTAATGCGTGAATTCTAGTCTTAACTATTTTGAACCATGAAATAGGGCGCTAAAGTCGGCGCCCTATTTTTTAAGTGATTGAGTTATAAACAACTACTTCATAAAGCTCAGATAGCCCTGTAAGACAATTAAGTTAACTATGTCGATGAAGAAGGCACCGACGATAGGTACTACCATAAAGGCTTGGGGTGATGGCCCTGTGCGTGATACTAGCGCGCCCATATTCATTACCGCTGTTGGGGTTGCACCCATACCAAAGCCGCAGTGGCCACCGGTGATCACCGCAGCATCGTAATTACTGCCCATGACTTTGAACGTCACGAAATAGGCAAAAATGGCCAACACTGCGGTTTGTACCAGTAAAATCACCAGTAGCGGGATCGCTAAATCAAAAATTTCCCATAACTTTAAAGTCATTAAGGCCATTGAGAGGAAGAGTGACAGCGCGACAGTCCCTATCACATCGATACTTTCGGTATGGGGTTTGTAACCGCGGGTGAGTTCTGTGAGATTAGCGATGAGCACGCCAAGAAAAAGAGCATATACAAAGTCGGGCATTTTTAGCCATGCAATACCCGATTGGCTGATCCACAGCGTGAGCCATTTTGATCCTGCAACACACAACAACAGCACAAACAGAGTTTCTAATATAGTTTTGGCGGTGACTTGGTCTTCTTCTAAGTGATCATAAGTGACTAAATGCGGATGTTCACTGTGATGCTTGCGGCCAACCCCATAGCGAGAAACAAGATTATGCTTACCGATTAATCGCTGCGCGACGGGGCCACCGATGATCCCACCCATGATCAAACCAAAAGTTGCCGCGGCCATAGCAAACTCTAAGGTGTTGATACCGTAGCGCTCAGCAAAGGTTTGTGACCAAGCAACGCCGGTACCATGGCCGCCCGACAGGGTAATTGATCCTGCGATAAGTCCCATTATGGGATCGAGCCCCAATAGGCTGGCTAAACTGACTCCGACGGCATTTTGAATCACAATATACATTGAGGCCACACCTAAAAAGATGAAGACTTTTTTACCACCGCTGAGCAATAGCTTGTAGTTTGCCGAGAGGCCAATGGTGCTAAAAAACATCAGCATTAAGGTATTTTGCAGTGATAGGCTGAAGTCGAGACTGATATTTTGAAAGTGAAGAAATGTGACTCCCGCGGCGACAACTAGGCCACCCACTATGGGTTCGGGAATATTATATTGTCTGAAGACACGTACATGGCGATTGATAGAGTGGCCGATAAACAGCACGAAAATGGCAATTAAAAATGATTCTAGCTCGCCAATCATATAGGTCGTGTGCATGAAAATTCCTTACAAACTGTCTTAGTGCGGGCGTTTCATTGGGCACAATGTCCAATGAGAAGTAACCCATCTTGTTATTAAGTACCTGCTAATGCTGGA
Source organism: Shewanella sp. SM95 (assembly GCF_025653595.1). Lineage (NCBI taxonomy): Bacteria > Pseudomonadati > Pseudomonadota > Gammaproteobacteria > Alteromonadales > Shewanellaceae > Shewanella > Shewanella sp. SM95. Next base: position 602,701 of record NZ_JAKKSE010000001.1, read on the forward strand.
TGTTAAGCGCTTGATGTCGAGGACAGATCAGTGTCAATCCGATAAAAAATTTAAAGGACGAGTAGGCGCGAGTGTGTATCGTTTTATGGTCTACAGACCAAGAACAGCAGATTAAATAGCCTGTTCCTGAGCATAAATAACTGTCTATTTATGAGGTGTTGCTGAGTCTATCTGTGGTCAAGGCTGAGGCGGTTAATGCGTGCCTCCTATGACCGAATGGAGGCGAGTTTAGCAGAAAATGGACGGATTGTCGCTAAATCATAATAGAAATCATGATGTTACATTCTTGTTTTTCTAGTGTTGCTAAAATAATGGCAAGATTGACGCTACAATATACCTGGTTGTTGAGCGGATTTGGGTACTAAGAACCGCCTGCATCAGCGACTGATTTTATCAGCATATTAAAGCTGAGTTTGGGCTCTAGCGTGCTAGCCTATTTGGCTAACACGTTTGTTAAGGCGTTATCGAGATCACTGAATTGAAACTGAAAACCCGCTTCGAGGGCACGTTTGGGGTAAACAAATTGCCCTTCTGTCAGTAGCTCCGACATTTCGCCCATCGCTAAGCGTAATGCAAGCGGTGGGGTAGTGATTAATGCTGGGCGATTAAGTGCTTTTCCGAGCGCTTTGGTAAACACAGCGTTACTCACTGGATTGGGTGCAGTGGCATTAAATATGCCTTTACAGTGTTGTTGAGTGAGTAAAAAATCAATAAGGGAAATGAGATCCTGCACATGTATCCAGCTCATACCTTGGCGTCCATGGCCAATTGGGCCACCGAGTCCGAGTTTAAATGGCGGTAACATTTTCTCTAAGGCACCACCTTTACCTAGCACGATACCAATACGGATAATGCAGACGCGTGTGTGCTCTGAGGTTGCATTTAGCGCTTCTTGCTCCCATTTTCGACAGATGTCATGGCTAAACTCAACATGGGCGCCACTAGACTCATCGAGTAATTTATCATCGTGCCGCCCGTAATAACCGACTGCCGAACCACTCACCATGATCTGAGGAGGAGTGCTACTCTGTTGTATTAGCTGAGTTAATCTTGCCGTAATATCCCAGCGACTATCACAAATACGTTGCTTCTGGTTTTTACTCCAACGTTTAGCGACTATGGGTTCACCCGCAAGATTTACGATGGCATCAATGTGATTTAAGTCGCTTAGCGCATCGAGACTTTCGAGGTAGTGGTGCTGATTGCCGAGCACTTTTTGTGTTTGTTGCACCGAGCGAGTTAATAACGTCAGTTGATGATATGGCGCCAGTCGTTCGACTAATTGGCGGCCAATAAAGCCGCTTGCGCCGGTGATCAGTATATTCATGGAACCTCTCTTAATTGGTTAAGCTCTGCGGATATATACCAAAATGCGGTGTGCAACGATCACTTAGTCGGAGTATTTTTAGCCAGATTATTTTTGATAACATAACTCCATCGAGACTGAATCGGCAAAGCGTAGTGCATGGGGTTTGTCGATTTCGACACTGGCAAATTCAACCCAAGGATGCTCACTGGCGATGGCCAGCGTTTGGCTGGTGAGATTTTCGAGTAATGAGAAACGGTTATTTTCAATCAGTTCAATGATCTTTTTGGTAATTGTGCGGTAATTGAGCGCATCCTCGACATTGTCACTGTTGCGGGCACGTTCGGCACAATAATGGATCACGACATTAATGATCACGTCTTGGCGATTTTGGATTTCATCTTCTTTAATGCCAATAAAAGTACGAAGTCTTAAGTTTTTAATGCGTATAATCGCGGTTTCTGGTTTCATAATGACAAATGGCTATCTTAAGCTAAAGTTTCTGAGGTTAAGTGGTTTCAAGGGTTAGCCTAACAATTTTATCTAAGATCAAGAAGGATTTTTAATAAATGACTCGACCTAATGCGCCCTCTGCTGCTTATCGTGGCTTTGCGGTTATGGCCTTTGTAGTGATTATTTTGGCAGGGATTAAGGCGGCGAGCCCGATTGTGGTGCCGTTTGTGCTGTCCAGTTTTCTTGCGGTGATTTGTAATCCTGCAATCGGTTTGATGACAAAGTTCCGTGTGCCTAAATGGCTGGCAGTGATCCTTTTGATGGGTTTTATTGTGTTGATGGGCCTATGGTTAGCCTCAGTCGTTGGCAGTTCTGTCAATGAGTTTTCTAAACAATTGCCCCAATATCGCGATCAGCTGGTGGAGCAGTTTTCGTGGATTATCCATAAATTACAGGCATTAAATATTCAGATTTCGAAGGATCAGGTATTAGCCTATTTTGACCCTGGCATGGCCTTGTCTATGACCACGAATATGCTATCGGGTGTCGGCAATGTGATGGCGAATTTATTTCTGATCATCCTCACTATCGTCTTTATGCTGTTTGAAGCTCAGTCGCTGCCAAAGAAATTGCACCTGGCATTGGACGATCCCGATATGCGCTTAAAGCAGATTGACCGCTTTTTACAATCTGTGAATCAGTACATGGTGATCAAGACCTTAGTGAGTTTGGCTACTGGGATCATCGTCGGTGTGGGATTGACCTTCATCGGCGTGGATTACGCCATGTTATGGGCGGTGATTGCTTTCCTGTTTAATTACATTCCCAATATTGGTTCTATCATTGCCGCCATTCCAGCGGTGTTGTTGGCCTTTATTCAGCTTGGCCCTGCGGCTGCGGGGGGGACTGCACTTTTGTACGTGGGTGCCAACATGGTGATGGGCAATATCATTGAGCCTAAATTTATGGGGCGCGGTCTGGGGTTATCGACCTTAGTGGTGTTTTTATCATTAATTTTCTGGGGCTGGTTATTAGGTTCTGTGGGCATGTTGCTGTCAGTGCCATTGACTATGGTGGTTAAAATTGCCCTCGAATCGAGTAAAAGTGGTAATTGGTTAGCCATTTTATTATCGGACGATATTGAAGATAAGTTCTTGGCCAGTAACACGGAAAATTCAATTCCCAATGGCGATGAAGCCAATACAAGTGCAACTGAGAGTAAGTAATAGAAGATGCAAAGTTTTATACAAGCGCTAGCGACAATTGAGTTAGGTGATGATGCGGTGCGGTTATTCCACGGCCGCGGTGGGCATTACGTGGGTTGTGAGCACCTATGTTTAGATTGGTTTGCACCCGTACTATTGCTGACCAGCTTTACTCCCTTGGAGGATACGGATTTAACCCTCTGCCAACAGGCGATTGCAGCGCGCTGGCAAGCTATTAGGCCAGATAGCCAATTGAATTTAGTCTACCAATACCGTAGTGCGGGGGAGACGTTTACCCAATTATTGCAAGGTGAAGTGCCTGAGCCGCATATCGTTAGCGAAAATGGTGCACGGTTTCAGGTGCACCTAATGCGCGGACAAAACCACGGACTCTTCCTCGATATGGCTAATGGTCGTGAGTGGGTTAGAGCAAACGCCCGTTATAAAAAGGTGCTTAATTTGTTCGCTTATACCTGTGGTTTCTCGGTCGCGGCATTACAAGGGGGCGCCGATGAAGTTGTGAATATGGACATGAGCAAAGGCGCATTAGGCATAGGTAAGCAGAACCATTTGCTGAATGGCTTTAGCGCGGGAGCCCGTTTTTTAGGCCATGATATTTTTAAATCTTGGGGCAAACTGAAAAAGCTCGGTCCCTACGACATTGTTGTTGCCGATCCACCGAGCAATCAAAAGGGCAGTTTTGTCGCGACTAAGGATTATGTGCGTTTAATTAGGCGTTTACCTGAGTTGCTTGCCGAGAATGGTGAAGTATTACTGTGTCTAAATGCACCTGAACTCGATACCGCTTTCCTGCGTCAACAGGTAGCGGAAGCAGCACCTGCACTCGAATACATAGAGCGCTTAGCCAATCCGCTAGCCTTTATGGATGTGTCGGAAGAGAAGTCACTTAAGGTGCTTCGCTACCGCTTATCGACTCAAGCCTAGGCCTGATTTAGCTTAACTGGCCAGTATTAACTGGCCTTTTTTGTCGGCTTAGGTTGAGTGTTTAGCTTTTTACACTGTCGCTTATTACACAGCACTTATTCTTCAGTAGCTTAATCGCTCTGATAGCTGCGATCGCCCATAGGTTTCAATCACTTTACTGACTTGATGTTGGTCTAAGTGTTTGAGGGTGGAAATTTCACCATAAAGCCTGCCCTGAACATCTAATGGCATTCCCTAGATTCATTTTATGTAAGCGATTTTTGTTAATCGCTTTTGTGTATAAAGCGAATGATGAAATGGCGTCAGCATGGTCTCAATATCCTCGTAGAAAGTGAAAGTCTTTCATGTAGAAGTACTGATTGTGAGCTATTCAAATGATAACCAGCCTTAAATGCCATGCTTGGTGATACAAAACTGAAAGTTTTCTGTAATTATGGCTTTTGCTTTGTTATACTCCCGCCCACGGAATGTATCCCTTTCCTCATAGGCAAAATGTCAGCATAGAATGACAAGCCTCTGCGACCTTACCCAATCAAGCAGGAGTTGTTATGGAAGTTCATGAATACGAAAATGCTTATTATCAAGTGAAAGACGATGTACTAACGTCTTTACCTGCTGAAAGCGAAGAAGAAGTGATCCAGGCTTAATCGATAACGATTAAACTGACGGTACTTATGAGTCGGAAATAACAGAACAAGCACAAAAAAATAGCAACCTTAGGGTTGCTATTTTTTTGGCTGAAAGTAAGCAGGATGATTGTATGACAAGGTATGCGCGGTGAAAGCAGGCAAGAAAGGGGGTTAACCGTTAACTTTGCGCTTTTCAGGCAGAAGTTCGACGATAATCCATTGGCTACCAATTTTGTGTAGGCGTATGGTCCTGTCATCAATCCATGGTTGACCACCTTTAAGACCTTTCATTTTGACCACAACAATGACGTCTTTGGTAAATTTGCGGAAGAAGTCAATATCGATATCATCAATTTCCATTTCAACATTGGTCATAGATAGGCCGAGCATATTACGCTGTACGGCTGCGGCAATGTGGTAATGGGTGAGCACTTGTTTAATGGGATCGTCGACGTATTGCTTGGCTTGTTCAACATTACGATCAACATAAATCGCTTGAAAAAAGCCTAAGCTCACTTCTTCCGGTGATAACTGGTGCTGCTCTTGCGTTGAGGGATCGCCACAACCGAAGAGGAACAGGAGGGAGAAAAAAAATAGAGTTCGCATAAGTTTTAGTTATTGGAATTTGTTCCGAGTATCGCGATTTTAGCTGTAATGTACAAGTCTTGTCGTGATTCGCTGTCTATTGTGAAAAGCATTGACTCAAACCTCATGTGTGTGGCATATAGTTAGGAGTCATATAAAAAGGTTATCCACAGAAACTGTGGAAAACTATGTTGAAGACTTCAGTGATACTTTGTAAGTCACTGATATTGTCTTGCTTTATTTGCTGGTTAAAAAGTGACGCTTTTCTGCTTTCCATTACGCTCCACTTCTACTTGTGGATATTTTTCGCAATTTGCCGAGCTTATTCACACTGCATAATTCGATATTTCTCGTTTTTTCTTCATCTTTTGCAATTTCGACTTATCCATTAAGCGATTCTTGCGATCAACGGTATGGTTTACGCTAAATTTGAGCATAAAAAAAGCACCGGTAATAACCAGTGCTTTTTTGTGCGTAACGCTATGCAGATTTAATGCTGTTAGCCTTTAGCTGCGTCGTTTTGTGCAGCTTGAATTGCCGTTAGTGCGATAGTGTAGACGATGTCATCGACTAACGCGCCGCGAGACAAGTCGTTCACAGGTTTGCGCATACCTTGCAGCATAGGACCAATACTGATCAGATCGGCGCTTCGCTGTACGGCCTTGTAAGTCGTGTTGCCTGTATTAAGATCTGGGAACACGAAAACGGTAGCTTGACCAGCGACAGGGCTATTAGGTGCCTTAGAGCGGGCAACGTTTGGCATAACCGCCGCATCGTATTGCAATGGACCATCAATAATCAGATCTGGGCGTTTTTCTTTGGCAATACGGGTTGCTTCACGCACTTTATCAACATCAGAACCTGTACCTGAGTTGCCAGTTGAGTAGCTGATCATTGCCACTCTTGGCTCGATACCGAAGGCTTTTGCTGATTCTGCCGATTGGATGGCGATATCTGCTAACTGCTCAGCATTGGGATCTGGGTTAATCGCACAGTCACCGTAAACAAGCACTTGATCTGGCATCAGCATAAAGAAGATGGATGAAACTAAGCTTGAGCCCGGTGCCGTTTTGATCAATTGCAGTGGTGGGCGAATGGTATTGGCTGTGGTGTTAACCGCACCAGAAACGATACCGTCGACTTCGTTTTGCGCCAACATCATAGTGCCGAGCACCATGTTGTCTTCTAACTGTTCACGGGCAACGACTTCAGTTAAGCCTTTGCTGCGACGCAGTTCCAACATAGGTTCTACGTAACGGTCGCGCACCTCTTCTGGATCGATAATGATCACGCCTTCGCCAAGCACCACATCTTGCTGTGCGGCGATACGCAGGATTTCATCTTTTTTACCTAAAAGCACACAGCGAGCAATACCGCGTTCTGCACAAATGGCCGCCGCTTTAATGGTACGCGGCTCATCACCTTCTGGCAGCACCACAGTCTTGTGGGCGGCGCGCGCTAATTCCGTGAGTTTGTAACGGAAAGCTGGTGGTGACAGGCGATGCTCACGGGGCGAGTTTTTAGTCACGCTTTCAATCCACGTTTGGTCAATGTGGCTGGCCACATAATCCTGCACCAGATCGATACGGACGGCGTCATCAACGGGTACTTCATGGTCGAAACGTTGAATGTTGAGCGAGGTTTGCCAAGTGTTACTGTCGATCAAGAACACAGGTAAACCGGTTTCAAAGGCCTGCTCACACAGCTTAAGAATTTCTGGCTCCGGCTCATAGCTACCGGTCAACAACAGGGCACCAATTTTCACGCCGTTCATGGCCGCAAGACAGGCTGATACGATCACATCTGAGCGGTCGCCTGAGGTTACAAGCAAGGAGTCAGTCTTAATATGAGTGACCATGTTCGGTATACTGCGGGCACAAAACGTTACTTTACGCAGACGGCGGGTATGCATTTCGCCAGCATTCAGAATGCGTGCACTTAAATGTTTCGCTAAATCCGATGCACGAGGTGCAACAAGATCAAGATTGTAGGGCACGCTGCCTAAAATACGCAGTGGGCTCTTACCCGGCAGTTGGAACATGCTGGCCGCATCTGAGCGTTGAACACCTTGGTGATCAAAGACTTCAGATAGATCAGGGCGCGCGCGACCTTCGTCGTCCACGGGTGCTCCAATCTTGTTAATCACAGCGCCAATTAAGCGTTTATTCTTTTTCCCGCCCCAAGAGTTATAGGCGATTTCGAGGCGATTCATTAGCCCTGTGGCCGTATCACTGCCTGGTGTGGCAATAAAAATCACGTCGGCATCCATAGCTTTAGCGATGGCATAGTTCACATCATCGGCGAAGGGATGATTACGCGTTGGTACTAGACCTTCGACAATTAAGGTCTCTGTGTTGCTAGCGCAATCGGCCGCACGGGCAATGATTTGCTCCATTAAGACGTCGATTTGGTCGGCGCGGATTAAGGCTTCGGCATGGGCCATGTCGAAGGGCTCTAAGGGATTTACTGTTGGCGATTTGCTCAGAATAGTGGTCGAGCGTTCTGGGCCATTATCGTTTGGACGAAGCTGAGAAATAGGCTTAAAGAACTGAACCTTAACCCCGTGGCGCTCCAGTGCGCGCACCATCCCAAGGCTTAAGGAGGTCAGGCCGACTCCGGTACCTATGGGGATTAACATAATATTACGAGACATAAAAACCTCTAGTTTCGATGGTTTTTGGCAGAAGAGTTTCTGCAAATTTGCTTGTGAGTACGGCTACGTAAGGTATAAAGCCGTTTGGGTGAGCAAACGGCTTAGGTCTTTTTATTTGTTGATAAGTTTAATGGAATCTTCGGCGATAACCCATTCTTCGTTCGTTGGGATCACCATGGCAATCGTGCCTTTATCTTGGGTGATGATACCTTTCTTACCGAAACGCGCCGCTTTGTTGCGCTCACTATCGACATGGAAATTGAATATTTCCAGCATGTTGAGCACTTTTTCACGGATTAAATCTGAGTTTTCACCAATACCACCGGTGAAGACGACTGCATCTAAACGGCCCAGTGGCACAGTGTAAGAGGCGATGTACTTGGCTAAGCGGTAGCAGAAGATTTCTAAGGCTAAGGTCGCGCCTTTATGACCGTCTGCGTAACCTTCTTCGATGCCGCGGCAATCGTTAGTCAGCTCGGAAATGCCCAGCAGACCACTTTGCTTGTTCATCAGGTTATTCACTTCTTCTAAGGTGTAACCCAGTTGATGAACTAAGTGGTAGATGATTGAAGGGTCAATATCGCCACAACGAGTGCCCATGACCAAACCTTCTAATGGGGTTAAGCCCATAGAAGTGTCGACACTTTTGCCGCCTTTGATGGCGGTGACTGATGCACCGTTGCCTAAGTGAGCACAGATTACATTCGTTTCTTCAATTGGCTTGTTGAGCATTTTTGCCGCTTCACGGCTAACGAATAAATGACTCGTGCCATGCATGCCATAACGACGGATACCGTGTTCACGGTATAACTTGTAAGGCAGGGCGTAGACATAAGCTCTGTCTGGCATGCTTTGGTGGAAAGCGGTATCAAATACAGCAACCTGTGGCAATTTAGGGAAAGAGGCCATTGCCGCGCGGATGCCGATAAGGTGAGCAGGATTGTGCAGTGGGGCTAATGAAGCACAGTCTTCGATACCTTTGATCACGCTCTCATCGATGATCACTGAGCGAGTGAATTTCTCACCACCGTGAACGATACGATGGCCAACGGCTTGAATTTTTGCTGCTAATTCAGGTTGTTCCGCAAGAATTTTATTAACAATGTATTCAACTGCTTCACGGTGAGCCGTAAATGCACCTAAGGCTGCTTCATGTTTTTCGCCGTTGATTTTCCATTTAATGCGAGAGTCTTCTAAACCAAAACATTCGGCTAAGCCAGAAATTTGGTCGTCACCTGTTTGCGCGTCAATGACGGCAAATTTGAGAGAAGAGCTACCGCAATTGAGAACTAAAACCAGTTTATTTGACATGTGTAAACCCTTTGCCATTGTGTTTAATATAACGATTCAAAATAATGAGGAACTGCGGTGTTTTTACCATATCAGTCTTGGGGCGATTCGCCAGATTGTGCTATGGTAAGAGCAGTATTCCATTGTAGTTGGTGTCTAAGATTGAGCATTAAGATCCTCAAAACCTTAGGTGATGGTCATCAGTATATGAAGACTTGGCCTATGGTTAGACAACTGGGTTTTTATTTTCCTGAGTATCGGGTCGTCCGAGCGACTCAGCTCGCCATACTGGTGATGCCAGTGCTGGCGATTTTTGTGAGCATGAGCCAGCTGTATATTCACGGTTGGGCATTTCTGCCCCAAGCTGTCACTCTCGGTTTATTTTTCATCAGCTTACCGTTACAGGGGCTGCTGTGGTTAGGCTGGCGAGCTCGCCATCCATTACCGTTAACGCTGTTCGACTGGATTAACCAGTTGAGTGCGAAGTTGTCATCCATGGGTATCAATTGCCACACGTTAGGCGCTAAGGCCTGTTACCTCGATATGGCACTGATTTTAAAAATAGCCTTTGAGCGTTTAGATGCCAGTTATTGGGAAGAACTTTAGGCCGTTGCCGCGGTTATCCCTTTTGGCTCTTTTGTTACTGTGGATTAATAAATCGCGTTAATCCCTTGCTGGACAAATACCGCTTTGATCTTTTCCATGGTTTCTCGACTCGGGGGGGATATCCCATCGAGTTGATAGCTTTCGCCCATGGCTTCCCACTTATGTTTACCTAATTCGTGATAGGGTAGTAATTCTACCTTTTCAATGTTTTTCATGGGCTTGATAAACTCGGCCAGTTGTAATGCCGATGCTTCATCGTCGGTAAATCCGCCCACTACGACATAACGTATCCACGTCGCTTGATTACGCTCTGCCAAATATTGCGCAAACTGTAATGTTCTATGGTTGCTGACTTTAGTTAACTCAATATGTTTTTCATCGTCCATGTGCTTGATGTCGAGCAGGACCAAGTCAGTATGGTCGAGCAACTCATCAATCACTGGCGTGTACTTACGTACAAAACCATTGGTATCTAAACAGGTATGAATACCTTCTTGCTGACAAGCCGTGAATAATTCGGCGACAAATTCGGCCTGTAAAATGGCTTCACCACCACTGGCCGTAACACCACCATTGCTGGCATCGAGAAAAGGCCGATAGCTGATGATTTGACTCATTAACTCATCGACCAGAACTTCTTTTCCGCCATCAAGATCCCAAGTGTCACGGTTGTGGCAATATTGGCAGCGCATTAAACAGCCCTGCATAAAGGTGATAAACCGTATGCCGGGACCATCTACTGTGCCAAAGGATTCCACCGAGTGGATCCGACCGATAACTGCCATTGTGACTCCTGTTAAAATAAGTGAGGCTGTAGCACAGTGTACTACAGCCTTGACTAATTTAGCTTACAGACCTTTTGTGAACGTACGCGTGATCACATCTTGTTGTTGTTCTGGCGTCAGTGAGTTGAAGCGCACTGCATAGCCAGAAACACGGATGGTCAGCTGTGGATACTTGTCTGGATGCTTAACGGCATCTTCGAGCATCTCGCGGTTCATCACGTTGACGTTCAAGTGTTGGCCACCTTCTTTTTTGTCATTGTGGTCGAAGTATCCGTCCATCAATGCCGCTAAGTTGGTACGGCGAGCATCATCATCTTTACCCAGCGCATTTGGCACGATTGAGAAGGTATAAGAGATACCATCTTGAGCGTGGGCAAATGGGAGTTTTGCCACTGAGGTTAAAGAAGCGATTGCGCCTTTTTCATCACGGCCATGCATAGGGTTTGCACCCGGTGCAAATGGCGCACCTGAACGACGACCATCGGGTGTGTTACCGGTTTTCTTACCATAAACCACGTTTGAGGTGATGGTCAGAATTGACTGCGTTGGGATCGCATTGCGATACATTTTACGGTCACGAATTTTCGCCATAAAACGTTCAACTAAGTCACAGGCGATATCATCTACACGTGGGTCGTTGTTACCAAATTTTGGATAGTCACCGCTGATATCGAAATCAACTGCTATGCCGTTTTCATCACGCACTGGTTTTACGGTGGCGTATTTGATGGCAGACAGTGAGTCGGCTGCGATAGATAAACCCGCAATACCACAAGCCATAGTGCGACGTACGTCTCTGTCGTGCAGCGCCATAAGCGCGGCTTCGTAAGAGTACTTATCATGCATGTAGTGGATTGAGTTCAGTGCAGTGACATATTGAGTCGCTAACCAATCCATTAAACCGTCTAAGCGATTCATCACATCATCAAAGTTGAGCACTTCGTCTGTGATCATGTTTGCTTTAGGGGCAATTTGGATTTTCAGTTTTTCGTCTACGCCGCCGTTAATCGCATACAGCATGGTTTTCGCTAAGTTAGCGCGAGCACCGAAGAACTGCATGTGTTTACCCACAACCATAGGGCTCACACAACAGGCGATTGCATAGTCGTCTGATTGGAAATCTGGACGCATTAAGTCATCGTTTTCGTATTGGATTGAGCTAGTGTCGATAGACACTTTGGCGCAATATTTTTTGAAACCGATTGGCAGTTTATCTGACCATAATACTGTGATGTTTGGCTCTGGACTTGGACCCATAGTGTAAAGGGTGTTCAAGAAACGGAAGCTTGATTTCGTCACTAACGTACGGCCATCTAAGCCCATACCGCCGATTGACTCCGTCGCCCAAATTGGGTCGCCTGAGAACAATTCGTCGTATTCAGGGGTACGTAGGAAACGCACCATACGCAATTTCATCACGAAATGGTCAACCATTTCCTGAGCTTGTTGCTCAGTTAAGGTGCCATTTTTCAGATCACGTTCAATATAGATGTCGAGGAATGAAGAGGTACGACCTAATGACATGGCAGCGCCGTTTTGGCTCTTCACTGCAGCTAAATAGCCGAAGTAAGTCCATTGGATCGCTTCTTGTGCATTAGTCGCTGGACGAGAAATATCGAAGCCATACTTGGCAGCCATTTTCTTCATTTGGCCTAATGCACGGTGTTGCTCGGCAATTTCTTCACGTAATTGGATAACGTTAGATAACTCTTCACCCGCTTCGAACTGCGCTTGCAGTGAGCTAAATTGGGCAAACTTATCTTTCATCAGGTAATCGATACCGTAAAGTGCCACACGGCGATAGTCACCAATGATACGGCCACGGCCATAAGCATCGGGTAAGCCCGTTAAAATACCTGATTTACGACAGGCCATAATTTCGGGGGTGTAAACATCGAACACACCTTGGTTATGGGTTTTACGCAGTTCTGAATAAACGTATTTAACATCTTCATCCAGTACACGATCGTAGGCGGCGCATGAGCTTTCCACCATACGAATACCACCGTTAGGCAACATAGCGCGTTTTAGCGGCGCGTCTGTTTGTAAGCCAACGATAGTTTCTAATTCTTTGTTGATATAGCCAGCGTCGTGGGAAGTGATGGTTGAAACCATCTTAGTGTCGAAATCAACAGGCGCGTGGGTACGGTTTTCCTGTTTGATGCCTTCCATGACTTTATCCCACAATTTTGTGGTCGCTTCGGTGGCACCGGCGAGGAAGGACTCGTCGCCTTCAAAAGGCGCGTAGTTTTGTTGGATAAAGTCACGTACATTGACTTCAGATTTCCAATCGCCAGGAGTAAAGCCTTCCCATGCGTTGGCAAACAGTTCAGTTTTGTCGGTCATCGTACTAATACCTTCTGGTTGAGATAAAAGGTTATTGGCGATCAGCGTTAAGCAATGCTGAGTATAAGCCAATAGCTAATTCCTGAAATAAAGCTCCCTTCATGATGACGCCCTATGATGGGAACTGGATTTTGAAGCGCTCGTCACTCCAAAAGTCTGTCTATTGATATCCGATAAGATGACAAATATTCGCTTACTTTGATTATCGGCTACTGATAAATCTTTATAATTGGTAAGACCAATTGTCCATAAGTATATTAACATAGGTCTGTCGCTATCGCATCTTAAACGGCTTGGTTTATGCTCTGTTAATCCCAAATTTGCTAGCTAGGTAGCATTTTTTTACCACAATAGGGAATACGGCACGCTTTTTAAGTTGGTGTGACATCTGAACCCCATTATCTCTTAAATCAGCCTGCCTATATTGTTCCCATTTACTGTCCACCTTTAGCAAGGATAAATCTATCCTCGTATAGGCTGATTTTGATTGGTGGGAGTCACGGCTCGATAATGGGAGCTGTCACAGTGGTTATGATATTAAAAATAAGTTTGATGCTAGCTATTTGTATTAATTTATTTTTATTTGCTAACTTAGTGTCGATTTAGGAGACGGCATGTCATAACGCCATCAAATAAAGCATGCAATGCTTAAATCATTCAGGAAGGGTTAAAGAGTGGCTAAATACAGTAGTTTGTTATGATGCAGGCAACTTGTTACTTGCTGTTGGACTAAACTGTAAATGCTAAAGTATCGGTTCAATTTAATGAATACCGAGAGACACGCGTCAAGCTCTTGGTCATTTAATGTGTCATTGCTGAGGTTAACTTGAATCTATAGGGCATTAATTTAAGCGTTAGTTCACTAAATATGAGATGGAAACGTGCAGGATTTGCATCGTATACCATCTTAATTAAGCCACATTCTCGCGATGAAAATTGTGTCACCATGGTAAGACCAATTAACCTTTTGTGTTTTTGGCTTCAAAGTTTTCACATTTTGGGTGTGAATAGCATCACGCTTTAGCAATATCTGCTTCACAGCATAAGCGCGTTGTATGATACAAAGCGAGACTTTAGTGAATCATCATTTAAGCAAATCATTATCTCGGTTTTGATTCGTATTATCTGCGCAATGGCGCTGCTGGAGATACCTATGCTACGCGTTCAAGTTTGTTTATCTGAAGTTGGAGTTATGCAATGAAAAGCCCAAATCCATCGTCATCAGTTCCAACTGTGACAAACAGCGCACATGAAGCGCCACAGGTTTCAGCTCATTTTAGTTGTTACAATCAGGCTGAAATTTACGGGACAAGCAAAGTGGTTAAAGCACCTTGGCAGTCCTTTGGTTTAGCCGTGTTTGCTGGCGCATTTATCGCCTTAGCCTTTGTTTTTTATTTAACCGTAACCACTGGCGCAGGCGATGCGTCTTGGGGTTTAGTTCGTTTCGTTGGCGGAATAGCCTTTAGTTTAGGTTTAATCTTAGTGGTTGTTTGCGGTGGAGAATTGTTCACCAGTTCTGTACTCAGTACCGTCGCCTGGGCACAAAAACAGGTCACTGGCGCTGAATTACTCAAATGTTGGTGCCGCGTGTATGCCGGCAATTTTGTCGGCGCTATGTTGATGGTTTGCTTGATCACTGCCGCAGGTATGTATGAGCTCGATGGTGGTAATTGGGGATTAAATGCCCTTAAAGTGGCACAGCACAAACTGCACCATACTTGGATTCAAGCCTTTAGTTTAGGCATTTTATGTAACATGTTGGTGTGTTTAGGTGTGTGGATGACCTTTGCCAGCCGTGATGTGCTGACTAAATCGTTACTGTTAATTTTACCTGTGGCTATGTTCGTCAGTAGTGGCTTTGAACACAGTATCGCTAACCTGTTTATGGTGCCTATGGGCATGATGATCCAATCAATCGCCAGCCCAGAGTTCTTCGCGTCTTTAGGGGTTACTCAAGCACAATTTGCCGATTTAACCGTGGCAAACTTTATATTCAATAATTTAATACCTGTAACCTTAGGCAATATTGTCGGTGGCGGTGTGATTGTTGGTTTAGGTTATTGGTGGATAGAGCAGGGTAAAGTAACCTTGGCTGAACCACACAAAGCTCATCATGAACACTTTTCTGCACCACATTCACATACTGAAAAACCTCAGCATCAGAGTGAGATTAAGCTGACTAAACATTCCTAAAACGTCTTTAATTATTAGTCTGAAGTGAAAGTGTCCAGCAGGTAGCTGGGCATTTTTATGTCGGTTTACTATGATGTGTAAATAATGAAGTAAATAAAAACGGCATCCGAAGATGCCGTTTTTTGATTAGGTTCTAGTTCTAATTGAGAAATGCGATATTAGAACTTAACTTTGTATCCTGCAAATACTACACGACCTAAGATGTTGTGCGTATCAGTGTCGTATCCAGGGTAACCTAAGCTATAGTTAACTGTTGGCATAGCATCAAATAAGTTACGTGCACCTACAGTGACTTTCCCATAATTGTTGAAGTCATAGTTAAGTGTCATATCCCAAGTTGTAAACGAAGAGAAGTCTTGCTTATTAGTGCCGGCTTCCTGCTGTTGTGGTGTTTCACCATCATAAGAATCAATATATTTAGCGATTAAAGACGCGGAAAAATCGTCAATAGCGTAGCTAAATGTAGTATTGAAACGCAGTGGTGGATAACCTTTAGTTCCTAAAACATCATAGCGTTGAGCAATTGGACTTGCTTGCTCTGAATATTCAAGTGCATATGTACCCTCAACTGCGAACTTCAGCTCACCCATAGTGCCTAGATCGTATTTAGACGTAAAAGAGACATCAAGACCTGAGGTTTGTACGCCATCCATGTTGATGTTGCCAGCACCAATTTCATCGATTGTGCCATCAGCTTTACGTTTTACATAAATGTAGTTTGGATCGTAGGCGCCTAAACCAGCTGTCGCTTCTAAGTCGACAATAGTCTGAGCATCGATATAACTTACTTGGTCAGTGATTTCAATATTGTAGTAATCAACGACAAAATCAATATTTTCGGTGATGTTCCACACTGCACCAAATGAGTATTGAGCTGATTTTTCTGGTTCTAAATCTTTATTACCTGAACTTTTACGTAAATACTGGTTATCTTCACATGCTTTGTTACCTGCTTGTTGATCATCAGGTAAGCTTTGGCACAGAGTTGTATCAGTTATTGAATCATAACTTGTTGCTGGCTCGCCTAGTAAGTCGTCTAAAGACGGTGCTCTAAAGCCTTGTCCATAAGATGCTCTTAATACTAAGTTATCAAGCACTTCATAACGCACGTTAATTGAACTTGATAATTGGCCAACATCAGGAAGACTGTATTGGTCATAACGACTAGCAAGTTTAACGTTTAAATTTTCTAGAACTGGAAGCTCTAATTCAACAAATGCAGCTTTATAGCTTCGGTCACCAGCTGAATCACCACCATAAGTACCTAGTACATTGCCTGCCGCTTGTTGTGCATCACGAGTATCTTTGTACTCCATTTTTTGATATTCAACACCGACGGCATAGCCTAAATCGCCACCAGGTAATGCTATTGGTGCTAAAGCTGCCCAAGATAAACCTGTACCAGTTGTGTTCGATGTCGCTTTACGTGTTGCTGTATGCAAAAATGTATCTAAGGTTGCCTGTGTTGCATTGCCACCTTCCACAAAAGGGTTATACAGTTCTTTATCTACAGCTTCTTGTAACTTATCTTCAAAGACATAAGAGTCCGTTTCAATATTAACGACTTGATCAGAATATTGAACATACCAGCTTAATGAACCAGCATCTAATTCAAGATTCAAGCCAGTAACGATATCGACTACATTTGAGTCGAATTCTGTTTTGCGATCAGCTACACCTTTTAAGCGGTGATAGGCTTGAACCTCTGACGCTTGAGCTGTGCCATATGTTGGATTTAACTTGTTATCAGCAGCCATATATAGATTAGGAGTCCATAATGCTGTTGAAGATGTGGTTGATTTATCACGCATTACAATTGCTTGACCAAACCACTCTAGTTCATCAGTAATGCGATGAGTCATATTTGAAAAAATAGAGTCTTTAGTTTGTTCAGGTAAGTAATCTGTGCCATCAAAATGACTGAATCCACAGGCCGAGCCATCTTTAGTGGTAATAACTCTATCAGCAGGACAGTCTTTACCTGGAACTTGTAATCCTGTGTAAACAGGGTCATCAAATGTTCCATCAGCGCCTTTTCCTGGGCGAGATGCTACAGGACGATATGTTCCTTCTGGAGCATACAAACCACTTCGACCATATTTTTGGTCCCAGTTAGCTGTTATGTGAGGGCGTTGTCCACCTTGCAGAGGGTCAAATGCCTTATGTTCGATAACAACTAAACTACTACCTTTATCATCAGTTTTACCAAATGTAATAGAAGCAGATTTTTCATCACGGCCACCTTGTGTTGGGCTACCGAATTTTGCATCGAATGCTAAGCCATCGAATGTCTTTTTAAGAATGATGTTAATTACACCACCGATAGCGTCAGAACCATAAATAGCTGATGCACCATCACGTAAAATTTCGATACGCTCAATTGCATCCATGGGGATTAAGTTGAGGTTGGTTGAATCACCACCAAATGTTGCGGAAGGAGCGATCCGACGTCCGTTAATTAATGTTAGCGTACGGTTAGAGCCTAATCCGCGCATACCTGAACTTGCATGGTTACTTGCTGAACTTCCAGCGTCACTAATAAAACTTCCCGCAGTGTTAAATGGCATTTGTGCTAATACTGCAGAAACGTCGCTTAAGCCTGTTTTAGCTATATCTTCAGCCGATAAAACCGTAACAGGCAATGCTGATTCCATATCAGTTCTTTGAATACGAGAACCTGTTACTTCAATACGTTCAACTTTTGCACCGTCTTCAGCAGCAAATACTGCTGAAGTTGATAATGCTGCTGTAGCAGCTCCGCTGATTAACGCAAAGCGAACTGCTTTGGCTAATGTAGATTTTGCGCGCATTCTATTCTCCCTTAACATTTGTTTTTTTTGTTTAATTCTTATTTTATTAAAAGTCACTTTTGTAACCAATAAGTGTCACCTTTAATTAGGTTCAAGATATAACCACAAGGAAATAACAAGTGCAACATTATAAATGTTGCTTAAATTGTTTCAAATTTGTAAATTTCTATTCTAAATGTTTTTTTACAAAGGGTTTGTGCATCATTAATGCCGTTAATGATGGCTACTTAGTACTGGTTTTGATGTTTTTTTGTTAAGCCTGTTAATTAAATGTTTATTTATTTTTTATAATTGTTTTCATTTTGTTTTAATTTGCTTTTGGTTAAATCATACTTTTTTATTATTTTTATAGGGAAAATAGGAAATTTTGCTTATTTAGTTAGTCATTCTGTATCTCTTCAGGTTTTCTTGTGCAGCTTAACTTTATATATAGAATTTCATGCTGTTTAAGTTAGATGGCTGATTCTCTTAAATATGCACTTTTTTAGAAGGGCTAGGATAGGTTCGGTTTGAAATTGAACTGATTTTTGAGGGTTTTATTAATATCTTCGTTACTCAAAAAAAGATGAATCTCGATTCATCTTTCTTTGAGTTTTGGTAGGTTATTCCAATTAATGTGTACAGAGCGCATAAAATTGAGAATTAATTTTTACTTGGTTCTATTCTGTTTATTAGCTCTTCCACTTTAAATTGCAGTGGAAAGTAGTGTCCTAAATAACGTAGGGCGACATAGGCAACCACTAAGGTGGCGATTACCAGTTCGAATTCTGCTAAGTATTTTATCCATATCGCTAACTCACCCATGTTATTGAACTGCGTTAACCAAGCTGCGGTTTTAAAGAGGGCGGTTGCACCGATCACCATAGGGAAGGTAAAGGCTGCGTAGCCTGGGCTAAAGGGCAGTTTTAGTAGGTGAAAGAAGGCCAAGTAGATGATGCTGGTCATCAGAATGGCGATGCTCAGTAGTAAGGCGACTAAGGGAATCGACGCCTGCTCGCAAACGGTCAGATAACCTGCAAGTGATAAACTGGCGGGCGCCGCGAGAATGGCAATGGTTGGTTTAGCGGCATCGGGTATCGCCTGACAGAAAATGAGGCGATAGAGCATCAAAGGCAGCATGATTAAGTAAGCCAACATCCCAAAAACCAAAATGGCGTTTGCTAACCATTGGTAATCAGACACAGGGAAAGACACCGCCGCGACGATAATGCCAATCGGTGGTACAAACCAGCTTGGAACCATGTGCTCGAGTTTAAAATCGATGGCGCGAAAGTAGATAAACGCGCTTAGGAAGATCACATGGATACCAATGGCGACTAGCCACAGAGTTAAGCCTGCATGGGGGAAATAATCGCCGAGTGATTTAGACACCACCATCAAGCCCATGGCGAAGGTGGGGATCACACTACCAATCACAGGGTGGCTTAGCTCGTCCTTTAAAATATTAGGATGAAGCATGAATTTACCCATGAGCAGTAGCAGCAACACAGAGGCTATGATGGCACCTGTGAGTTGTCCTGCGCCATTAAGTGAAGGTGTCATGTTCTCCCATGTCCAACCTAAGCTGGCAATTGCCAGTGCCAACCCAGCCATAGGGCTGGGAAGTTTAGCTGCGTGGGATGTCCAGCGTTTGCGTTTTGAAGTCATTTTGAATACCTCTCAATACTGACAATGCTTAACATCGCTTTTTTGGGGCGCTGTTTTGATGTATTTAGTGTACTGCGGGTATCAATGATAAATAAATTTGATTAATTTTATTCATTGCATAAGTTTTGTTTACTTTGATGTTGCTATTAAACTTAAGGTTTGAGTTTACAACGCAGTAGCGTGTGCCCTAGGCCAAGATTGTCTGTGTCTTCATCCACATACAGTCCCGCTTGGTGAAGCAGGGCCAATAAATCCTTAGAGTGATACATGCGGCTATTGCCATTGGCCATGGCGCTGAAATAGAGGCTAGTGGCATTTACGCAATAGGCGGAGGCGGCCGATGGCTGTCTATCCCAAAAGGTTTCGACGATAAAGAGTTGGCTGCTTGAGGTCATTGCCTTTGCCGTGCGTTGTAAAATGCTCAGGATTTGGCTTTTTGAAAAGCAATCCAAAAATTGACTCATCCAGTAAGTATCGGCGCCTTCGACAAAGGGTAGGGAGTCGTCCAGCAGATCGGTGGCAAAGGTATGCACGCGCGCTGCAAAACCTCGTGCGAGTGCATTTTGTGTGGCTACCTCTAGTTGCCCCGGGAAATCCATAATCGTGACTTCAACGTTTGCGTCATAATCACAGCAGCTCAGTGCCCATTTTCCCGTATTGCCGCCTATATCCACTAAATGGCTTGGCTTATGGGCAAACGCTAATGGCAGAAGCTGTGGAAAGGCATGATCCGAATAGTAATGATCGAAGGCAAACCAGCTCTGTTTCGCTTTGGGTGGTAGATCTTTTAAGGCAGGGTAGATGGTATTCCAGTCACCGAACACCTTAAGTCCTGCGGCCTTGCCTTCGAGTAGCGCGGTATCAAGGTTAAAAAGGCCTTGATAGCAAACATCCTGCACAAAGTTAAGGTTGATGGCGGCCATGTCGTCATGGAGTAAAAAGTGCCCCGTTTTATCGAGCACATAGCCATTTTCATTTTGCCAAACGAGCCCCATGCTAAGTCCCATATCCAGCAATACCCCAAGGGCGTACTCGCTCAGTGGTGTCGATTGGCTTAACTCGGCTGCAGTGATCCCATGCTCGGCCGCTTTATCTATTTGGGCTAGCACATCGAATTTGAGTAGGCAGTGGGCGACTTGAAAGCTGATGGGGCCAAAGGCAATTTTTTGAGCTTCAAACTTCGCATTGAAGGCGCTGATGTTACTTGGTGTTCGGTAAAAAGACATAAAAAGGAATGAATTGGCGAGCGGGTCCGTTCTTTATAACCAAGTTAGCCGTGAAAGCCAGTTGAGATACGAAGAACTATGAGCTGTATCCAAACTTGAGCAGTAACTTGTTTATGCTCTGTAATCGAGATCTAAATAATGGAATGCCATAAATAAAAATACCCAGCCAAAGCTGGGTATTTTAAGGACGATAAAACGTCGTTTATTGAACGTTTTCTTCGTCGCCGAATTGGCCTTGGAACAAGACTGAAGATAGATAACGCTCGGCAGCCGATGGCAAAATCACCACAATGGTTTTGCCTGCAAACTCTGGCAACTCAGCGATGCGGTTGGCGGCGACAACGGCGGCACCCGATGAAATACCCACTAAAATGCCTTCTTCTTGCATTAAGCGGCGGGCCATGTCGATGGCTTCATCGTTAGTTACAGCCTCAACACGGTCAATCAATTCTAAATCTAAGTTACCTGGGATAAAGCCTGCACCAATACCTTGAATTTTATGCGGCCCTGGTTGCACTGGTAAACCCGCTAAGGTTTGAGCTATAACAGGAGAATCTGCTGGCTCAACCGCAACTGAGGTGATGGTTTTACCGGCCACTTTTTTCAAGTAACGGCTTACGCCAGTAATTGTACCGCCAGTACCTACACCAGCAACAAACACATCCACTTCACCATCGGTATCATTCCAGATTTCTGGACCTGTGGTTTTTTCATGGATTTCTGGGTTAGCAGGGTTATTAAACTGCTGCAATAAAATGTATTTTTCAGGAGCCGATTGGCGAATTTCTTCCGCTTTATCAATCGCACCTTTCATGCCTTTCGCGCCTTCAGTCAGCACGAGAGTTGCGCCTAGGGCTTTGAGTAGCTTACGACGCTCTAAACTCATGGTATTTGGCATGGTCAGGGTCAGTTTATAGCCACGGGCCGCGGCAACATACGCTAATGCAATACCTGTGTTGCCTGATGTCGGCTCAATCAGCTCGTGATTTTTTGTTAATAGACCTTTCTTCTCGGCATCCCAAATCATATTGGCACCGATACGGCATTTAACACTGAAACTTGGGTTACGGGCTTCGACTTTGGCCAGCACTTTACCTTGGCTAACACGGTTTAAACGTACTAGTGGTGTATTACCAATAGTATATGAATTATCTTCGAAAATTTTGCTCATGGATTGCTTGCTCCTATGTTGGCACTACTGAATCATAATCTGCTGTGGCGCTTTTAGAAGTGATTGTTTGTTCTTCTTTATTCGATTTGGTTATTAAAGGGTGTGCTGTTATTCGCAAACCCTGATTGGCAGCCAGTTTAACTGTGTTAACCTTTTGCTAACATAAAAAAGATTGTGGCATTAACAGGGATAACTTCTTGATGTCTCAATCGTAAAACTAGCCTATCACTCGTATCGGACAAGCGCAAAGATGAAGCAGCAACAAATGGATCTGGGTAAAGATCCAAAAACGATGGTAACACCAAAGGCATTTACCATTGCAGCATCCGTGTTATACACCCCATTGGCGACACCGTTGAAGCGGATGTTAGCCATACTGATTGATGGTTTGCTGATCACTGTGTTAGCTGAGCAGATGGATTGGATGTTTGTCTTGCTGGTGGTCAGTATTATCTGGATTGAAAAGCGCAGTCGTAAGTTTGGTCGTTTACTCAAGTGGGGACTTTATGCCTTGATGTTGGTTTTTATGTTGCTGACAACCGCCAATAATCTGTTTGATTTTAATGGAACAGACGTTAAAAGCAGTGAGGGAGTAGAGCAACAATTGGCATTAGGTGAACAAATCATTACGTCACTACCAGCATTGATGTCGTTGAGCCAGTGCAATAATTATGCTTGTGGTAAAACTCAAGTTCAATCCCTACATGAAGCGATAAAAAGCGCTTCAGGATCAAAGGGCATGACAGAAAATGATCAACGTGAAATAGTGCTAGCAACCATAGCCAACAGTAGTTTGCCTGCCATAGACAGTGAAAAGTTACAGGCGGAAGTGCTTAATGGCAGCCTATGGCCTGTTATTACGCTTCCTGTTGAGTTGGCGACAACAGATTCTCCGCCTGAGCCACTTCAGCCTATTCAAGCTATTTCGCCGGATGTACAGCCGCAAAGCGCGGTGGCTGATGCAGTGAATGTGAGCTCTTCGCAATATTCTCGCCTCAGAACCGTTGATGAAGCTACAAGCCATAGTGTTGTTGCTTGGGTGAAAGGCTTTCTGAGTGATATGGGGCTGGGTTTTGGTTGGGCAGCGTTTTACTTTACCGTCTTTACTGCACGATTTGATGGTCAAACCTTAGGTAAGAAGATGCTGGGCATTCGGGTGATCCAGCTCGATGGTGCCAACATCAGTTTATGGGCCGCGTTTGGCCGTTATGGCGGCTATGCCGCAGGCTTTACCACTGGCTTACTTGGCTTTATGCAAATATTTTGGGATGCCAATCGGCAGGGGATCCAAGATAAAATATCTTCAACAGTCGTGATAGACTTAGTGCAAATGCATAAAAAGCAACGATTAGAGCAACAAGCGCAGGGGCAAAATGAGTTAGCACCTGTGCTTACGAGTGATGATGCATCCTCTGCTCACCTTACAACCAGTACCCGTTTGGAGCATTTATGAAACAGGTCGTCATTTCGGGGAGTGGCCTATTTACGCCGCCCCACAGTATTTCCAATGAAGCCTTAGTTGAGAGCTTCAATGCTTATGTGGATATTTTTAATCTTGAAAATGCAGGCTTAATTGAGCAAGGCCATGTCGCGGCTTTGTCCTATTCATCGAGCGAGTTTATTGAAAAAGCCTCTGGCATCAAGCACAGATATGTGATGGTGAAAGAGGGCATTCTGGATCCCGAAGTCATGATGCCGTTGATTCCTGAGCGCAGTAGTGACGAATTATCTATGCAGGCCGAGATTGGCCTTGAAGCCGCATTGATGGCGCTTAAAAATGCCAATCTCAAGGCTGAAAAAATTGACTTAGTGATTGTTGCCTGCGCTTATACTCAGCGTGCGTATCCTGCTATGGCGATTGAAATTCAACGTGCACTGGGTACGCGGGGTTATGGTTACGACATGCAGGTAGCGTGTTCATCGGCGACGTTTGCAATTGTCGCCGCGGCTAATGCCATTGCTACGGGTTCTGCCTCAAGAGTGCTAGTGATCAACCCTGAAATTTGCTCGGCACAGGTGAATTATCGCGACCGTGACAGCCATTTTATCTTCGGTGATGTGGCGACGGCTCTGGTACTGGAAGAACAAAGCTTAGCCCAGTCTGACCATGTGTTTAAGATCATCTCAAGCCGCTGTTTTACCGATTACTCGAACAATATTCGCAGTAATTTCGGTTTCTTGAATCGCTGCGATCCGAGTGCGGCCCATCAAGCCGATAAGTTATTCCACCAACAAGGGCGCAAGGTATTTAAAGAGCTGTTGCCGATGATTTATCAACATTTGGATGAACATCTGGCCGAACAAGCGTTAACGCCACAGTCTTTTAAGCGTTTATGGTTGCATCAAGCGAACATCAACATGAATCAGTTCGTAGTGAGAAAGTTGCTTGGGGATGATGTGTCAGCGGAACAAGCGCCCGTGGTACTAGATGAATACGCCAATACGGCTTCCGCGGGTTCTGTTATTGCATTTCACAAGTTTTCCGGTGACTTTAAGGCTGGCGATTTAGGTTTATTGAGTTCGTTTGGCGCAGGATATTCTATTGGCAGTGTAATTCTGCAGAAGGTCTAAGATTCTAACCGTCATAATCAAAAGCCCACATCTTCCTCGATGTGGGCTTTTTTATGTCAGTTGTTTGCCTAAGTTGCTTTCTGTTTAATGTAATGATTGTTTATAGCAACCATGCGTAACTTAACTTCATAAAGTAGGTTTTCTCGTCCCGCGTCAGGCGGCTTAACTCATCATTAGCCTGTAAACTATCAGAGTATCCGAGGTAGAACACACTCTGCGGATTGAGTTTATAACCGTAGAGGAGCTCATTGCCTAAATGCGCTTCCTCACTCTGCGGCGCCGAATATAAATACTGCGCCACATTGCGATTTATCCGGGTGTAAATGCTAGAAAGGCGAATAAAACTGTGTAGACTGAATTGCCAGTTGAGGCGTACATCGCTCAGATTAGCGGTAAAAAGTGCACTTTGTTCCACATCCATTTGCTGATAAAGATGGGAGATATCGATAGAAAGTCCATTAGCAATTTTCCAATTGATACTCGGGTTCATTTGCGTTTTAGTGCCCAGCCTATCATTGATAAAATCAATTTCATCGCCGTAGTACATTTCAAGCTCCATACTCAGGGGCGATAACGGGGTTACTGCGCCATAAAACCACACTTGGGTTTCATCATATAGTTGACTATTTCCGGCGATAGTGAGTTGTGAAGCATCGCGGCGAGGGCCCACACGTTCACGGGTTTCTACACCAAAGGTGATTTCGCTTTGTAATGCGCCGAGGATTTCGATGTAGGCTTCATACTCTTCTTCAAGTTGTTCGCCTGCTTGGTTATGAGTGATATCCCAATCTCCCGCTAATTCCACCTTGTTAAAGGTGCCCGTAGGATACCAAATCAAACCCGCACCAGCCTCAAAGGTGCGGTAATCGATTTTTTCGACAAAGCCTAAATCGGCACGAAAATCGGGATCAACTGCGTTGTATTCACTGTAAGCAAACCAATTTCGTTCTTCGTGCTTAAAGGTTAACTGATATAAATTGCCGCCAAAGCGGCTATCAGATTGGCTACGTAATACTTGTTCGTTGAGTTGACAATGACCGAGTTCGCAATCAAGCTGAGATTGGCCACAGGGCAAACCATTACTAGGGGCATTTTCAGTATCAGTACAAAATTGACGATAGACTCCCGTGGGGTATTGAGTATCCGATTGGGCCACTTGTGCAGTGAAACTGTCCTGTGGTGTTGGTTGATATTTCGCATCCAGACTAATCACATAGTTGTGGTAATCGGGTTGGCTGTTGATCTCATTGTGGGGGGTATTTGCTGTACCATTGTGAGTGTTGTCACTGCTTGTTTTCGCGGTAAGTAATCCGCCGATGGAGAAGGTTTTGCTCATGTCGAAACGATAACGTCCCGCAAGGTTCAAACTTTCTTGATCAAGCGAGGCAACCTCTGAGCTTAAATTTCCCGGTACCAAAAACGTGGTTTGGCTATCGTTACTCGCTAGCAGAGCTAAAGTGTGATCATCGCTCTTACTTGTCAGTTTGATACCATAGTCAGGTGCAACAATATTGCGGGTGTGCAGCAGATTCACCTGTGTGTCGAAATAGTCTTTATTATCCAAAAAGAACGGCCGTTTCTCATCATAGAACAAGGAGAAAGTGCTGTTCACATCGAGCTGGCCAGCATCGGATTCCACTTGGGAAAAATCGGGATTAATGGTGGCATTGAGTAAGGTGCTGGAATTAATGCCCCAGCGCAAGTCTACACCTGGCTCGAGATTGTTATCAGCTTCCCAGCCATCCGCCTGTTTATGTTCGTTACGGTTGGCGATAAAAGTCGGGGTGATTTGTACATCCTGTCCTTGTTCTGCCCCCGCCAAGCCAGAAGCCACACCTAACTGACAAAGTTGACAACTCGTATTACGGTCAATCTTATGGGTCGATAGGCGATGTTTTTCATTGCGTGGATAATAACGAATTAACTCAAAGCCCCATTCTTGCAGGCTTTTCTTGTCGTCAAAGTTGAACAGTCTCAGTGGTAACTCGACTTCGACCTGATAGCCATCGGCGGTGATCTTGCCTGCGGATTTCCAAATACCATCCCATGCTTCGCTTTCTTCACCCGTTAATTCGTTTTCAATTGAGTCTAATTGCACGCCAAGAGGATTAATAAAAAATTGGTATGCTAAACGGGCATTATTAAAAGTATCGAGTTTAATTCCGACTAAATCATCACTCCACAGCTTGTCTCTGTCCTTGAGTGTGGCGCGAATGAGTTTGGGATTAATGTCTTTGGCAGTAAATGCCACAAAAAGACTGGTTTTAGTCGCATAGACTCGCGCCTCGGTTTTCACTAATGCGGCAATGTTTTCCCCTGGTTGGGTTTCGTATTTGAGCTCTGTGACTGCGGCTTGTTGCCAAATGGCATCGTCCAACTCACCGTCTATATTGGCAGCACTGTTAAGTGTTGGAATGGCTAACTGAAATTGGCTGGCATAGCCAGCAATACAAGTTACAGGTAGAAAAGCAAGACTAGATAAGATGATGGCTAAGATTGATTTCAACAAAAAAGACTCAAATAACACATTCGTGGCGCGCATTTTGCCAGAAAACGTGAAGTTAACAATAGCGAGTAATTGTTACAAGGTTTGCGTTGATTTTAACGAGGCGAAACATGATTGGATTATTGGGTCTAAAAATTGGGGAGCAGTGCTGAGCCATGACTCAGCACTGCTGGTGTTACTACTCGGGTGCTATGGCATGGTTGCGATATGCTTCACGATACTTATCGACCCACATGGCCGTCGCGCCACAAATCGCCACTGGCATGACGATAAAGTTGACTATGGGGATCATCGAAAATAGCGTCACAGTGGCGCCAAAGCTAAAACTGGTGCCACGGGTTTGATTCAAGGCAAAGCGCATATCTTTAAAACTGACCTTGTGGTTATCGAAGGGATAATCGCAGTACTGAATCGCCATCATCCAAGCGCTGAACAGAAACCATAAAATCGGCGCCAGCGTCTGGCCTACCATAGGCACTAAAAACAACAACAAAAATACCAGTGCGCGGGGCAGATAGTATTTGAGTTTGATCCACTCACGCCCAAGGATACGCGGTAAGTCTTTGATTAAATCAATACCAGAACCGGTATTCAGCTGCTTACCAGTTAACAACTGCTCGACTTTTTCAGCCAACAGACCATTAAAGGGGGCGGCGAGCCAGTTCATGACGGAGCTAAATACAAAAGCAAGCATCACCAGCATAGTGGTGACGGCGAGTGGCCAAAGTAAAAAGTTTAACCAGCTTAAGTACTCAGGGAGCTGGGCATTCATCCAAGTGAATAGCGTATCTAACTGGCCTATGGCTACATAAATGACGCCAGCAAACAGCAGTAGGTTAATCATTAGCGGAATAAATACGAAAGTGCGCAGGCCTTTACGTGTGATTAAACCAAAGCCATCGAGAAAATAATTAACGCCACTTTTGGCTGGGAAGGGCAAGGTTTTTTTCTGTGTCATATCGTTTTTCCAAAAAGTTAAGCGACAGCTATATGCGATTGTGATCAACTCATGGACAGATGACAAGCTAAAAGCCGCATGAATTCAATAAAAAGCGTTACAAAATGCTGCCTGCTTTGTTAAAGTTGCCAGCAGAATGCATTTGCACCGCTTGGCTCATTTTCGGGCCAGACTTCAGAGACGCGCTAACTGGCACCATGAGATTAAAACAGATAAAACTTGCCGGCTTTAAGTCGTTTGTCGATCCCACTAAAATTCCTTTTTTACAGGCATTAACCGCCATTATTGGCCCAAATGGCTGCGGTAAATCGAACGTGATCGATGCAGTGCGTTGGGTGCTCGGTGAAAGCTCGGCGAAGCACCTACGCGGTGATTCTATGGCCGATGTGATATTTAACGGTTCAAGTGCGCGAAAACCTGTGTCTGTGGCGGGTGTTGAACTTATTTTTGAAAACAAAGAGGGTCGTCTTGCTGGTCAGTATGCCAGTTATGAAGAAATCGCCGTTAAGCGTCAAGTGAGCCGCGACGGTGAGTCTTGGTATTTTCTCAATGGTCAAAAGTGTCGTCGTAAAGACATTACCGACTTGTTTATGGGCACAGGTCTTGGCCCGCGAAGTTATGCCATTATCGAGCAAGGCACTATTTCCCGCCTGATTGAATCTAAACCCCAAGACTTGCGCACCTTTATTGAGGAAGCCGCTGGGATTTCCCGATATAAAGAGCGTCGGCGCGAAACTGAAAACCGTATTCGCCATACCCGCGAAAACCTTGAGCGTTTGGGCGATATTCGCAGTGAACTCGGTAAGCAGTTAGATAAACTCGCGCAGCAGGCTAAAGCCGCTAAACAATATCGTGAGCTTAAACAGGCCGAGCGTAAGACCCATGCGGAACTCCTTGTGATGCGCTATCAAGAGTTGCAAGATCAGATGGCGAGCCTATCTGAGCAGATAAGTGCTATTGAAGTGCAGCAAGCGGCGGCGCAGTCACTCGCGCAAACCGATGAATTACAAACCACTGAATTGCAAGTACAACTCGCGCAACTGGCGGAGCAAGAGCAGCGAGCGGTTGAAGCCTATTATCTGACTGGTACTGAGATCGCTAAGTTAGAGCAACAGCTACAGAATCAAAAGCAACGCGACGCCCAGCTCGAAACCCAGTTGGCGCAAGTCAAAGAGCAGATCCAACAAAATACCGACAAGCTTAACGGCTATAAAGCGAGTCTTAGCGCGTTAGAGCTTGAGCTTGCCAAACTTGGGCCACAGCATGATGAGCAACAAGAGATCATGGATGAGCTGCAATCCCAATGGGAAATGAGCATAGAACGCAGTCAGCAGCAGGCCGAAGTGGTGCGCCAACAGGCAGCGGATGTTTCTCAGCATAAGTTACAGCTTGAACTGCGTCGCAGCCAGTTAGTGCATCAGCAGCAATTACTGCAACACAAACAGCAGCAAAGTCGTGAGCAGCAGGCGCAACTTTCGGCGTTAATGGATGGTGATCTCGCATCGAGTATTACACCATTGCAGCAAGATATTGAGTCTTTGGATGATGCGCTCACACTGCAAAATGAAATTAATCATCAGCAAGAACAAAGTGTAAGTGCAAGTACGCAAGCCTTAGATGAAGCCCGCCATAGCGCTGAGCACATTCAGCAGCAATTAACTGCGACTAAAGCGCGCCATGAGCTGGTTGAACAGTGGTTGACTAAGCAAGAACAGCAGAGTGATAAACCGCAGTTATGGCAGAGTTTAACCGTTGAAAATGGTTGGGAAACTGCGGCCGAACTCGCCCTAAATGGCTTGTTGACCTTGCCCGTTGGCGTCACTGAAACTGAAATGGGGTTTCAAGCGTTAGCGTCACAATCAAGCCAAAGTGAATTTTTACAGGCTAAGGTGAATCTCGCCCCTTGGTTAGCGGGGCTGAAGTGGGCAAAGGATATCCATGCAGCGAAAGAACTGCTGCCACAGCTAACATCCGATCAACGGATTGTCACTGCCGACGGTTATCTACTGGGACAAGGTTTTTTAATCACGAAAACAGAGGGCGCCCAGTCACTGGTGCAACTCAGTAAAGAGCAAGCTCAGTTAGCGCAAAATATCCTCGATTTGCAACAATCCCTGCTGATTCGGCAAGACAAGATGACAGATCTTGCGGCTATTTTGCAGCAACAAAGACTGCAACTGACCGATGGCGTGCAAAAATTACATCAATTGCAGTTAGACAAAGCAACTAAGTCGATGCAGCTTAGTGGTTTAATCGAGCAAATGAAGGCGCGCGTCGAACAGCAAAGTATACTCGACGCGGCTTTAAGTACGAGTTTGATTGATATTGAACGCTTAAGCGAGCAATGCGAATTATTAGCAGAACAAGAAATGGAGCTCGATGAGACGCTGCAGGCTAGTGAAGATATTCAGCGGCAACTCATCCAAGACACACAGGCCGATAGTGTGCGTCATCAAGCATTAAAAGGGCGTATTACTGAGGTAGAACGTCAATTATCAGCCACTGCGACGGGTTTGCAAGCCGTGACGATGCGCATGGCCGTGAGCACGGAGCAAATTGAATTACAGCAAGTGCGTGTCAATGAACTCATCCACTCCCGCGAGTCTGTGTTAACAGAACTTGCCAAAGTTGCCCAATTGAGTGGGGTGCAAAATAGTGTGCAGCTGACTGAACAGTTAACGCAGTTACTAAAGCAACAACATGAACAACAACAGGGCTTAAAAGAGGTTCGTCAGCAGCAAAGTGTGCTCACAGACACATTAAACCGTATAGGAATAAAGCAAAAACAAGAGCTTGGTAAGCTTGAGGACTTGACTCAAAGCCTGAGCACGTTAAAGTTACGTCGTGAAGGAATAAAAGGCCAAGCGAATAGTCAGCTGGAAGTATTACAGGAACAGCAAATCATTCTGTCTGAAATCCTTGGAAACTTGCCTGCAGAGGGGATGCCAGACAAGTGGCAGAGTGATTTAGATCAAATACGGCAGAAAATTGTCCGTTTAGGTGCCATTAACCTTGCGGCGATCGAAGAATTTGAACAGCAAAGTGAGCGAAAATCTTATCTTGATCATCAAGATGACGATTTAAATAAAGGGCTTGCAACCTTAGAGGAAGCGATCCGTAAAATAGATAAGGAAACCCGAAGCCGCTTTAAGACGACATTTGATTCAGTCAACGAAGATCTCGGACGCTTATTTCCGAAAGTGTTTGGTGGCGGCCGAGCTTATTTAGCGTTAACTGACGACGATTTGCTAGAAACGGGCGTGACTATCATGGCCCAACCACCGGGGAAGAAGAACAGCACAATCCATCTTCTTTCGGGTGGTGAAAAAGCATTAACCGCTTTATCATTGGTATTTGCCATTTTTAGGCTGAATCCTGCTCCCTTCTGTATGTTAGATGAAGTGGATGCGCCATTAGACGATGCCAACGTAGAACGCTTCTGTCGATTGCTAAAAGAAATGTCACAGAGCGTACAGTTTATTTATATCAGCCATAACAAAATAACCATGGAAATGGCGGATCAACTTATTGGCGTGACTATGCACGAGCCCGGTGTGTCTCGTATAGTTGCGGTAGACATAGAGCAAGCGGTGGCGATGGCTGACGCTGGATAACTAGAAGAAAGACAGGGTAACCAATGGAAGATTTGCAACTAGTATTGTTCGTTTTAGGCGCCATAGCCATAGTTGCTGTGCTGGTGCATGGATTTTGGTCTATCAGAAGACAACAGCCTAAATCATTGAAAGATAGCCCAATGAGCAACTTTTATAAGAAACAGGCTGAGAAAGGTGAGCCGAGTCCGAAGCGGATCGATTCAGAAGGGTTTGATGCCGATGGTATTGGCGCCGTACGCGTGCGCAAAGCCGGTGAACTTGCACCTAACAACGAAACCCCTGCGGCCAATCCTTATTTGAAGCAGGAAGTAAAGCTAGAACCTAAGCCTGAATTTAAACCACAAGAGTTTAAATCAACAGAATTTAAACCAGAGTTGAAAGTTGGCCCTAAACACGAGCCTGTGACAGCTCAGCCTGATTTTAGCTTGCAGCCACCCGTGGCAAAAGAGCAACACCGTGGCCCGAAAGTCTCGCGTCAAGAGCCCGTTTTGAACACTCAAGCGAGCACGCAAACTCCGCCAATGGGTCAATCCCATGCGGCTATCGTCGCGCAAAAAGCGGCTGAGCAGGAACATGCGTTACGTAGTGCAGCTCCGCAGCAAACGGCCTTGTTTGACGAAAATGAATATAAAGAAGATAGCTATCAAGAAGAGGTTGTCGAACAAGCCGCTGAAGATGAGTTAGGTGAACCACGCGACGTACTGGTATTACACGTGGTCGCTAAAGAGGGTCTACAGCTTAACGGCGCCGAATTGCTACCTTGTTTCTTAACCTTGAATTTTAAATATGGCGATATGAATATTTTCCATCGCCATGTGGATAATGCTGGCAATGGTAAAGTATTGTTCTCGATAGCGAATATGCTAAAGCCTGGCGTGTTTGATCCTGATAATATGGAGCAGTTCAGTACCCAAGGCGTGGTGTTTTTCATGACTTTGCCTTGTTACGGTGACGCCCTAATGAACTTTTCGATTATGCTTAACTCGGCGCGTCAACTCGCGGATGATATCGATGCGGTCGTGCTTGACGGACAACGCCAACCTTGGGGTGAGTTCACTAAGCAAGATTATTTACACCGCATTCGCGCTAACGCTTAAGCCGACACCGCAACTTGGCGGTTAATAGATTGATGAGGCCGCTATTGCGGCCTCATTTTTTGTGATCTACTTTTTGTGATCTAAAGAATTCTGGATAAAGAATATGCAAGACATTCAAATCGATACACTTCTGTCTAAAGACGTCACCCCAGAAAACGCATCGCAGGTGATGCAGGCGCTCAGCCAATCGCTGAACGAGCACAACATTCGTTACTATGTGGACGATGCTCCGAGCATTACCGATTCTGAGTACGACAGGTTGATGCAGTGTTTACTCAAGTTAGAAGCCTTGTATCCCCATTTGATTGTCGCTGATTCACCGACTCAAAGGGTGGGCGGATTAGCGCTCGCCAAATTTGATCAAATCACGCACCTTAAGCCTATGTTGAGTTTAGATAATGCCTTCGATGAGGCGGATTTCAGTGCTTTCCATAAGCGTGTCACCGATAAAGTCGGTGAGGTGAGCTTTTGTTGTGAGCCTAAACTCGATGGCCTTGCCGTGAGTATCTTGTATCGCCATGGTGTGCTCGAGCGTGCGGCGACGCGCGGCGATGGTTCAGTGGGTGAAGACATCACTGAAAATGTTAAAACCATTAAATCGATCCCGCTTAAATTACGTGGTAATGACTTCCCTGAACTCGTTGAAGTACGCGGCGAGGCTTTTATGCCAAAAGCCGCTTTTGAAGCTTTGAATGACAGGGCGCGCGCCAAAGATGAAAAACTTTTTGTTAATCCGCGTAACGCAGCAGCCGGTAGCTTGCGACAACTTGACAGTAAAATTACTGCTGCCCGTTCATTGGCTTTTTATGCCTATGCGCTCGGTGTGGTGGAGCCGGATTCCCATCCGTTAGCTAAAACCCATTTCGAGCAGTTACAGCAGCTTAAATCGTGGGGTTTACCCGTAAGTAGCGAAATTAAAGTCTGCGCTGAACTAAGCCAAGTCTATGACTACTACAAAGATATTCTCAGCCGTCGCGGTGATTTAGCCTTTGAAATCGATGGCGTAGTGATGAAAGTTAACGACATTGCCCAGCAGCAACGTTTAGGTTTTGTGGCTAAATCTCCCCGCTGGGCGATTGCCTATAAATTCCCTGCACAGGAAGAAATGACTCTGCTCGAAGGCGTTGATTTTCAAGTAGGGCGCACAGGTGCCGTGACACCAGTAGCACGCTTAAAGCCAGTGTTTGTTGGCGGCGTGACGGTATCAAATGCGACGCTGCACAATGCCGATGAAATTGCCCGCTTAGGCATTAAAGTCGGTGACACTGTGATCATCCGCCGCGCTGGCGATGTGATCCCACAAATTGTTGCCATAGTGCCCGAAAGACGCCCTAAAACGGCGACAGACATTGTATTTCCGCATAATTGCCCTGTGTGTGGCAGTTTAGTCGAGCGCCTAGAAGGTGAGGCTGTGGCTCGCTGTAGCGGTGGTTTATTCTGCGAAGCGCAGCGTAAAGAAGCGATTAAGCATTTTGCATCCCGCAAGGCTTTAGATATCGATGGCATGGGCGACAAAGTCGTTGAGCAATTAATTGATAAAGAGTTAGTTCAAAGTCCTGCGGATCTGTTTAAGCTCACCGCTTCCATGATGACTATGCTTGACCGCATGGGGATGAAGTCGGCAACTAATTTAGCTGCCGCGATTGAAGCGGCCAAAACGACCACTCTTGCGCGTTTCTTATATGGCTTAGGTATTCGCGAAGTGGGCGAGGCGACGGCAGCAAACCTGGCGGCACACTTTGCCAGTCTAGATGCGCTGCGGGTGGCAACTGTGGAGCAGTTAACTGAAGTGGAAGATGTTGGTGCTGTTGTTGCACAGCATGTGGCCCATTTTTTTGCCCAGCCCCATAACCTTGAAGTTATTGATGCTTTAGTTGCTGCAGGTGTGCATTGGCCCGCCATTCAAGCACCTAGTGCAGATGCACAGCCGCTTAAAGGCCAAACTTGGGTATTGACTGGCACCTTAAATCAGCTCAATCGCAATGATGCTAAAGCGCAGTTGCAGGCGTTGGGGGCGAAAGTGGCAGGCAGTGTCTCCAAAAATACCGATTGTTTAGTGGCAGGAGAGGCGGCAGGTTCAAAACTGGCTAAAGCGCAGGAGCTTGGTGTTAAAGTGATGGATGAAGACGAGCTGTTAGCCCTTCTCGCCGCGAACGCTTGATTGGCGTCAGTTGAGAGAGCGTTGGCTTGATGTTGATTCAATGCTGGCTGTAGCGGCTGCAGCCTTGTATCGAGGGGTGAATACCGCAGAATAGCCGATATTAAATAGTGCCTGGCCCAAGGCGCTATTTTTTTGTCTGAAAATAATCAAGGTGCGGAAAGATTATCTGCTTTGGCTATTGAATTAACTGCGATTGGCACCATCTCCTTGATATGCTGTTTTAGATTTTGCTGATTGGAAACCTATTTGAATTTTAGTCACATCACTTGGCTCGATGATAAAGGCCACATTAAACCGCCCATCTTTTTATATGCGCTTTTGGCTTATCTCGCGCGTGGTTGGTGTATTTTTATCGCCTCGCTGACTCAGATGGGTGATCGTTCTGAGTTAGTGCGGATTTTTTACCCTGAAAAGTCAGATTTTTTGCTAGCACTCGGGGCGGGACTTGGCGCGGTTTTGATTTATCTTGTGGTGATTGCTGAACGTCGACGTTCGCCTCAATGGTTAAGACCGATTTTTGTGCATTTAAAATGGGGGTTGTGGTTGCTGTTGATTATTGATGGCGTTTTGTTGGGTCAGCGGTTGATTCATAGCCAATTTCTGTTTCATTGGAGTCTTGCTTTAGATGCTTTAATGTTGTTTTGGTCGAGCATTTATCTTATTAAATCGAAGCGACTCAGTTATTACCTCCGTGATTGGCCAAAAGAAGATGCTCAAGAACTTCAGCCTTAGTTTTTATCGTATTGTTATATAATAACTTTATTTAGAACTGAGCGGTGGGGCACATGACGATGTGTTCTATCCCTCAGTTTGATAAGGATTTTTACCTTATTTCTCCATTGAATGCTTTGAATCATCTATAGTTATATGTACTTAGCTTAAATGTGCCCTGTTGGATACGCAGATGAGGCCATCTGTTTATATCCACATTACATTTGAAAGGAGTCATATTGCGTGGCAAAAGTACCTCAAAAAAAGTTGTTACTGTCAGAAATTCAACTTGGCATGAGAGTCAAGTTGCCTTTGTCATGGACGAACCACCCTTTTTTATTTAACCGTGTTGATATTAGCAGTGCCGCTCAAATCGAAATGATCCGTGGCTTAGGCGTTCCCTATGTTTTTTTGTTATCTGAATTGAATGCCGAACTGGATATTGTTGAAGAAGATGACATTGAAGATGAGATAGCAGTTGAACCCGAGCGTGATCTTAAGGCCGATACCCGTAAGGCGATGCGTTTGAGTCAGAAGCGTTTTTTAATGAATGTGAATAACTGCCGTAGTGTGTTTGGTAAAATAGTCAGCGATCCTGAAGGCGCCTATCGTTTATCAGCGGTACTGGTTGAAGACTTACTCAGCCATCTACAGGAAGTTGAAACACCGTTCCTTACCTTGGTTGGGATGGATGAGAAAGATGTGAGTGTGACCCAACATGGCATCTCTGTCGCTGTGCTGGCAATGATGATAGGTCATGCGCTGGATTTAACCCCAAGAGAGCTGCGTGATATTGCTCTTGGTAGTTTGTTACATGACATTGGTAAACTTAAGGTACCTGATGTTATTCGCCGAAAGCGTGGTGCGCTGACGACACACGAAGCCAGCTATTTGCAAATGCATCCTAATTTTGGTTTTGACATGTTGAATCGGTCGGGATTATTCCCTAAAGAGGTGTTGAATGTCATTTTACACCACCATGAGTTTGTTGATGGTTCAGGATTTCCTGACGGATTGACGGGTCATAAAATCCCTATCATTACGCAGATCGTGAGTTTGGCAAATGACTACGATCAACAGCTCAGTGGTCAACAAATATCTTCCCCTCAAGTCGCTTTAGGTTATTTGTTTAAGAATCGGGCCACTAAACATGCTGAATCTTTAATCGCTATTTTGGTTAAAATTCTCGGTATTTATCCACCAGGAACCATAGTGAAACTCTCCGATGGCTGTATCGCAAAAGTCATGATGACGACTAAAGATGTGAGTCAACCCCAAGTGTGGGCCTGCAAAGAGGATGGTAGTGAGCCATCGCTGCGTTTTTTAAGTAATGAAGGCGTGACAGTACAAAAAGCCATCAAGGCGGAAGAGTTGTCCGAGGGTGCTATTCGTACCTTACAAGTCGATAAAGGGATTAGTTTTTATTTTAGTTCGCTACAAGCTTGAATCTTATGCGCTAAGTTCCGTATTCTATCCGCTGATGTGATTCCCTTAGGGCTAATATGGCGAATGTAAAAGCAGAAAACAGCGCAGTAAAATCCAGTGTTGCTTTGGTCGGTTGTGGTTGGTTTGGTTTTGCTTTGGCAAAGCAACTTGTCCATGAAGGCTATCGAGTCACTGGCTGTAAGCGCAGTGCCGAAGAATTATCGGTATTAACTGAAGTCGGGATTGAAGCCTATCCGCTGCAATTGGGCCACGAAGCATCATCTGCCCCCGATGCTCAGGCGTTGAGCGGTTTATTTCAGACTGATTATCTGGTGGTCAATATTCCTCCCCGATTAAAGCGTGGTAATGCAGCTTATCTTGAAGAATTACAACAACTCATCGCATTAACTCAAGGCTGGCAATATCAGCGGATTGTGTTTATCAGCACTACGGGCGTATATCCGACGCAAGATAAATTGATGACAGAAGCCGATGCGATGGCAGAATCAAGCGATAGCCAAGTGCTGTTAGATGCTGAAGCTTTATTTCAAGTATTGCCCCATGCCTGTATCGTTCGTTTTGCTGGACTCGTCGGTCCTAAACGTCATCCTGGGCGTTTTCTTGCTGGAAAAACCGATGTGAGTGGGGCGAATGTCGCGGTAAATTTAGTCCATCTTAGTGACTGTGTGCACGCCGTTAGCGCCATTCTCGCGGCAACTCATTCTGGATTATCAGTGGCGCCGATTTATAATCTTTGCGCACCTTCACATCCGACTAAAGCTGAGTTTTATCAAGCTGCTGCCGAATCTCTAGGTTTAGTCGCGCCAGAATTTAATCAACAATCTATGCCGAGTAAAGTCATCCAAGCTGACGCGATTGTCACGGATTTAGGCTTTCGATATCAGTATGTTTCGCCGCTGGATATGCTAGCGGCATGTTGAGAAAGGTTCATTACTGTAAAAGGTAAAAGTCGAACTTTTAGGTTATCTTTGGGTTCCAAATTTGCTTGAGCAAATGTGTAATCCTTATTTAAGCAAATGACGAATAAAAAGAGACAATATAATGAGCGTGTTTAATCGAGTTCGACCTATAGCAGTATTTGCGTGCGGATTAATGCTGAGTGCCAGCTTTGCCCTGCAGGCTGCAAGTTTCGAAGAAGGCAAGGATTACGTCACTGTGGCGGGCATTACCGAAACGCAAAAGCCAGTGCTGCGGGAGTTTTTTTCTTATAACTGCACACATTGTTATAAGCAAGAACCGCTCATCGAGTCGACAGTAAAGCTGCTTGGTAAAGATGTGGCCTTTGAGCGTACCCCCGTTGGTGCAGGTCGTCCTGCTTGGGAGTTGAGCCAGTTTGCCTATTATATGGCGCAAAAATTAAAGATGACTAAGCAAACCCATGGTGCCATTTTTAAGCAAATTCATGAGAAAGGTGAGCAATTTACCACCCTTGAGCAAGTAAAAGCCTTTTTCCTTGCCCAAGGCGCTAAGGCGGATGATGTCGATGCCGCGATGAATTCCGTCGATGCTAAATTCACCCTAATGAATTATGACTCTCAAGCTGAGCTTGCTGGGATCAAGGGGGTACCGTCATTACTGGTTAATGGCCGTTATATGCTGACCTCAACCGCGCATACCGCAGAAGAATTGGCGGCGTTAGTGAAGTTTTTAGCTGCGAAGTAACGGCATTTTATAGACGGACGGCACGCGATGTATCATGCGATGAAAGCCGCTTTTTGTGAGTAATGTTTAGTCACGTTTCCTCAAAGTAGATTGAGTAACCCAGCATAGGCTGGGTTATTTTTTGTTGTAAACCTGCAAGGTGACTGTGAGTCAAACCCTAACATTTTGACGAAATAACATGATGAAATAAAACGGTAAGCAATTGGCCTGACCTAGGTTTGATGAGAGATGTAACGTCTCTAATTGATTGAGAAACTCATAATTAAAATCCTCAATAATCTAGGCTAAAAATCTTAAATCATCTGATTTTAAGCCAGTCTAGAGCCGTATTAAAGGTCATTTAAATTTCTAATTTACCTAGTTCAGACAATAAGTTATTTCTATTTATTGGATGAAAATCCTCTTTCTCCATTCACATCCCACTCATTCATGTTCGACATTGGTCTAACCTGTTAAAAAAGTTAAAACCGTATCAAAATGTAATGTCATTGTTAACTCTTTGAATTTGTTTCTATTCGCTATTTGCAGACAGTGTTTTGAATCACGGGTTAGACGAAAGTCGTGATTGTGCTCACACCAGCTGTTGCTAGATTAAACATGACTTAAAATTAAAACAGCACAGGGGAGTCACTATGGGTTTTGAAAACAACGACAAGGCAAAGGGTTATTGGCGCGAGAATATTCGTCTCGTACTGAGCTTATTAGCCATTTGGGCGGCAGTTTCTTTTGGATGCGGCATTTTATTGGTTGATGTACTCAATGAAGTCCATTTCATGGGATTCAAATTAGGTTTCTGGTTTGCACAACAGGGATCTATGTATGTATTCGTTGCGCTTATCTTTGTCTACGCGGCAAAAGCCAACGCCTTAGATAAAAAATATAACGTACAAGAAGACTAAGGAGCTTTGAGATGGATGTTCAAACACTCACATATATTATCGTAGGGCTCTCATTTGCGCTCTACATTGGGATTGCAATCTGGACCCGTGCGGGTTCAACCAAAGAGTTCTATGTTGCTGGCGGCGGTGTTCACCCTGTGGTGAACGGTATGGCAACGGCGGCAGATTGGATGTCAGCGGCGTCATTTATTTCGTTAGCGGGTATTGTGTCTTTCGTCGGTTACGATGGTAGCGTGTACTTGATGGGCTGGACTGGCGGCTACGTATTGCTTGCCCTTTGTATGGCACCGTATTTACGTAAATTTGGTAAGTTTACTGTGCCAGATTTCGTCGGTGAGCGTTATTACTCACAGGCGGCACGTACAGTCGCGGTTATCTGCGCTATCTTTATTTGCTTTACGTATATTGCAGGGCAAATGCGTGGCGTAGGTGTTGTGTTCTCGCGTTTCCTTGAAGTGGATGTGGATACTGGCGTATATATCGGTATGGCGGTCGTGTTCTTCTACGCGGTACTGGGCGGTATGAAAGGGATTACCTACACTCAGGTTGCCCAATACTGCGTACTGATTTTCGCTTTTATGGTTCCGGCTATTTTCCTTTCAGTGATGATGACGGGCCACTTAGTACCGCAAATTGGTTTTGGTGCTGAGTTACTGGATGCCGCTGGCAATAATAGCGGTGTGTATTTGTTAGAAAAACTCAATAACGTTTCGGTTGAGCTTGGCTTTGCACCTTACACTGATGGTTCTAAGAGCATGATAGATGTGTTCTGTATTACGGGTGCTTTGATGGTGGGTACTGCGGGTTTACCCCATGTTATCGTGCGTTTCTTCACTGTACCTAAGGTGAAAGATGCACGTATCACTGCCGGATGGTCGCTTGTTTTTATTGCGATTATGTACACCACAGTGCCTGCGTTAGCAGCGTTCTCCCGCGTGAACATGATTGAAACTATTAACGGTCCCGATTCTAAAGGTGTGGCTTATGAGTCTGCACCAGATTGGATTAAGAACTGGGAAAAAACCGGTTTGATTAAGTGGGATGACAAAAATGGCGACGGTAAAATTTACTATTCGTCAGGTAAGATTGAAGATCCCGCTAGCAAAAATGAAATGAAGATTGATAACGATATTATCGTACTTGCTACGCCAGAAATCGCTAATTTACCAGCTTGGGTTATCGCCCTCGTGGCGGCGGGTGGTTTAGCAGCTGCGTTATCAACATCTGCAGGCTTGCTATTGGTGATTTCAACGTCGGTTTCACACGACCTATTGAAAAAGAATTTAATGCCTAACCTTTCCGATAAAAAAGAGCTGCTATACGCTCGCTTGGCGGCAGGTATCGGCATTGTGATTGCGGGTTACTTTGGGGTGAACCCTCCTGGTTTCGTGGCGGCAGTGGTGGCATTCGCCTTCGGATTAGCGGCTTCCTCACTGTTCCCTGCCATTGTTATGGGTATTTTCTCTAAGACAATGAATAAAGAAGGTGCGATTGCCGGTATGTTAACGGGTCTACTGTTTACTGCTGGTTATATCATCTACTTCAAGTTTGTTGATCCAACGGCTAACGTAGCTGCTAACTGGTTCCTCGGTATTTCACCAGAAGGTATTGGTATGGTAGGCATGTTAGTGAACTTCGGTGTGGCAGCGATAGTGAGTCGAGTCACTGCGGCAACACCACTGCATGTTCAGGAGATGGTTGAATCGATTCGTTTCCCTAAAGGTTCGGGTGAAGCAAGCGGCCACTAACCTTACTGCGTAATGGTGAGTACCAACACAAGAGAGCGCTTCGGCGCTCTTTTTTTATTGCCTCTTTTGGCCAGCTTTTATGATTCTGTGGGGAGTCACTTTATTATGCTTGCGGCTGACTTTAGTCGAATGTAGCGTAGCGACAATGCAGGCTATAGTGATGACATCTCAGTAAAAATTCGCCTAAAGAAGGTGTTGCCTATGAATGCCAGTGAGTTACAACCCGTAGTGCAATTTCTACAGGGACTTGTGCCCTTTGATGCTCTGCCTGAGGATGTAGTCGTGCGCTGCGCTAAGGCTGTTACTGTTGGGTATTACAGCAAAGCCTCTGGTTATGTTAATTTCGACGCGAATTCGCCTAAGTTGTATATAGTGCGTAGCGGCGCCTTTGAGGTGCGCGATCCTGACGGCGTGTTGGTGGATAGAGTGGGCGAGGGTGAGTTTTTTGGCTTTTCTACTTTGTTATCAGGGGAAAAAGTCGTTAATAAAGTCGCTATTCTTGAAGACGGTCTAGTTTATCATCTGCCCCAAGCCTTGTTTGATAGCCTTAGGAGTGAGAGTCGTCACTTCGATAAGTTTTTTACCCGCGCCTTCGCAAAGCGTTTACGCCATGAGGCCCGCTTTAAGGCAAAGGATCTGACGACCACAAGTCGGATAAGTACCTTGATGTCTTCCACTCCTATCGTTATTGATGCCCAAGCTAGTGTGACTCAGGCGGCACTCTTGATGCGAAATCGCCGAGTATCGTCCTTATTGGTGACGGATAATCATAAATTGGTTGGCATCTTAACCGATAAGGATTTGCGTAATCGCGTGTTAGCTGCAGGGCTTGATGGCAGCGTTGCTGTGCATCAAGCCATGACGGTTTCACCTATCTCTATTTCCTCCAATGCATTGATTTTTGAAGCCATGCTGCTGATGAGTGAGCATAACATTCATCACTTACCTATTATCGATCAAGATAAAGCTATCGGTATGGTGACCAGTACCGACATCTTGCGCGGGCAGGGCTCACAACCGCTACTGTTGATTGGTGAGATTGAACGGCAGCAGGATCTTGCCAGTTTAATTGGCGTCAGTAAGCAAATTCCCCTATTGCTGCAAAATCTTATTAGTGCCGATGCCAGAGCTGAAGAAATTGGCCGAGTGTTAACCTCTGTCACCGATGCGCTGACGCGGCGATTAATTGTGCTCAATCAGCAATTACTCGGTGAACCGCCGATGGCCTTTTGCTGGTTGGCATTTGGCTCGCAGGGACGACAAGATCAGGCTGCGTGTTCAGATCAAGATAATGGCTTGTTAGTCGCAGAAGAGATGGATGATTTTGCTAAAGGTTATTTTGATGCCTTAACCCATGCCGTGTGCGCAGGGCTTGACCAATGCGGTTATGAATTTTGTCCCGGCAATATTATGGCGCAAAATCCCCAATGGCGGATGTCACTCAAACAGTGGCAACAGGTATTTGAAAAATGGGTCATAACGCCTGAGCCTAAGGCGTTAATGCACGCCAGCATCTTCTTCGATATGCGATCGGTTTACGGTCCACAAACCTTGTTTGATGCCTTACTGGATAAAGTCTTAGCTCAAACCCGCGATAACGATATTTTCCTCGCGGGTATGACAGGCAATTCGCTGGTGGAGTCGCCGCCGTTAGGATTTTTCCGCAAATTTGTACTCGAACGGGATGGTAGCGAAGTTAAAGGCATAGATTTGAAGCATAAAGGTAATGCTTTGATTAACGATATTGCCCGTGTTTATGCCTTGTCTGCGGGCATTAAAG
The DNA here is from genome assembly GCF_025653595.1 of Shewanella sp. SM95. Lineage (NCBI taxonomy): Bacteria > Pseudomonadati > Pseudomonadota > Gammaproteobacteria > Alteromonadales > Shewanellaceae > Shewanella > Shewanella sp. SM95. The sequence continues at coordinate 645,704 of NZ_JAKKSE010000001.1, forward strand.
AAGTGAATACTGCAAAACGTATTCGTGCCTTGATGGATGCGAATATCCTCAATCGACAAGATGCGCTTAATCTTGCTGATGCCCACGAGTTTATCGCTCATATGCGGTTATCGAACCAAGGTTATCAACATAATCAAGGGGTAGAGGTGAGTAATTATTTGCTGCCTGGGCATTTATCTTCGCTGGTTCGTCATCAGTTACGTGACGCTTTTAAAGTAGTACATGAGGCGCAGGCGGGGATGAAGATGAAATTTATGCGAAGTTTTTGATATGAATACATTGTTGCTGAAAACTCAGCTCAATTGGCGGGCGCTGCGTTGCCAACATCATTTATTTAAAGGCTATTATCAGTCGCTGTTGCCTCTGCTGGCAATGCCGTTATCCGAAGCGCCGTTAATGGCGATGGATTTGGAGATGACAGGGCTCAATCCACAGCAAGATCAAATTCTCAGTATTGGATTGGTGCCGATTGAGCGCGGTGAGATCCCGTTGGCACGCGCCGAGCAAAAGTTAGTGCAAATTCGCGGTAGTGTAGGCCAAAGTGCGACGATCCACGGCATTCTTGATAATCATTTGGTACAAGCCGTCACCATTGAGGAAGCCATGGGCTGGTTTATCAATCAAACCTATGGCCGCGTGCTGGTGGCACATCATGCCCCTTTAGATTGTCGTTTTTTACAGCAGGATTTATTGACGATTTATCATCAAGCCCTTGTTTTACCTGCAATCGATACTTTAATGATTGAAAAACACCGTTTACTACGGGAACATTCAGTGATTAAAGAGGGGAGTTTGCGCCTTGGCGCTTGTCGCGAGCGTTACGGTTTACCCATTTATACGGCCCATAGCGCGCTGACCGATGCCTTAGCTTGTGGGGAATTATTACTTGCGCAAATGGCTGCTATGGGCGGTGCGGCAAAGCTTACTGTGGCTGATTTACTGCAAAAATCGACTTAGTCAGTGCTAACAGAAATCACTATTTGTGGTGAGTGAATTCATTTGAGATGGATTGGTTTCATCTGGATTTCATCTTAGGTTAATCACTGACAAGCTAAACTCAGTTTACATTTAATCCTCTGTTCGAATTCAACCTGCCGTTAACTTGGCAATCCAACCAACTTGTACTTCACTCTACTAAGTTGAGTGTGTAGGAGAATATGATGCCGTTACCTTTACTTTGGGTGGGTGGTGCCGTAATCGGCGCGGTTTTGCTGGCCGATGAGCGCGAGCAGCGTCAACAGCTTGAGCGTGACAGATTACTCGGTAAGGCTCCTAAGTCCCCCGTTGCCAATCGCGCTATGGTGGCACCGCCGAGTCAATGGCAAAAGGGATTAAAACAAGTATCGCCAATTCCTGGGAGTATCGTCTGTTGTTATGTTTTTGGTGTGATTGAGCATACTGGCATTTGGCTTGGTGATAATTGCCTCGTAGAGTTACATGGCTCAGGGTTGGTGCGGGCTGTATCGGTAAAGCGTTTTTTAGCGGGACGGACCGGTAGCCAAATCTATCTTGCCTGTAATCACCAACATCAGCCTCTTATTGCCGAGTCTGTGTTGCCCCGTGCTGAACAGGCGATTTATCAGTATCGGGAATATGATTTATTCGACAATAATTGCCATCGATTTGTCTGGTCTTGTATTAGTGGCAGCGAAGGCGTGATTAAAGGCTTTAACGAGTTAAATCAAAAACTCGCCGAACATTTTAATCAAGCTATCTATTGGGATGAGATGATCATTAGCAAGCTGAATGAATAAGCTCTGTAGTCATATACTAAAAAAGCCATCGATTAAGATGGCTTTTATGTTTTAGTGAAACACTATGTAATCGTTTTGCAGAAACCGTTTACGGCTTACAAAAATAATCTACAGCGCGTTTGACTAACTCTATGCCTGTTTTATCGCAAGGCGGTAACTCGGCATCACTGATATTGATAGGTGTGACGCGATTTCCCCATTGCAGCAAGAGTGCGGCAGAGGTTAAGCCTGCGCCAAAGGCACAAGAGAGTATGGTTTGATTCGGCTTGATAATGCCTTGTTCTAACGCATCACAAATGGCAATTGGAATCGTCGCCGCCGAGGTATTGCCATAATTAGCGATGTTCACGAAGGCTTTTTCTTTCGGGATTTTCATTCGGCTAACTAAGGTATCAATAATACGTTCGTTGGCTTGATGCGGGATCACGAGATCCACTTCATCCTTATCAACACCACATTTTTCAAGCACTTTAGTGCTCAATTTATTCATTCCGTTAATCGCACGCTTGAAGATTTCTTGGCCATCGAATTCAATGAAAAAGTCCAATGAGTCGGCTGAGAATCTGTCCATCGCCGTGCCAAAGCCCGCTTTCAGAATATCACGACCTTCAGGATCGTTATTCAGCTCATAACCGAGCACGCCACCGGCAACATCTGTCGCTTCAACCACAACTGCACCCGCACCATCACCAAATAGCACTGCGGTTTCGCGGCGTGACCAATCTAAATAGAAAGATAAACGTTCAGCACCAATGACTAATACTTTCTTGCTCTGGCCACTCTTGATTTGTGAGCTGGCTAAACCTAATCCATATAAGAAGCCACTGCAGGCAGCATTGATATCGAATGCTGCACAACTGGCGCCAATATTAGCTTGTACAGTGGATGCAATATTTGGGATCAAAGTGTCTGGGCTGGCACTGGCCAGAATGATCATGTCGATTTCACTGCCATCAATACCTGCAGCTGCGAGCGCACGTTGTGCTGCAACTGAAGCAAGTTCAGAGGTATTTACATGACTGATATGGCGCTGGCTGATCCCTGTGCGAGATTTAATCCATTCGTCTGATGTCTCGATAAAGGTCGCAAGATCATCGTTGGTCAGCGTGGCTGGTGGAACACATTTGCCCCAACCTGTGATAGTGGCGTACTGCATGGTGGTTTCTCTCAAATAAAAAAGGCAGAACCTGAGCGCTGCCTTGAATCGACAACAAAGCTTATCGGCAACTCTAATGGCCGTCCGTGATCTAGACCACCTGTTTGGCGACGAGATCTCGAATTGTCATTGCGGCATGCAGAATATGATGACGCAGTAGCGCCGTCGCTTTTTCTGTTTCTCTCAGTTTGCAGTGGTTGAGCAAAGCCCTGTGCTCATGCTCTGCGGCAGGAATTCCCCCCGCGAGCAATAACTGCAAACGAATGTATCTATCACAATTAGTATTGAGGCCGTGAACAACCTCAAGGGTGTGTGGGCGATTAGCCGCCTGATATAAGCAAGTGTGAAATTGCGTATTCAACTCGCTCCAACTGGCGACGGCATCTTCATGTTTGAAGGCCGACTCCAATTGCTCGAGTACACGTTCTGCTTTTTCTAAATCAGCCTCTTGAAGTCGTGGGATCGCTTTCGCAAGCAGATCGGTTTCGATCATTGCACGTAATTCAAAAAGTTCGGTGACTTGTTCGACGGATAACACGGTCGCGGTCGCACCTTTATGGGGCTCAAACTTAACGAGTCCTTCGGCTTCGAGTTGCAATAATGCTTCTCTCACCGGAATACGGCTGACATTTAACGCTTCAGCCAAGGCACTTTGTCTGAGGGGTTCTCCTGCGGCTATGTCACCTGAAAGAATTCTCTCTCTGAGCACTTCCACAACTAACTGGGTGCGGGTTTTGTGGACGATAGGCGTAGTTCGACTCATTATTTCCGTCTATTTCGGGTATTTTCTCGTTATTTGCCCAAGATTACCGTTAAAAACACCACAAATAAAGGGAAATGCTTGATTGAGTGCAGCATCTCAGAGACTAACAATGCCCAAAAGACGGGGTTTTTTGTGGTTTTCTCTTACGATTTGAAGCGCATTCCTTGCGAGCGGCTTCGATGGCAACGGTGGCAAATATTTGTAAAAATGCTGTTCAGCTTCTTCGATTGAGTATTTTGATTAAAACAGTGTAATTACACATTTCACTGCTGGATTTTTTTGGACTCTAATTTGGTGGGACAATTGCTATCTCGCATAGACACAAGCTGTGCATAGAGATTTGCCTGTACAGCCACGAAATATCACTAATGCGCAATTTAGCGCTAAAAGCATAACTTCGCGGTGCAATTTCTGATAATGAATGGAATAATAGCGCGATAACGCCTTAGGCGATTTGGGAGTATTACAGTGAGTCGAGCAGTATTTTTAGACCGTGATGGCGTGATTAACAAAGATCATGGTTATGTCCACCTAGTGGATGACTTCGAATATATTGACGGTGTGTTTGAATCTTGCCTCTCTTTAAAAGAAATGGGCTACAAGTTAGTTGTCGTCACGAATCAATCCGGTATTGCCCGTGGCATGTATACAGAAGATCAATTCCACAGCTTAACGGAGTGGATGGATTGGAACTTTGCCGACAAAGGGGTCGAGCTCGATGGTATTTACTATTGCCCGCACCATGCCGAGAAAGGCATAGGGGAATATAAGGTCGATTGTGATTGCCGCAAACCTAAGCCGGGTATGCTTAATGATGCGGCGCAATTCTTAAAAATCGATTTAGCGCACTCAGTCATGGTTGGCGACAAAGCCGAAGATATGCAGGCAGCGAAAGCGGCGGGCGTGACTACTCGTATATTAGTGCGCAGCGGTAAGGTTATTGCTGATGACAGTGATGCCACTGTGGTACTCGACAGTATTGCCGATGTGCCAGCTTACTTAAAAAGCGTGGGTTAGTTGGAGTTCTACTACTTATAATCAGTTCATCATGAGCTGATTCGTCAACCAAGGTTGCGATGCGATATAAGCGGTGCCAGTTGTTGCTCTTGTTGGATAGAAATCAGAAGTAAAGCTATCTCGCATGAGATAAAGAGCTAACCAATAGGTTGGCTCTTGTCATTTCTAGCGCTGGGTTAACCCTCATCTTTTGCTTTAATCCAGCACAAATTCGATAACATTGGCGTTAAAACACACTTTTAGTTTAAAAAGTGTGCGCTTGAATCGTTTTTCGTAATTATTCGCGCCAAAGGGGTTGCGGTAAAATCTGACATCCCTATAATGCGCATCCACTGACCCAGCGGGGTCAAGGATTAAACGCTGAATAAGCCGCTAACCATGCTCTTTAACAATTTATCAAGCAAATCTGTGTGGACACTCACAGGTGTTGAGTTAATCGAAACTGCTTAACCTTCGGGTTGGCAGTCAAAAATTTAAATCAATGTTTTCAAGTCATTCTCCTTACGGGAAGGGTGATTGAGTGTTCATAGTAATATGTACATACAGTAATGTATGAATTGAAACGCGATGCTTCTTAGTGAGCAAAGCGAATCAAAACAGTAGAATTCATTGAGCCGTTTGACGAAAGTCAAACAACAAAACTTTAATTGAAGAGTTTGATCATGGCTCAGATTGAACGCTGGCGGCAGGCCTAACACATGCAAGTCGAGCGGCAGCACAAGGGAGTTTACTTCTGAGGTGGCGAGCGGCGGACGGGTGAGTAATGCCTAGGGATCTGCCCAGTCGAGGGGGATAACAGTTGGAAACGACTGCTAATACCGCATACGCCCTACGGGGGAAAGGAGGGGACCTTCGGGCCTTCCGCGATTGGATGAACCTAGG